>NZ_VFVP01000004.1:0-545278 GCF_006442175.1 Mesorhizobium sp. B2-3-14 | reverse complement strand
GGTTTGGGGGGACTTGGGGGGGTGGCCCGTCACACTAATAATGTCCGGGCACGGTGATGGTTCCGTGACTTCCGAAATTTTTTAAGAAATATTTGAAGACGCCTGTCGCGAGCGTGCCTTCAGCCAGTCGCGGCCGGCATGGGCAAAGACGGCGCCGAGCACGATGGCACCGCCGACGATGCTGGCCATCGGCGGGATTTCGGCCAGGAACAGAAAAGCAAATAGGATCGCGAACGGCACTTCCGCCGAACCGAGCAGGCCCGATTCAGGCGCCGGGATCAGCCGCGAGCCTTCCGTCCACAGAATGGAAGCCAGTGCGAAGGACGCGCCGAAGGTGGCAAGCAGGATAGCGTCCCTTGATGAGACCGCCAGGGGATCGGTGACGAACCATCCGAGTATGAACAGCAGGAAGGCCGAAACCGCGCCGGCCCACACAACGGGCGTGTCACGGAACGCGCGAACCATGATCATGTACAGCGCGCTGCCGGCCGTCATCAGCAGCGCCAGCCCGTCGCCGAACAAATTGCCGGTGGCAAAACCCGACCACACCATGATGGCGACCCCGCACAGCGACACCGCCGCCGCCACCATCGTCTGCAGCCGGAAAGGCTCGCGCACGAGCATCCAGGCCAGTACGGCGGCAATGAAGGGCGACGTCGCGTAGATGACCGCGACATTGGCGACGAAAGTGAACTTGAAAGCGGAAATGAAGGCGATGCTGGCCAGTGCGCCTTCGATGGCCAGCAGCCAGCCGCGCCAGCCAAGCCGCAGCGGTTCACGGTTGCCGGCACGGCGGCGGCGCCACAATACGTAGAGGCTGATCAGGATCGCGCCGACAAAGCCGCGCCAGCAGGTGATCGTCAGCGGATCGGCATGGATCGACTTGGTCAGAACGCCGGTCAGCCCGAATACAGCCGCCGAGGATGATACCAGCAGGATACCCAGCGTGCGTTCGGTGGTTTCCGCGGTGGCCGTGATCTCAGTCATGCCGGCAGCCTACCTTGCCTCGTCCTGACATCGTCGTGTCGGGAGTAATGACCATCCACGTCAAAGCCGCTTGCGGAAATGTTCGCCGCCGACGATCAGCAGGCCGGCGGCGACGATAAGGGCGGCACCCAGGAACACTTCGCGGCGCGGCACGTCGCCCCAGATCGCGAAGCCGAGCGCGAACGCCCACAACAGCGAGGTGTACTCGAGCGGCGCCAGGATCGATGCCGGCGTACGCTTCATGCCCTCGAAGAGAAGATATTGCGCCAGGCCGCCGAGCGCACCGACGCTGGCAAGAAGCAGCAATTGTGCCGGGTCCGGCGTATGCCACCACGACAGCGCCGGCACCGCCGAAAAAACCAGGAAATAGAAATTGTTGAGGAGGAGCTGGATCGTCGAGCGCTCGGCAAGCGCCGTCTTGCGCAGAAGCACGATGGCGATGCCCCAAAGGCAGGCCGCCGTCAGTACCAGCAACACGGGCACGGACAGGCCAAGATGGGCGGGATCGCAGGCGACAAAGACGCCGGCAAAGCCGATCAGAACCGCCAGCCAGCGCAGAACGGGCACCTTTTCGCCGAGCAAGACCACCGATAGCACGGTGACGATGATCGGAGCCGCGTAATAGACGGTGGTCAGTTCGGCGAGTTGCAGGCTGCGGGCGGCATTGTAGTAACAGAGCCAGGCGGCGAGCGTGAAGGCGCTGCGCACCAGCATCGGCCGCACGATCGGCGAGCGCACCGTGTCGGCGAACAGCGGCCGCCCGCCGATCACCGCGCAGGCGCCAAGAATGGTGATGCTGCGGAAGAACATGATCTGCCAGACGGTCATGCCGGTGACCAGCAGTTTGATCGAGGCGTCCTGCGTCGAAAACAGCAAATAGGCGGCGCCCGTCAGCAGGATTCCGGCGAAGACCCTTTCGCGTGTATCGAGAATGGCGATATCGGCCATAAGGCGTGCGCCTGCTTGAGTGAAGGCGGCCCCAGCCCCCGGCGGCTCCGCACCTGCCAGCTATACGGGCGAAATCCCGCACGGCGCTGCTCCAGCACCGCGCTTGCTTTTGGGGCAGGCGGCAGTGGTGCGAAATGCAGCTTGTCCCGGATGCGGCTTCTGGCGCGGCACGGTCGATTGGTTTAGCATCATCTTATAAAGCCGGAGACGAAGGCAGGCGCGCAGAACGCCGGGGGACGGACATCGAATTGGCGCTCAGCTCATGCCAGATGTAGCTTGTGCGGGCGCGGCGTGACGGGCCGCTTCTGCTAGAGCGGATATTGCGGGGAGAAGGCCGATGCAGAAACTGCAGTCGCAAGGCGTCCATCACATCACGCTGGTCGGTGCCGGTCGCCAGACCTCGATCGATTTCTGGGAAGGGGTGCTGGGCATGCCTTTCATCTTCGAGCAGCCCAATCTCGACAAGCCGAGCGAAAGCCATCTTTATTTCGATCCGGGCGACGGCCGGCTGATCACCATCTTCACCGACGAGACCCGCACGGCCGTGCAGCGCCGCACCCCGACCGACCCGGGCTGCGTGCATCACATCGCCTTTTCGGTGTCCCGCGTCACTTTCCTGCAGGCGGTGGCCCGGCTCGACGAGCGCGCCATCAAACACAGTGGCGTCAAGGATCGCGGCTTCATGGATTCAATCTATTTCGAGGATCCGCTCGGCCTTCTGATCGAGCTTGCCTCTTATCGTTTCGAGCCGCCTGCAGGCTTCACCCATGCCGATGTGCTGATGGAGGCGCATAAGCTTCGCGTCACGCGTGGCGATTACAACATCGCCGAGGTGCATCTGGCTGATGCGATCCAGGCGCTGGTGGAACGCGCGCGCGCGACATTGTCGGCGGACCGGGCGCCCAAAAATCCATACTGAAGGCTGAACAGGCAAGGGAGGAACACGTGGCAAAAGCAGTGGCGAAAAGCGCAGGGAAACCGGCCGCCAAACCAGCGGCAAAAGCGGCAGCAAAAGCTGCGACCAAGACGGCGCCAAAGGCCGCCGGCAAGACCGCGGCCAAGGGCAAGGCGAAACCGGCAAGGAAATCGGCGCTGACCATCAGCATGCTGAAGCCGAGCGTCAACAACATGACCGTTCGCGTCTTTGCCCGCGCCGCCGGGCTCGACCATGCGGAGACCGATGCGTGGGGGCACACGCGCTCGCCCGAATACATGGCGCGTAATCCGGCCCACCTGACGCCGATGATCGAGGACAAGGGCCTGCCGCGCGGCGTGCTGTGGGAGAGCTGCGCCATCATGCAATATCTTTCCAACAAGCATGGGCTGGAGAAATTCTACCCGAAGGCGCCAGCCAAGCGGGCGATGATAGACAGCGCTATGTTCTATCTGATCGGCACGCTCTATCCCTATGTCGCGCGCGCCACCTATCCGGCGCTCGGCTTCCCGCAATATGCCGGCGAGGTCGGTCACAGCGACGCCCACCCAGACAGGAAATCGGAGGCACAGAAGGCCGCGGTCGCCGCCATTGCCGAGCCGCTCGAGGTCTTCCACTCCTTCTTCCGCGACGGCAAGCCGTTCATCGGCGGCAAGAGCCCGTCGATCGCCGACATCCGTCTTGCGGCGACGCTCGAATTCCTCGCCGTCATTGACTACGCCCTGCCCAAATGGGCGAAGGAATACATGGCTGCGATGGAGAAGAAGCTCGGCAAGGCCTATGCTGGTCCGGCCAGCGACGTGCGCGGCTACATCGCCCATGTGAGGTCGCAGGCCAAGGCGTGAGTCCAACCAGTCGATGGTGCGATGAGCTGCGGAAGCGGCCGCCGGACTGATCTCACCGGCGACCTCGCGGTTCCCCGCCAGCTTGAAGTTGGCGGGGCTTGCGTTAGTCTGGGCGCGGATGCAGTCGAATTTTTCTCTCGACCGGCTTGAACGCTGGAGTGGTGGCGTGGCCGCCGCGGCCTTGGCGGCAACGCCCGAAGACTTGTCGGCCCGCTTCAGCGCGGCGGCGAGGGTGCTGCTTGGCTCGGATCGTGTCTATGTTGGCTTCTATCGTCGCGACATAACATCCCTGACCATCGACGATGCCGGACCCGATCGCTGGAACCGCGACTATGATGCGCGCGTCTATCGCCAGGATCCGTTCTTCCAGAGGTTCGCCAGCACCAGACAGGATTTCCTGCTGCCGTTGTCGGCTCTCAGCCAATGCGATTTCCAGCGCACGCCGTATTACCGCGAATTCTACGGGCCCTCCGGCAGCTTCGATGAAATAACCGGCGTGTTCAACCTCGACGGACTGACCGCCGGCTATGTAACCTTTCTTCGCCGGGAAGGCGCACCGCGTTTTGGCGAGCGTGATCTGGCTGTGGCCGGCGCGGCGAGCAGCGCGACAAAGCTCATTCTGCAAAGGCTGCTTCATTTGTGCCGTCTTCGCGACAAGGGTTCCGCAATCGAAGCCGCGGGGTCGCAACTCAGCGCCCGGGAAAGGCAGATCGCGCGGCTCCTGATCGAGGGCGGCAGCTCCAAGACGATTTCGCGAAACCTGTCGATTTCACCCGGCACCGTGCGCAACCACATCAAGCAGGTCTACCGCAAGCTCGGTGTGCACTCCCAGGTCGAGTTATTGGCCATAGGCTGGAAGGCCTCGCCCAACTGACGGTTCGCCAGCTTCACTGTCCCGTCACGACGCGTGTCCACATGCGGTTTTGCAGTCGCAGCAGCTTTGCGTCGTTGTTTTCGACCACGAACAGCTTGGCCTTTACATCGTCGGACGGGAAAACGCCGGGATCCTTTGCGACGGCCTGATCCATCAGCGGCAGGGATTCCGGGATCGCATTGGCATAGGAAACATAACTGGAATTGGCCGCTGCGATATCGGGCCGCAAGTTGAAATCGATCCAGGCCTGGGCATTCTCCGGATGCGGCGCATCCTTAGGCACGGCCATCGTATCGAAGTTTATCAGCGTGCCTTCCGTTGGAATGGAATATGCAATCTCCAGCTTCTTCGCGGATTCCGCCGCACGGGTCTTGGCCTGCAATATGTCGCCCGACCAGCCCAGCACGACACAGATGTCGCCATTCGCCAGGTCGTTGATGTATTTCGACGAGTGGAAGTAACGGATATAGGGCCGCACCTTGCCCATCAGCTCTTCGACCTTGGCGAGGTCGTCCGGACTGGTCGACCTGGGATCGATGTGGAGATAGTTCATAGCCATAGGAATGATCTCCGCCGGAGCATCGATCATGGCGACGCCGCAATCGGAGAATTTCTTGACGACGTCGACGTCGAAGACCATGGCGAAGGAACCTGTCGGCGCATCCGGCATCCGTTGCTTGACGGCAGCGACATTGTAGCCGATCCCGTCTGTGACGGCCATGTAAGGCACGGCGTACAGGTTCTGCGGATCCGCACCCGCGATCAGCGACAAGGCTTGCGGATCGATTTTCGAGTGGTTTGAAAGCTTCGATCTTTCGAGCCGCAGGAAAGCGCCTGCCTTCACCTGGTTCTTCAGGAACGGAAAGGCCGAGGGATAGACCACGTCATATCCCGAGCCGCCGGTGAGCAGTTTCGTCTCAAGGACCTCGTTGCCGTCATAGACATCGTAACGGACCTTGATGCCCGTCTCCTTCTCGAATTTCTCAGCCGTGTCCGGGGCGATGTAGTCGGACCAGTTGTAGACGTTGACCACCTTCTCATCGTCCGCCCGGGCGACACCGAAGCTGATGCCGCAGGCAAGCGCGGCGGTCAGGATTGGGAAGAGCAGAGCGCGCATGGGTATCTCCTTTTGCCTGGCGGGCCGATGCGGCGCACCGTTCTGATTTCACTTCGGCACGCTTGCCGCTCAATGCCGGTGGGGCGCATAAACGGGTAACGTAATACAGGCGACATTGCCGCCTCCGAGCAGAATTTCGCGGGAGTTCTCGATGCCGACAATCTTGTGGTCGGGAAACAGCGTGGCCAGCTGTTGCTTTGCCCTCCCGTCGAAATCGCTGCCGAATTCCGGCACGACCACGACGCTGTTACCCGGATAATAGTTGATGTAACTCGCCGCGATCCGGTTGCCGGTCGGCCGTGCCCAGGTCGAATCGACCCGGTCCACGCTCTCGCTTTCTTCCATCGTCATCTCGATCGGCAGGGGATGGTGCAGCCGATGAACCTCCAGGCGACGGCCACGCGCGTCGCGGGCCGAGCGCAGCACCTCTTCGGCTTCGCGTACGATCTCATATTGCGGATCGTCCCGCTCGTCGGTCCAGCTCAGCGCCACAACGCCTGGACGAACGAAGCAGCAGAGGTCGTCGACATGGCCATCCGTCTCGTCGAAAGCAAAACCGCGCGGCAGCCAGATGATTTTGTCGACGCCGAGATAGTCGCCAAGCTGTTGTTCCACCTTCGCCTTTCCGAGATGGGCATTACGGTTGCGATTGAGCAGGCACTGCTCGGTCGTGATGAGCGTGCCTTGGCCGTCGCATTGCAGTCCGCCGCCCTCGGCGATCAGCGGTGCGCGATAACGGTCCATCCTCTCGATCTCGAGGACCTTTTGCGCCACGAGGTCGTCGAGATCCCAAGGCGAGTAGAGGCCGCCGTCGAAACCGCCATAAGCGTTGAAGATCCAATCGACGCCGCGCACTTCGCCTCGATCATTGACGACGAAATTGGGGCCACTGTCGCGGAGCCAGGAATCATTGGTCGACATTTCCACGACGCGCACATGGCTGGGCAATCGCGCTCTTGCGTTCTGCCACTGGCGGCTGGACGCCGCCACCGTCATCGGCTCGCTTTGTGCGATCGCCGCAGCGACATTGGCGAACAGCCTCTGCGCGGGCTTGGCGCCCAGCCGCCAGGTGTCCGGCCGTTCTGGCCAGATCAGCCAACAGCCCGATTTAGGCTCGAATTCGCCAGGGGCGCGAAACCCATCCTGCCTCGGTGTGGTCGAGAGCGTATGTGACATTGTGGGACCACCGGGAAATGGAATGACGAAACCTCGCCCGATCAGACGGTTTTGGGACCTTGTCCGTCAATGTCCCATTTGGGACAGCTTGATCACTGCACCGGCCACCGGTCCTGCATCGGCGCCGGGCCTTGGTTGCCCGGAGACTCGATGTCCCGTTGGCTACTGGGTTGCCTGGTAAACCTCTGAAGCGGCCTGCTTCAGCGCGCGCCGTCCGTCCGGTTCGAGATACATCATGTGCCCACCTTCAACGACGTCGAGGCGGATCGGCCTGGCGCCGGCGAGCGACGGGATCTGGCTGACCAGATAACGCGACGCCAGATAGGGAGTGACGAGATCGGTGTAGCCGTTGACGATGACGACGCCCAGCGCGGGATTCAAGGACCGCGCCCGTTGCAGGTCATCCATCACGCCGGCATAGCCCTGGCGCGAGGCGCTCGTCCCGTAGTCCCAGTTGTGGCTGATATCGCCGTTCAGCAAGCGGTAGCTGACATCGGTGCGAAAGTTCAGCTCGTCGCGAGCGTAAGCGACAAAGGCCGAGGTCAGCGCCGGCACACTACGGTCCAGCACCGGATCGGGGCCAGCGATACGGGCACTCTGGGGAGCGATGTCCGCCGTCGCGATCATGCCGTCATAGGGGCTGAGCACCTTGCCCGCGGCACGGCCAAACTCCCTTGCGAAGAGCGAGGTCGGGACGCGGGCGAAGTTGCGGTGAACGAGGTCGAGAGGCAGGCCGGTGATCTCGGCCACGCGATCACCCGCCAGCCGTCCGCCTTGCTCCAGCCCACTGGTGAGCGCACTGAGGTACTCGCCAAGTGCATAATGCTCGACCTCGGCGAGCTTTTTCCGCAAAGTGTCGCCGCTGACACCTTCACTGCGCAGGCGAACCGCGGCGAGGGAGGGTAGTTCGAGAGCCCAATGCAGCGGCTCGAATTCGTCGGGCTGCACCAGGGTGAATTCCAGCGCCGGCGAGATCAGCACGATGCCGCTCGGGCTGATGCCGATATCTTCCTGCAGCGTCCTGGCAAGCAGTGCCGCGCGGAACCCGCCATAGCTCTCACCGGCGAGGAACAGCGGAGATCCCATGCGGCTGTTTTGGGCGAGATAGAGCCTGATGAAGGCGCCGATCGAACTGGCATCCTGGCTGACGCCCCAGAAGTCGTGCGTATCCTGGCCGGGCGCCTCGCGGCTGTAGCCGGTTCCCACCGGGTCGACGAAGACGAGGTCGGTCATGTCGAGCCAACTGTCGGGATTGTCGATGAGCTTTTGCGGCGAGGGGAGGAATTCCCCGCCGGCTCCGGTCGCCACGACGCGCGGTCCGAGCGCGCCGAGATGCAGATAGGCTGAAGCGGCGCCCGGGCCGCCGTTGAACACGAAGGTGATTGGCCGCGGTGCTTCCGTCGCCACGCTCTCCCGCGGCTTCAGCGTATAGGCAACATAGAAGATCTCCGCCGTGATCTCGCCCTTGCCGGAGAGCAGCGGAAGCGTGCCGGCCTTTGCCTGATACCGCAGGCTGCGTCCGCCAATGGTGATCGAATGGTCGGTGATCTCAGGTGACGGCAGCAGTGAAAGCACGCCGCCCGCAGGTGCCGGCCGCTCCGCCGTTTCGGCCAGGAGAGGCTGCGCGAAACCGGCAAGCATGAAGAGGACAAGGGAGACGAGTTTCAGCTTGGAACGCATGAGACCTCCGCGGAAAAGACTCCCGCATAGCTATGGCCGAGGCGGATGAAGTCAAAGGGATCAGACGATGGCGCGCCCACTGCTGTTGTTTCCGCCGAAACCAGTTCCTGACAGCTTGGGTCGTCATGTTTGGATTGCCTCACACGTCTCGCAGGACCATGCTATCAAGGCAGAAAGCCTGTCGGAGGAACGAAAATGGACGCAACCGAGCTGAAGGCCATGCAGGCGCCGCTGAAGCAGGCCTACCGCGACGACGCCACGCAAGCACTGATCACGCTAAGGGCAAAGGGCTCGATCGACGAACAGTCGGTGGCCTGCAAGGTGGAGACGGGCAGGGCGTTGGCAATCGCCGGCCTTCATCCGGCAACAGGCGGCTCGGGGCTCGAACTGTGCTCCGGCGACATGCTGCTCGAGGCGCTGGTGGCGTGCGCCGGGGTGACGCTGAAGGCGGTGGCGACGGCGCTCGAATTCAAGCTCGGCGCCGCTACCGTTGAAGCCGAAGGCGATCTTGATTTTCGCGGCACGCTTGGTGTCGCCAAGGATGCGCCGGTCGGCTTTCGCGCCATTCGGCTCAATTTCAATCTCGACACGGCGGAGCCTCCGGAGCGCATTGATTCGCTGCTGAAGCTGACCGAGCGCTATTGCGTGGTGTTCCAGACCATCAAACAAAAGCCGGAACTGACGGTGAGCGCGCGGTGATGAATCGCAAGGCCCGCGGCAGCGGTCGCGGGCCTTGCGATATCTGATGCTTACTGAGCTGCCGGCTCTTCGGCGTCGCCTTCGTCGGTGAAGGGCGAGGCGCTCGGCACGCACTGCACGGACCAGCCGGCGGGTGTCGGCTGCTTCTGATACTCGGTGATGGCGGCGGTGCACTGTTCGCGCTTGTCGAAGGTGCTGGGCAGCACGACCATGCCGCCCTGCGGGCCGGCGATTACCAGATACCAGACCAATGCTGCGGTCGTAGCCATGGAGTTTTCCTTGTTCTGCCCAGATCGGGCTCTCGTTGCGGGATTCGCTCGATCCTAACAACTCCTCGGAAATGACGAAAGCATGACCGCCCAGCGGCTTCTCCCCTCAGATCACAGCCGCGTGATGATCCGTCGGGTTCCTAGCTGCGGTATTGCCCTCCGCCGTGGTTCAGTCGGTCGCAAAGCAATAGAACAGGCCGTCGCCGCCTGTGCCTTTCAGCGCCTCCTGGCTGCAGCCGCCACGCGAGGCATGCGAAGAATTCCACGACTTCGCCGCCGCCGAATCGTCGAGACCGGTGCGGTCGTGATGGCCCATCATCGCCGCCCCTTCGGAGCCGCTCATCGTCCAGTCGCCGCAGGTCTGGTCGGCGATCCTGGTGCCGTCGGGCTTGGAGCCGGTCAGCATGTCGTGTCGGTTGGGCGTATCGCCGCGGCCGTTGACCGTCTCACCCTTCTCGTTCAGCGCGGTCTGCTTGGTGATGCCGTTGGCGTCGCTGTGCAGCGAGGCGACATCATCGGCGATCTTGGCGCCCTTGGCGTTGAACCAGGGACCCTTGCCGATGCGATCGCGCGCATCCTCCGCGCTGGTCGAGAGATATGCGTGCCAGGTCTTGCCGTTGACGCCGGCGGCTTCCGCCAGCGACGCGCAATGGGCATCCGCGCCCTTCAGGCCGCCGAGATCGCCCCCCTTGCCGGAGCCGACGCTGGTGACGAAGAAACTCATCTTGGTATCTTGGGAAACGGCCACGCCCACCGTAGCTCCAAGAGCGGCGGCAAGGGCGGTGGCGGCAACGATGGCGAGTCTTGGCATGTCGGTCCTCCGGTTTCGAATGTCCTACGTCAGAAGAACGTAGCCGAAGGCTGTTTTAATCCATTTCGAACCGGCTTTTATTCCGGTTGTCGGTAGGCGACGAAGCGGTTGTGCTTGGCCTGGAAGATCAGGCCGGTCTCTTTGAGATCCGGGCTGGCCAGCGGCACGATGCGTTTGGCGGTCTCGGAGGGGTGCGGCAATGTCTCGGGATCCTCACCGGGCACGGCTTGTGCGCGCATCGCGGTGCGGGTGGCGCCGGGGTCGGCTGCATTGACGCGCAGCGGCAGATTTTGCGTCTCATGCGCCCAGGAGCGCATCATGGTCTCCACCGCCGCCTTCGATGCCGCGTAAGGCGCCCAGAAGGCGCGCGCCGAATGCGCCGCGTTGGACGACAGGATAATCGCCCGGCCGGCATCCGAAAGCCGCAGCAGCGGGTCGACCGAGCGGATCAGCCGCCAGGTCGAGGTGACGTTGATGGTCATCACCTTTTCGAAGGTCTTGGCCTCGACATGGCCGATCGGCGAGATGACGCCAAGCACGCCGGCATTGGCGACGAGGATGTCGAGCTTGCCCCAGCGCTCGTGGATGGCGCCGCCCAGCCGGTCGATACCGGCCATGTCGGCGAGATCGAGCGGCACCAATGTCGCCTGGCCGCCGGCCGCCTTGATCTGGTCGTCGAGTTCTTCCAGCCCGCCGACGGTGCGGGCAACCGCGATGACATGCGCGCCGGCCGCAGCCAATTCCCTGGCGATGAAATAGCCGATGCCGCGCGAGGCGCCGGTGACGACCGCGACGCGGCCGGTAAGGTCGAGGGTCATGCGATGGCTTCCGGAACTCTGGCTAAGGCTGATGAGGATCCGCCAATTCTACGACCCGCTTGTCGCCAGCAGCGACAGCGTGCGCACATTGTCGTGGCCTTCGAAGTCGAGCAGGCGGGTCGGGTACTGGCCGGTGAAGCATGCATCGCAGAACTGCGGCTGCTCGTCGTCGCGGCTGGCCTCGCCGACGGCGCGGTAGAGACCGTTGATACTGAGGAAACCGAGCGAATCGACCCGGATGAACTCGGCCATCTCTTCCACCGACATGCGCGAAGCCAGCAGCTTCGACTTCTCCGGCGTGTCGACGCCATAGAAGCACGATGCGCTGGTCGGCGGCGAGGCGATGCGCATGTGCACTTCCTTGGCGCCGGCATCGCGCACCATCTGCACGATCTTCTGGCTGGTGGTGCCGCGCACGATGCTGTCGTCGACCAGCACCACGCGCTTGCCCTCGATCATGCGGCGATTGGCGTTGTGCTTGAGCTTGACGCCCATATGGCGGATCGAATCGCCAGGCTGGATGAAGGTGCGGCCGACATAGTGGTTGCGGATGATGCCGAGTTCGAAGGGAATGCCCGCCGCCTGGCTGAAGCCGATTGCCGCCGGCGTGCCGGAATCCGGCACCGGTACGACGATATCGGCGTCGACCGGATTTTCCTGCGCCAGTTCCGCGCCGATGCGCTTGCGTACCTCATAGACGTTACGGCCCTCGACCGAGGAGTCGGGTCGGGCGAAATAGACATATTCGAAGATGCAGAAGCGGGTCTTCTGCGGTTCGAACGGGAACAGGCTCTCAATGCCCTTGGAGGTGACGACGACCATCTCGCCGGGCTTCAGGTCGCGCACGAAACGCGCGCCGATGATGTCGAGCGCACAGGTCTCGGAGGCCAGGATCCAGGCGCCGTCGAGATCGCCCAGCACCAGCGGGCGGATGCCGAGCGGATCGCGGCAGCCGATCATCTTCTTGGCCGTCATCGCCACCAGCGAGAAGGCGCCCTCGACTTGGCGCACCGCGTCGATGAAGCGCGAATTGAGGTCGCGCTCCTTGCTGGTCGCGACCAGATGCAAAAGCGTCTCGGTGTCGGAGGTGGAGGAGAAGATCGCGCCTTGCTTCTGCAGCGCGCGCTGCACCGTCATGGCGTTGGTGAGGTTGCCGTTATGGGCGACGGCAAAGCCGCCATCGGCCAATTCGGCGAAGAAGGGCTGGATGTTGCGCATGCCGGCGCCGCCGGTGGTCGCGTAGCGCGTGTGGCCGATGGCGCGGTTGCCTTGCAGGCTGTCGATGACGCGCTGCTTGGTGAAGGTGTCGCCGATCAGGCCGACATGGCGTTCGACATGGAACTGGGTGCCGTCATAGGAGACGATGCCGGCCGCTTCCTGACCTCGATGCTGCAGCGCATGCAGGCCGAGTGTGACGATGGCCGCCGCATCCTGCCGGCCAAAGATGCCGAACACGCCGCACTCGTCATGGAAATGATCGTCAGCCTCGGCGGAAAGCACGTCGTCTGCGTCTGCCATCTTAAGCTCCGCTAAAATCGCCATATAAGGCGGTCGCGCGTCGAAAGCAACGCACCGCGTGCGATCGTTCACATGGATCGATCGCCAGACGCCCCGTTCGGACCTCAGTTCGCCGGCGCTGGCGCCGGCTTGGTGGTGTTGTCGGCAGGACCGGCGTCGTTGTCGTCAGGCGCCGGCGCATTGGCGTCGTCGCCGCCGGCTGGTGCATCCGCCGCCGGTGCGTCGGGCGCGACGGGCGTCTCGGTGGCCGGCTGATTCGGATTGAGCTTCTTGAGGATGGCGTTTTCCGGGTCCTCTGGAAGCAGGCTCTCGAGCTTGGCGCCGATCTGTTCCAGCAGTGGTCGCGACTTGGCTTCCGTGACCCAGGCCGGGGCCTTGGCGCCGGCCAGCCAGTTGAAGAACAGCAGCGCGACGGCGACGACCAGGACGCCGCGCGCGGCGCCGTAGAGGAAGCCGAGCGTGCGGTCGAGGGCGCCGATGCGCGAATCGATGATCCAGTCGGCAAGCTTCATGGTGATGACCGAGACGACGATCAGCGCGATGATGAAGACCACGCCTGCGGCCGCCGCCATGGCGATCTTCTCATTGTCGATATAGGGCTTCAGGTAGGGCAGGACCGGTTTGTAGAAGAAGAAGGCCGCCGCCGCCGCCGCCGCCCAGGAGACGACCGAAAGCACCTCGCGCGAAAAGCCGCGAACCATGGCGAGCATCGCCGAGACCAGGGTGAAGCCGACGAGAATTCCGTCAAGCAGCGTAATCGGCATGTCTTTGGCCCCACTCCGATCTCTTGTTCACGACTCGACGAGCCGCGTCATTCTTCATCGTCGGCACGGCTGCGCCGTGAGCCGGCTATGCGCGCCACGAGGTCGGCAAGCTCGGTGGGCTGGAAAGCGCCGGCCCCAATCCCCCCAGCAAGTTCCTCGCTGCCCAAGGGCAGAACCGCGCTACCAAAACCCAGTTTTTCGGCTTCCTTGAGACGCTGCTGCGCATGCGCAACCGGCCTCACCGCGCCCGAAAGGCTGATTTCGCCGAAATAGACGCAATCGGCGGGGAGGGCAAGACCAGTGAGCGAGGAAACCAGTGCGGCTGCGACCGCGAGATCGGCCGCCGGCTCGCTGATGCGGTAGCCGCCGGCGACGTTGAGGTAGACGTCATGCTGCCCGAAACGCACACCGCAATGCGCCTCCAGCACTGCCAAGATCATCGACAGCCGCGCGCCGTCCCAGCCGACCACCGCCCGGCGCGGCGTGCCGAGCGAGGAGGCCGCGACCAGCGCCTGGATTTCGACCAGAACCGGCCTGGTGCCTTCCATGCCGGCGAAAACCGCTGCTCCCGGTGATTTCGCGTGCCGTTCGCCAAGGAAAAGCTCGGATGGATTGGAGACCTCGCGCAGACCTTTGTCCGACATTTCGAAGACCCCGATCTCGTCGGTCGGTCCGAAGCGGTTCTTCACCGTGCGCAGGATACGGAAGTGGTGGCCGCCTTCGCCCTCGAAATAGAGCACGCCGTCGACCATGTGCTCGACCACGCGCGGACCGGCGATCTGGCCTTCCTTGGTGACATGGCCGACCAGCACGATCGCGGCACCCGTGGATTTCGCGTAGCGGATCATTGCCTGCGCCGCGGCGCGCACTTGTGTGACGGTGCCTGGCGCCGAATCGGCCAAGTCGGTCCACAGTGTCTGGATCGAATCGAGGATGACCAGATCGGGCCGCTTGCCGTCGGCGATCGTGGCGAGGATATCCTCGACATTGGTCTCGGCCGCGAGTTCCACCGGCGCCGATGCGACGCCGAGCCTCTGCGCACGCAGCCTGATCTGGGCAACTGCCTCTTCGCCCGAGACATAGACGATGCGATGGCCCTTGGAGGCAAGTGCGGCCGCGGCCTGGGTGAGCAGCGTCGATTTGCCGATACCGGGATCGCCGCCGACCAGAAGTGCAGAGCCCCGAACGAAACCGCCACCGGTGGCGCGGTCGAGTTCGCCGATACCTGAGATGATGCGCGGCGCGTCCTCGATATCGCCCGAAAGCGTGGTCAGCACCACCGCGCGGCCCTTGCGGGCGTTGCGCGTGTTGGCAGGGCCCGAGCCGATGCCGCCAGATGTGCCTTCCTCGACCAGCGTGTTCCACTCGCCGCAGGCATCGCATTTGCCGGCCCAGCGCTGATGCACCGAACCGCAATTCTGGCAGATGAACTGGACGCGGGATTTGACCACGCTTTACCTTCCCGCCCGCTGGCGGGCGCCGCGCGTGACAGCCAATCTCCCCCCGTGCGGGGGAGATGTCCGGCAGGACAGAGGAGGGCGCCGCAGAGCGCCGAGACCCGTTGCTATTGGTGAGATCGCTGGCAAGAGGCTACTCAAACCTTTCCGCGATATGGTGCTCTTCCGCGAGATCGGAAAAGCGGGTGAATTCGCCGTGGAAGGCAAGCGTGACAGAGCCCGTCGGCCCATGGCGCTGCTTGGCCACGATCACCTCGGCCTTGCCGCGCATCTCGTTCATCTCGTTTTCCCACTTGACGTATTCCTCGGTGCCGAGCTTCGGCTCGCGGTTCTTGAGGTAATATTCCTCGCGATAGACGAAGATGACCACGTCGGCGTCCTGCTCGATCGAACCGGATTCGCGCAGGTCGGAGAGTTGCGGGCGCTTGTCGTCGCGGCTTTCGACCTGACGCGACAGCTGCGACAGCGCGATGATCGGCACGGCCAGTTCCTTGGCCAGCGCCTTCAGGCCGGTGGTGATCTCGGTGATTTCCTGCACGCGGTTCTGCGAAGACTTGGCGGATGAGCCTTGCATCAGCTGAATATAGTCGATGACGATCAGGTCCAGGCCGCGCTGGCGCTTCAGACGACGCGCGCGGGCAGACAACTGGGCAATGGAAATACCGCCGGTCTGGTCGATGAACAGCGGGATCTTCTGCATGGTCTGCGAACAGGCGACCAGCTTTTCGAAGTCCATTTCGCTGATTTCGCCGCGGCGGATCTTGGAGGACGAAATTTCCGTCTGTTCGGAAATGATGCGGGTTGCGAGCTGTTCGGACGACATTTCGAGCGAGAAAAAACCGACCACGCCGCCATTGGCCGCCTTGAACGAGCCATCGGCCTGCTGCGCCGGCTCATACATCTCGGCAATGTTGAAGGCGATGTTGGTGGCGAGTGATGTCTTGCCCATGCCTGGACGGCCGGCGATGATGATCAGATCGGACGACTGCAGGCCGCCCATACGGCGGTCGAGATCGCGCATGCCGGTGGCGAGGCCCGACAGACCGCCGTCACGCATATAGGCGGCGTTGGCCATGTCGACCGCGGTCTTGACCGCGTCGGTGAAGCTCTCGAAGCCGCCGTCATAGCGCCCGGTCTCGGCCAGCTCGAACAGGCGGCGCTCCGCGTCCTCGATCTGTTCGGAAGGCGACATGTCGACAGGGGCGTCATAAGCGATGTTGACCATGTCCTCGCCGACGGTGATCAACGCCCGGCGCGTCGCCAGATCATAAATGGCGCGGCCGTAGTCGGTGGCGTTGACGACGGTGACGGCTTCCACCGCCAGCCGCACCACATACTGCGCCACCGTCATGTCGCCGACCTTTTCGTCGGCGGGCAGGAAGGTCTTCAGCGTGATCGGCGTCGCCGCCTTGCCCATGCGGATCAGCTCGGCCGCGACATCGAAGATCTTGCGGTGGAGGGGTTCGTAGAAATGGCCGGACTTCAGGAAGTCGGACACCCGGTAGAAGGCATCGTTGTTGACAAGTATAGCGCCAAGCAGCGCCTGCTCGGCCTCGATGTTGTTGGGCGATTCGCGATAGAGCGGTTGCTCTGCCACGCCGAATTTTCGTGCTGCCTCTGCCATGATGTCCCCGATTTCGATCCCCTTCTGTCGATATCAGAACTGGACAAGTCAGTGCTGACTTATCTGCAACAGCCCGTGAAGAAGCGGCTTTGGTACTCGCGATTCACAGCCAAAATTTTTCCGTGGAAAGAATCGCAATTGACTCGAATCGAGAGTTGGCAACTTAGCGTTTCTCGCAGGAGAACAAAACAGGAAAGTGAGCGCTGGCGACACCGAATTGCGAGGCTGTCGTGTCTCTTTCATCCTCACGCCAGTGCATCGCCCCAATCCGCCCGCCGCGCCGCCTTGAACGCGTCACCGTCGCGTTTGGTGAAGAGCCTTTCGCCGGCGCTGCCATTTGGCTCGCAAAGCTTGAGCACGACCTTGCCGGAACCGGGTTTCGGCGGCGCGATGACCCGCGCGGCGCGGAAGGCAGCCGGCTGGCGCGAAGCGGCGACATAGATGAATTTCTCATCTTCCCACGGTACTTCCGCCTCTTTGGCCAGGCGGTGCAGGCGCGAGCGGGCTACGCGGCGGGAAAAGTGGCACCAGTCCGGCGGGTTGAGCGGGCAGGGCGCCTCGTGCGGACAGGGCGCCAGCACATGCGCGCCGGCCGCGATCAATTGTGCGCGTACAGCTAGAATGCGCAGCCAGCCCGCCGGCGTGCCCGGCTCGACGATCAACAGCGTGTCCTTGGTGAGTTGCCATAGCCGGTCGACCATTTTGGGCAGGGACGCCGGCGCGATCTCGTCCAGCACATAGGCGCATGTGACGAGGTCGGCGGATTGGAGGTCGGCAATGTCCGTCGTGACATCGCCGGCCCGCCAGACGGTCCGGGCCGTGATCGCATCGGCGGCAAGCGTCTCACCGACCTTGCGCACCGCGGCACTCGCCTCAAGCAGCGTGGCCAGTTCCAGTTCAGGCCAGAGATCACTGGTGGCCCAAAGCACGGTGCCGGGACCGGCGCCGACGTCGAGCAACGTCGTGGGTGCGAAATCCGGCCGGGCTTCGGCGAGCGCATCGAGGCTGGCGCGGATCGCGGCGTAGGTCGCCGGCATGCGCGTCGTCAGATAGGCCTTGACCGCCATGTCCTGCGCCATATGCAGGCGACCGTCGCGCAATTCGGCGCGGTAGCGGTCGGACAGGGTTTTCGCCGCCTGCTTCAGGTCCGGCAGCGCCACCTTTTCCAAAAGGCGATCGACGCCCTGTCGAAGAGCGGCCGGCAGCTCCATGGCCTATGCCCCCCTGGGTGCAAGCAGGATAATCGAGGCGCCGGCCATGCAGAGCGCCGCGCCGGCAAGGTCCCAGCGATCGGGCCGCACGCCATCGGCCAGCCACAACCAGGCGAGCGAGGCAGCGATGTAGATACCGCCATACGCGGCATAGGCGCGGCCGGCTGCATTGGTGTCGACCAACGCCAGAAGCCAGGCGAACACAATCAGAGAGGCAAAGCCAGGCAGCAGCCAGAGCGGCGATTTCTCCAGCCGCCACCACGCCCACACCGAAAAGCAGCCGGCGATCTCGGCAAGCGCCGCGGCTGTGTAGAGGAGATAGGTCATGAAAAAAGGCCTCGCGACGATCACGAGGCCTTTTTCGGGGCAGGAGCCTATAATGGCAAGCGCCAATAATGCGTCCCGTCAGCGCTGTCCCTATTCCGCCACCTTGCGTCGGCGGGCGGGCTTGGCGGACTTCTCGACAGGAGCCGCCTCGCGGCGGCCCATGTCGCGCAACTCCAGCGCCTTCTCGCATTTGGCCATATAGTCGCGCGTCATCGGCAGCGTGTCGTTCTTCTTGGCGATCTGGAACTGGAAAATCACCAAGTCCTGCCAACGGAAGGCAGCTTCCGAGGCGGCCAGATAGAACTCCCACATGCGGCAGAAGCGTTCGTCATAGATCGCCTTTGCCTTGTCGCGGTTGGCTGCGAAGCGCTGGCCCCAATGCTTCAGCGTGTCGGCATAATGGAGCCGCAGGATTTCGACGTCGGTGACCACGAGGCCGGACTTCTCGATCGCCGGCAGCACCTCGGACATCGCCGGGATGTAGCCGCCCGGGAAAATATACTTGCGGATGAAGGCGCTGGTCGCCCACGGCACGCCGGAGCGGCCGATCGTGTGCAAAAGCATGACGCCATCAGGCTTCAGCAATGTTGCCGCCTTGTCGAAGAAGGTGCGGTAATGGTTGACGCCGACATGCTCGAACATGCCGACCGAGACAATGCGGTCGAAGCGTTCGTTGAGCTCGCGATAATCCTTCAGTTCGAAATGGACGTGATTTTCCAGCCCTTGCGCATGGGCCCGGTCGGTGGCGACGCCATGCTGTTCCGTCGACAGCGTCACGCCTTGCACGTCGACATCGAAGGCCTTGGCCAGATAGAGGCCGAGCCCGCCCCAGCCGGAGCCGATGTCGAGCACTGTCTGGCCGGCCTTCAGCCTGAGCTTGGCGGCGATGTGACGTTTCTTGGCGGCCTGCGCCTCGTCGAGCGTCATGTCCGGCTGCTCGAAATAGGCACAGGAATACTGCATGTCCTCATCGAGGAAGAGCCGGTAAAGCTCGCCCGACAGATCGTAGTGGCGCTGCACGTTGCGGCGCGAGCGCGAGGTGGTGTTGATCTGCTGCAGGCGGCGGAAGGCGTGGCGCAGGCCCTCGATGGCTTTCGACCACGTCGCGTCGATGCCGCCGCTGCCCATGTTCTGGAAGGCAATGCGCATCAGTCCGAGAACGCCGCCTTCGAGAATGTCCAGCTCGCCGTCCATGTAGGATTCAGGCACCGCCAGCATCGGATCGAAGGTGATGGCGCGCTCGGCATGCCTGGTCTTGATGTGCATGTGCACCGGCTCGCCGCTGCCGTCGCCGAAGATGAACGTCGTGCCTTTCGGCCCGGTTACCTTGAGACTGCCCGTGCGCACCAGGCGGTCGAGAACGCGCTTCAACAGAATATTCATGGTCCGGTGTCCCCTCACGGTCAGACAGGCTGTCCTACTCTGCATCAATATATAGGGTTTCGAAAAGTTCCTTTTGGCACAAAAATGCCCGGGCGAGAGGCCCGGGCATTGGTCCAGAAATGACTGGAAATCGACAGCACGATCGGAGCGCTGGTCCGGCGCTCGGAGCGTATGTGATCAGGCGTTTTCTTCGCCGCCTTCGAACTCGGCATTCGGATCGAAGAAGTTTTCCGGCCGCGCATTGTCGTTGATGTCGTCGCCATAAATGGCTTCGGCGGTGGTCAGCGTCTCGCCCTTGGCCTGGCGCTCGGCTTCGTCAGCCGTGCGGGCGATGTTGAGCGTGATGGTGACTTCGACTTCCGGATGCAGCGCGATTGCCACATTGGTGACGCCGATGGTCTTGATTGGCTGGTTGAGCTGGATCTGGTTGCGGTTGACCGTGAAGCCTTCCGCGGTCAGCAGGTCGGCGATATCGCGCGTCGACACCGAACCGTAGAGCTGACCGGTCTCACCGGCCGAGCGAACGGCGATGAAGCTCTTGCCGTCCAGCTTTTCGGCAACCTCTGCGGCTTCCGACTTGCGCTCGAGGTTGCGGGCTTCGAGCTGGGCGCGCTGGCCTTCGAACTTCTTCTTATTGGCTTCGTTGGCGCGCAACGCCTTGCCCTGCGGCAGCAGGAAGTTGCGGGCAAAACCGTCCTTGACCTTGACGGTATCGCCCATCTGGCCGAGGCGGGAGACGCGTTCGAGAAGGATGACGTCCATGATTATGTTCCTTTTGGTTGGGCGTCCGTCCACAAGGCCGACGCCGAATTCTCTGGAACAGGTCAGGAAGCAAAAAGGCGTTGCCGCCGGTGTCGCTGTCCTGCCTGTCGCGGCAGTTAGAGGTTTGACCTCAACTCGGGATTTGATGCTAACCGGTCATGCCCGTCATGGCCGGTGAAAGGAACGGGCGGCGAACCGCCCGTTCGGAAGACTTAGCGAACCACGTAGGGCAGCAGGCCGAGGAAACGGGCGCGCTTGATCGCCTTGGCGAGCTCGCGCTGCTTCTTCTGGCTGACGGCGGTGATGCGCGACGGCACGATCTTGCCGCGCTCGGAAATGTAGCGCTGCAAGAGACGCACGTCCTTGTAGTCGATCTTCGGGGCGTTGGCGCCGGAGAACGGGCAGGTCTTGCGGCGGCGATGGAAAGGGCGCCGGGTCGGGATCTGGTTGATGTCGACCATTATTCTGCACCCCCTTCAAAACCTTCGCGTGGACGGCGCGGACCACGGTCGCCGCCTTCGCGATCGCCGAACGAACGCGGGCCACGATCGCCGCGGTCGCCGAAGCTGCGGGCCGGCCGATCGCCACGGTCGCGATCGCCGAAGCCACCACGCTCGGAGCGCTCTTCGCGCTTCTGCATCATGGCCGAAGGGCCTTCCTCATGCGCCTCGACCTTGATGGTCAGGAAGCGCAGCACGTCCTCGGACAGACCCATCTGGCGCTCCATCTCGTTGAGCGCTGCCGGCGGGCAGGTGAGGTCCATCAGCGTGTAGTATGCCTTCCGGTTCTTGTTGACCCGGTAGGTGAGGGACTTCAGTCCCCAGTTCTCGACCCGGCCGACGGACCCGCCATTCGCTGAGATGACGCCCTTGTACTGTTCGACAAGCGCATCGACCTGCTGCTGCGAGAGGTCCTGCCGGGCAAGAAACACATGTTCGTAAAGAGCCATTATGTCTTGGTGCCTTTCTTCGTTTCTCTCCCGGTTCCCGGCGGCAAAAGCCTCTGCAACTTCTCTGACCCGCATGTGCCTCGAAAGGCGCGGGGAAGAAAGGAGCATGACGAGACGGTCGAGAGCGGAGACACGGGAGGCGGAAACGCTTCTGGCTTCACACGAAGGTTCTCGAAAAAACCTCCGGCCCTCCGTTCAGCCCCCAGCTGGGACCGGCAGATTGGCGGCGTCTATAAAGCAATCCGCTGATAAAGCAAGGCCAAGCGGCATCCCTGATGTCGCAGGCCGCAGGAACCCAGGTAGCAGCGCCCGGCAGGCCGGCGATTTTCCCGGCAACCGGCCCTTAACCGCAATGTCAGGTCGCACAGGGTTGAGCCATGCCGTCAACGGTCGCCAACCGCACCCATTACAGCGCCTCCGCCTCGAATCCCAGCGACTATTATGCCATCGATGATCCGGCCAAGCTGCCGAACGTGTTTCTGCAGATCGCCAACAAATTTTCGAAGCTGCAATTGACGAACTGAGCGGCTGCTCCGAAGGCGGGCGGCAGGGGAAATTAAGCGCCCGCCGATCGGCTCAACTCGTATGGGCGACGATCTTGTCGACCGTTTCGGGGAAGAAGTCGGGCGCGGCATGGCGCTTGCCGAACATCATGTCGTACTGGATCAGCCGGAAGTCGCGGATCGCCGGGTCAATCTCTTTCTGACGCGACCAGTCTGGCGTGGCCGCCCCGGCCGGCGTGAGCAGCAGGTTGCGGTCGACGACGCGATAGCGCTCCCGCATCTCGCCCAGGAAACCGGTGTAGTAAGGGTGGGTGATGCCGGCGGCGGTGAGGATATGATAGGGCAGGAACGCGGGGCTGACCGTGCCCAGATTCTCGACCGGGCCGGAGCGGTTCGACCAGATGATCAGCGGTGTCGCGTGATGTTCGAGGGCGGCTTCCGGCGTCGGTTCCTTGCGCGGCGCGACGTTGTCCTTCAGGAAGCCGGTCTCGACATAGACCGGTCCGAGCGGCGGCAGGTGGTCACCGAAAAAGGCGACAATCGTGGGCCGCTCGCGCCTCTTGGCCCATTCGATCAGCCGTTCAAGGCCGCGGTCCGCGTCGGCTGAACCTTCGGCGTAGGAGAGCAGCGAGTCGCGCGCCCACTGGCTGATCGGCGCTTGCACCGAATGGGTCGGATTCGAATAACGGTTCGGTTCATAGGGGCCGTGGTTCTGCAGACTGACGGCGAAGAAGAACACCGGGTCCTCGCTGGCGTCCGCTTCGCGTATGATCTCGTCGGTCATCGCCGCGTCGGATGCCAGCGGTCCGCGCTTTTCCATGGGCGGCAGCGTCTCTTCCGATTTGAAGTCGTTGAAACCGAAATCGGCATAGACCGCGCCGCGGTTCCAGAACCAGTTCGTGCCTGGATGGATGGCGCGTGCCCTGTAGCCTTGGCTCTTCAGGAAGGTCGCCATCGACGGCGTCGGGGTGCGGACATATTGCTGGTAGGGGATGCTGCCGGCCGGCAGGAAAGCATTGGAAAAGCCGGTCAGCGCTTCGAATTCGATGTTGGCGGTCATGCCGCCGAATTCGGGCGAGAACATCGAGCCCGAGCGGAGCGCCCGCACATTGGGCATCGGATCGGGAGTGATGGTGACTCCGGGCAGCTTGGTTGGATCCCAGAAGGATTCGCTCATGACGATGATGATGTCCGGCTTCTGGGCCGGCACCGAGGCGGTCACCTCGGGCCGCTCGATCGCCGCGATCGCCTTGTCGGAATAGCCCGGCGGTGCCGAGACATGCGCCATCGGCACGTTGAGCGCGAAGGCGAGCGCGAAGCCGTTGGAGGCGTAGTTTTCCTTCTGGTCCCACATGATCGGGATGATCTGCAGCCGGTCCCTGGTCCACGAGAAGGTGGCGTAATCCATGATCGAGACGAAGAAGGCGAGCAGCGGCACCGCCAGCGTCAGCCGGGCAAGGCGGCCCTTGCGGCTGAGGGCCGGAACCTTGCGGCGCCATAGCCGCCAGCCATAGACGAGCAGGGACAAGCCGGCGACGATGCCCGCGACCATGGCCAGCGCCGTCATTGGCCGCTCGCGCACCAAGAGCGGCAGCAGGGCGAAGATCTGGCGGGCGTAGAGGAAATCTGTCGGGTAGAGCGGATCGCCGAGATAATGCGACTTCTGGTGGCCGACAAAGGCCAGCGACAAGGTCAGCGGCGCGACGATCATCAGGCTCTGATGACTGCGGCCGAGCACCGCGTCGAGACCGATCAGGACCAGCGCGAAGACGACGATGGTTGTCCAGCCCGGCTTGAACGGCTGCAGGAAGAAGGAAACGGTGCCGGCGACATCACCGCGCACGATCAGTTCGATGGCGAACACCAAGACGGCCGAGATCGCCAGGCTGATCAGCCCGTAGCGGACAACAGGCCATCTACGGCCCGGCAGATAGCCGGTGGACGGATCGTCTTCCAGGAACTGCGGCGCCGCGTTGCCGGCACGTTTGAAACTCTTTGCCACTTCAACTTCCCGCCCAGAGACAACCCACGTCATTCGATTGTCATATAATTGTCACGCAAAGCTAGCGCCTGTGGCGGAAATAAGAAGAGCCAGCGAACGATTCGTGAGCGGTTTTCATCAGGTGTGATCGCCAAAAAGCCTTTCGGAACAGGCACTCGCGCGGGGATAGGCCCATTGGCATGGGCTGAAGTGGCTTGACTTGGCGGCCTGCCTTGCGTCACAGGCAGGGAAAATTCGTAGTATCAGGCAAGCAAAACCAGTCAGGGGAGCCCTCGCATGGCCGTTGCATTCACCTTTCCGGGACAGGGTAGCCAGGCTGTCGGCATGGGCAAGGATCTTGCCGATGCCTTTCCCGAGGCACGCAGGATTTTCCAGGAAGTCGATGACGCGCTCGGCGAAAACCTGTCGAAGCTGATCTGGGAAGGTCCCGAAGAGACGCTGACGCTGACGGCCAACGCGCAGCCGGCGCTGATGGCGGTGTCGCTTGCCGCCATCAGGGCGATGGAATCGCGCGGCTTCTCGCTGAAGGACAAGATCGCTTATGTCGCCGGCCATTCGCTGGGCGAATATTCGGCACTCGCCGCCGCCGGCTTCGTTTCCGTTGCCGATGCCGCCCGCCTGCTGCGCATCCGCGGCAACGCCATGCAGGCAGCGGTGCCGGCCGGCGAGGGCGCCATGGCGGCGATCATCGGGTTGGAGCAGGCCGATGTCGAAGCCGCCTGTGCTGAGGCCGCCCTGGGGGCTGGCAGGGGGGCCGTCTGCCAGGTGGCGAACGACAATGGCGGCGGCCAACTGGTCATATCAGGCGCGAAGGCGGCGGTTGAACTGGCAGCGAAACTGTGCACCGAAAAAGGTGCCAAACGGGCGCTGATGCTGCAGGTTTCGGCGCCCTTCCATTCCGCCTTGATGACGCCGGCCGCCAATGTCATGCGCGAGGCACTTGCCGGCGTGACAAAGACCGCGCCAATCGTTCCCGTGGTGTCCAACGTATCGGTGCAGCCGTTGACCGATCCCGACGGGATCGCCGGGCGCCTGGTCGAGCAGGTGACCGGTCGCGTCCGCTGGCGCGAAACGGTGGAATGGTTCGGCGCCAACGGCGTCACCACGCTTTACGAGATCGGTGCCGGCAAGGTGCTTTCAGGACTGGCTCGTCGCATCAACCGCGACATCGCCACCGCCTCCGTGGGTTCCGCACCCGAGGTCGAGGCGGCTGTGGCTGCGCTGTGACTTGAATTCTTCGCCGCCGACATCTTCTTTGACGACTTTTTGGAGATATCGGATTGGGGATTACCGCGTAATCTGCGATGTACAGGACAAGCGGCTGGTCATTCTGGTGGTAACGATTGGCCATCGGGGTGATGTTTATCGATAACCGTCCGTACGATTTGAGAAGAGGACAAGAGATGTTCGAACTGACCGGCCGCAAGGCGCTTGTCACCGGCGCATCGGGGGGCATCGGCGAGGCGATCGCCAGGGTGTTGCATGCGCAAGGCGCGACCGTCGGCCTGCACGGCACGCGCGTTGAGAAACTGGAGACGCTGGCCTCCGAATTGGGCGACCGGGTCAAGCTGTTCCCGGCCAACCTGTCGAACCGTGACGAGGTCAAGGCACTCGGCCAGAAGGCGGAGGCGGATCTCGAGGGCGTCGACATCCTGGTCAACAATGCCGGCATCACCAAGGACGGCCTGTTCGTGCGCATGTCGGACGCCGACTGGGATACGGTGATGGAGGTCAATCTCACCGCCGTTTTCCGGCTGACCCGTGAACTCACTCACCCGATGATGCGCCGCCGCCATGGCCGTATCATCAACATCACTTCGGTGGTCGGGGTGACCGGCAATCCCGGCCAGGCGAATTACTGCGCCTCCAAGGCCGGCATGATCGGCTTGTCCAAATCGCTGGCGCAGGAGATCGCCACCCGCAACATCACCGTCAACTGCGTCGCGCCGGGCTTCATCGAATCGGCGATGACCGACAAGCTCAATGACAAGCAGAAAGAGGCGATCATGGCGGCGATCCCCACCAAGCGCATGGGCACCAGTGCCGAAGTGGCGTCCGCCGTTGCTTATCTGGCTTCGAACGAGGCCGCCTACGTAACCGGGCAGACCATACATGTGAATGGCGGTATGGCGATGATCTGAGCGAGGCCCGACAGCAACGCCGACGGGCTGTGAAAACCCACCATTTCGGCTTGGACCTCGGCTATTTTTCGTGTAATGCGGCCCGCAACCCGGCGGTTCGGGCAAAAACCGGTCCGTGGCCGTTGCGTTTCCGGCAGGACCATCTTTCAGCTTGATTAGCGGCATTCCGCCCGCTAACGAAGACAGACAAACAATAGACGAGGATGCCCCAAATGAGTGACACCGCAGAGCGCGTCAAAAAGATCGTCATCGAGCACCTTGGCGTCGATGCCGACAAAGTGACGGAGCAGGCGAGCTTCATCGATGATCTGGGCGCTGACAGCCTCGACACGGTTGAACTCGTCATGGCGTTTGAAGAAGAATTCGGCGTCGAGATCCCCGATGACGCGGCCGAGACCATCCTGACGGTCGGCGATGCGGTGAAGTACATCGACAAGGCTTCGGCCTGACGCTTTTCGCAGTCGTCACCGGGGAGGACCTGCGATGAGGCGTGTCGTCGTCACGGGCCTTGGCCTGGTTTCGCCGTTCGGTATGGGCTTCGAGCACGGCTGGAAGGAACTGCTGACCGGCCGCAGCGCTGCCAAGCGCGTCACCGAGTTCGAGGTGGACGATCTTGCCTGCAAGATCGCCCACGTCATTCCGCGCGGCGACGGCTCCAACGGCACGCTCAATCCCGAAGCCATTCTTGAGCCGAAGGAACTTCGCAAGATCGGCGACTTCATCCTGTACGGGATCGCGGCCGCCGATGAAGCGCTGAAGGATTCCGGCTGGCAGCCTTCAACCGAGGAGGAGCGTTGCGCCACCGGTGTGCTGATCGGCTCCGGTATCGGCGGTCTTGAGGGCATCGCCGAGAACGCGATCATCCTCAAGGAACGCGGCCCGCGTCGCATCAGCCCGTTCTTCATTCCCGGAAACATCATCAATCTCGTGTCGGGCCAGGTTTCGATCCGGCACGGGTTGAAAGGCCCCAACCACGCTGTCGTCACCGCTTGCTCGACCGGCGCGCACGCCATTGGCGACGCCGCCCGGCTGATCATCTTCGGCGATGCCGACATCATGCTGGCTGGCGGCGCCGAATCGCCGGTGACCCGGCTGTCGCTCGCCGGCTTCGCCGCATGCCGGGCGCTGTCGACCGAGCGCAACGATACCCCGCAAACGGCCTCGCGGCCCTACGACCGCGACCGTGACGGCTTCGTCATGGGCGAGGGCGCCGGCGTCCTCGTGCTGGAGGAGCTTGAGCATGCCAAGGCGCGCGGCGCCAAGATCTATGCCGAGGTGACCGGCTACGGCCTGACCGGCGACGCCTACCACATCACCGCACCGGCTGAAGATGGCGACGGTGCTTTCCGTTGCATGACGGCGGCGTTGAACCGGGCAAAGCTTACGCCGGCCGATGTCGACTACATCAATGCGCACGGCACCTCGACCATGGCCGATACGATCGAACTCGGCGCCGTCGAGCGGCTGGTCGGCGATGCGGCGTCGAAGATTTCGATGTCGTCGACCAAGTCGTCGATCGGCCATTTGCTGGGAGCGGCAGGCGCGGCCGAAGCGATCTTTTCGATCCTCGCCATCCGCGACAATATCGCACCGGCGACCATCAACCTCGACAATCCAGAACGCGAAACGGCGATCGACCTGGTGCCGAACAAGCCACGCGCCCGCCAGATCGACGTGGCACTGTCCAATTCCTTCGGCTTCGGTGGCACCAACGCCTCGCTCGTCTTCCAGCGGTATAATGGCTGACGGTCCGGTTACCGGGCAATGCTTTGGCGTGTCGTCAATTTTGCCATATTCGCCCCTACTCTGCCGCAGGGGATTCGTTGAGAGATCGAACGGTAGGGCGACATGAACACTAATCCGTCGGGCAACGGAGAATTCGGGCAAAGGCCGGCGAACACCGGGCCGATCGTGCCGAAGACGGCCAGCGAAGCCTTGCGGCCGGAAGCCGGAACACCGCCGCCGAAACGCTCGCGTGCTTCGCGCAGCCAGGTCGTCGTGTTCATGAACTTCGTCATCTCGGCGGTGATGCTGATCGTTCTGGCGGCGGGCGTGGCCCTCTATTTCGGCAAGCAGGAGTTTACCGAACCCGGCCCATCCGCCAATGGCGACACTTTCCTCGTCAAGCCCAGCACCGGCGTCCAGGACATTGCCGACCAGCTCGAGCGCCGCGGATTGATCAGCGACGCCCGCGTATTCCGCCTCGGGGTGCGTGCCTTCGGCAACGATTCCGCGCTCAAGGCCGGTGAGTACGAGATCAAGCCCAGGGCATCCATGCGCGACATCATGGAACTGCTGAAGAGCGGCAAGTCGGTGATGTATTCGCTGACTATTCCCGAGGGGCTGACGGTCGAGCAGGCCTTGCAGCGCATCGCCGACGAACCGGCTTTGAGCGGCGATATGCCGGCGAAGACACCCCCTGAAGGCAGCCTTGCCACCGACACGCTACGCTTCACGCGTGGCGCAACGCGTCAGCAGATGGTCGACAAGCTGCTCGCCGATCAGAAGAAACTGGTCGATGAGGTGTGGCAGCGGCGCGCGCCGGATCTGCCCCTGGCCAGCGTCGAGGACTTTGTCACCCTGGCCTCGATCGTCGAGAAGGAAACCGGCAAGGGCGACGAACGCTCGCGCGTGGCCGCCGTCTTCCTGAACCGCTTGGCCAAGGGCATGCGCCTGCAGTCCGATCCGACCATCATCTACGGTCTGTTTGGCGGCAAGGGCAAGCCGGCGGATCGCCCGATCTATCAGTCCGACATCCAGAAGCAGACGCCTTACAACACCTATGTGATCAGCGGCTTGCCGCCGACGCCCATCGCCAATCCGGGCCGCGCGGCCCTCGAGGCCGTGGCCAACCCGTCGAAGACCGACGATCTCTATTTCGTCGCCGACGGCACGGGCGGTCACGTCTTTGCTTCGACGCTGAACGAGCATAATGAAAACGTCGCCCGCTATCGCGCGCTGCAGAAGAAGCACGCCGATGAGGCAGCCAAGGCCGCTGCTGCCGCCGGTGCCAGCGGCAGTGCCGACAAGCCTGCTGACGACAAGCCAGCTGACGAGAAGCCAGCTGACGAGAAGCCTGCCATTGACAGCGGCATCGATGGCGACAATGGCGATGCTGGCGGTGATGCGGGCGCGGCCCAGTAAGGCGAAGAAAAGCGTTGCCTGGAAGGCGGCGGCCTGACATTTGAAGGAACGCCAGGCGTCCAATTTCGACGTATTCGCGGAATGGTCATTTTAAGTTAAGCCGCACTCGTCCCTCCGGAAAACCGGTTTCGGGGTGAGGCGCCAGGGATGTGCAGGCGACATGAATTTGCAGAGCATGACCGGTTTTGCGCGCGCCGTCGCCGAGCATGACGGCACCTCCATTGCCTGGGAAGTCAAATCCGTCAACGGCAAGAGCGTCGAGGTGCGGTTGCGGCTGCCTCAGGGGTTCGAGCGGTTGGAGCCTGTGCTTCGGCAAACGCTGCAGAAGCGTTTCGCGCGCGGCAACTTCCAGGCGACGCTGACCATCGGCCGTGCCGCCGGCGCGCAGGCGCAACCTGTGGTCAACGAGGTGTTTTTGAAGGATCTTGCCGGCCTGGCCAAGCGATTGCAGGAACAGTTCGGCGTCGCGCCCGCAACGGCTGACGGTTTGCTGTCGCTGCGTGGTGTGCTCGACGTTCCCGAAACCATCGAAACCGACGAGGCGCGGGCCGCGCTCGACACCGCCATCATGGCCGCGCTCGACGTGGCGCTGAACGGCCTGGAACAGGCCCGGCAAGGCGAAGGTGCCGCATTGGCCCTGCTTTTGTCCGGTCATATCGACGTCATCGAGACACTGACCCTGCGCGCGGAAGCGGATCCGTCGCGCGATACGGCGGCGATCCGCGAACGCATCGCCGAGCAGGTCAGGCTGTTGATGGATGCATCCGCCAATCTGGATGCAAGCCGATTGCACATGGAGGCGGCGTTTCTTGCAACCAAGGCCGATATTCGCGAGGAGATCGACCGGCTGAAAACGCATGTCGCGTCTGGCCGGGCCTTGCTCGAGGGCGGCGGCGCCGTTGGCCGCAAGCTCGATTTTCTGGCACAGGAATTTAACCGCGAATCGAATACGCTGTGTTCGAAGTCGAATGCCGCCGCCGTCACCGCGATCGGACTGGAACTGAAGGCGGTCGTCGACCAGTTTCGCGAACAGGTCCAGAATCTGGAGTAGCCGATGGTTGCCAAGGAACCGATGGTTGCCAGGGATTTGGGGTCCCGCATCCGCCGCCGGGGGTTGATGCTCGTCCTGTCGTCACCATCGGGTGCCGGCAAGTCGACGATCGCTCGCAACCTTCTGGAGAGCGATTCCAGCCTCGAACTGTCAGTCTCGGTCACCACAAGGCCTCGCCGCGGCTCGGAAATCGAGGGCGTTCACTACCATTTCCGCACGATGCGCGAATTCGAGCGGCTGCGTGATTCCGACGCGCTGCTCGAATGGGCCGAGGTGCATGGCAATTGCTATGCGACGCCGCGCGAACCTGCCGAATTGGCGCTGGCGCAGGGACGCGACATGCTGTTCGACATCGACTGGCAGGGCGCCCAGCAACTCAAGGAGAAGATGCGCGCCGACATCGTCTCGATCTTCATCCTGCCTCCGTCGATGAAGGAATTGAAGGCTCGGCTGAAGCGCCGCGCCGAGGATCAGGAAGCAGTCATCGAAACGCGGCTGAAGAACGCCCGCAACGAGATCGAGCACTGGAAGGAATATGACTTCGTCATCGTCAACGACGATCTAGACCGTGCTTTCGCCGAAGTACGCGGCATCGTCGTGGCCGAGCGGCTGCGCCGCGACCGCCGGCCAGGTCTTTTCGATTTCGTGTCGGGCTTGCTGGACGAGAAGACGGATTGACCGCTTTTTTCCTTCTCCCGGATAGCCCTGCGTGAGCGGCGAGAAGAGAGCTACACCGCATTAGTCAGCCGCACGAACTCCTCGACGCTAAGCGTTTCGGCGCGTCGTGTCGGGTCGATCCCCACTCGTTCGAGCAAGGCCTCGCCGCCGAGGCTTTTCACGCTCTGCCGTAGCATTTTTCGGCGTTGGCCGAAGGCGGCTTCCGTGACCCGAGCGAGTTTCTTCACATCGGCGGGCAGGGGTGTCGCGCGGGGCTCGAGATGCACCACCGAAGAGGTGACCTTGGGCGGTGGCGTGAAGGCCTGAGGCGGCACGTCGAAGGCGATCCTGGCCTGCGTGCGCCAGCCAGCGAGCACACCCAGCCTGCCATAGGCGTCGCTGTCGGGCGCTGCGACGATACGCTGGGCGACCTCGCGCTGGAACATCAATGTCATCGAGGCGTAAAAGGGCGGCCAGTCCGTGACCGTCAGCCATCGGACCAGCAGTTCCGTGCCGATGTTGTAGGGCAGATTGGCCACGATCCGCACCTGCCTACTATCTCCAGCCGCCGTGGCGAGGGCGGCGAAGTCGGTCTTCAGCGCGTCGCCCGAAATCACCTCCAGCCGGCCGGGGTAATGAGCCGAGACTTCGGCAAGCGCTGCCAGGCAGCGTTCGTCGCGCTCTATGGCGACGACCCGGCGGGCGCCGTTGGAAAGCAGCGCCCTCGTCAGCCCTCCGGGCCCGGGCCCGACCTCGATCACCGTGGCATTTGTCAGGTCGCCGGCGCTGCGCGCGATCTTGCCTGTCAAATTGAGGTCGAGCAGGAAGTTCTGCCCAAGCGCCTTTTTCGCCTGCAGTCCATGACGCTCGATGACGTCGCGCAGCGGCGGCAGCCCATCGATGCTCATGCGGCCGCCGCCCTTGCGTCGGTGTCGGCGAGTTTTCTGGCGAGCTTCAGCGCCGCGATCAGGCTGTCGGGCCGCGCAATGCCCTTGCCGGCGATGTCGAAGGCGGTGCCATGGTCGGGCGAGGTGCGGATGAAGGGCAGGCCCAGCGTGACGTTGACCGCCTCGTCGAAGGCCAGCGCCTTGGCCGGGATCAAGGCCTGATCGTGATACATGCAAAGCGCCACGTCGTAGCCCGCCCGCGCCCGGGCATGGAACAGCGTGTCGGCGGGCAGGGGGCCGAAAGCATCGATGCCTTCGGCGCGCAGGATGTCGACCGCCGGGCGCACGATGTGCTCGTCTTCCGTGCCCATGGAGCCGCCTTCGCCGGCATGCGGATTGAGGCCGGCAATGGCGAGCCGCGGCCTGGCGATGCCGAAGCGGCTGGCAAGGTCGGCCGCGGTGATGCGCGCGGTCGCGACGATCAATTCGGTGCTCAGGACTTTCGGCACCTCGGCCAGGGCGATGTGGATGGTGATGGGAACCGTGCGCAGGTCGGGGCCTGCCAGCATCATTACCGGCATCGCCTCGACGCCGCTGTGCCGAGCCGCGAGATGCGCCAGATATTCGGTGTGGCCGGGAAAAAGGAAGCCCGCATCATAGAGCGGCTTCTTGGCAATCGGGCAGGTCACGACCGCGGCGGCCTCACCGGCAAGGCAGGCGGCGACCGCTCGGTCGATCGCTTCGACGGTGCCGGCCGCATTGGCCGGGTCCGGCCGGCCGGGGCTGTCGATGAAGCGCGCCGTCAGCGGAACGATGGGCAAGGCGTGGCCAAAGACCTCGATCGCCTGCACCGGCGTCACCTCCTCGACGGGCAGCAAAACGCCAAGGCGGCGCGCGCGCGCGGTGACCACAGCCGGGTCGGCCAGCAGATAGAACGGGGGCAAGCCGACAGCGTCACGCGCAAGGAAGGCGGCGATGGCTATTTCAGGGCCGATACCGGATGGGTCGCCGACACTCAACGCCAGCGCGGTCATCGCGCTACTCACGTCAGCGCTTGACGATGCGGGCTTTGGCCTTCAGTTCGTCGACATATTTCTTGCTGAGATCGTCGGCGGCCTTGTCGTTGGAGCCTTCGCTCTGGAACACCATCTGGGCGGTCTTGTCGTCGGACACTTCGCGCGACGAGCAGATGCCGATGAATTCGACGCCGCGTTCGGTCTCGCGCGTAACGGTGGCGCCGCCGACCTTGGTCGCTTTGATCTGCTCGGCCCAGTCTGGCGGCAGTTGCGGCGCCAGAACCCGGCCGAGATCACGAACCGTGACGTCGATCAGGCCCTTGGCGAACTCGCGCGTCGTGTTGCAGCCGTTGAAGCGAGCGCGCATGGCGTCGGCCTCGCGCTTGCGCTTGGCCAGCGTCGCGCTGCGTTCGGCCGCCGGCACGACGAAGATGACCTGCTGCAGCATGTATTCCATGGCGCTCGGCTTGGCGCCGCCCTTGTCGAGCATGCGTCGCACCGCGTCCTGTTCGGTCACGCTGCCGCCTTCGCCGGAACGGTAGCGCGCGCTCAAGGCCTGGTTCCAGGCCATCTGGGCGCGGATGAACTCCTTGAAATGGTCCTTGCCGACGCCGGATTTTTCCATGACGCCGTCGAGCTGGCCGCGCTGCATCTTGTTGTTGGTGGCAAAGCGCTGATAGGCGGCCTCGACCTGTGCATCGCTGATGCGGATGCCAAGCCGCCTGGCCTCGGCGAGCCGGAGCGTCTGGTCGATCATTTCCTGGCCAGCATCCCCCTTTTTGCGCTGCAGCTTCAGGAAGGCGGCACGATGGGCGATATCACCGGTGGTGATCGGTATGTCGTTGACGACGTATTTGATCTCGCTGGCGAAAGCCGGCGGCGTCATGACGGTCATTGACACGGATGTCGCCGCCACAAGCAACGCGAACCCTGCTGAAAAGAGGTATTTCCTCATCCTTGGCATCCCAATTCTATTCCCGGCTCCGCCAGTTCCGTCCCCTTCCGGATGCGCGAATCCGTGCCAGCCCTATGCGGCGAAACGATGTCGCCGCCTATTGGATGGTGTCGACTCCGTTGCTCGACGAGCCGAAGTCGCCGAGGGTGCGGAACGAGAGGTTGAATCCGATGCTTTGCGTCACTTCCCTGGTGTTCAGGTCACGCGACTGCGCGTACGTCATCAGGTAGGTGAAGCAGGAATCGTTGTAGGCGAAGCCCACCCCGTCCTTGACCAGCAGGCCCTCCTGCAAATCGTAGGTTCCTGTCCCGAACACGCGCCAGTTCTCGGCAAGATGCGTGGATGCGCCGAGCGTGACCTCGTGACGGTCGGTGGTGAAACCGTAGAGCGGCTGCGCCTGGATGAAGGCATACTTGGCGCTCAACGACACCGGCAGGCCGGAGTAGGCAGCTTTCAGCTCGGCGCGGCGGATCTCGAAGCTCTGTTCGTCGAACCGGCCGCTGACCGAGGCCGCGAATCCATTGGGGCTGGTTATGCCAAACAGGCCGACATAGTCGGACTTGGTGGTCTCAAGGCCTGAATTTGCGCCGACATTGACCAGGTCGGGTGCCGCGAAGGAGTTCTCGCCGCCAATCTGATAGGATTGGCCAAAGATGGCATTGGTGCCCCAGCCATTGATGTAGGAGCCGGAATAGCGCAGCCCGACATTGGCACGCGAGCCGCCCTCGATACGGTCATAACCGGAGAACTTGTCGCGCTCGAACAGCGTGGTCGCATCGAAAACCATGCTCTGCGCGTCTTCATTGGGAATGGAGAGGCCGCCGACATACTGTTCGTTCGGACGCAGGAACACCTGTGCCATAGGCTCGACAACGTGGCTCGACCCGCTGGCCAGCGAGAACAACAGCGGCCAGCTCATCTCGAGCCCGGCGGTCGCCATGTAGCGGGCAAAGGACGAGCGCATGTCTTCGCTGGTATTTATCACAGGGTTGGCGGCCATCTCCTGAATGGCCGCAAGCGAAGCTGATGAAGCGCGGACGTAATCAACGTCGCCCTGGAATGCCAGCAGCGGTGTCAATACCAGCCCGTCATCAGTGACGAAGCTCCGTTTCCACTCGGCCTCGGCGGTGAGGCGGCCGGACTCGCCTTCGATGCCGCGCACGCGCTGAGCAAGCGTAGAAGAGTCGTATGGCGTGTTGAAAGCCTCGTCGAGATCTTCGCGGCGGATGACGCGCGTGTTGACGTTGAGCGACAACTGGCCGCCGCCGACCGATGTGTCGGGGATATAGGCATAATCAAGCGAGGGCAGCACCCAGGGCTGCTGGCCACTTCTCGCGGCGGCATTGTCGTTCGGCGTGTTTTCCTGAACTTCGAAATGCATGGCGCGCACGTCGAAATAGTTGCGGTCGTTCAGACCGGTCAAATAGACCGACGACTGGTGGACGTATGAATTGTACTTGGCGATGTTGTAGGTATTCGAGAAGTTCTTGTCGGTCTGCAGCAACACGTCCCAGCCGAAATTCCAGCGTTCGTTGATGGCGAACTGCCCCTGCGTGCCCATCATGCCGCGGAACTTGTTCGGATCGCCGGCCGCGCCTGAATTCACATTGTTCCCGGAGGGCGGAAAACCGGCGGCATCGAGAAAAGCGTCCGGATCCTGCTGCTGGATCCCGGCGACCTTAAATGTGTATTCGCCGTTGTTGAAGCGCTGGCGCCATTCGGCTTCGCCGAGGAAGCCCTGCTTGGTGTAACCGCTTCCGGTCACCGTCAGATCATATGTCGGCGAAAGGGCGAAATAATAGGGAACCTTGACGCTATACCCCAGATGGCTGTTGTAGCCGATGCTGGGGATCAGGAAGCCGCTCTTGCGCTTCACCGTGGGATCCGCGATCTCGAACGCCGGCAGGTAGGCCAGCGGAAAGCCGAAGAACTCGAAATTCGCGTTCTCGAAGCGAACCGTCTTCTTCTCACCGTTCCAGATGATCTTCCTGGCTTTGACGCGCCATGTCGGCGCCTTGTCGGGCTTGTCCTCGCACGGTTCGCAGGCGGTGTAGACACCATTGTGGAAGGTGGTCAGCACGCCGCCCATGCGTTCGGCGCTTTCGGCGGCGAAATAGGCCTTGTCGACCGTTTCAACGCGCAGCGCGTTGACGAAACCGTCGGCGAAATCGTCGGTGATGTCGATGTGTTGTGAATTGATCTTCGTGCCGTCGCTGTTGACGATTTCGACATTGCCACTGGCAACCATCCGCTTGGTGTTGCGGTTGTAGACGACCTTCTGGGCGACGAGGCGGTTGCCGCCATAGTCGATCTGCACGCCGCCGACGGCGGTCACGGTCTGGTTGTCGTTGTTGTATTCCAGCGTGTCGGCGGCCAGCAGCATCTGCGAACCGGATGGAACGGTGGTCGCCAAGTTGCCGACCTCCTGCGCGAAGGCCGGCAGCGGGACGCCGCAGGCAAGCAGGCACGCCAAGGCGCTCGCCGCATAAAGGCGCGCCAAATGGGCCTGCCTGTCGCTGGGCAAAAACGCCTCCCTCACTAGCCGTCTTCCTTGTATAGCAGGAAAGTCACCCCGAAGAACATAGCTACCACGACCGGCACCCAGGCGGCTATGGCAGTCGGCACGAACCCCGCCACGCCGAACGCCTTCACCAGCACCGAAACGACATAAAGCAGAAACCCGGCAACGACGCCACCCAGAATCATCGTTGCCGATTGTCCCATCCTCGCAAATCGCATTGAAACTGTTGCCGCAATCAGCGTCATGGCGACGAGCAGGAACGGCAACGCCACCAGCGAATCAAACTGCATGGCAAAGGCATTTGCCTTGAGGCCGAAGGAACGGGCAACCTCGATTTTTCCGGGCAGGTCATAGAAGGGAATTGTCTCCGGGCGCGCCAGCCGCTCCTGCACGAATTCCGGCTTCAGATTGGTCTGCACACGATCGCTCGCGACGGGCTGGATGGTGCCGTTCCTGAACGTCTTTACATCCTGCAATTCCCAATAGCCGTCGCGCAGGTAGGCCCGTGCGGCGTCCTTGCGCTCGACGATGTTGCCTTGCTGGTCGAGGATGAAAAACACGGCGTCGGCCATCTCCAGGCCCTGGTCGAGGATGGCCCGCGCGCCGATGATCGTGTCGCCGGAACTGGTTTTCTGGCGAATCCAGGGCGCGGCATCGGCTGAAACGGTATTGGACTTGCCGGAGCGCAGCTCGGTCTCGATCTGTTCGGACAAGGAGAAAGCGTGGGCGGCAAGCGGGTTGATGATCCCGACCGACACGACGCCGAACAGCAATGCGCCGATGCAGCACGGCAAAAGGAACTGCCAGGCGGAGACGCCCGCGGACCGCGCGATGACGAGTTCGTAACGCCGGTTGAGCGAAACCAGCGTCGCCATCGCCGAGAACAAGCCGACAAACGGCACCGTCTGCAGCATGATCATGGGCATTCGAAGGCCTGAAATCGCCATCGCCGTCCCATAGGTGAAGCCCGGCAGGCCAGTGGTGCGGCCCGACAATTCCGTGAAATCGATCAGGAACACCAGCGCCAGAAGGCCGATGAAGAACCAGATCGTGATCGCCACGTAACGGAAGAAGAAGTAACGGCCCAGCGTCCAGCCCATCAGCCGACTCCCTGGCCCGAGGTGTCGCGCCTGGACAAACGAGACTTGAGGGCATTCCACCCGTCACCGATGCGGCTGGCCAGGTTTGTCATCCAGTCCGCCCAGGCAACCGGCAGTTCCATGGTCCGGTTCGACACAATGAACCAGATCGCCACCGCGGAAGCCGCGATCGGTATACCATAGACCACATAGGAATATTGCGGGACCTCGTCGGCCTTGCTTGCGGCGAAGAACCCCAGCCAGCGTACGAACAGCGATATCGCGATGGCGGTGATCAGCGGATTGACGCGCGCCTCGCGATGCGAACGCGCGTCTCCCGCGACCGCGAGCGCGATCAGTGCGAAAACCATGGAGTATGTCCATTCCGAAAACCGCTGGTCGACCTCCGCCCGGTACTCCTGCGGACTTTGCTGGTAGTTCTTGTCGTTGGGGCTTGGATTGAGCAGGTACTGGGTGGTCTGGTCCTTTGGCAGGAGCGTCACCTGGTTGGCCGCCGACATGAAGGCCGACATGTCAAAGGCATAGGACGTGAACCGGATGACACTGAGGTCGCCTGTCAGCGTCTTGCGATGGATGACGCCGTCGTTCATCATCAGCACCTTTTCGCCGCCCCGCTCGATGATGCTGCCGGTCTTGGCATAATAGACGAGATTGACGCCTTCCTCACGGGAATCGGCGACGAAGATGCCACCCAGCCGGTTGTCGGGAAGCCGCTCGCCAATCTGCAGGAACAGTCCTTCCTCGATCTTGCGGAAGGTGCCTTCCTGAATGATCAGCGACAAAAGGTCGGCGCGCGACTCCGCCACCAGGGCGCGGTTCTTCTGTCGTGCATAGGGGTCGATGCCGTTGTCCACGGCGAACGAAAAGACGCTGGCGGCCAGCGCCAGCAGCATGATCGGCCGCACGATGGTCCAGCGCGAGGCACCCGATGCATTGACCACCGCGAGTTCCGAATCCGAATTCATCACGCTGAGTGTCTGCGCGACCGCCACCACGAGCGCGAAAGGCACGACGATCGGAACGATGGAAGGGAGAATGAGAGACGCGACCTCGAAGAAGGTCAAGGCCGACTGGCCGCTGTCCGTGACCAGATTGATCTTGGCCAGCACCTGCGTCGTCCACACGATGGCCAGCGTCCAGACCAGCGCTGCGATGAAGACAACGAAAGTGCGCCGCATGATGTAGCGTTCAATGACCTTCATGAAGGCTTTACTCGATTTTCTCGAACGGCATCATGCCACCACGCTAAGGGTAGCTGTCCGGCGACGCCCGCACAACTGGCTCCGTTGGGCTGCATCAGGCAGGCGATCCGGTTCCCGTCCCACGTCGCGTGCCGCAGCGGGTCGGAGTGTCGGCGGCAATGGATAAGAAAGGACGAACATCGATGGTTAACAACAGGTTGCGGCATGAAGCGGGGCCGTGCCGCGACGAATCGCCTTCGATTCCACGTCTCGTATGGGTAGCCATTTTGGCAAAGTCTTGCCAAATGCCGGAAAACGACCAAATGTCGCGGATCACTTCAAACCGCTTCGCGCAAAGTCGCCCAATCCCCGAAAGCAGGACATGATGAACCCGAGACCGTCGATCGCCTTTGCGAAATTCGCCGCGCCCCAGGCGGCGGCGAGCAGGAAGGGCACGGTCTTCGTGCTGTCGGCGGATAATGGCGGCCTGAGCGATGCGGCCAGGGCTTACGATCCGGGCAAGACGCTGGATCGGGCTTTCCCGATCGCCGAGTTTACCGGCAAGCTCGCCGGCATCGTCGAAATCCTCGCGCCGGAAACGACGTCGCTCGACAGGTTGGTCGCGATCGGCGCCGGCAAGGTCGCGGGGCTCGACGAATATGCCTGGCTGAAGCTCGGCGGCACCATTGCGGCATCGCTGCGCAAGGCAACCGACGTGGCCGTGGTGCTCGACCTGGCCGGCGCTTCGCCCGATGGCAAGGATGCCGCGAACCTCGCGGCGGGCATTCTTTTGCGCAGCTATTCCTTCGACAAGTACAAGACCAGGAAGGATAAGGACGACGGCCAGGGGGGCGGCCAAGCGAACGGTAAGCCCGATCCGAAAAAGCCGGTCAAGGTGACCATCCATACCGCCGACCCCGCAGGCGCCAAGAAAGCTTTCGCCGATGCCGAGGCGGTGATCGACGGTGTGCTTCTGGCGCGCGATCTCGTCAACGAACCGGCAAACGTGCTGGGACCTGTCGAGTTCGCGGCCCGCGCCAAGGAACTCGAGGCACTCGGCGTCAACGTCGAGATCCTGACCGAGAAGGAGATGAAGAAGCTCGGCATGGGTTCGCTGCTCGGCGTCGCGCAAGGCTCGCCCCGGGGCGCCCGCATGGCGGTCATGCAGTGGAACGGCGGCAAGCCCAAGGACAGGCCCGTCGCCTTCGTCGGCAAGGGTGTCACATTCGACACCGGCGGCAATTCGATCAAGCCGGCCTCGGGCATGGAGGACATGAAGGGCGACATGGGCGGGGCCGCCGCCGTGACCGGGTTGATGCATGCGCTTGCCGCGCGCAAAGCCAAGGCCAATGTCGTCGGCATCATCGGTCTTGTCGAAAACGCGGTCGATGGTCATGCCCAGCGCCCCGGCGACATCGTCACCTCCATGTCCGGACAGACCATCGAGGTGCTCAACACCGACGCGGAAGGGCGCCTCGTTCTGGCCGACGCGCTGTGGTACTGCAACGACCGCTTCCAGCCGAAATTCATGGTCAACCTGGCAACGCTGACCGGCGCCATCATGGTTGCGCTCGGCCTGCATTATGCCGGCCTGTTCTCCAACGACGACGAACTGGCGCAAAGGCTGACCGCGGCCGGACAGTCAACGCAGGAACGGCTGTGGCGCATGCCGCTCGGCGCCGAATACGACAAGCTGATCGATTCCAAGAATGCCGACATGAAGAACATCGGCGGCCGCTATGGCGGCGCGATCATTGCCGCGCAGTTCCTGCAGCGCTTCGTCAAGGACACACCCTGGGCGCATCTCGATATTGCCGGGACCGCGATGGGCTCGCCGTTGAACGAGATCAACCAGTCCTGGGGTTCGGGTTTCGGCGTTCGGCTGCTGGACCGGCTGGTGCGTGATCACTACGAGAGCTGACGTTCATCCATGGCCGATGTGCTGTTCTACCATCTGACCGAATCGACGCTGGAGGATGCGCTGCCGGGCCTGCTCGAGCGCAGCGTCGATCGCGGCTGGCGCGCCGTGGTGCAGACCGGCACCGAGGAGCGGCGCGACGCGCTCGACCAGCATCTGTGGACTTTCCGCGACGATTCCTTCCTGGCGCACGCGACCGATCGCGAAGCTTATCCCGGTGAACAACCAATCCTGTTGACCACCGGCGACGGCAACCCCAACCAAGCCAAGATCAGGTTCCTCGTAGACGGCGCGGCGCCACCCGACCTTGCCGGCTATGAGCGTGCGGTGTTCCTGTTCGACGGCCATGACGCGGCCCAGGTCGAGATGGCCCGGGCACATTGGAAGACGATGAAGGACGCCGGCCACGCCGTGACCTACTGGCAGCAAGCCGCGGACCGCCGCTGGGAGCGCAAGGCGTAGAGCAATTCCACGGAAAGTGTGGACCTATCCCGGGAAAAGCGCGCAGCGCCTTGCCTGGCGAATTGCGCTAGAACGAAGAGCAGTTCGACGTTCGCCTGGAACGATGAACAACTCCAGCCCGGCGGCTTTCGCGGATGACGGTTCTAAAGCCTTGCCTTGATCCGTGTCTGTTTCCTGGTGACGTAGTCGCCGTATTTCAATTTCGCGGACTCGTCCGACCGGTTCCGATGCGAACTCCTGAAAACGTACCACTCGCCATCAGGCGACTTGCGCTTGTAGATCGCCTTGCCGGTCTGGCGATGCTCGAAGCAGGTCATTGAGCCCTTCACGCCCCAGGAGCCGTGCCATTGCGCGCGGTAGCACAACTTGCCGCCGCCGGGGATGAACCATATCCCGTCGCCATAGCCCGGCTGGCCCTTTTCCGTCGACCAGGCGTTAAATTGCCGCTGCCTGACGGCAAAGAACGCGGCCCCGTGATTGCCCCACATCCACGAACGGTTCTGATAGATCTGGTAGACGCCTTCGTCGGGCACCACGGCGCCCTTTTGCGCCTGCTCGGCGATTTTGGCCGCTGTCTTGGCTGTCGCGGGGACCTGTAAGGCAAGAACAAGAACGGAGCAGGCGAATGCCGCTCCAAGACAATTACCCAGCACTCGTTTCACGGAACTACTCCACGGACTGATTCACGCCACGCCTCATCCATCATGCCGAAACGCTGGTTCGGCATGGATGGCAAACAAACAGAAAGATGGAGATCCGTCCCGATCGTGTCGGGACGCATCGGGACGACGCGTCTACGGCAGGACGTGCTGGGTCACCCTCCAGTCGGGCAGACCATAGCCCCCCAGCCACGGCCACACTTCCTTCTGGTTGAAGTAGACAACTGAAGTCAGCGCCGGGAACTCCGCATAGGACTTGCGGGAATCGGCCTGCCACTTCGAAACATAGTCCTGCTTGCCGACATAGCCGAGTTCCGCCACCACGATCGGCTTGTTGAACCCCGCAACGCGATCATAGCCTGGCTTCAGCAACTCGGCGAACGTACGGTCGTGACCGGCCTCGTCATTGTCCTTTTTCTGCAGGCCGAACACCGACAGGCCGATCACGTCGACATAGTCGTCACCAGGGTAGTATTTTTCCAAGCCTTCATCGCCTTTGGGCGACCACATATATTTGGCCGTGGGGGCGGCCTTGCGGCAGACATCGACTTCGCGCTTGTAAGCGGAAATCCAGTCCTTCGGTGCCCAGTTGGCCCAGGTGAAGCGACCGTTCTTGTCTTCCATTTCCTGCGCCCAGCGAATGGTCACCGGGCTTTTCATCTGTCCCACCAGGCCGCAGATCGCCTGCATATTGGCATCATATCTGCCGCCCAATATGCCGTCTCGCAGCTCGGGCGGGGTGATGCGCCAGTCCTTCGACCAGGTCCACGGCTCGATCGTGATCAACAGCGAGCGCCCGCGCTGCTGGGCATAGGCATCGGCCAGAGGCAGCGTCGATAAATCGACGTCTTCCCAAGGCAGGAACAGTTCCTCGATGCTGGCGGTCTTGTCATTGGTGAAATCGCCATACGGATCGTACGAGCCGAATGCCGACGCGGCGCTGCTCGTCTGAACGGGGTCCGTCACGGGGACGGAGCCGGCGCCTCCCGCCGTGGGGAACGCGGCGCTTCCGCCCAAAACCAGCGTGACTACAAGCGCATTTGCTGCGGAGCGTTTCATTGTTTGCCTCCCAAGGCCCGACTTCCTACGGAAGCCAAGGCTTCGCCCGGCGCGTCGATGCCTGATCGACACGCCTATCCAACACCCATCGGCTCTATTGGCGTAATCTGCGGGATTTCGGAGCGACCATTGGCGAGTGTGCGAACTTGGCACGGACCCACCCAAAATTATCCCTCAAGGCTCCGATACTGAAGAGCTTCAGAGAGAAAGTTCGCCGCGATACTCACAAATTCGCGTCAACATCCCGATATATCATCCCTAGCTAATTTAAGAGCCGGTCGGGGCCAAGAGTCAAGCACAATTAACGGTTGCTTAACCTTGGCGCTCGCAACGTGGTTAACGCTGCTTGTCCTCATCCAGACATGGGGACCAGCCCCTCTCGGTGAAAATTCCTCAACGCAAAACGTCCGGCTTGCCCGTCCAGCGCTGGTCGGGCGCACGCGACCGCCGGATCGGCCCGGCGCTTCAAAGGCGCTAGGTTAACCAGTTCCCAAGAAGCATAGTTAAGAAACTATTAATTTAGTTGACTCTAATAAATTTGCGATGGATTCTGGCGCCGGGGTTGAAGGTTGTCGGCCGTCTTCGGCTGACGCTTAGAGTGGCGGCGGTACGTGCATGAGTGTTTCCGCGGACGTAGCGACCATCAGCGGCAAGACCAGGCCGAAACGCGGGTCTCGGGCGGCTCTGGCCAAGGCGGCGCAGAAGGGCCCTTTTCTGGTTCCCGTCCTGTCTGCCACTCAGCAATGGATCCTGAGGCTGGCGCTGGCATTCTGGTTCGTCACGCTGGTCTTCTTCTGGTCCTGGTGGCTAAGGCCCGAGCATGTCGAGTACATCGGGCCATACGCCTTCGCGACGACGGTGCTGGCCTGGCTGACGCTGATGCCTATGTATTTCCTGTTATTCGTGCTTGTGTCGAAAAAGCCTTCCAAACTTTACACGGTCGCTGCGAGTTCGAGGGTGGCGATGGTGGTGACGAAAGCGCCATCCGAACCGTTTTTCGTGGTTGCGCGCACGCTCGAGGCGATGCTTGCGCAGGATTATCCCCACGACACCTGGCTTGCCGACGAAGACCCTTCCGAGGAGACGATCGCATGGTGCGAGGCGCGAAACATCCAGATATCGACGCGGCGAGGCCGGGAAGACTATCATCGCAAGACCTGGCCGCGCCGAACCCGTTGCAAGGAAGGCAATCTCGCGTTCTTCTATGATCACTACGGCTATGAACGCTACGACTTCGTCGCCCAGATGGACGCCGATCACGTGCCGACGCTGACCTATCTGCGCGAGATGCTGGCGGCCTTCGCCGATCCCGCTGTCGGCTACGTCTCGGCGCCGAGCATTTGCGACAACAATGCCGCCGAGAGTTGGTCGGCCCGCGGCCGACTGTTCGTGGAGGGAATGCTGCACGGCCTGCTGCAGTCGGGCTACACGAGCGTCGGAGCGCCACTGTGCATAGGCTCGCACTATGCGGTGCGCACCGCCGCATTGAAGCAGGCGGGCGGGCTTGGCCCAGAACTGGCCGAAGACCACTCGACCTCCATGCTGATCAACGCGGGGGGCTGGCGCGGCGTGCATGCAATCGACGCCATTGCGCACGGTGATGGCCCACAGACTTTCGCCGACCTCGTCACTCAGGAATTCCAGTGGTCGAGGAGCCTGACCACCATCCTGCTCGAATACTCGCCCATGTATCTCTCCAAGCTGAGGCTGCGATTGAGGTTACAGTTCGTTTTCTGCCAGCTTTGGTACCCGCTGTTCGCACTGCTCGCGCTCTCCACGTATCTCATGCCGATCTACGCGCTGTTTTCTGGCCGGAACTTCGCCAATGTGACGTATCTGGATTTCATTCTCCACTACGCGCCGAGTTCGGTTACGCCGATCGTCTTGGTGATGATATTGAAGGCGTTCGCGCTCTCACGACCGGTAACGGCCAAGGCACTCAGCTGGGAAGGCATGCTGTTTCATTTCTTCGCGCGCTGGCCGTGGGTGCTGGCGGGCACGCTGTCGGCCGTCCGCGACTATCTGACCAAATCGTTTGTCGATTTTCGCGTAACACCGAAGGGCCGCGGCCCGAAGGATCTCCTGCCGGTTCGTGTCGTCATCCCCTATGTGGCGCTTGCCGTCGGTGCGTCGTTGCCCGTGCTCCTTGTACAAAATCCGCAGAGCGCCACGGGTTTTTACTGGTTCGCCGCGTTCAATGCAGCTTTATATAGCCTGCTGACCATCGTGATCATTGCCAAGCACGTCACCGAGAACAAGATTTCCCTGCGGCCGAGTATCGGCAAATTTGTCTTGCAGGCTTCGCTCGCCGGCGTGGCTTTAACGGCTCCGCTCGCGGGTTTTTACGGCCGCGGCCTGGAGGGCATTTACGGACTGCAGCAGGGTGCCGGCGCCGTTCATCTCGTCAAGATGGCTTTCCCAGTTTCGGGCGCCGGCATGGGCGAAATCGGCGCCCGCAATTTCTACTTCGATCCAGGTTGGGAAACGCAGCGCTGAGCGTCCCCTAACACCTGCAACAGCCCTTCGACTCTGCCAGCCTGAGCGCCGATCGCCGTCGTTGCCACCGGTGCGGAGGCTTCGTTTGCCGAAGCACCCCACGCGCCCTGCTAGGCTCCGATCCAATCAATCGAATTTTCATCATATTCGAACGAACACCGAAAGACTGTGTTCATTATGCTGTTTGCACGAATTTTAATAAGTTCGTTCTAATATACGTATGCAGATTGGGTGGCGATGATCACTTAGAAAGTGCGGAAAGAAGCCGACTATAAAGTATATCACCCGCACATAACCGAATTATGTTTAAGGGGTAGGGAGCCGTAGATGAACAGGGTTATGGAAAGTTTGGCCAACAACGGCAGAAAATATACCTGTGCTGTTGCTGCTTTTGTACTCGTCTCGATGGTGTCCGGCTGCCAGACCATGGATACAACCAAGACCGGCTCGATCAACGGGCGAACCATCGACTACGGGTTCGGCAAAATGGCCCATCACGCTGGGAAGGTCCATCACGTCAAGACAAAGCTTCTCTACCGCAAACCGCTTACACAGATGAGCGTCGTGACGCGTACCAGGGAGGAGGCCTACGCGGCCTTCGTGCGGCCGCAACGGATTGATAGGCCGGCACCGGTGAAGGTATCCTACAGCCCGGGCAATGGCGGTCAGTTCCTGGGGCATTCGCCCTGGATTTGCGGCCCGAGCGGTTTCGGCCAGCGCGCCAGCTGCCGTTCGCGTTACTAGAGCATTGGATCTAAATGCACGTCGCCCGGAAGTGTCCTCGGTTCCGGGGCAACGACATGCATAAAATCAGAATGCATGTCGCCCGGACGTGTGCTCGGTTCCGGGACAACGACATGCAGATCAGAAGCTTAAAGCAGGTCGGGCGAATCCTATTCGCCGCGACATGTGTAAGTGGCGGTGCCTGACCGAGGGCTGCCGCCGAGGTCTTCGCTGGGGGCGCGAGTCGAGGGCGAGAGGTGGGCGCAGGGTTGCGCCTTATCTCTTGCCCTTCGATCGCCACGGGCTCGTGGCCATGAATATCCCTGGCGTTCCGATCTCCTCATGAAGGCCGGCTCGGGCGGAGCCAGCCGTCATCGTCGCCGGGCGCCGGCCGTGGCCGCGCGACATAGGCCGATGATCCGTTTGCCTCATGATAGACGCGGGCCAGCATTTCCGCCAGCACGCCCGACGTCACCATCTGCACTCCGGCGATCAGCAGAAAGAAGCCAGTGAACAGCATCGGCCGTGTTCCGATGTCTTGCGCGAAAAACAGCTTCAGGCAAAGCAGATAGGCAAGTATGAGCGAACCCAGCGCGCCAAGCGCGATGCCGATGCCACCGAAGAAATGTCCGGGCCGTGTGCGATAGCGCATGAAGAAATACATGAACACCAGATCGAGCACGACCCTGAAGGTGCGCGAAATGCCGTATTTGGACTGGCCGTGGATGCGGGCATGATGCGTCACAACCTCCTGCGCGATGCGTCTGGGGGTCGTCACGGTAGCCAGCCATGCCGGGATGAAGCGGTGCATCTCGCCATAGAGCTTGACGCTGCGGATGACGCTGCCGCGATAGACCTTGAGGCTGCAGCCATAGTCCTTGAGGCGCACGCCGGTGACGCGTGCAATCAGCGCATTGGCGATACGCGAAGGGAGCCTGCGCATCAAAAGCCCCTCCTGGCGGTCCTTGCGCCAGCCGACCACCAAGTCGAGATCCTCGCTCAGCAGGCGGTAGACCATGCGCGGGATGTCGAAGGGATCATTTTGCAGGTCGCCGTCGATCGTGGCGATGACATCGCCGCGCGCCGCGTCGATGCCGGCCTGCATCGCGGCGGTCTGCTTGTAATTGCGCACGAGTTCGACCGCATGCACATGCGGGCCATAATGCGCAGCCAGGCGCCTGATCTCGCTCACCGTCGCGTCGGTGCTGCCGTCATCGACCAGCACGACCTCCCACGGCTGCTCGTAGCGCTCCATCGCCTGGTGAATCCGCGTCAGCAGCGGCTCGACGTTTTCGGCCTCGTTGTACATGGGCACGACGATGGACAGCGTATGGTCCGGCATCATCGCGCCATCAGGCAGCCCCGAAGCGGGGATGGGCAATATGTTCATTGGGATGGCTTCCTTGCAGGTCCGACGGCCGGAGTCCCTGGCAGCGTCGATTTCGAGGGAAACAGCCAGGCTATCGCGCCGGTGGCGATAGCCGAGCAGAAGATGAACAGGTGCAGCGCCAGGGCCGCCTGCAGACCGCTCTTCATCGCAATTCCGGATGTGAGCAGTGCCGCCGCCGCTCCCGCTTCATAAGTGCCGAAGCCGGCGACGCCTTGCACCGGCAATATTGCGGCGCCTTCGGCCCCGACGACGCCTGGAAAGGCCGTCGTGAAGGATGTTCCCAGTATCAGGGCCAGCAGCCATCCCTGCACGGCGAGCTTCAGCGACCAGTTGGCGATCGTCCACCACCAGCCGTAACGCGAGCGCCCGGTCGCCTCGGTGAAGGTGTCGCGCAGCAGGCCGAGCTTCGCCACGATCCTGCCGCGCCCGGCCCAGTCATGCGGCGCGCGCGCCCAGCGCGGCAGGTACCAGGCGGCAGCGATCAAGGCGGCGATCCCAGCGATCCTTATCGCCGCATGCAGGCCCGGCCACACCGCCAGCGCCAGCACGCCGACGACGAAAGCGTCCTGCAGCCTGAACCACAGCAGCGAGGCGCTGGCGCGCATGATCGGCACGCCGAAGACCTGGCGCAGGAGCAAGGGAAAGGCCGTCTCGCCGCCCCGGAAGGGTACGACGTTGATCATCGCATTGTGGATCAGAATGACGCGCAGGCAGGCTCCGAAACGGCCATTCACCTCGTCGCGGAACTCGTCGCAGACGCGTAGCGCACGCAAGACATAGGTGACGAAAAAGGCGATCGTCGCCACCGCGAACGTAGCTGGCGTGATGCGGTCGAAGGCATCGCCGACCATCCGCCAGCGCGAGTCGCTTGCCAGCCAAGCCAGCAGGGCCAGCGTCACCATTATCGAGATTGCTCTTTTCAACCAATTCTCCGCCGGTTTTCACCGCCGAGTTCCAGCGGCGGCATCGTGGCGACTGAACGTCCAAGGCGTCATCCTGGGGCGGTTCGCCTGGCCCACCGCCTTGCCGGCCTTCCGCGGGGCGGATGCGTGGCCGCTGAGCCGTCGGGCCATATCCTGTCAAGGCCCACAGCTGTCGCAGCTCTCATGGACGGGTGATCCTATAGACCAGCAAAGCATCCGAATCCACAAGCTTGGTTGCGGTCTTGTCCAGATAGTCGACGACCCCCCCATGATGCTCGATGAACAACTGGTCCTGATTGTCGGCAGCGTTCTTGGCCGTGCCGAACAGATCCGCGCCTTGACCGCGCAACTCCTCGAGCTGAGCGATCGCGGTGGCGTCGTCCGCGACGAATTTCGACCATTCGACATCGCCTCCGCCAGGCGGGAACACCCAGCCGCGTGCCCTGCTGTAGTAGACGGCGACGGGATCGCCGACCTCCGGCGCGATGGCCACGACGAGGTCGCCCGGTTGCGCCAACCGCGCCAACTCCTCGCCGAGCAGCTTGCCGTTCATCGCGACCGGCGCCTTCATTGTCCTCACGAGAGGAAAGGTCGACCACACGAGGGTCACGACAACGATACAGATCGAACGCAGCACGACCGGCGACAGAACGGTTCCCGATGCAAACGTTGCCAGAAGAAGCGCGCCGCGGCCGCAGAACATCGCGAACGGCACATGGAAAATGTGGTAATTCCAGGGGTTGCTGGTGATTTCGCGCGCCGCCGCCAGGTAGACGATCATGGCCGCACCCAGCCAAATATAGGGAATGGCCGAAAGGGTGCGCTTCGTCGGGTCTTCGGCGGGTCCGGGCGGTATCCAGAAACCGACCGCGATCAGCGCCATGAACGGATAGCCGTAGAACCACCAGACAGAGGTGTTCCACACGGATTTGAAGTAGAAGCCATCATTGACGAACGTCCACAATCCGGAGTTCCAGATGTAGCCGCTGCCCGCGACGTGATAGGGTGGATAGCTGCGGCCGAGATAGATGGCCCAGCTGAAATAGGCGCCGATGATGGCCAGGCTCAAAAATCCCCACAGGAAGACCTCAGTCGCCTGCCGTCGTTTCTTCTGCAGAATCCAACGCACCATCAGGTAGAAGATGACGGCGCCCGCCGCCACGCCCGGCGGCTTTGCCAGCGCACCGAGCGTGAAGCTGACGGCGGCGAGCGGCAAAAGCCATCGGCTGCCGCCAGCCCAGTATTTGGCGAACAGCCAAACGCCTGTTGTTACCAGTGCCAGCATCGACGGATCGGGCAGGAACGAGCTGTCGATCATGATCGCCGCCGGCATCAGCGCGTAGGCGAGCGCCGCCGCATGGGCATGCGTTTGGCCCCAGCATAGCGCCGTCAACCTGTGCAGCGAAAACACCGTCACCAGACCGAAGAAGGCCGCAACCACGCGGCCAAACCAGTCGTGCCAGCCGAAGAGTTGGTAGAGCAGGGCGGTCAGATAGCTGACGATCTGGAACTCGCGGCCCTGATAACTCGGGCCGGGTCCGGTCCAACTCACCTCCGGGAAGAAGATGTTCCAGCTGCGCTGTTGAAAATTGTCGGCCATCATTGCCGTGCTTGTCTCGCGCCAGCTGAAAGCGTCGACCAGCGGCAAGGTTATGTTGTGGAACCTGAACACGACCGCGATGAACAGGATCCCCAGCAAGATCGCCGTGTCGAGGTTCAGGTAATTGCGAGCAGCCGGGTCCCGAGCGATCGGCTGCTGCAGGTATTGCTGAACCTCGGCCTGATTCAATTCCGGATCGTCGCCCATTTGGAACCGCGTCCTCTCTGACGTCTGCGGATGTTGCTTTTGCGCGCGATTGTCAAAGGCGAGGGAGTATACGACGCAATCCTTAATTTTGGCGACAGCGGGCGCCGCGAAAGTTGACATCGCAGCTCCCGCGGCTGTTAAATAATTCGCAAAGGCTGTCGCGCCGATAGCGCTGCCCTGGGCCGCACAGACATGCCAACGCTGATTGTACCGATAGCTCCGACCAGGTCGCCGCCGCATGGCGTAGATCGTCTGCGGCGCAGGGAACGTCGTCGGTCCGCACGTTTCACGCTGCTCCTGTTTGTCCTGGCCCTCTGCGGCCAGGTGGCCCTCCCGGGAACGTCCCACGCGGCTGCCGCCAAGGACAGCGCACCTGCAAAAGCGGATAGCGCTATTGCTCCAATTGCCGCCACTGTTCCAACTGCCTATGAGCTGCAGCTTCTGTATGCCGATCGCACATGGATATGGGAAAATGGAGCGGCCTATTTCGCGAAGGGCAATCGGCGCCTTGAGGCCTGGACGTCGGGGCAGGATTCAGCGTCTGTCGCAGAGGGCAGGTGGCTGGTGACCAAAGACGGCAAGATGTGCATGGATGTCGCTTGGCGGTCCAACAGCTACAAGGGCAAACAGCGCCGCACCTGCTACAGCCACCGAATCAAGGATGGAACGATCGAGCAACGCAAGGATCCGGACGGAGAATGGTACAGTTTCAAACGAACTCCCGAAGGTCCTTCCGACGAATACCGAAAATTCGAATCTGGTGATACCAAGGCCGCGCGGTTCGAAGAGGCCCGCAAGTTGATCGACTCCAAGAACTGATGCATATCGCTCGGAAGTGTCCTCGGTTCCGGGACAACGACATGCACGAAATCAGAAGCTTACAGCAGGTCGGGCGAATCTTATTCGCCGCGGCAGGCGCCGTTCCTGGCTCCGTTGGCCCCTTCCCGATACCACATCGGTGACGGCGTGTCCGGAGGGGCGGATTCAGGCAGGCCGCTTTTGCCAGGCCTGTGAAGAAGCTTGCGAATCGCTTATAAAACGCTGAGCAGTCCGGCTGGAATTGTCGGCGCACCGACCGCCGATTGGCGCAATCACTTCTCTCTGACAGACGACGAGACGATGGATCCAACACCATATGGTTTTCATGAAATTTAATAATTAGTGATGTCTAATATTTGTGTGTGATGTGCGAGTGGTCACTGAAACGGCGTGAAGCGGCGCAGGTGTCGCAACGCGCCCCAGCTTTTATACTCAAAGGCAAGGGACACATGGGGAACAATTCCGCAATGGGCGCTTCTCGCCTAAGCAAGAAAGCTCTCTCTATTGTTGTGGTGGCGATGACCTCTCTGGTTGCAGGATGTCAGGGGATGGATACGACCAGAACCGGTTCCGTCCTCATTGCACCGGTCGCGCATCCGCTCCGGAGCAAGCCTTCAGTCCGACCGGTCCAGGCTGGATACATCGTGCGTTCGCTCAGGATCGAGCCTGAGGTGCTGATGACAAGGACTACCCGCACCACTGAAAGAACTTACGCTTTTGCTCCGCCACCGCCGATCGCGATCCGCACAACGGGACCTGTGAAGGTCGCTTTCAGTCCTGTCGATGAAGGTGCGTTGTTAGGAGGCTCGCCTTACATCTGCAGCCCCAGCGGATTTGGCCAACGCGCAAGCTGCCACCCGCGCTATCTCTGATCTATCGAGCAGCGACCGCTACCGCGCCGTCGCTTGGTGGCAGTATCATCGGTTTCGTCCGCAGCCCGAAGAACGGGGCGGCGGTCCTGACGATCGTGTCGATGTCGGAAAGCTGCGGCACAAAGCCAAGGTGCGCGCGCGCCTTGCTCGGATCGGCATAGAGTTCGGCCGGATCTCCCGGGCGCCGGGCCCTGAAGACGGCCGGAACCGGTCTTGAAGTCATCCGGCTGACCGCCTGGACAATCTCCTTGATGGACACGCCTCGCCCGGTGCCGAGGTTGACCGCCAGGCTTTGTCCCCCGCCCTCCAAATGTTGAAGAGCTTTCAAATGGGCGCGGGCCAGATCGCTGACGTGGATATAGTCGCGCACGCAAGTCCCGTCCGATGTCTCATAATCCGTGCCGAAGACCTCGATCTCGTCGATGATGCCTGACGCCGCCATCAGCACCCTGGGAACCAGATGCGTTTCCGGCGAATGCCACTCGCCGAGCTCCCCGTCGGGATCGGCCCCGCAGGCATTGAAGTAGCGCAGGATGGCGAACTTCATTCCGTATGCGCTGGCATAGTCGCTGATGATCTGTTCGCCTATCAGCTTGGTGCGCCCGTACGGGCTGATCGGATTTTGCGAAGAGGTCTCACGAATAGGCAGCGCTTCCGGAACGCCGTAGGTTGCGCAACTGCTGGAAAAGATGATGTTCTCGATCGAATGCGCGCGTGCGGCGTCGAGTACGGCGATGGTGCCCGTGACATTGGTGGAATAGTATTCGGCCGGCTGACCGACGGACTCTCCAACATAAGCAAGCGCCGCGAAGTGGATGATGGATGCGGGCCGATAGGCTTCGATCGCCGCCTGCAATGCATCCCGGTCGCGGATGTCGCCGACGACAAGCGGACCCCAGGCGACGGATTTCCGATTGCCGCGGGACATGTTGTCGAATGCCACCGGCAGATAACCGGCCGCGGCAAGCAGCTTGCACGTATGGCTGCCGATAAAGCCGGCTCCCCCTGTCACCAGGACTGCCGGCTGGCTCATGAAGCCGCGGCCCCTTTGGTAATCCGGCTCCCGTAGAGCAGGGCGTCGAAATAGTCGACGGTATGCGCGAGCCCTTGGGCCAGGCTGATCTTCGGCTCCCAACCGAGATTGCTTCTGGCGAAGGAAATATCCGGCTTGCGTTGTTTGGGATCGTCGATCGGCAATGGCCGATGCACGATTTTCGATCTGGAGTTGGTATAGCTGACAACCAGTGTCGCGAGTTCCATGATGGTGAATTCGCCGGGATTGCCGAGGTTGACCGGATGGGCAGGCGCACTCGGCGCATTCATCAGCCGCATGAAACCCTCGATCAGGTCGTCGGCGTAGCAGAAGGAGCGGGTCTGCAGGCCGCTGCCATAGACGGTCAGGTCTTCGCCACGCAACGCCTGGACGATGAAGTTCGAGACGACGCGCCCGTCATCGGGTTGCATGCGGCGACCGTAGGTGTTGAAGATACGGGCTACGCGAATGTCGAGGCCATACGTCCTCGAATAGTCGAAAAAAAGGGTTTCGGCCGAACGCTTGCCTTCATCATAGCAGGAGCGCGGTCCGTGCGTGTTCACATTGCCGAAATAGCTTTCGGGCTGCGGGTGCACGAACGGATCGCCGTAGACCTCGGAAGTCGAGGCCTGGAATATCTTGGCATTGTTCCGACGCGCGAGTTCCAACAGGTTCAGCGCGCCAAGCACACTGGTCTTGAAGGTATGGATCGGATCTGCCTGATAATGTGGCGGAGAAGCAGGGCAGGCTAGATTGTAGATCTCGTCGAACCGAAGGTCCAAAGGCAATGCATCGACGATGTCGTGCTCCATGCAGCTGAATCTCGGATCGCGCAGCAGCGTATTGAGATTGTATCTTTTGCCGGTATGGAAATTGTCCAGTGCGACCACTTCGTATCCGTCCTGCAAAAGACGTTCGCACAAATGCGATCCCAGGAAGCCCGCGCCTCCAGCGACCAGCGCACGGCCTCGGTTATGGTCGTTGCCGTTGCCCCTTTGATCGTTTCTGGAACCAAGTTTCAGAACCTTGATGACCTTACTCATGCTTTCCTCCACGCACCGCACACGCTACCGCCGGGCAGGGCAAAGCACTGCCCGGCCACGTCCTTAAACGCGGCAATCTCCGCATCCGCGGATCGCCATCACTGATGTGCGCTTGTCACTAGCTGAGTTACGAGGCCGCTGCCGCCCGGCTTGTATCTGCCGTTCAGCAGTCCATGCGCCCCAAGATCGCGATCACGCGCCCCATGCCATCATCGCCGATTGCTCGCCCAAATTGCACATCCCAACGCCCTGAAAATATACCTGTGGAAATTCAAGTCAACTAAATTAGAGATTCCTTAACCAATTGTGTTTGCCATTGGTTAATCATGGCCGACGCGTTCCCGGCGCGGGCGCGGATGGCCACGGCCGGGGTTCTTCATTTTGAATCAGCATATTGGCTCGATCCAAGCAAATTTCACAGGCTGCCGCGATCTCTTCTCTGGTGCCATCAAAAGCCTGATGTCGAGGAACAGGGCGGAGTGTCCTTGTGAGATCATTGGGGTGGGTAGCCCCTGGGCACTGTCTGAAATGAAGAGCGATTCAGAAGGCGTCAAATCTTCAGGTTGCAATGAGATTGCTGCCCAAATCCGCTGGGACTGCAGACATAAACGCTTGGCCGTGAATACTTTGCCAGTATCTCTCTGCGGACGAAATCCACGTCGCAACTGGCAGCGGCGCAGAGCAGACCAAGAGTCAAAGTTAGAAGGCAGAATCGGCCCGCAGGAATGACTTTTAACGCCGATTTCTCTCTGTCGGGCCGCCCGTGTCCTCTGTGCATTCGAGGTTCCTCATCCGCCAAGGTATGAGTCGACATCCCCTTCTCGCCTGCAGGCGCATCGAAGTCATAGTGGAATGCCGGCCATCTCGGCAATGGCATTTGAGGGCATAGGCTAGCTGCTGTCCATGGCGCGACCACGCATCCAGGTTGACCGCGGCACCTGGCGCGCGGGCCGCAAAAATGGTCGAGATGGCCCGTTTCTCCGCGGGCCATCTCGTTCAGGCAACCACAAAAAAGGGGGGCGCCTGTTGTCGTGTGGCAGACCGCTCCTGACGCGGCGCCATGCTCCAGCTTGGCTATGTTACGCCCGCTCATTTCCTTCTTGCCGGCGGGCTTACTGCCCGCCCATTTCCTTCTTGAATGTGTCGAAATCGACCTGCATGCCGTTGAAGATAGTGCTCCAGTGGCGCGTCAGCGCCGCCATCGCCACGGCTTCCTCGATCTCCTCGTCGGTAGCGCCGGCGCGCTTGGCGTCCTGCGTGTCCGACCAGATGCAGTAGGTGCAAGGAATCTGCGCCGCCACGGCCAAGGAGATCAGCGACTTGACCTTGGGCGGCAGCGCCGTCTTGTCGCTGAGCTCGATGGCCTTGACCTCGGCCCAGGCACCGGGCAGACCGGTTTTGGGAAACTGTTTTACAAAGCTTGGGACGCCGCCCATGGTCGACTGTATGTCCTTGAGGGTTGCATCATAGTCGTCGGCATGGGCAGGCGCGGAGCCGAGCGACAGGACACAGGCCGCTGCGGCGGACAGGAACACATGCTGGGATGAAGACTGCACGGATTTGACGATGCGATGGTACGACATGGTTTTCTCCTCTGGTCTTTGTTAGCCTTACGATGTAAGGTGACGGCGAAAATGAACCTTACACTGTAAGTTGTCAAGCGGCGCCATGGATCAATCAATCACGAAACAGAGAGCGCGCGGGCGTCTGTCGCGCGAAATGATCGAGGACGCGGCTTTCGAGGTGATCGAGAGGGAGGGCCTTTCCGGCTTTTCGATGCGCAAGCTCGCCGCCGCGCTCGGCTGCGAGGCCATGAGCATCTATCATCACTTCCCCTCGGTGGCGCATCTGCACGAGGCGCTGATCGACCGGCTGATCGGCGCCCTTGAAGTGCCTGACACCAGCCTTCCCTGGCGGGAAAGAATGCGTGTTGCCGTCGACGATTTCCGCCGCATCGGCCGCGAGCATCCCGCCTATTCCACTTTCATTGTTACCTACCGGATGAATTCGCCGACTTGCCTTGCCTGGTTGAACGGCATTATCGGCTTGTTCAAGGATGGCGGCTTCGACGCGGAACTCAGTGCGCGGCTCTTCCGCGCCGTGGGCTATTATCTGATGGGCGCGGTGCTGGATGAGAACGCGGGCTATTCCAGAGGCCCGTCCGCGGTGAACACCGTCAGCGACGAGCAACTGGCCAGGGACTATCCAAACGTCGTGGAGGCCGGGCGCTTTTTTGGCGCCGCCGAATTCGACAAGACCTTCGAACTCGGCCTCGACATGCTGCTGGACGAAATGGAACGCCTGCGCGACGGCGCCGATATAAGCCGAATGTCCGGTAAGGTTTGATTGCAAGGTGACCGCCTGAATGCGCTTTCTCTTCGTCCTGATCCTGTTGGCCGGCACCGGCATCGGTCTCATCTACCCTTGGGCGACGGCCAATTTTTCCGGCCGCGAAATCGGCACCTGGCGGGTCTACGAGCAGGGCCGATTCAAGCCGTTGACCGTATCGCTTAGGGATCGCGATGCGCCGGTGCGGGTGATGGTGGACCTGACCGCGAGGGCCGAACGCATCGTTTCGCAGCAGCGCACTGTGTTGACGCTGACCGCGGCCACCAATGGCCACACGGTGCTTGCCTCGACGCTGCAGTTCAACCATGTGGACAATCCGCGCCAGGCCAGCCCGCAACTGCCCGACAAGATCTTTCGCGACGAGGCTGGCCTGATCGCCACCGTCAGCCCTGGCGCTTACGTCTTCACGGTCGGCCCGGGCGATGCCGAGGACATACCGATGCGAGCGGTCGACCTTGTGTTGCGCTCCGGTGTCGGGGAAATCGACGGCCGCGCGCGGCCGATAGGCTTCTCGCTGATGGCGGTCGGCCTGATCGGTTTCTTGCTGTCCTTGCGTTCGGCTGGCGGGCGACCGGAAAATCCGAATTCGCAGCCGCCGCCACGTTGGGGCAGGGGTCCCACATGAACTATCGCCACGCCTACCACGCCGGCAATTTTGCCGATGTCGTCAAGCATGTCGTGCTGACGCGCCTGCTCGACTACCTGAAGCAGAAGGACAAGGCGTTTCGCGTCATCGACACCCATGCCGGCATTGGCCGCTACGATCTGTCGTCACTCGAAGCGCACAAGACAGGCGAGTGGCAGGGCGGCATCGGCAGGCTGATAGATGCCTCGTTCGATGCGAAGGCGGCAGCGCTGCTGGCGCCTTATCTGGCGGCGGTGCGCTCGCTCAATCCCGAGGGCGGCGTAAAGAAATATCCGGGCTCGCCGCTGCTCGCGCGCAATCTCCTGCGCAAGCAGGACCGGTTGTCGGCGATCGAGCTGCATCCGAAAGACGCCGTCAGGCTGAAGACGGAGTTCGCCGGCGATTTTCAGACAAAGGTGATGGAACTGGACGGCTGGCTTGCCCTCGGAGCGCACCTGCCGCCGAAGGAAAAGCGCGGCCTGGTGCTCATCGATCCCCCCTTCGAGGAAGAGGGTGAGTTCGGCCGCCTCGTCGACGGGCTGGTGAAGGCGCACAGGCGCTGGCCCAGCGGCATCTACGCGCTGTGGTATCCAATCAAGGACCGCAAGGCGGTGATCGCCTTCAGGAAAGCGCTGAAGCAATCCGGCATCTCGAAAATCCTCGACATAGAATTCGAGATCAGGCCGGCCTCTTCCGATCCCAGCCTCGATGGCACCGGCATGGTGGTGGTCAATCCGCCCTTCACGCTGGAAGGCGAGCTGCGAACCATACTGCCGGCACTGCACAAATTGCTCGCCGTGGGCAAGCCGGCCCACTGGTCGCTGGAATGGCTGGCCGGCGAGCAGGTCCCGCCGCCGGAATAGCCCGTTTCGATCGCCGCGTTCCTTACGACCGCACGATCAGTCCGTGGGGAACTTAGCCGTTTCCTGCGGGTTGCTGCTTACAGCAACTGCCCGGCGCCGGTTTCTGGAAACCATTGTTTCGGCAACCGCTTGACCGCCGCCGAGCGAATCCGCACAGTGCGCGCAATCGACCTTGAGAGGCTGCCATGACTCGCTTCGCCAAATCCGCACTTGCTGCCCTGATTTCGCTCTGCACGCCCCTTGCCGCGCCTCTCGGTGTCACCCGGGCGGTCCAGGCGGCCGACCTCGGCGTCTATACTGAGGACGATGGCAGCATCTGTGGCGAGACATGGGTGCTGAGCAAGATCACGCATCGGTTCTCCTACCAGGTGCATCACGTGCCCCATCTGCCCGACGTCGCCATTACCGATTTTCGCGACATTCGCCAGCACCGTTATCAGCAGGCGAGCGAGGAATGGCCGATCGGTCGTCACTATTGCCGGGCAACCGTCAGCCTGTCGGATGGCCGGGACCGATCGATCTTCTATCTGATCGAGGAAGGCCAGGGCTTTGCCTCGATCGGCGACAATGTCGAGTTCTGCGTCTCGGGCTTCGATCGCTGGATGGTCTATAACGGCCGTTGCCGCGTCCTGCGCTGAACGCACCTCGTTCTCCTTCCGATCTTTTTCGCGCCTGCGGCCTGAAGGGGGCGCAGGCGAGACGCTGACGCCCCGGCGGGTCGGCGCCTGCGCCGGCGTCGCGCTCGGCGCCATCTGTCTCGGCTATCAGCCGTGATGACAACGCGCTCCTTGTCGAAACACGCGGCAATTCCGCCGCCGTCGAACTGTCGACGGGCGGCTCGCCGTATCGTGAGGCGGTGAACCAAGGCTCGTCGCTTTGCTATTTTCTGCGACGCGTTGCCTCTGCCTGATCGATGATCTTGCGAAGAAAGGCAATGTGACCGCGAAAGGCCTGCCGCCCGGCCGTCGTGACCCTGATCCGTGTCTGCGGCCGGCGTCCGACGAAAAGCTTTTCAATATCGACATAGCCAGCTCTGGCCAGCGTATCGAGATGTGCTCCGAGATTGCCGTCGGTGACTTCGATCATGGCTTTCAACTGGACGAACTCCAGGGTCTCGCGCCTTTCCAGCATGTTCAGGACGGCCATGATCCTGAGCCGTGTACTCTGGTGGATAATGTCATCGGCGCTCATCAACAGGCTCCAATGCGGCAAAGCCTTGGGTTGTCGCCATATGGCTTGGCGATTTTGCGGTGCCATTTGCTTCTGTATGGCCGAAACCGACGGCGCAATCGCATCTCATACAGAATACTCTGTTCTACAGAGTATTCTGTCAGTCGGAAAGCCGATGCTCAAGCCATGCTTGACAAGGTGATCTTCAGATCGACCGTCGCATCGCGCTCGTGATCCGCGCGAACCGCGCGCCTGCAAAAGATGATCGCTTCGATGACGCGGCGGGTTATGATGTTCACGGCCAAGGATCACGCGTGAAGCCGCTCGCTAATCTTCGGATCTTGATGGCGAGATCGCATCGGGAATGCCGGTATCGATTTGCTGGCGACGTCAGAAGATCAGCAGCGGATTTTTGCGATGATGAGTGTGATTGTGTGTGGATCGCAACTAAAATTTAAGTTGAGAAAATCATACCATTGCTTCGCTGGCTAGCGAGACGCGAGTCAGATATGCATTGCGCGCCGGGGTCATTCACGGCCATCGGCATAACGTGAAGGGGCATGACATGGCTAAGCAGTCATCTAAAGCGCCGGCATCCAAGGCACCGGCAAAGAAAGCACCCGCAAAAGCAGTCGCGGCGAAGGCCGCAACAGCAGTGAAGAAAGCAGCGCCTGCCAAGGCGGCGGCAAAGCCGGCAGCGAAGGCGCCGGCCAAGAAACCGGCGGCGGCCAAGACTGTCGTGAAGCCGGCAGTGAAGAAGGCGGCGCCCGCGAAAGCGGCGGCGAAAGCGGCGCCGGCCAAGAAGCCTGCTGCCAAGGCGACGGCCAAACCCACAGCCAAACCCGCTGCCAAGAAGGCGGCTCCCGCGAAAGCCGCGGCGAGGCCGGCAGCAAAAGCGGCACCGGCCAAGAAGCCGGCGGCCAAGCCAGCTGCCAAAGCAGCCGCCGCCGCGACCAAGCCGGCGGTGAAGAAAGCCCCAGCGCCGAAGGCAAAGGCAGCGCCTGCGAAGGCGAAGGCTCCGGCCAAGAAGTAGACGGATCGTTGGGGCGTCGCGTGTCCTTCGGGATCCGGCAAGGACGCTCTGGATCGGAGCATGTTCGGCAGCGGGTTCAGCCCTCTGGGCTGAGCATCGGGAAGGGGCCGAGGGGCAAGCAAAGCGAGGCGCCGGTTGGCTGCCTCGCTCGCCCAACTTTTTTGCTCCTTGCGGTGGTTGGCGAATGTATCGGCGTGACGCTTAGCGCCTGCGAAGCATGGGTGCCGGAAAAGTGTGGGCGCACGTTCGAATCGGGCGGCTTTTTGTCGTGGCCTGCTGATACTTTCCAGAGTACCGGTATCAGGCTTGTCGTGATGCCAGGGCGGAAACCGCAGCCGGTTTCTGGCCGCTGTTTTTTTGCACTCTGGCAATTAATCGCGACAGTCCTGCGGTCAACACTGGATGTTTGCAAACAGGAAACCGGTCATGCCGAAGCTGTTCTACGCGTCCGCCTCTCCCTACAGCTCCAAGGTAAGGATGGCAGCGGCCTATGCCGGGATCGCCCTCGATGAGGTGCCGGTCAAGACCGAGGACAGGCCGGCCGAACTGATCGGCGCCAATCCGCTCGGCAAGATCCCGGTGCTGGTGCTCGACGATGGCCGTTCGGTTCACGACAGCCGCGCCATTACCCAGCACCTCAACCGGATTTCGAAGAACGCCTTGTTTCCACGCAATCCCGACAAGCGTCTGGAAGCGGAAGTGCTGGAGGCGCTGGCCGACGGTATCTGCGATTGCGCGCTGTCGATGGTCTACGAACACCGCACCCGGCCTGAAGAGATGGTCTATCAGCCCTGGCTCGACCGGCAGTGGGCGAAGATCATGGCGGCACTCGATCTGCTCAACGCCAATCCGCCAAAGCTGCCGAAGAAGATCACGGCCGGTCAGTTGGCATTGCGTGCCTGCCTCGGCTATCTCTCGCTCCGCTTTGGCGGTCGGTGGGAGAAGGGGCGCGGCCGGTTGACCCGCTGGGCGGCGCGTTTCGACGAAAAATTCCCGGAGCTGAAGTCCGCGGTTCCGGCATGAGCGATCGGCACAAAAAAGCCGGGCGCGAGGCCCGGCTTTTCGTGTCGTGGCTTGAACGACTTAGAACTTCATACCGAGGCCGAAGGTGACGCGGTTGTCGGTCGCCTTGACCTTGCCGATACCGTCGAAGCTCTTGCTGCCGAAGTCGGTGTAGCGATACTCGACGCGGCCGAAGACATTGTCGGTCAGCTTGATGTCGGTGCCGACGCCTGCCGTCCAGCCGAGCATGGTTGCGGTGTCGCTGGCAGGAATGACCGAATCTTCCACCTTCTGGTGTTTGCCGGCGAGACCGCCGGTGCCATAGAGCAGGATTTCCGGGGTCACGGCGTAGCCGAGACGGGCACGCAGCGAGCCTTCGAAGCCGCCCTTGGAGTGGATGCCGTTGTCGTCACCCTTGACGCCGTTGTAGCCGAGTTCGGCTTCACCGCCGTACACGAAGTTCTCCTGCTGCCACTGATAGCCGCCGAAGACACTGCCGACAAAACCCTTGGTGTCGGTCGAAACGCCGAAATCCTTTTCCTTGGTCTTGCCGCCGAAGCCGTAGCCAAGGTTGATACCGGCATAGGGACCGGCCCACGAGGCGACAGGAAGTTCGGCAACCGGAGCGGGTGCCGGCGGCTCTTCCGAAACGACGTCCGCGGCATAAGCGGTACCACCGAGGGCGAAGAGCCCGAGCGCAACAGCCAGCGGCCGTGCGAATTTGAGATTGGCTTGCATTGTTCTTTACTCCTTAAGCCACAGGACACAGGCTTGTTTCTCACGATCGCCATCGACCCGTCCGGGGGGTGAAACGGATCTGGCGTTCGTCGGTTCCAAATGTCGTGTCAAAATGCGGCTGAACCGAACCTGAACTTGGGTCATTCCCCGGCGCGAATGAGGCAGAACCTTGACGTTGCATCTTCGCAACAGCGAAATGTCAGCAGCAAGTTCGTGCTGCGCTGCACGCGGCTTGGTGCAAGGACTCCAGCGACCTATATTGCGGTCCGGCGGTTGCGAGTCCAAGAGGGCCCGGCACGTCGAACTGGGCACTTCGCCACAATGTTGCCCCAGGTGCGAACGTCGTTTAACGCATGCCGGGCCATATTTCGCCAGCGTCGCGTTTTCGGGCCGAAATTGAGGATTGACACCTATGAGCAAAGCCACTGCCGTGGCGCTGGTGACCGGTGGGGCGAAACGGATCGGCAAGGCGATTGTCGAGGACCTCGCCAGTCATGGCTTTGCGGTCGCCATCCATTCCAATCGCTCTCACGATGCGGCGGATGCGCTGGCCACGGGGATCAACCGGTCGGGCGGGCGCGCCGCCGTGGTTGCGGCCGACCTGACCGACATGGATGCCGTCGGCGACCTCGTCGGCCAGGCGGAGGCCGCGCTGGGTCCAATCTCGCTGCTGGTCAACAATGCTTCGCTCTTCGTCGATGATTCCGTCGAGGATTTCGACTGGCGCGCCTGGGACCGCCATTTTGCCATTCACCTGAAAACCCCGGCGCTGTTGGCGCAGAACTTCGCCCGTTCCTTGCCGGAAGGGCAGGAGGGGCTGATCGTCAACATCATCGACCAGCGCGTCTGGCGGCCGACGCCGCGCTATTTTTCCTATGCGCTATCGAAATCGGCATTGTGGACGCAGACGCAGATGTTGGCCCAGGCGCTCGGGCCGCGCATCCGCGTCAATGCGATCGGGCCAGGCCCGACGCTGAAGAATGTGCGCCAGGACGATTCGGATTTTGACGCGCAGGTCGCTGGCCTCATTCTGAGGCGCGGCCCGGAATTGCCGGAATTCGGCGCCACCATCCGCTATCTCTGGCAGGCGCGCTCGGTCACCGGTCAGATGATCGCGCTCGACGGCGGCCAGCATCTTGCATGGCAGACGCCCGATGTGACAGGCATGGCGGAATGAGTCCTTTGGATCACAAGAACAAGGCGCGCGGCGGCGCTGATGATCTTCCTCCCGAAATCGACCTCGAGGACGAGGCGCTGGAGGAGATCGTCGAACCGGTTGGCCCGGATGTCGCCTTCACGGCCATCGACTGGACGCCGCATGCAGGCGACGCCGAAGGCATGGTCGGCGCCGAGGTGATTCAGACACTGGTCAAGCGGCTGCCCAATGCGCCCGGCGTCTACCGGATGATGAACGCCGCCGGCGACGTGCTCTACGTCGGCAAGGCGCGCAGCCTGAAGAAGCGTGTCACCAACTACGCGCAAGGCAGATTCCACACCAACCGCATCGGCCGCATGGTGCGCGAGACGTCGACGATGGAATTCGTCGTCACCCGCACCGAGATCGAGGCGCTGCTGCTCGAAGCCAATCTCATCAAGCGTTTGCGGCCGCGATTCAATGTGCTGATGCGGGACGACAAGTCGTTCCCGTATATCCTTTTGACCGGCGACCATGTCTCGCCCGGCATTTACAAGCATCGCGGCGCGCGGTCGCGCAAGGGCGACTATTTCGGCCCCTTTGCCTCGGCCGGTGCCGTCGGCCGCACCATCAATTCCCTGCAGCGCGCCTTCCTGCTCAGAAGCTGCACCAATTCTTTCTACGAGAACCGCACGCGGCCATGCCTGCTCTACCAGATCAAGCGCTGCGCGGGTCCGTGCACCGGCGAAATTTCGCATGAGGGTTATGCCGAGTTGGTCGCCGAAGCGAAGGACTTTTTGTCCGGCCGCAGCCAGAAGGTGAAGACCGAGATTTCGGCCGCCATGCAGCAGGCTTCGCAAGACCTCGATTTCGAGCGCGCCGCCATCTATCGCGACCGACTGGCGGCCCTGTCGCACGTGCAAAGCCATCAGGGCATCAACCCGGCGACCGTCGACGAGGCCGATGTGTTCGCCATCCACCAGGAAGGCGGCCAGGTCTGCATCCAGGTGTTTTTCTTCCGCACCGGCCAGAACTGGGGCAACCGTGCCTATTTCCCGAAGGCCGATCCGGCGCTGGAGGGATCGGAAGTGCTGGGCTCGTTCCTGGCGCAGTTCTATGACGACAAGCCGACACCGCGTGCCATTCTCTTGTCGCAGACCGTCGAGGACCAGGAACTGCTGGCCGAGGCGCTCTCGACCCGCGCCGGCCGCAAGGTGGCGATTTCCGTGCCGCAGCGCGGCGAGAAGAAGGACCTGACCGACAACGCCCTGCAGAATGCGCGTGAGGCACTCGGCCGTCGGCTGGCCGAAACCTCGACGCAAGCGCGGTTGCTTGCCGGTTTCGCCGAGACCTTTGGCCTCGCCAAGCCGCCGGTGCGCATCGAGGTTTACGACAATTCGCACATCATGGGCACCAACGCCGTCGGCGCCATGGTCGTCGCCGGGCCGGAAGGCTTTGTGAAAAACCAGTACAGAAAATTCAACATCCGCTCTACCGAGATCACGCCGGGCGACGATTTCGGCATGATGCGCGAAGTGATGGAGCGGCGTTTTTCGCGGCTGCTCAAGGAGCATGGCGATGTCGCCGTGGCTGAGGATGCGGCAGCGGGCGAGGCAATGGCGGCCGAGGCGGGCGATGATATCGAGGACGACATTTCCGGCAGCTTCCCGGCATGGCCGGACGTCATCCTGATCGATGGCGGCCAAGGCCAGATGACGGCGGTGCGCAAGATCCTGTCGGATCTCGGCATCGAGGACCGGGTCGTCGCCATCGGCATCGCCAAGGGGCAGGACCGCGATGCCGGCCGCGAGCGTTTTTTCGTCAGGGGCAGGGACTCGTTTTCATTGCCGGTTCGCGACCCCGTGCTCTATTTCGTCCAGCGGCTGCGCGACGAGGTCCACCGCTTCGCCATCGGCTCGCACCGGGCCCGCCGCAAGAAGGAGATGGTCAAGAGCCCGCTCGATGAAATCGCCGGCATCGGCCCCGGCCGCAAGCGCGCCCTGCTGCTGGCATTCGGAACCGCCAAGGCGGTCAGCCGCGCCGCGATCGAGGATCTGAGGAAAGTCGATGGCATTTCCGAGCAGGTCGCCAAGTTGGTCTACAATCATTTCCACGAAAGTTGAAAAAATTCGCCACTTTCAGCTGGCCAGTCGAATCTGGCCTGTTGACCCCCTACAACAGCTTCTGATTTGAGTACGCAGGCAGAAAGAGTCCACCAGACATGGCCCAGCGCGCGTTCAACCTGCCTAATATGCTGACCTACGCCCGTATCGTCGCGGTGCCGCTGGTCGTGTTGTGTTTTTTTCTCGAAGGCCATCTGAAATCGAGCGACTTCGCTCGCTGGTCGGCGCTGGTCATTTTCCTGCTGGCGTCCGTTACCGATTATTTCGACGGCTATTTTGCGCGTGCCTGGCAGCAGACCTCCAACATCGGGAAGATGCTCGATCCGATCGCCGACAAGCTGCTGGTCGCCACGTGCCTCTTGCTGCTTGCTGCCGACACCGACCGCCATGCCGGCATCGCCGGCTGGTCGCTGTGGGCGGCCATCATCATCCTGTGCCGCGAAATCCTGGTTTCTGGCCTGCGCGAATATCTGGCGGCACTCAAGGTCTCGGTGCCGGTGACGCAGCTCGCCAAGTGGAAGACCACCATTCAGATGGTCGCCATCGCTTTCCTGCTGGCGGGGCCGGCCGGCGACAAGGTCTTCCCGCTGACAACGCAGACCGGTCTCGTGCTGCTGTGGATCGCGGCCCTCGTGACGCTCTACACCGGCTACGACTATTTCCGCGCCGGCCTCAAGCACATTATGGACGAGTGAGATGACGACCCGTCTCATCTACTTTGCCTGGGTTCGCGAACGGATCGGCACGCCGGAAGAAGATGTCGAACTGCCGGTGGGCATAGAGACGGTCGCCGACCTCTTGCGCTGGCTACGGTCGCGCGGCGAAGGCTACGAACACGCATTGCAGTATCCCGACGTGATCCGCGTTGCCATCGACCAGGAACATGTCGACCACCGCGAGAAGATATCGGGCGCGCGCGAAATCGCGCTGTTCCCGCCGATGACCGGGGGCTGACAGTCATGTCGGCCGTCCTGGTAGCGACCGTGCGCATTCAGCGCCAGGATTTCGACGTCGCCGCCGAGATCGCCGCACTGACGCAAGGCCGCGTCGACATTGGCGCGGTGGTCACCTTCTCAGGCCTGTGCCGCGACGAGCAGGGCGCGCTCTCGGCACTCGAACTCGAGCACTATCCGGGCATGGCTGAAGCCGAGATCGGCCGCATCGCAACCGAAGCCAGCGAGCGCTGGCCGCTGCAAGGTCTCACCGTCATCCATCGCCATGGCAAGATCGCGCCGGGAGAGAACATCGTGCTGGTGGTAGCCGCTTCGGCGCACCGCCAGGCGGCGTTCGAGGCGGCGGACTTCCTGATGGACTACCTCAAGTCGCGTGCACCCTTCTGGAAGAAGGAACATCGCACCGACGGCTCCGAGGGCGGCTGGGTCGAGGCCAAGGAAACCGATGCCCAGGCAGCCCAGCGCTGGAAGCGGCCGCCATCCGAATAATACCGTGCCGACCTTGCTCGTCCATGGCAACCGCGACCGCTCGGCGCCCATCGAGCTGACGGGCATTCCGTCCGCTAGGCTCATTCCGGACTGCCGTTTCCTCATTTACGAGGGCGCGCCGCATGGCCTCATGTACACCCATATGGATCGGCTGCATGCCGATGTGCTGCGATTCGTGCGCGAGAGTTGAGCGCCAGCAAAGAAAAAGGCCGGCGAAACACCGGCCTTCTCGCCTGGAATGTGCAGTGTCGGCTCAGCCGACGATCTCGGTATCCGAGAACCAGTACTTGATCTCCTGCGCGGCCGTTTCCGGCGCATCCGAGCCGTGCACCGAATTCTCACCGATCGAGAGCGCATGCACCTTGCGGATGGTGTCTTCGGCAGCGTTGGCCGGATTGGTGGCGCCCATCACTTCGCGGTTCCTGGCGATGGCGTTCTCACCTTCCAGCACCTGCACGACGGTCGGGCCCGAGGACATGGAGTCCACCAGTTCGCCGAAGAACGGGCGCTCCTTGTGGACGGCGTAGAAGCCCTCCGCCTCGCGGCGGCTCATCCACACCCGGCGCGAGGCGATAACGCGCAGGCCGGCCTCTTCCAGCATCTTGGTGATGGCGCCGGTGAGATTGCGCCGCGTCGCGTCCGGCTTGATCATGGAAAAAGTGCGTTCGAGCGCCATGGGTCGTCCTTGTCTGAATTCGAATTGAGAGTGGCGGGCTCTATACAAGCCGCCCGGCTGATTGCCAAGAGGGGTGAGGAGCGGGTGAGGCGTGGTCCGCCAAGCGTTCGGAAAGCCAATTGTTTGACTTTCCAGACGACGAACGCCCGGAGCGACAGCGCAGGGCCGGAATGGTCGGTGCTTCCGTGGCTGATCCCGTCGGCCGTCGGCATCAGACGGCTGCACAGCAACGGTTTGCTTGCTATAGTCGCCCGGTCGGCGCCGCGCTGAAGTCGGCCCGAATGGAGACAACATGACCATGACAGACGATCGTCAGGAGCGCATTCGCAACCGTGCACATCAGATCTGGCAGGAAGAAGGGCACCCGGCCGGTCAGCACGAACGCCATTGGCACCAGGCGGCAGCCGATGTAGACCGGGAGGACGCGGGGAAGCCGACGGTGGGCAAGAAGCCGGCCAAGAAGGCACCTGGCGCCAGCAAGGCAAAAGCCGCGCCCAAGCAAGAAAAGCTCGTCGCCAAAGCCAGCAAGCCGAAAGCCAGCAAGCCAAAGAAGGCGGCGAAGTAAGGTCAGCTGTTCGGCCCCTGATTTTCGCAACAGGCTGACAGGCTCGATCTGCCCTGCGGATAGAAGGCCTTTGCGGCGTCACGCCGCCGCCGCAACCTTTCGTCCAAGCCCGCCATGCAGGTCGAGGCAGCGGGTGAACCACTGCGCCACCACGTCGCTGTCTTCGAGCAACTTGTACGGCGATGCGATGCGCGCCCATTGCAATGCGCCGAAGACGATATAGTCGGCAAATAGCGGCGAGGCGCCGCCGATGAATGGCTGGTAGCTCAACATGGAGCGCAGCGGTTCCAGTGCCGCCCGGAAGGTTGCCAGGCCGGCGTCGCGTGCGGCGACGACGTCCTCCAGCCGCTTGCCGAAGCGCTGCTCCCGGCTCTGGCGGAAATACGAGCCATTCTGTTCGTCTTGCATGGCATGAAGGTCGACGAGCGCCGCCGTGGTGACGTAAGGGTGGATGGTCGATTGCGACCAGCGCTCGATGAAGCGCGCCATCGTCTTGCCGCCTTCGCCGCCAAACAGGCTAGGCCGATCCGGATAGGCCTCTTCGAGATAGAGCGCGATGGCAAAGGAATCGGTGACGACCTTGTCGCCGTCGCGGATCACCGGAACGGTTTTCGAAACGCCGCCCTCAACGGCGGGCACTTCGAGAAAACGCGTCGGCGCGGTCGACATTTCGAGCCCCTTGTGGGCCAGCGCCATTGTTGCCTTCCAGCAATGTGGACTGAACGGGCGGCCCTCGTCACGCCCGACGAGTTCGTAAAGCAGAATGGTCATTGGCGCGGGTTCCTTTGCGGTCTAGGTATCGCTCCCGACACCCGAAACGGACCGGCGGGAAAAAATGAAACAGCACTTCATGATGTTTGCGGCATACAATCAATGGGCCAATGGCCGCATCTACGATGCCGCCGACGATCTCAACGACGAGGAATTCAATCGCGACGTCGGCGTCTTTTTCGGCTCGCTGATGGGCACGCTCAACCACCTGCTCGCCGCCGATCGCATCTGGATGAAGCGCTTCACCGGCGAAGGCGCCGCGCCAACGACATTGGACGCTATATTGTACCGGGCCTTGCCTGTCCTGAGGACAGCGCGCGAGGCCGAGGACCGGCGGATTATCGACTGGCTCAGCGGCTTGAGCGACAAGGCGCTGTCGGGTCGTTTCACCTATATGACCGTATCGGACATGCGCACCGTCTCGCAACGCCTGGCGCCCGCGCTGGCTCATGTCTTCAACCACCAGACCCATCACCGCGGCCAGGCGCATATGATCCTGACGGTCCTGGGTCGCCCGTCAGTGCCGCTGGATCTGGCGCATTTCCAGCGCACCGAGGAGGGCAGGGCTTTCGCCTGATCCAGATGGTTTCGTTCTAAATTCGACGGCGAACGGTTGGCGCGGACTATCGCCGCATTTTTACACAGCCGCCGAAGCCAGGCCGGTGACTTCGCCATCCAATTGGCTCTGTGTCAGAGCCGCTTCCGCCATCACCCATTGCTTGAACCGCAGCACCTTGCGCGCGGCAAGGCTCTTGTGGGGCGAGACGAAATACCAGCCGGCCGTGTTCGGATGGTGGACGGCAAAGGGAGCGACCAGCCTCTCGGCGCGGATGTCGCTGGCCATATAGGCACGGTTGGCGACGGCAAAACCCATTCCGGCATTGGCCGCCTCGTAGGACATCATGCACGAGTCGAAATAGATGCTTTTGGTCTCGCTGAGCACAAAACTAGCCCCGGCGAAACCAAGCCAGGATTGCCAGTTCTGGGTGCAGGTGTCGGAATGCAGCAGCGTGAAGTGCTTGAGGTCGTCCGGCGTCACCTTTGACACCGGCTTGTCGCCGAGAACCTCATGGAACAGTTTGCGGTTGCACACCGGGGTCAGGTCTTCCCGAAACAGCAGGTCGGACGGCAGTCCGTTGAAATGGCCGTCGCCATAGCGGATTTCCAGATCGAATTCGGAAGTCGTGAACTCATGCGTCGCGTACGAGGTCGAAACCCGCATCACGATATCGGGATGTTGCTGCTGGAACAGCGGCAGGCGCGGAAACAGCCAGCGCGCGGCAAATGTCGGCAGCACGGATATTTTCAGCACATGTTCCTGTGATTGCCCTGTCGCTTCCATGCTGGCGGCGACGATACGCTCCAGCGCCTCGCGAACGCGCGAGACATAGGTCTCGCCCTCCGGTGTCAGCGATACCGCATTGCCGCCGCGTTGGAAAATCTTGAAACGCAGCTGGTCCTCCAGGCTCTTGACGCGCTGGCTGACCGCCGATGCGGTGATGAACTGTTCTTCTCCGGCACGCGTGAAATTGCCGTGCCTCGCAGCACTCTCCACGATTTTCAGCGAATTGAGGTTGACCTGACTGAGCAGACGCACGGTTTCGACCTTAAGCTTGGCTTACGGTAGCACTAGCATTCCTAATTTTACAGGGGGAGCTAATTTAATTGACTGTTAACCAAGTGTTTGCCCCCACTTGGAGAAGTACAATGAACGCACATACGATACCCGAATTGCGCTATGCGATGAGCCGCGAGGCCATTATCGGCCACGAAACCGCCTGGAAGGTGTCGAGCTTCGGCGTTGCGCAGTATCTGCACGGCTATGATCCGGCACTGCTTGCTGCGATCGAGGAGGCCGCCCTGAAGCTCAAGGCCAGCCATGCCGTGCACAAGCACCTCGATCTGACCTTCATCACAGGCGCCGACCGTTTCATACCCGAAATCAAGGAGTTGCTGAACGACAAGTTGCGCCTGGAGCGCCTGTCCGACATGATGGGCACGAAGCTGGAACCCTATCCGCTGTCGATCGTAGGTTCCACCGTCACCTTCATGAACCCCAGGGATGGCGCCGTCGAATGGCATTGCGACGGCGTTCCGGTCACCGAACTCATTCCGCTGTCGATCAGCGATCCGCTGGTCGGCGGCCATCTCGAAATCTATTGCGATGATTCCGAGACCGGCCGCGCCATTCTCGAATCCGGCCGCGAGATTCCGCGCAACCGTATCATGCGCATCGATCACAAGATGAGATATGCGACGCTCGGGCAGTTCCTCGGCGTCCTGCACCGCACGGCGCCGATCCAGTTCGGCGAACGCGTCACCCTGGTGCTCAACCAGCGCTCCGTGGCCAAGCCCTATGTCGACGACAACAGGATGTTTTACCTTGCCGCCGACAACGATCACGACCGCGAATGGGTCAATGAACTGGCCGAGGACGTGTGGACCAATCAGCTGCCGGCCTATCGCCGGTTCGAGGCGGAACATCCGACGCCGGCCCCGGCCGAAGCACCGGTTCCGGGTGGGGCCAGGGAATCATGGTAACGATCCATGATCCGGAAAAAAGGGAGCCGGTTTTCGGACAGGATCATGGTCGAGCGCAGAGATAGAGCCCCATGGCGCTTCTTTCGGCATGGATCAGGCTCGATGTCCGCGCTGGTCTTCGCCACCGGCGCGGTGGCGTTGTGGTCGACAAATGCGCTGGTCGGCAAATCCCTGCTGGCCAGTCACCCGGTGTCGCAGGTGCAGTTCCTGCAATTTGTAGGGGCCGCGCTGGTCTTCGCGGCCATCCGGTTGATGAGCCGGGAGAAAGCCACGGCAATCACGGCGAGCACCGCGCTGGTGCCGCTCGCGGTCGGCTTCATCGGTCTGGTCGGCACCATGGTGCTGCAATATATCGCCTTCGCCTCGATGCCGGTGATCGAAGCCAATCTCGTGGCCTACACCTGGCCCTTGATGGTTGCCGCGGCCGTGATCGCCTTCGAAAATCCCCGGCGTCCGGCTTTGCTGGGTCTTGCAGCGGCCCTTGGGTTCGTGGGCGTCGCGCTGGTGATTTCGGGAGGCCGCGACCGCACCTGGTTTCAGGGTGATCTCGCCGGCTATCTGTGCGCATTCGGGTCCGCGCTGTGCATGGCTTTCTATTCGGTGATGGTGGGACGGCTCGCCCCTTCGCCGGACCGCCTGTTGCTGCCATCGTCGCTGGTTGGCGTCGCCTTGACGCTTATATGGTCCGCTCGCGAAGGCGTCGCCTGGCCCACCGGGGTGGATCTGGCCCTCGGGCTCTATCTCGGTGCCGGCCCCATCGGGCTTGGTTATTACTTCTGGTCGCGGGCCCTGAAACTGGGAGGCAGCGGAAAGGTGGCTGTCATTGCCTATCTCACGCCGATCGCTTCGACATTGCTGCTGACCTTGTCCGGCGAACGGTTGACGACGACAGCCATTGCCGGAGCCGTCCTTGTCATAGGCAGTTGCATCGCGGTCGGACTGGAACGTTCGGAGGCGGAAAATTATGTTTGACGACAATGAACGTCTCGCCAGGCAGGAAGCGCATTGGCTGATCAAGGAATTTGGCGCCGAGGCACCACTTTACGCCGCGATGAAGGCCGAAAAGGCGATCGAGCAGAAGGATTTCGGGCGTTGTGCCCGCTGGAAGCGTATTCTTGAGATATTGGCTGACAGCCGCTCGACCAAGTCTGCCGTATCCAAGTATTAGATTTTCTAATTTGCACGACGTCGATTTCCCATAAAAGTAGTTGACGTCAAGTCTTGATTCGTTTTGGGACTTGGCGGGTCCGTTGGGGGCACGGTTAAAGAGATACATCGACAAAAGTCTTCACTGGGGTAGACGACTTTGTCGCAAATAGGGTGAAAGAATTGTCAAATATCGAGGATAAGATCGTTATCGAGCTAACCGCCGATATTGTCTCGGCTTACGTAGGCAACAATCCGCTCCCGGCTTCGGGCCTGCCTGACTTGATTGCCAGCGTCAGCGCCTCGGTCCGAAAGCTGGCTGGTGCGGCTGTCGTGGAAAGCCCGAGCCTTGTTCCGGCCGTGAATCCGAAAAGGTCGGTGTTTCCCGACTACATCATCTGCCTGGAGGACGGAAAGAAGTTCAAGTCGCTCAAGCGACACCTCAGGACGGACTACGGTTTGAGCCCTGACGACTATCGCGCCAAATGGGGCTTGCCGCCGGACTACCCGATGGTCGCGCCGAATTACTCCGCGACCCGGTCGGCGTTGGCGAAGTCGACGGGACTTGGCCGCAAGCCGGCCGCTGCGCCGGCAGTCGTGGCCAAGACGACAAAGCGCGGCAAGGCGGCTGCTTGAGGCCTTGCCGACTGCACGGCAGGCCGCTGTCGCGGCTCTGACGGCGCGGTTGTGGGCGCCGTTTCAAGGCCTTGTGCGGCCAACTGGCCCGCAAGGCCTTGCGAAGCGTTGATGTCCAGTGCAAAAGCGCGGCCATGCTTATCATCAACGACCTCTCGCTCCGCATGGCGGGGCGCCTGCTTCTCGACCACGCCTCGCTCACCCTGCCGGCCGGCACCAAGGCCGGTCTTGTCGGCCGCAACGGGACCGGCAAGACGACGCTGTTCAAGGCCATAACAGGCGATTTCCCCTCCGAGACGGGTTCGATCAGCCTGCCGAAGAATACGCGGATCGGTCAGGTGGCGCAGGAAGCGCCCGGCACCGAGGACCCGCTGATCGAGATCGTGCTCAAGGCCGACCTCGAACGTTCCGCGCTCCTCGAAGAGGAAAAGACCGCCACCGATCCGCACCGCATCGCCGACATCCACATGCGGCTGGCCGATATCGACGCCCATTCGGCCGAGTCTCGCGCGGCCACCATCCTGGCCGGCCTAGGCTTCGACGACGCCGCGCAGCGCCGTCCGGCCTCGTCCTTCTCCGGCGGCTGGCGCATGCGCGTTGCGTTGGCCGCCGTGCTGTTTTCGGAGCCCGACCTTCTGTTGCTCGACGAGCCGACCAACTATCTCGACCTTGAAGGGACGTTGTGGCTTGAGAACTATGTTTCAAAGTATCCGCACACGGTGCTTCTGATTTCGCACGACCGAGATCTGCTCAACCGTGCCGTCAATTCGATCGTTCATCTCGACCAGAAGAAGCTGACGTTCTGGCGCGGCGGCTACGACCAGTTCGAGCGCCAGTATACCGAGCAGAAGGAATTGCAGGAAAAGGGCCGGGTTAAGCAGGAGGCCGCCCGCAAGCACATGGAATCCTTCGTCGAGCGTTTTCGCGCAAAGGCCTCCAAGGCAAGGCAGGCACAGTCGCGCATCAAGGCGTTGGAAAAGATGAAGCCGATCTCGGCCATCGTCAACGACACGGTACGGCCGTTCTCTTTCCCCGAGCCTGTGAAGACCGTGGCCTCGCCGATCGTGGCGCTGAACAACGTCAATGTCGGCTACACCGAGGGTCAGCCGATCCTGAAGAAGATGACGCTGCGTATCGATGCCGACGATCGCATCGCGCTGCTCGGTGCCAATGGCAACGGCAAGTCGACCTTCGCCAAACTTCTGTCGGGTCGTCTCAAGCAGGAAACCGGCACCATGACGGTGGCGCCGGGTTTGAAGGTGGCGATCTTCGCCCAGCACCAGCTCGACGATCTGCGTCCTGAGGAGAATGCCTATGAGCACGTCCGCCGGCTGATGCCGGAGGCGCCGGAATCGAAAGTGCGCGGCCGCGTTGCCCAGTTCGGCCTCACGACCGAGAAAATGAATACGCCCGCCAAGGACCTGTCCGGTGGCGAGAAGGCGCGCCTTCTGATGGGCCTGTCTGCCTTCGAGGGCCCGAACCTGTTCATCCTCGACGAACCGACCAACCATCTCGACATCGACAGCCGCGAATCGCTGATCCATGCGCTGAACGAATTTCCCGGCGCCGTTATCCTGATTTCGCACGACCGCCATCTGCTGGAAGCGACCGCCGACCGGCTGTGGCTGGTCAAGGACGGTGCGGTCAATCCCTATGACGGCGACCTGGAGGATTACAAGACGCTGGTCACCGGCGTCTCCAGCGACCGCCGTGGCAAGCGCGAAGCGGACAAGGCGTCAAAAGCCGACCGTCGCCGCGACGCGGCCGCACGCCGCGCCGCCTTCGAACCGCTGGCCAAGGAAATCCGCGCCACCGAGGCGCTGATGGATCGCATCCGCAAGCGCATCGACGGCATCGAGGACGAGCTGTCCAATCCGGCGGTCTATGAAAAGGATCCCTCGACCGCGACGCGGCTCGCCAAGGAGCGCTCGCAGCTTGCGCAGACGCTGGCAGGCCACGAGGAAAAATGGCTGACCATGTCGGCCGAATATGAGGAAGGCACGGCGGAGTAGGGTGAGCGCTTCACCTTCTCCCCCTGGGAGAAGGTGGCCTCGCGAAGCGAGGTCGGATGAAGGGTATGCCTGGAAACGCCAGCGTCTCACTCCGCTGGAACACCCCTCGACGTCTCGGCGCTATTGCGCCGATCCACCTTCTCAGCAAGGGGAGAAGGGAAGGTGCCATCTGGCCCTACACCTGACCGTTATAAACGGGTAGCTTGCTCCCATGAACCAGCACGCCAACCTCCGCATCGGCCATTCGGCCTGTCCGCATGATTGCCCGTCGACCTGTGCTCTCGAGGTCGAACTGCTCGACGGCAGCCGCATCGGCCGGGTCCATGGCGCCAAGGCCAACAGCTACACGTCGGGCGTCGTCTGCGCCAAGGTCGCCCGCTATGCCGACCGCGTCCATCATCCCGATCGTCTGCTGAAGCCGCTGGTGCGCAAGGGCGCCAAGGGCGAGGGCGTCTGGCAGGAATCTAGCTGGGAGGCCGCTCTCGATCTCGTCGCCGAGAAATTCGACGCGGCCGAAGCGAAGTACGGCTCGGAGACGGTCTGGCCCTATTACTATGCCGGCACGATGGGGCTGGTGCAGCGCGACGGCATCGAGAGGTTGCGCCACGCGAAAAAATACTCGGGCTTCTTCGGCTCGATCTGCACCAATCTCGCCTGGACCGGCTGGATGATGGGGGCAGGCGCGCTGCGCGGACCGGACCCGCGCGAGATGGCGAAATCCGACTGCGTGGTGATCTGGGGCACCAACGCCGTGGTCACGCAGGTCAATGTGATGACCCACGCCATCAAGGCGCGCAAGGAACGCGGCGCGAAGATCGTGGTCATCGACGTCTATGAGAATGCGACGATGAAGCAGGCCGACATCGGTCTGGTCCTGAAGCCCGGCACCGACGGCGCGCTCGCTTGTGCGGTCATGCATGTCCTGTTTCGCGAGGGCCTGGCCGACCGCGCCTATCTGCAGAAATACACGGACGATCCGACGGGCCTGGAGGCGCATCTCGTTACCCGCACGCCGGAATGGGCGGCTGATATTACTGGTTTGACGGTCGCCGAGATCGAGACCTTCGCGCGCCTCGTCGGCGCGACGAAAAAGACCTATTTTCGCCTAGGCTACGGCTTTGCCCGCCAGCGCAACGGCGCCGTCAACATGCATGCCGCGGCATGCATCGCCGCCGTCACCGGCGCCTGGCAGTATGAGGGCGGCGGCGCCTTCCATTCCAATTCCGGCATCTTCAAACTCAACCAGGAGGTGCTTGAGGGCACGCGCATGCGCGATCCCTCGATCCGCTATCTCGACCATTCGCGCATCGGCCCGGTGCTGACCGGCGCCAGTGACGCGCTTTATGGCGGGCCCCCGGTGACGGCGATGCTGATCCAGAACACCAATCCGGTGAATGTCGCGCCCGAGCAGCGGCTGGTGAAGCAGGGCTTCCTGCGAGATGATTTGTTCACCTGCGTGCACGAGCAGTTCATGACCGACACGGCCAAGCTGGCCGACGTCGTGCTGCCGGCGACGATGTTCGTCGAGCATGACGACATCTACAAGGGCGGCGGCAACCAGCACATCACGCTCGGCCCCAAGCTGATCGAACCGCCGGAAGGGCCGCGCACCAACCATTTCGTCATCGAGCAGCTGGCCGGGCGCCTTGGTGTCGCCGACAGGCCGGGCTTCGGGCTGACCGAGCAGCAGCATATCGACATCATCCTTGGCAAGCGCGGGTTGGGCAGCTTCGCCAGCTTGGAAGAGCAGAAGTGGATTGATCTGCAGCCGGATTTCGACACGGCGCATTTCATCCGGGGCTTTGGCCATGCGGATGGGAAATTCCGTTTTCGCGCCGACTGGACCGGCCAGGCGGCTCCGAACCGGCCGCCGAAGAGCATGGGTCTGTTCGGCCCGGTGGCGCGATTGCCCGAATTTCCTGATCATGTTGACCTGATCGAGGCGGCTGACGAAGCCCATCCGTTCCGGCTGACGACCTCGCCGGCGCGCAACTTCCTCAACTCGACCTTTTCCGAAACACCGGTGTCGAAGGCCAAGGAGGTCCGCCCGGAACTCCTGCTGCATCCCGAGGACGCGGCGGCTCTAGGGCTGGCCGAGGGCGACCGTGTCGAGATCGGCAACATGCGCGGCGAGGTGGTGCTGCACGCCAGACTGTTCGGCGGCATCAAGCGCGGCGTCGTGATCGCCGAAGGTATCTGGCCGAACAGCGCGCATGAGCGCGGCGAGGGCATCAATGTACTGACCGGCGCCGACGCCCCCGCACCCTATGGCGGCGCTGCCTTTCACGACAACAAGGTCTGGCTGCGCCGGGCGCAAGAGCTGAGTGCATAGCGGCCGCGATTATCGATTGCGCCTGATGTCAATTCGTCCGTCGCAATGGGAGAGTGTCGATGGCTGGCGCGATTTCGCTTCTGGGAATACCGCATGACGAGAATTCATCCTATCTCCAGGGTGCGGCCAAGGCGCCACCTCTCATCACGCGCGAACTCACCAGCGATGCTTACTCCTCATGGAGCGAGACCGGCTTCGACCTGACCGGCCGCTTCGTCGATCATGGCGACATCGACTTCACCCAACCGGGCGATCCCTGGCAGCGCATCGAAAGCGAAGTCGGTCGCGCCCTGGACGCAGGCCACCCGCTGATCAGCCTTGGCGGCGACCATGCGATCTCCTGGCCGGTGCTGCGCGCGGTGCGCCGTCGCCACCCGAGCCTGACGATCGTGCATATCGATGCCCACCCCGACATCTATCATGCCTACGGTGACAATCCGCGTTCGCACACCTCGCCCTTCGCGCGCATCATGGAGGAACGGCTAGCCGACCGGCTGATCCAGATCGGCCTGCGCGCCGTGAACGACCATCACCGCGATCAGTTCAAGCGCTTTGGCGTCGAGGTCGAGGAGGCCGCGCATTTCGGCGAAAGCCTGACGCTTGATCTCAAGACCCCGGTTTATATCTCGATGGATCTCGACGGGCTCGATCCAGCCTTTGCGCCCGGCGTCTCCCACCGCGAGCCCGGCGGCCTGTCGACGCGGCAGGTCATCAACCTGATTCAAAGCATCAACCAGCCGATCGTTGCCGCTGATATCGTTGAATACAATCCGAGCCAGGACCTCTCCAACATGACGGCGCTTGTCGCCGCCAAACTGACGAAGGAGATCGCCGGCATGATGCTCAGGACATCGCCCGCGGTGGATTGAGGGCGCGGCTTGGGATCACACCGGCAGTGTTTCGGCCACTTTTTTCCTGTTTTGCCGCTGGCGGATGTCATCGGCGACCGCCTGGGCTTCGATGCCGATTTCGCGCAACAGCCCGGTGACCGCGTTGTGAAAGCCGACCAGATAGAGGCCGAGATCCGAAGCTTGGACATTGACGCCGCTGGGGCCGGGCTCCACGCCGGGTTCGAGGAACCTGGCATAGCCTGGCCGGTAGCCGGTGGCGAAGAGGATGGCGTCGAATTCGCCGTGCTTGCCGTCCGCAAAACGGGCGCCCCGTTCCGAGATTTCGGCGATGTCGGGCGCCACCTTGATCGCACCTTCCCGGATCTTGCCGATGGTGCCGACATCGATCACCGGAATGCGCGACGCAAGGGCGATCTGCTGCAGCAGTCCCTGCTTCGGCCGTCTGAGCCCAAACTTCTCCAGCCTCCCCAGCACCAGATCGAGGATGACGGGGAACAGCGCGTCGTTGATGCGCTGCGGCCCGAGCCGCGTCGCCATGCCGACCATCTGGATCGGCACGCCGAACAGTTCGCGCGGGACGATGTGAACGCCGCCGCGCACCGAGATCGTCGGTCGGGCGCCGCCTTCCACCAGGTCGAGCGCAATCTCCGCGCCGGTATTGCCCATGCCGACGACCAGCACCGATTGGCCGGCAAAAGGCGCGGCGTTGCGATAGTCGGCGCTGTGCAGCGTCTTGCCCTTGAAGGCGTCGATGCCGGCAAATCTGGGCAGCAAGGGTTCGGCATTGTAGCCGGACGCGATCACCACATGCGAAGCGCGTAAGGCGCCGGAGGTCGATTCCACCCGCCAACCGCGGCCCTCCCTGGCGACCGCCCGCACCGTTTCGCCGAAGCGGGGCTCCAGGGCGAAGCGTTTTGCATAGGCGTCGAGATACTCGACCACGAGGTGGCGCGGCACATAGCGCGGATAATCCCTTGGGAAGGGAACGAAGGGCAGCGAGGAGCAACGCTTGGTCGTATGCAGATGCACACGGTCATAGTGACGCCGCCAGGCTGGCGCGGCCTGCTGCTCCTTTTCAAGCATGACGAAGTCCTGCCCGGCCTGGCGAAGACATGCGGCAACCGCCAGGCCCGCCGGCCCGGCACCGATGATCGCGACTTTCGTGGTTTCGCCCATGCGCGCCTCCCCCTCCAATTGGCGATCCAGAATGTCAGAAACGTGGCAAGGGTGCACCGGCTCATCCAGGCAGGGGCACCGTCAACCCGACCTTGACGCGGTCCATGGCGACGAAGGTGCGGAACTTCCGCACATTGTTGCTGCCGAAGAATAGTTTTCGCGTCAGCGCCTCGTAGGCGCCCATGTCGGCCACGGTGATGACGAGGATAAAGTCGGCCTCGCCGGTGACATAATAGCATTGCTGTACTTGCGGCTCCGCCGAGAATTGCCGCTTGGCCTCGTCGATCAGTTCGGTGCGTTCGCTCTCGAGCTCCACCTCGACGAAGATAGTGATCGGCTGGCCGACGGCCGCCGGCTCGACAATGGCGACATTGCCGGTAATGACGCCGGTCTGCTCCATGCGCTTGATGCGGCGCTGCACGGCTGGCGCCGACAGGTTCACCGCCTCGCCGATCAGCCGTTGCGGCGTCGTGTTGTCCCGCTGCAGGATGGCGAGGATGGCGAGATCGAAACTGTCGAGTGAGGCTGGCGACTGAGACATTGCTCTCCTGACGAAACAAACTTGCATTTCGAGAGCCATATTACGGCGCTTTTTGCGCATGGTTTGCAATATCTTGTCTTGGATGACCCAAAGAGAGACCGCCAATGTTCCTGCCCAATCGCCATGCCTTGCACCGCCAGCCGCTGGACGAGGCCGATGCCGAAACCCTCGGCATCGCCGGGGCGGACACTGTCGAGCGTTTCCTTGCCCGCCGTGACAATCACTTGGCGACGCCGCTGCACGCCCTGCCGGCGTTGGCTGGCGAACTCGGTCTCGGCACCTTGCATGTCAAGGATGAGGGCTTTCGCCTCGGCCTAGGCAGCTTCAAGGCGCTGGGCGGCGCCTATGCGGTCTTCCGCCTGGTCCTGGAGGAGGCAAGCAAGCGGCTCGGCCGCTCCGTCGATGTCGGCGATCTCGATCGGCCCGAAGTTCGGTCGGTCGCGGCGACCATGACGGTTGCTTGTGCTACCGACGGCAATCATGGCCGCTCCGTCGCGCAAGGCGCCGAGCTTGTCGGCGCAAAGGCAGCGATCTTTGTCCATGCCGGCGTCAGCGACGGGCGCGTCGCGGCCATCGCCCGCTATGGGGCGGAGATGATCCGCGTCGACGGCAATTACGACGATTCGGTCAGGCAGGCGGCGCGCGTCGCCGCGGAGAAGGGCTGGACGGTGGTTTCCGATACGTCATGGCCGGGCTACGAACGCATTCCGGGCCTCGTCATGCAGGGCTACACCGCGATCGTGCGTGAGGCGCTGGGCCAGATATCCGAACCGCCGACCCATGTCTTCGTGCAGGCCGGCGTCGGCGGCATCGCGGCGGCGGTCGCCGGCCATCTCGCCATCGTGCTTGGCGAAGCCAGGCCGGTTTTCACGGTGGTGGAACCCGCCCGTGCCGCCTGCGTTTTCGGCGCCGCCAAGGCCGGGCACCCGGTCAAGATTGCGCATGGCGGGGCGACAGTCATGGCGATGCTCGAATGCTACGAGGCCTCGCCGGTCGCCTGGCGCGTGCTGGCACGCGTCGCCGATGCCTTCATGACCGTCGACGAGGACGAAGCCATCGCCGTGATGCGGCGGCTGGCACGCCCGGCCGGCAACGATCCGGCCATCGTTGCCGGTGAAAGCGGCGGGGTCGGCCTTGCCGGGCTGATCCGGGCGATGGCCGATCATAAGGCCGAGCTTGGCCTCGACGCCACTTCGCGCGTGCTGGTCGTCAACACCGAAGGCGCGACAGATCCCCGCCGCTATGCCGAACTCGTCGGCACGAGTCCGGCAGATGTGCTTGCCGGCAAGGTGCTTTCTGGAGCGACGCCATGACCTTGATCGATGCAATGACCTCAATCGACGCACAAAGGCTGCTTGGCCGCATCCGCGAGCTCGGCGGCATCGGTCGTGATGGCGAGGGCAGATTGGTGCGGCTGGCCGCCTCCGACGCCGACAGGCTGGGTCGCGACCGCTTCGTCGGCTGGCTGCGCCAGGCCGGTCTCGAAATCGCCATCGATCGCATGGGAAATATCTTCGGCGTCTGGCAGGTGCCGGAGAATGCCGGCCATGCGCCGATCCTAGTCGGCTCGCATATCGACACCGTCATCGATGCCGGCATTTATGACGGCTGCTACGGCGTGCTCGCCGGGCTGGAGGTGATCGAGACGTTGAAGGCGTCGGCTCTTGTCCCGTCGCGACCGCTCGCGGTCGCCGCCTTCACCAACGAGGAAGGGGTTCGCTATTCCCCCGACATGATGGGTTCACTGGTCCATGCCGGCGGTGTCGGGATCGACGAGGCGCTGGCGGCCGTCGGCACCGACGGCAGCGTGCTGGGAAAGGAACTGGCCCGCATCGGCTATGCCGGCGACGAGGAGCCGGGCTTCCTCAAGCCGCACGTCTATCTCGAATTGCATATCGAGCAGGGCCCGGTTCTGGAACGCGAAGGCGTGCCGATCGGTGCTGTGGAAAACCTGCAAGGCATCTCCTGGCAGCGCATCACCATAGACGGCGTCGCCAACCACGCCGGCACCACGCCGATGTCGATGCGCAATGACGCCGGGCATGCGGCCGCGCGTGTCGTCACGTTCCTGCACGACCGCGCCAAAGCTTCGAACACGCCGACCGTTGCAACGGTCGGCACGATGCGTTTCGAGCCAGACGCCATCAATGTCATTCCCTCGCGCGCCGTCTTCACCGTCGATCTGCGCGACCCTTTCGAGCATCGCCTGCAAGCCGAGGAAGCCTCACTCGCCGCGTTTCTTGAGGACCTCGCGGCCGATGATGGCGTCACGATCTCGGTCGAGCGGCTGGCCCGCTTCGAGCCGGTGATCTTCGATATCAGCATTGTCGAATTGATCGAAGCTGCCGCGAAGAAGCGCGGGTATGCATCCAAGCGCATGACCTCAGGCGCCGGCCACGATGCGCAGATGATGGCGCGCCTCGCGCCCGCGGCGATGATTTTCGTGCCGAGCGCCGGCGGCATCAGCCACAATCCGCGCGAACATACCGCCGATGCCGAGCTTGTCGCCGGCGCCAACATCCTGCTTGATATCGTCGCCCAGCTTGCGGATCAGGAGGTATCAGGCGATGGCTGAAATCGATCGTGATGTGCTGAAGCTGGAGATGACCGAATGGCGGCATGATCTGCACGCGCACCCTGAATTCGGCTTCGAGGAGGAGCGCACCGCGGCCTTCGTCGCCGCCAAGCTGCGCGAATTCGGCCTGGACGATGTCGCCGAGGGTGTCGGCGGCACCGGCGTCGTCGGGACTTTGAAGCGCGGCAGCGGCAACCGCGCGATCGCGCTGCGGGCCGACATGGATGCTCTGCGCATATCAGAGCAATCAACCGCGCCATACCGCTCCGGCAATCCCGGAATCATGCATGCCTGCGGCCATGACGGCCACACGGCGATGCTGCTCGGTGCGGCCAAGCTCATGGCCGGGGAGGGCGGTTTCGACGGCACCGTGCGCTTCATCTTCCAGCCGGCGGAGGAATGGGGAAAAGGCGCGTTGGCGATGCTCGACGATGGCCTGATGCAGCGCTTTCCCTTCGACGAGATCTTTGGCCTGCACAACATGCCGGGCTTGCCGGTCGGACATTTCGAGACCCGCGCCGGCCCGGTCATGTCGGCCGAAGACGTCTTCGAGATCGTGCTCAGGGGATTGGGCGGTCACGCTGCGCGGCCGCATTCGGGTCAGGAAACGCTGGTCGCCGCCTGTGCGCTGGTTACCAACCTGCAGACCATCGTCTCGCGCCGGCTGAGCCCGGCCGACATCTCCGTGGTTTCGGTGACCGAACTGATCACCGATGGCACCCGCAACGCACTGCCGGGCATCGCCCGCATCCTTGGCGACGCGCGCAGCTTCCGCCCCGAGGTGAGCGCCAAGATCGAATGCCAGATGCGCATCATCGCCGAAGGCATCGCTACCGCTTACAACGTTGCCGCCGAGGTCAACTACACCAGGGAATTCGTGCCTTTGCGCAACGATGCCGAACTGGTCGACGCGGCCTTTGCCGCCGCCGGGACTGTTTTCGAACGCGGCAATATCGCGGTCGCCCGCGAGCCGATGACGGCGTCGGAGGATTTCGCCCGCTTCCTCGACCACGTGCCGGGCTGCTTCGTCTTCCTCGGCAACGGCGAGGCCTCGGCACCGCTTCACAATTCCAGTTACGACTTCAACGACGACGGGCTGTTGTTCGGCGCCAGTTTCCATGCCGCCATCGCCAGGCAGCGGCTTGGGACTTGAACCCCCGGGGGGGTTTTCGCGGCATTTAGCGGGGGAAAACGCCGGGGAAAGGCCGAAATCCTTGATCTGGCATGACGCTACGGCAAGACTCAGCTAGCCTCGCTCACGCGGCGGACCTGATATCCGCCTGGCCGGCGCTATCAGATTACCTCCCAAGCGGCGCCGGCCTTCTCTCCTGCATGCTAAATTAGATTTCGTTAAAGTTAGAACGCTCGCGCTCGGCGGAAGTTAGGGTTTTACTGTCATGGCTGTGGCACGCTTTTGGATGCTGCGGGTTCATAGATGCGCGGGCGGAGCTGGATAAAGGCGGTGCGTCAGGACGAAGCGCGGCGGGTGCGCGCCCGCATCGCTCAACTCGAACAAGACTTGACCGCTGCCTCGGCGCAGACACGACAGCTGCGCCAGGACGCAGGCCACGAGCTGCGCAATGCCAAGTTCCGCCTCGAGCGTCTCGAGGAATGCATTGCGGCAATGCGTTGAAGGTCCCGCAGTCGTTTTTGCGCAAGCCCCGTTCACTGGCTGGCAATGCCATTGTTCACCATAGGAATGGCGAGATCTTGATCGGCCCCAGTCGCCTTTGTCGGCGGCAATTTGTTGTCGCAGGCCGAGAAAGCCAAAGTCACCAGCGCGAGGATCAGTCCCAGCTTTTTCATGGCTACTTCCTCCACCCGCAGAACGAGGCGGTGTCGGTTTGGTTGCACGATTGCGCCGAGGGAACAAAATCCCCTGCCTCAGGTTGACCCAGCGAAGGAGGACCGCCGCATGATCCGTTTGCTTCTGGTTGGCACGCTGGCCTTTGTCACTTACCGTCTCGCCCGCAAGATGATCGACGAGGTTCCCGACAGTGTCGATCCGCTTTTGCTGCCAGCGCCCGCAAACGACCGCGAGGCGCTGCGCCGGCAGTCGGCGTCGATGGGCGTTGACCCGAAACGCTGATTGCTCCTGCTGTATTGGCGGAGCTGCTTCTCTGTTGCGAACAAAGCGGAAACGATGCTTGATGGGCGATGAACCTCGCCGCCCATGATTCGACGTTTTTGGAACGGACCGTCCAGCCGGCTTATCTCGCCCGGCTGAACGACGCCCAACGCCAGGCGGTCGAACATGGCGACGGCAAGATTGCAGGCCCGTTGCTGGTTATCGCCGGCGCCGGCTCCGGCAAGACCAACACGCTGGCGCACCGCGTCGCCCACTTGATCGTCAAGGGAGCCGACCCGCGCCGCATCCTGCTGATGACGTTTTCGCGGCGCGCCGCATCCGAAATGGCGAGACGTGTCGAGCGCATCGCCGGCGAAGTGCTCGGCCGCGACGCCGCAGTGATCACGGACGCACTGACCTGGGCCGGCACTTTTCATGGTATCGGCGCGCGGCTGCTGCGGGACTATGCGCTGGAGATCGGCCTCGATCCGGCCTTCACCATCCATGATCGCGAGGATTCCGCCGATCTGATGAATCTCGTGCGCCACGAACTCGGTTTCTCCAGGACGGAAGCGCGCTTTCCGACCAAAGGCACCTGCCTTGCCATCTATTCGCGCGCCGTCAACGCGCAGGCGCCGCTGGGTGAGGTCCTGGGGTCCGCCTTCCCCTGGTGCGCCGGCTGGGCCGAGCAGCTCAAGCAATTGTTTGCCGGTTACGTGGAGGCCAAGCAGGCGCAGAATGTGCTCGATTACGACGATTTGCTGCTCTACTGGGCGCAGATGACCGCCGAGCCTGAAATCGCCACGCATCTGGGCGGACGGTTCGACCATGTGCTGGTCGACGAATACCAGGACACCAACCGGCTGCAGGCCTCGATCCTGATGGCACTCAAGCCCGACGGCGCCGGGCTGACGGTCGTCGGTGACGACGCGCAGTCGATCTATTCGTTCCGGGCCGCCGAAGTGCGCAACATCCTCGACTTCCCTAGACAGTTCGCGCGGACCGCCGATGTGGTGATGCTGGAGCGCAATTATCGCTCGACCGAGACCATTCTGGCGGCCGCCAACGCGGTTATCGGCGAAGCCTCGGAGCGCTTCACCAAGAACCTGTGGTCGGAACGCAAATCCGCCGACAAACCGAGACTTGTGACCGTGCGCGACGAGGTCGAGCAAGCGAACTTCGTCTGCGACACCATCCTTGCCGAGCGCGAGGCCGGTACCGCGCTGAAGTCGCAGGCGGTGCTGTTTCGCGCCTCGCACCACAGCGGGCCGCTGGAGATCGAGCTGACGCGGCGCAACATCCCTTTCGTCAAGTTCGGTGGCCTGAAATTCCTCGATGCCGCGCATGTCAAGGACGTGCTGGCGGTACTGCGCTTTGCCGAAAATCCGCGCGATCGTGTCGCCGGCTTTCGCGTGCTGCAGCTTCTTCCCGGCATTGGCCCTTCCGCGGCCGCGCAGGTCGTCGAGGCCATGACGTCGGCGCTGGACGAGGCGATGGGACTGGCCGGCTGGCGTCCGCCGCAGCGCGCCGCCGACGACTGGCCCGGCTTCGTCTCGCTCTATTCCGGCTTGCGCGCCGGCGCCAAATGGCCGGCCGATCTCGAACAGGTCAGGCTGTGGTACGAACCGCATCTGGAGCGCATCCACGAGGATGCGATCACGCGCCGCGCCGACCTGCTGCAACTCGAGCAAATCGGCTTGGGCTATGCTTCGCGCGAACGCTTCCTGACCGAGCTGACGCTCGATCCGCCGGACGCAACCAGCGGCCAGGCCGGCCCTCCGCACCGCGACGAGGACTATTTGATCTTGTCGACCATCCACTCGGCCAAGGGCCAGGAGTGGAAGAACGTCTTCGTGCTGAACACGGTCGACGGCTGCATTCCGGCCGATCTCGGTGTCGGCACCAAGGAAGATATCGAGGAGGAGCGACGGCTGCTCTACGTGGCGATGACACGGGCCAAGGACAATCTCAACCTCGTCATGCCCCAGCGCTTCTTTCCGCATGGCCAGGCGGCACGCGGCGACCGCCATGTCTACGCCTCGCGCACCCGTTTCATTCCGGCCTCCATCCTCGCCGCGTTCCAGCAGCTTTCGTGGCCGGCCGCGCAAGCGGCGCAAGGCAGGGCGCCTCGGCCGGAGGTGCGCGTCGACATCGGCGCGCGCATGCGCGGCATGTGGAAATAGCAGGAAGCCGATGCCGCAGCCGCCGATCAGGATCGCCATATCAGGCGCTCTCGGCCGCATGGGTCGCCAGATGGCGGATGCGGTGCGGGCCGATGCGCGTCTGGCGCTCGCCGGCTGCTTTCACCGTCCGGGCAGTGTCGGCGACGGGCTGGTGAGCCGCGACGAGGCGCTCGCCACAGCCGACGTGGTGGTCGACTTCACCACGCCGGCGGCCTCCGTGGAACTGGCCAGATTGTGTGCCGGGAGGGGCGGGCCAGCCCTGGTGATTGGCTCGACGGGCTTCGAGGCCGCCGAGATGGCCACCATCGCCCATGCCGCGAAAACCATTGCCATCGTGCGCTCCGGCAGCTTCTCGCTCGGGCTCAACATGCTGGTCGGATTGGTCGAACAGGCAGCGCGGGCGCTCGACCCCGATGACTGGGATGCGGAGATTTTCGAGGCGCATCATCGCCACAAGATCGACGCGCCTTCGGGCACGGCGCTGATGCTGGGGCAGGCTGTTGCCGGCGGACGCGAAATCGGGCTGGAGACGGTTGCGAGGCGCGTCCGCGATGGCGTCACCGGCGCGCGGCCGGCGGGCGAGATAGGCTTCGCGGTGGCGCGGGGCGGCGCCATCATTGGTGAGCACAGCGTCAGCTTCTGCACGGAAGGCGAGACCGTCACCTTGGCGCATTCGGCTGGTGACCGCATCATGTTTGCACGCGGCGCCATCGCCGCGGCATTGTGGGTGGCGGGCCGCGCTCCCGGCGAATACGACATGCGCGACGTATTGGGTTTTGGCGCATCGTAACCAGCAAATCCTGGCTGTTTTCATTCCCCGGTTGCTAAAGTGGCTGAAAGCCAGCTGAAAGCTTGGGCATGCAATTGATTCATTGCGGCGTTCGCCGCGTGACCGGTGCGGGAGTGGCCGGCAGGAGGAATGCGGCGCAGCCTGGATGGCGCGCCGCCCAGGTGGAGGAAGTTACATGACCGGTTTGATCTCGAAGTGCATCTTGCGTTCGGCGGCGCTGACGCTCGCCATTGTCGGCACGGGCGCGACCGCGGCGAGCGCCGCGGACAAGATCACCATCATTGTCGGCGGCATGGAAAAGCAGATTTACCTGCCGGCCGTGCTCACCCAGCAGCTCGGCTACTTCAAGGATGAGGGGCTCGACGTCGAACTGATCAACTCGCGAGCCGGCGTCGAGGCCGAGAATGAATTGCTGGCCGGCGCCGTGCAGGGCGTTGTCGGCTTTTATGACCACACTGTCGACCTACAGTCAAAGGGCAAATACATCGAGTCGATCGTCCAGTTCAGCCAGGCCCCTGGCGAGGTCGAACTGGTCTCCGCCAAGCACCCGGAGATCAAGTCGCCGGCCGACTTCAAGGGCGCCACGCTGGGCGTCACCGGGCTTGGGTCGTCGACCGATTTCCTGACCCAATATCTTGCCGTCCGCAGCGGCCTGAAGCCGGGTGATTACACGCTGCTGCCGGTAGGCGCCGGCAACACCTTCATCGCCGCCGTCAAGCAGGACCAAATTCAGGCCGGCATGACCACGGAGCCGACCATCGCGAAATTGCTCAAGACCGGCGAGGCCAGTGTCCTGGTCGACATGCGCACGCCCGAAAAGACCAAGGAAGCGCTGGGCGGCGACTATCCTGCGGCATCCTTCTACGTCCAGTCTTCCTGGGTCGAAGGCCACAAGGACGAAGCACAGAAGCTCGCCAATGCCTTCGTCAAGACGATGAAGTTCATCGCCGGCCATTCGGCCGAGGAGATCGCCGACAAGATGCCGAAGGACTATTACGCCGGCAACAAGGATCTCTATATCCAGGGGCTCGCCGGCGGCAAGGCGATGTTCACGCCCGACGGACGCATGCCGGCCGATGGCCCCGAGACGGTGCTGAAAGTTCTGTCGACCTTCTCCAAGAGCCTGCAGGGCAAGCAGATCGACCTGTCGAAAACCTTCACGACGGAATTCGTCGACGCCGCCAAGTAGGCAGGCAGGCGAGGCGGGTTACCCGGTTCGCTCTTGAGGAACAACAAGTTGCGCCGCTGGCCTGAATCGATTTGGCAGCGGCGCGCCTACCGATGTCGAGAGATGGCGACCACAAGTTTTGGCCGCAGGCATTCTCGCATCATCGCCACAGGAGTATGCCATGCAAGTGCAAACGATGGCGGCTGAGAAGTTGTCTCAGGCCGCGCCGCCGGCCGATGCCGCGATCGCCATCGATGATGTGACGCTACGCTTCGTCACGCCCGACGGCCATATGATGACGGCGATCCGCGACTTCACCATGACGGTGGCGCGTGGCGAATTCGCCTGCGTCGTCGGGCCGACCGGCTGCGGCAAGTCGACGACGCTCAACCTCGTCACCGGCCTGCTGCGGCCGACCACAGGTCATGTCCGCGTCATGGGCAAACCGGTCACCGATATCAGCCGCGACATCGGTTTCGTCTTCCAGGCCGATGCGCTTTTTCCCTGGCGAAGCGTCATCGACAATGTCGCCGCCGGTCCGCTTTATCGCGGGATCCCCAAGGCGCAGGCCTATGATCGGGCCCGCGACTGGATCGCCCGCGTCGGCCTCGGCCGCTTCGAAAAACATTATCCGCACCAGCTTTCGGGCGGCATGCGCAAGCGCGTCGCCCTTGCCCAGACCTTCATCAACCAGCCGAAGATTCTGCTTATGGACGAGCCGTTCAGTGCGCTCGACATGCAGACGCGCACGGCCATGCAGGACGAATTGCTCGGCCTGTGGTCGGAACAGAAATCCTCCGTCGTCTTCGTCACCCACGATCTGGAGGAGGCGGTGGCGCTGGCCGACAAGGTCTATGTGCTCACCGCCGGGCCGGGAACGGTCAAGAGCGTCTACCGCATCGACCTGCCGCGTCCGCGTGTCATGGCCGACATCCGTTACGACCCGAAATTCGTCGAGATCGCCAAGGTGATCTGGAACGACCTGCGCGAAGAAGTGCAGCTCGGCCAGAGCCGCACCTTGCAGAGCGGGCATTGAGAGGAGACACCAACATGACCGCTATCTCTCCCACCGCTTCCCATGCCGCCGTCCGCGATGCCTCCATTGCCGTTGCCGAGGCCCGGGCGAGGGCCCGGCTGCGCCGCCGCCATGCTTTGGTCATCGGCCTGCGCCTTGCTATCCTCGTTGCGTTCCTTGGCCTGTGGGAACTCGGCGCCGACTATAACATCATCGACCCGTTCTTCTTCGCCAGCCCCTCGGGCATCTGGGAACAGATCTGGTCCTGGATCACCGAGGGCACCTCGCAGGGACCGCTCTGGCTGCAGATCTATGTGACGCTGGAGGAAACCTTCCTCGGCTTCGCCATCGGCGCACTGGGCGGCATCGCCGCCGGCATCATTCTCGGCCGCAACCGGCTGCTGGCCGATGTCTTTTCGATCTACATCAAGATCGCCAATTCCGTGCCGCGCGTCGTGCTCGGCTCTGTCTTCATCATCGCGCTCGGCCTCGGCATGGCCTCGAAAGTGGCGCTCGCCGTGGTGATGGTGTTCTTCGTCGTTTTCGCCAACGCCTTCCAGGGGGTTCGCGAGGCCGACAGGGCGATGATCGCCAACGCCCAGATCCTCGGTGCCTCGCCGTTCCAGATCACCCGCACCGTCATTATCCCGTCGGCGATGAGCTGGATCCTGGCCAGCCTGCATGTCAGCTTCGGCTTTGCCTTGGTCGGCGCCGTGGTCGGCGAATTCCTCGGCGCCAAGCAAGGCATGGGCCTGCTGATCTCGACCGCGCAGGGCGCCTTCAACGCCAATGGCGTCTTCGCCGCCATGATCATCCTGGCGGTTATGGCGCTGGTGGTGGAATTCATCATCACCCGCTTCGAGAACTATGTCGTCAAGTGGCGGCCGGCGCCGTTCAACGAGCAGGGCACCTGATTTTGTTCCGAGGACAGTACGAGCCCGCGCTTGGTGCGGGTCGGTTCAGGCCAGGGGCAACCTGACCTCGACCACCAGACCGCCGGCCGCGCCATCCCCGAGGGTGACGCGGCCGCCGGCATTCTCGACAACCTCGCGCACGATGGCGAGGCCCAGGCCGCTGCCTTCCTCGGTCGAACCGGCGATGCGATAAAAGCGCTCGAACACGTGATCCCGCTCTTCGGCCGGGATGCCGGGTCCGTCATCGGCTACCGTCAACACGGCTTCGCTATCGATGGCGGCCAGCTTCACCGTCACGCTGGCGCCTGCCGTCGAGTAACGCAGCGCGTTGTCGACAAGATTGACGATCATCTCGCGCAGCATGGTGCCGTCGCCAATGACTGCAACCGGCCCTGTTTCCTCCAGCCCGAGATCGATCTTGCGGGCGATCGCCGCGGGCGCCTGCGTTTCCAGTACATGGCGGGCGGCTTCTGTCAGGTCGATGCGATCGGCGCGTGGCCGCCGGCTGCCAGGCTCGGCACGCGACAGGGTGAGCAATTGTTCGGCCAGCCGCGCCAGCTTGCCGGAGCTGGCCTGCAGCGCCACCAGCGCTTCCTGGCGCGCATCGGTGGCGGTTTCGCGTAGCGCATAGCTTGCCTGCGTCGATAGCAGCGCCAGCGGCGTGCGCAATTGATGTGCGGCATTGGCGATGAAACGGCGCTGCGCTCCCATCTGCGCGCGCACCCGTTCCATGTAGGCGTTGAGCGCCTCTATCAGAGGCCGGATTTCGCTCTGCGCGCCCGGCACGTCAACCGGATCGAGGTCGCTTCGGCTTGGCGAACGCACCGCGTCGCGCAGGCTCATCAATGGCGCCAGGCCGCGGCGCAGGCCAAGCAGCACGAAGACGCCGGCGATCGCCACCAGCGCCAGTTGCTGGACGAAGGCGCTGAACCACAGCCGCTTCACCATCGCATCATGCCCGGAGAGCGTTATGCCCACGGTGACCGTTATGGGGGAATCGCCGCCGGCGCCGATCACCGCGTGGCTGAGCGTCAAGAGCCGCAACATATGGTCGCGATAGCTCGCCTCGGCGCTCGCATGCCGCGGCGCTTGCGGCAAATCGGGGTAACCGGTCAGCAACCGTCCTCCGGCGGTCTCGACGCGATAGTAGACGCTGTCGCGATCGCCGGTATCGAACATCTCGATCGCCGCCGGCGGGATGGTGGCATCGAGTACGCCATCGGCCATGGCGACCTGCTCGGCGATGGCACGGGCCGAGCCGACCAGCATGCGGTCGGTGACCAGATCGGCGGTCGCCAGAGCGTTGCGCTGGCTGGTCCACAGATTGATGGTCGCAAGCCCGGCCAGGGGGAGCACGACCCAGGCCAGCAATTGCAGACGCAGGCTGTTAGTCTTCATAGCGCCAAATCATCATGGCGCCAGATCCTCATGGCGCAAGAGATAGCCGAGGCCACGCAAAGTGGTGATCTGGACCCGCGACCCCTCGAGCTTCTTGCGCACACGGTGCACATAGATCTCGATGGCGCTTGGATCGGCGTCGGTCTCGAAATCGTAGATCGCCGCCGACAGGGCGGCCTTGCTTACCGTACGTCCCGCCTTGATCATCAATTGTTCAAGCACTGCATGTTCGCGCGGTGTCAGGGCCAGTGTTTCACCGCCGAGCGAAAACAGCCTGGTGTTGGTGTCGAAGATGAGGTCGCCGCAGGCAACGACCGGTGCCGTCCGGTCATTGGCGCGGCGCAGTTGCACGCGGATGCGCGCTTCGAGCTCCTCTACCTGGAAGGGCTTCGCCAGATAGTCGTCGGCGCCTTCGTTGAGGCCTTTGACCCGGCCATCGAGGCTGGCATTGGCAGTCAGTACGATCACCGGCACCCGGTTGCCGCGGGCTCGCAGCATGCGCAGCACTTCCAGTCCGCCCATGCGGGGCAACGCAAGGTCGAGAATGACAAGCGCGTGGTCGCCGGCGGCAAGCGCGTGCTCGACATCCTCGCCGTCATGGACGATGTCGACGACATAATTCGCCTGGCGCAAGGTCTTGCCTAGCCAGTCCGCCAGTTCGCGATTGTCCTCCACAAGCAGCAATCGCATGTCTATTGCCGTTCCAGCATCCACTTCGGTCTCAACGGCCACCAAGGCTCGATCGACGATCCATTCGGCAATCGGACCCGGATGATCGATAGTATCGATCGCAACGCAAGGCAAATGCGGCTTGGCTGCGGCCGGCGATGGTTTTTCGCGGGCTAGATGCCTCGTTTGAAACATAAATCGAACCGAACGGTTCGGTTCTGGTTGACGGATTGTATCGTAAACAGTGAACAATAGGCGTGAGTCGGTTGGTGTTTGCGTCTGCGGGAGAAACGCTAATCTCCTGAAAATGTTTGAGAATTCAGGCTGAAAATGCTGCAATGCAATATGCATTGTCCATAATATGATGAAATACTGCAAAACCGACGCGACTGGTAATTCCAAAAGGCCTTCCCCATTTGGAGGTGGTCCGAGCGACGCGAAATCCTCCCAAGGGGCACGCCACTAGACGGACAGAACAAAGAAATTCTGGAGTAAATAAAATGACCAAGATCGCTCTTACCGCCGCCGCCATCCTCGTTGCCACGGGCACTGCTTTTGCCGGCAGCGACAATTATGGCTCGGCCAACGCCAACCAGCCTGCCGCCACTGTCGACCATTCGGTCACTGCTTCGACCTCGAAGTCGACGGCCGCGTCGGTCCAGGCTCCGCAGGGCGCTGACCGCAACCTCTTCGGCCGCTAATCGCGACTGCCAATCCATCCAACTTTGAATTCAGGAGTACTTGAAATGACCAAGATCGCACTCACCGCCGCTGCCATCCTCGTTGCCACTGGCACCGCTTTTGCCGGCAGCGACAACTACGGTTCCGACAACGCCAACCAGCCGGTTGCCAGCCAGTCGACCTCCAACGTCGACACCTTCCACACCGGTTCGATCCTGAAGGCGGACAAGGCGCAGGCCGATGCCAATGCCAACGTTCCGGCTCAGTCGGGCCAGGGCATCTGGGGCCGCTAATCCCTTCTAGCATCGCGTGACTACAAAGAGCGGTGGGCCTGGCCCGCCGCTCTTGTTTTGTGACAAATGGAATCAGGCGAGCCAGTCGGGTTCAGTCGTGCCGGATAGCCGTCGAACAAGTGCCGGCCAGCGCGCCGGTCACGGATCGAACCAATCGGTTCAATTAATGTTGACGCGCCGTGAGCGCCCGGCGAACGCCGCCTCGGCGAAACAAAGCGTAATGCTCCGTGAGTTGCGCAACAAGCGACTGATAATGTTGATGAAAACACTTCTGCCGAAATCCGGGATCCAGCCTTGAGGTGCGAAATCGGGCCGTGAAGGAACATCTTCGTGATTGGAAGCCGACGAACGAAAAACCCACGTTCAGCTGGTCCGAGCGACGCGAAATTCCTCCCAAAGGCACGCCACTTGACGGACAGACCAGACCTATCGGAGTAGAGAAATGAACAGGATCGCACTTACCGCCGCTGCCATTCTCGTTGCCACGGGCAGCGCCTTCGCCGGCAGCGACAATTATGGCTCTGACAATGTCAATCAGCCGGCGGTCACCGCGCCCGCGGGTAAAATCGACCACAGCTATACGGCTTCGATCCGCAAGCCGGTCGAACACCGCGGTTTCAAGCTGACGCCCGATTCCAATCAGCCTGATCCCGGCCAGGGCAACTGGGGCAACTGATCCACGCCGGCCTCGCCTGGCTTGACGACAAAGAGCGGTGGGTCTGGCCCGCCGCTCTTGTTTTGAATGAGGTCAGACCGAAGGCCGCCGATCTTCTCAGTCGGCAAAACATCTCACGTCCAGGAAATAAAACCAGGCTGCTTCTGGTCTTCTCCTCAGCGGAACCGTCCTCCCAAGACGCCGCCCAACGGATGAACAGGAGATTGAAATGAACAGACTTGCTCTCGCTACCGCCGCTATCCTTGTCGCAGCCGGGGGTGCATTCGCCGGCAGCGACCACTATGGCTCCGACAATGCCAACCAGCCGGTCGCCCCGGTCGCCGGCGTGGATCACGCCGCCACGGGCGCCGTCAACGACACGGATATGATCAAACACAAGACCGCCGACACCAAGATGAAGCCAGCCACCGACTGGCCCGAGCCCGGCCAGGGCATCTGGGGTAACTGATGTCGCGGCTGCGGCGGGTCTGATCTGCCGCACCCGCGGACATTAGACTTTTAGCTCAGATCCTTCGGCCGCAGGCAATGTGTCAGCCTGGCGGCCGACACCCCGGACCAATCGTCTTCAAGGACGAAGCGCGCGAGGGCTGCTGTCGGAAACTTTTCCTCGAGCCTCTTGCGCGCCTTCGCCTCCGATCCCGGTCCGGCAAGCTGTTTTGCCAGCTCCTCAAGGCCCGGATTGTGGCCGAGAACCAGCAGGCAGCTGGTCGAAGGGTCCGCTTTGCGTAGCTGACCCAGAATATCCGCCGCTGCGGCATCGTAGAGCGCCTCGGCAAACGCGACCCGGGGATGCACTGGCAGTTCCGCCGCCACCAGCCGCCAGGTATCGCGGGTGCGCAGCGCCGGCGACACCAGCGCCTGATCCGGCAGCCAGTTGCGCGCTCCAAGCTCGCGGCCGATCAGCCGGGCCGCCTTCAACCCACGTTCCGCCAGCGGTCGGTCGAAATCGTCGAGGTCAGGGTCGTCCCAACTCGATTTGGCGTGACGCAGCAGGAGCAGCTGTTTCATCGCTGCGCTCTCGCTCAGGGCGTGATCCGCGCCAGGTGCTCGAGGTCGGCTTCCTCGCGCAGCGGATCGGGCGCCATCACCACCGAGGTGCCGTTGTCGGCATCGTCGGCGAAGTGGGCAAGAACCGTATGCCCGGCCTCCATGCGTGCCTTGCCTTCGGCGACCAGTCCAAGCGCCAGCGGGTAGAGCCGGTGCTCTGCCTTGAGCACGCGCGCGGCCAGCGTATCGGCATTGTCGCCGACCATCACCGGCACGGCCGCTTGCGCGATGATCGGGCCATCATCCATCTCGGACGTGACGAAATGCACCGTGCAGCCATGGATGCGGATGCCGGCGGCCAACGCGCGCGCATGGGTGTCGAGCCCCTTGAAGGCCGGCAGCAGGGCAGGGTGGATGTTGATCATGCGGCCCTGCCATTTCTGGACAAAGCCGGGGGTCAGGAGGCGCATATAGCCGGCCAGCGCCACGATGTCGGCGTTGAAGGCCGCAAGTGCCGCGTCGATGGCCGCGTCATGCGCCTGCTTGCTGCCATGGTCGGCGCGGGAAATGACCTGGGTGGCGATGCCGCGTGCCCTGGCGATGCCGAGGCCGGCGGCGTCCGCCTTGTCGGAAATGACGCCGGCAATCTCGGCCGGGAAGGCCGGATCGCTGGCCGCCGCGATCAGCGCGGTCATGTTGGAGCCGCGCCCCGAAATCAGGACAACGGTGCGTTTTCTCTGCGTGCTCATAGGCCGATCGAGCCCCGATAGATGACGCCGGCGTCGCGACGCGGCACGATGCGGCCGATCGGCGTCACCGTCTCGCCGGCTTCCTGCAGCACGGCCGCGACCTGCGCCGCCTGACCGGAAGCGACAGCCAAAATCATGCCGATGCCGCAATTGAAAGTTCGCATCATCTCCTCCGGCGCCACGCCGCCTGTCTTGGCCAGCCAGGAAAACACCGGCGGCACGTCGATGGCATTGAGGTCAAGTTCGGCGGAAAAGTCCTTGGGCAGCACGCGCGGAATGTTTTCCGGAAAACCGCCGCCGGTGATGTGCGCCAGCGCCTTGATGCCATGCGTGTTGCGGATCGCCTTGAGGATCGACTTGACGTAGATGCGGGTGGGTTCGAGCAGTGCCTCGGCAAGCGTCGCCTCGTCGTTGAACGGTGCTGGATCGTTCCACGCCAGACCGCTGGCGGCGACGATGCGGCGCACCAGCGAGAAACCATTCGAATGCAGGCCAGAAGAGGCCAGCCCGAGCAGCACGTCGCCCTCGACGATGTCGTCGGTGGGCAGGAGCTGGCCGCGTTCGGCCGCACCCACGGCAAAGCCAGCAAGGTCATAGTCCTTGCCGTGATACATGCCCGGCATTTCCGCCGTCTCGCCGCCGATCAGCGCGCAGCCGGCCTGACGGCAGCCCTGTGCGATGCCGCCGACGATCGCGGCACCCTGATCGGGATCGAGTTTGCCGGTGGCGAAATAGTCGAGGAAGAACAGCGGTTCGGCGCCCTGCACGACGATGTCGTTGACGCACATGGCGACAAGGTCGATGCCGATCGTGTCGTGTTTTCCCGCCTCGATGGCGATCTTGAGCTTGGTGCCGACGCCGTCATTGGCTGCTACCAGCACCGGATCGGTGAAACCGGCCGCTTTCAGATCGAACAGGCCGCCGAAGCCGCCGATCTCGCCATCGGCGCCCGGCCTGCGCGTCGCGCGCACCAGCGGCTTGATCTTCTCGACCATGAGGTTGCCGGCATCGATATCGACGCCCGCCTGCGCATAGGTGAGCCCGTTTCCGCGCTTGGCCGTTTTGTTCTGGCCCGTTTTATGCTGGCCGGTTTCGCGCTTGCTCATCGCAATGTTCCTGCTCGTTTGCGGGCTCTTCGCATGAACGGTTTCGGTCCGCAAGGATAACGGCCGAACCGGGCTTCGTTTGGCCGACAAAAGCGTGGATAGCCGGGGGCATCGCACTCAGTGCTTGCGGCTGGCCCAGCCGGCTCTCCCTTGCCTCGGCCCTCCATCTCCCTCATCTATCTCAACGCATAATACGGCGGGACAATGCGTTGACCATCCCCAACCTGATCACCATGCTGCGCGTTGTCCTGGTGCCTGCCGTGGTGTTGGCCATGCTGCAGGCGCGTTGGGACTGGGCCTTTGCCGGCTTCGTCGTTGCCGGCATTTCCGACGGCGTCGACGGCTTCATCGCCCGCCGCTTCAACCAGCAGTCCAGGTTCGGCGCCTATCTCGATCCGATCGCCGACAAGCTGCTGCTGGTTTCGGTGTTCGTCGTCATGGGCATCATCGGGCAGTTGCCGCTGTGGCTGGTCGTCACCATGGTGTCGCGCGACGCCTTGATCGTCTGCGCGGTCCTGTTGTCCACGGCGATGGCCCATCCGGTCGAGATCAAACCGTTCCTGGTCTCCAAGGCGAATACCGCCGTCCAGATCGTGCTGGCGGCGGTTGTGCTGGGCGAACTCGCCTTTGCCGTGCACCTCGACCCTCTGCGGCCAGGCCTCATATTGCTGTCCGGGGTCTTGACCGTGGCTTCGGCCGCGGCCTATCTCGTGGCTTGGCTGAGGCATATGAGCGGCTATGGCGAAGGCGGTAAATCAGGCTGACAAGCCCATCGACGGCAGGCCTGCCCGCAAGCCGGCCGCCCGCAAGGCGGCGCTGGGCAAGACCGACGACGGCCAGATGGGTGTCGTCGTGCCGGAAGGCGAGACGGCGGCAGAGGCCGAGGCGTCGGCCACGTTCCGGCGCCAGATATTCTTCTGGCTGGCGGGTGCCGCGATCCTGGCGCTCTTCCTTTATGTCTTCAGCGACATCCTGCTGCCCTTCGTCGCCGGCATGGTGCTTGCCTATTTCCTCGATCCGGTCGCCGACCGTCTGCAGCGGCTCGGCCTCAGCCGCTTCATGGCGACGGTGGTCATCCTCATCACATTCCTGATCGTGCTGGTGCTGGCCTTGGTCATCCTCATTCCGGTGCTGGCGACACAGATGGCCGATTTCGCCGGCAAGCTGCCGGAGTACCTGACCCGGCTGCAGAGCCTGATCACCTCCTTTGATCCGAAGTGGCTGGAACAGAAATTCGGCGTTAACGCCAATGGCTTGCGCGATGGGTTGAACTCACTGCTGACCTCCGGTTTCGGCCTGCTCACGACGGTTTTCACTTCGATCTGGAGTTCGGGCGTGGCGCTGGTCTCGGTGGTCAGCCTGTTCGTGGTGACGCCGGTCGTGGCCTTCTACATGCTGCTCGACTGGGACCGCATGGTGGCGGTCATCGACAGCTGGGTGCCGCGCGACAACGTCGCCACGGTCCGCGCCATCGCGCGCGACGTCAACACCGCCACTGCCGGCTTCGTGCGCGGCCAGGGTACGCTCTGCCTGGTGCTGGGCGCCATGTACGCCACCGGCCTTACGCTGACCGGGCTGAACTTCGCCATCCTCATCGGCCTGTTCGCCGGGCTGATCTCCTTCATCCCCTATGTCGGCTCATTGACCGGGCTGGTGCTGGCCGTCGGCGTCGCCTTCGTTCAGTTCTGGCCTGACTGGACGATGATCGTCGCGGTTGCGGTGGTCTTCTTCATCGGCCAGTTCATCGAAGGCAACATCCTGCAGCCCAGGCTGGTCGGCAAAAGCGTCGGCCTGCATCCTGTATGGCTGATGTTCGCGCTGTTCGCCTTCGGCGCTCTGTTCGGCTTCGTCGGCCTTTTGATTGCCGTGCCGGCTTCGGCGGCGGTTGCGGTGCTGGTGCGATTTGCCATCGCCCGTTATCTCGAATCGCCGCTCTACAAAGGCCATGCGACAGAACCCGCGCCGGCATTGCCAGCCGATCGCGGCGGCGGCCACCGCTCGCAACCGCGTCGCTGAAGTGACCGCGCAGCGAACCGACCCGCCACGCCAGTTGCCGCTCGATCTCGGCCATGGCACCGGTTACTCGCGTGATGAGCTGGTCGTCTCCGGTACCAACAACCAGGCGGCCGCACTGGTCGACCGCTGGCCGGATTGGCCAGCACCGGTGGTGGTGCTGGCGGGCCCAGCCGGCTCCGGCAAGACGCATCTGGCCTCGATCTGGGGCGCGCGCGCCAAGGCGGTGACTGTCGACGCCAGGCGCATTGGCGACAGCATCGCAAATCTTGGTGCCCGCCCGGCCCTGATCGATGATGTCGACGCACGCGCGGTCGACGAACTGGGCCTGTTCCATCTCATCAATGCGGTGCGTGGCGCCGGCTCGACGCTGCTTTTGACCGCACGCCGCTTTCCCTCGGCCTGGGGTGTATCGCTGCCCGATCTTGCATCGCGGCTCAAGGCTGCGGCGACCGTCGAGATCCATGAGCCCGATGATCTCCTGCTCGCCGGTGTCATCACCAAGCTGTTCGCCGACCGCCAGGTCGAGGTCGAGCCGCATGTCGTGCAGTATTTGGTGCGGCGCATCGAGCGTTCTCTGGCAACCGCGATGCGTGTGGTGGAGCGCCTGGATCGTACCGCCCTGGAGCGCAAGATGCCGATCACCAGGGCATTGGCCGCCGAAACCGTCAATGCCATGGACGAAGGGCAGGGCGAGTTCGAGATTTGATGACTTCAGGGTTCCGGCGGTCCTCCGTCTCGACCTCAGTCCCATTTTGGGAAACAAGACTGGCATCCATCTTGCTGCGTGAGCTTGCCGGCTGACCCCGGTCCTGATTGCGTTCCAAATCAGGTTGTAGGCTCGCCGGGAATGAGGCGCTTGGGGTTCTCGCCCGGCGAGCTTGCGTTCAAAATGCGTCGAGCGGGTGCCGCCGCAGCGGACATCCATCCCAACGACACGGACCACCCCCGCATTGTCGAAACTCTTGAAATAGACCACTCGATGGTCTATTTCTCGATTGAAAGATTTGGACCGGAGAATGGTCCATGCGGAGTATTCGATGCAGGTATCCGTTACCGACGCCAAGGGACAGCTGACCGAGCTGGTGCGCCGCGCTGAGGCGGGCGACGAGGTCATTCTGACCCGTCACGGCCATGCGGCCGTGCGGCTGGTTCCCATCAAGGCAATGCCCGGCAAGGAAGGTCGCCGGACGCTCATGGAAGCGGCGCGTGCGGCAGGGGCGGCCAAGATGAAGGCCGGACCATCCGCTGCCCGCAGCCAGGACTTCCTTTATGGCGATGACGGCATGCCAGAATGATCGCGGTCGATACGTCGGCGCTTATGGCGATCGTCCTGAATGAACTTCAGGCCGACGCCTGCATGGCCGCGCTCGCAGCCGAGAACGACCTCCTGATCTCCGCCGGCACCGTTGCCGAGGCGCTGATCGTCGCGGCCCATCGTGGCGTCGCCGCCGAGCTGTCCAGCCTGATTGACGGGCTTGGTTTCGAGGTGGTGGTGGTAACGCCGGCCTCGGCCCGGCGTATCGCCGAAGCCTATGCGCGATGGGGCAAGGGCAGCCATCCGGCCGCGCTCAATTTCGGCGATTGTTTCTCCTACGAGGTGGCGAAGGAGCACGCTTGCCGGCTGTTGTATGTCGGAGCCGATTTTTCGAAAACCGATATAGAGGGTGTGCTCTCAACGTAACACTGCCGGCCGGTGAGCTTGCGGCCAATCACAGCCACATTCTGACGAAATGCCGGACCAACAGATAGACGGCCGAGTGCGCGGCAATATAGCAGGCCGCGACCAGCACAAAAATCCCGATGCTGGCTGCCCACGAACGGGAGGCGACGATGCCAGGTGCGAGCCTGCCGTGCCTGCGGCTCCCGCGATTGTTCCACGTCGCCAAGGCGGCACAGGCGATCGCCCATGCCACCATGAACGGAACCGTCACGCCCGCATAGGCGAAATAGGCCGGCCCGAACAGCGACACCCAAGCATCTATCCCAAGCACCGCCACCCCCCGTTTGCCGCAGCTTAAGCCAGCAATGGCGATGGAAGCGAGCCTGAAATAATGACACGCGGATAAGGGCCAAAACCCCTTCGGTGCCATCGGTGTCGCATTTTAAATGAGAAATGGTCGGAGTGGAGAGATTCGAACTCCCGACCCTCTGGTCCCAAACCAGATGCGCTACCAGCCTGCGCTACACTCCGAACGGTCTGTTGCCTATTCATTTCGGTGGTACATGGCAAGTGCAAAAACCTTGCCGCCGCTGCCAATGCGCAGTAATGACGGGCGAAGAGGCGGCGATGCCGCCTTGCCAACAAAGAGGTGGCCATGTCCGCGCGCATTTTCAGCCCAGCCAAAACCGCGATGCAGTCCGGCAAGGCCAAGACCGGCCATTGGGTGCTGGAATTCGACCCCGAGATGCGCAAGAAGATCGATCCCTTGATGGGCTACACCACGTCGGGTGACATGAGAAGCCAGATCCGGCTCACCTTCGACACGCGCGAAGAAGCGGTGGCCTACGCGGAAAAGGAAGGGCTTGCCTTCCGTGTCGAGGAACCGAAAGAGACCAAGCGCCGCCAGATTTCCTATGCGGAGAATTTCCGCTATGACCGCAGGACGCCCTGGACGCACTGAAAGGCGGCAGGCCCAAGCATCCAGCCGGCCGTTGGCCGGCCGACGGTCCCGTAGCTCAGCTGGATAGAGCACCGGCCTTCTAAGCCGATGGTCACAGGTTCGAATCCTGTCGGGATCGCCAATAATTTCAATGGCTTATGTTGCATGACCTCACGCGGTCGCGCGATCCTACCCCTGCCTGCCAGTGCTGCCACGCCGCTTACCGGAAGCCGGAACAGAGTTCGGCCCGCACAGGGCTCTGGAATTATTTCGTGATCCGGCCCTGTTGGAACCTTGGCCAAGACTACGCGTTCGGGGCCTTGTATTCGTGGAGCCTCATAAAAGGCACTATGCGGGCAAGCGAACGGGTGGGCAAAACAAGCGCGGGTTGGGGGAGGAGAAACAAGGCTATGTCGAAACGTGAAATTGGAACGTCCCCTGCCTTGGGGCGGCGTATCGCCGATCTCAGGGCCCGAATGCAAGACGCCGAAATTTCCGGCCATGAAATGAAAACCTTTCACAAGGTGGCCGCCATCATGGGATCTGGCGACGGTTCCTTGCAACTGGATGCCGACGACCTGATCGCGGCATCCTTCGTCGCCGAAGCGGTTGGGCCGGCGCCCAGCCGCTGACTTCGGAATTTCCCTTGTCCGAAATCCGGTGAGCAAATCGCGTCCTCCATTGGGGCACGGCCGCCTATTGGGCGATCGTGCTCCAGCGCCCGGCCCCTGATCTCGTCTCGTCGCCACCTGATCTCGAATTGAAAGGAAAGTCTTATCATTTTGTTTGCGTTGGCACGTCATAGTAGGGACGGCTAACGGAGTGAAAAGGGATGAAGCTGGACCTGTCGCCCACCAGCTGGGGCAGGGTGATGGCCGTCACCGCCGCCGGCACGGCATTCTTCATTGCCGTGGCGTTTTTCGTCGATTCGTTCAATTTCCCGTATCTTTCGCCCGAGTCTGTCTGGCGCGCTAAGCTGACCGACTTTCTGCTGCCCTTGGTGCTCGGCGGCTCGTTTCTGTTTTTCCTGATGTGGAAGATCCGCCAACTGGCGATAGCCCAGCGCGACCTCAGCGTCATTGCCGCGACGGACAGCCTGACGGCGGTGCTGAACCGCGGCGCCTTCTCGATGCTGGTCGAGGCCTATCTCGAACAGACCCGCAAGCAGGAAGAGACCCGTACCGGCGCGCTGCTGATCATCGATGCCGACCATTTCAAGTCGATCAACGACCGCCTCGGCCACGATTGCGGCGACCAGGCGCTCAAACTGATCGCGCAGGCGATCAAAGGCCAGCTGCGCGGCACCGATATCGTCGGCCGGATCGGCGGCGAGGAGTTCGGCGTGTTCCTTCCCGGCGTCGACCCCTCGCAATCCTGGCTGGTTGCCGAAGGCATCCGCCGACGGATACGCGAAATGGACTTTTCGCCCGATGGCCGGTCCTGTCCGCTTTCCGTCAGCATCGGCGGCACCAGCTTCAGCGGGCCGACCACCTACGAGGCAATATTCTCCGCCGCCGACAGACGGCTTTATGCCGCCAAGTCGAATGGACGCGATCAGGTCAGCTTCGATCCGGCGGAAGCCGCTCTAGTGTCTCCGCTCAGCGCCGCCACCGTCCACTGAGGGCAGCCTTACAGCCGGCTGGCACCGACCGCTTCCTTGACGCATCCCTGTCTGTGTGCTTCCTCCGCGCAAGTGATGTATGGAACATCGCCAGAAACAATCCTGCTTCTTGAGTCCCTCGATCGTGCGGTTCGCGGGTACGGCACGGCCCGGGGATGCAGGGAATTGAATGGCCAAACGCCCTGGGCCCGGTAAGCACCGCGATCATGATCCAATTATTCAACGGCTTTCAGAACCCGTTTGGCGGCAGTGAGCGCGAAACCCTGGAGTTGTATCGGCTGTTGAGCGCCGACTCGCAGGTGCGCCTCTGGGCAACCTCGTCGCGCGTATCCGAGGACCTGATGCAGGAATTTCCGATACGCCGCGTCTCGCCTGCAACACGCAATGTGCCGGCTGGCGGCACCTATGTCTTTCTTGGCGCGCATTGGCGCAACAAGATGTGGCCTTATCTGATCCCGCGACCGCGCCGGCTGATCTATGTCTTCAACACCTTTCATCCCAAGATCATCGCCCTGACGACCCACAGGCCGCGCCTGCTGGGTTGGCCCGGTGCCGAACTGGTGCTGATCTCCGACTTTCAGAAACGCATGCTGCGGGTCGAGGGCGTCGTGCATCCGTCACCCATCGACATCGAGCGCTTCTCGCCACGGCAGGCAAGGCCAAACGGTCCGTTCACGGTGGGGCGACTGAGCCGCGATATGGCGGACAAGCATCATGCCGACGATGTGGCGCTCTATGAGGCATTGCTGGCCGACGGCGACGCGGTGCGGATTCAGGGCGGCATGCCGCTCAAGGACAGGCTTGCGCCGCATTCGCAACTCGAGCTCCTGCCGCAGGGTGAATTTGCCGCCGAACAGTTTCTGCCGACGCTCGACGCCTTCTATTATCGCACCGGCTCACATGTGGAGACGTTCGGCCGTGTGGTGTTCGAGGCGATGGCCTGCGGCCTGCCGGTCGTTTGCCATTCGCATGGCGGCTACGCCGATCATATCAGGCATGGCGAAAACGGTTTCCTGTTCGAAACGACGCAACAGGCAGCACGGATCCTGGCCGAACTTAAAGCCGACCCGGCACTGCGGGTGGCCGTCGGTCAGAAGGCGCGGCGAACCGTCGAGCAGCTGTTTTCGCCGCAGGCGGTTCAACAGCGGCTGGACTTCTATCGGCGTTAGCGGCGCCACGCCGTCCGGCTTTCCAGACACTCTCGGCCAGCAATCCACGTGCCCCGTTTGGCATCGATCCCGACATCGCGCTAAAGCTGGCATCACGTGAATCGCGGGGCGGCCGGCTTCGGCGCGCAGACAGATCGAGCAGGGCTTCTACCGATGACATTGACGGGCGCCGCGGCACTGCTGATCCTGATCTTGACCTATGCCGGCGTCGCAATCGGCCGGATACCTGGCTTGCGGCTCGACCGGGCAGGCATCGCGCTGCTTGGCGGCGCGGCCATGATCGCCATCGGCGCGCTCAGCATGGAGGATGCCTACCGGGCCATAAATTTCGACACCATCACGCTTCTGCTCGGCATGATGATCGTCGTGGCTCATCTGAAGGTGTCGGGTGCCTTTCGCGGTCTTGGCGCCGTCGCCATCGAGCACGCGCATGCACCGTTCATGCTGCTGGTGATGGTGACGCTCCTCACCGGCGTGCTGTCGGCCTTCCTGGTCAATGATGCCATCTGCCTGGTCATGGCGCCGATCGTCGTCCACGTTACCCGCGTTATCAACCGCAATCCGATCCCCTATCTGATCGCCACCGCCACCGCTTCGAACTGCGGCAGCGTCGCCACCATCACGGGCAATCCGCAGAACATGGTCATCGGCGCGCTGTCGGGCATTTCCTATCCGGCCTTTTCGGCGGCACTCGCCCCCGTCGCCTTGTTCGGCCTTGTCGCGGTCATCGTCATCGTGCGCATCGTCTACCGCGCCGAATTCACCCGCAACGGCGAACTGACGCCACACATCTCGCGCGGCCGCATGCATCGCGGCCAGGTGCTGAAGGCGGTGGTCGTCTGCGTCGGGCTGGCGATCGCCTTCTTCGCTGGTGTTCCCGTAGCCAAGGCGGCGCTCATCGGCGGCGCCATTCTGCTGCTGACCCGCGCCATCAAGCCATCGCGCATCTACCGCGAGATCGACGGACCGCTGCTGTTCATGTTCGCGGGACTGTTCGTGGTGGTTGCCGGCGCGGAAAAGACGCTGCTGACACCTGAGATGATCGCCTCGGCCAAGAACATCGGGCTCGACGATGTCTGGAGGCTTTCGGGTTTCACCGCGGTGTTGTCCAACGTCATGAGCAATGTTCCGGCCGTGCTGGCGCTCAGGCCTTTCATACCCGGCCTGGAAAACCCCGAGCGCGCCTGGCTGGTCGTGGCCATGAGCTCGACGCTCGCCGGTAACTTCACGTTGCTCGGCTCGGTCGCCAATCTGATCGTCGCCGAGCAGTCCAAGGCCGCAGGCACGCCGTTGTCTTTCGGCGCCTTCTTCAAGGTCGGCCTGCCGCTGACGTTGGTTACGCTCTTGGCCGGTACGGGGTGGCTGGCGCTCGGGGGGTAGCCCCTAGGCCTGGCTGCCCGACATTCGCGCCCTGACAAGCGTGGCCGCGGCTCGTCCGGCTGCTTCGACGTAGTCGGGGTTGCGATGGATGAGCATGATCGAAAAGCAGCCGTCGATCAGCAGCACGATCTCGCGCGCCAGCGCCCGCGGCCCCTCGATATGGTGGCCGGACAGTTCTGCCGCCAGCCATGTCTCGAAATTGCTTTTGTGCCGCGCCCCGACCTTGACCGCCGGGTGCCCTGGCATCGAGGCAAGCTCCGCGGCGGTGCGCAGGAAGCCGCATCCCTTCCATTTCGGATGGCGCGTGGCCCGGGCCAGGTTGGCGAAGATGGCTTCGACCTTGCTGTCCACACCACCTTGTTCAGCCTCGAACCAGCCGGCCATCCGTTTCAGATTGGGCTGATCGCGGCCGTCGAGATAGGCTGCGATGAGGTCGTCCTTGCTCTTGAAGTGGTAATAGAGCGTCCGCTTCGTGAGACCCGCTTCCTCGGCGACGGCATCGACGCTGACACGGCCGATCCCCTCCGCGTAAAACAATCTGGTTGCTGCGTCGACAATGCGCTTGCGGGTAGGACTTTGTGCTTCGGGCATGGGTCTAAGTATACCGACTAGTGAATATACACAAGGCGCGAATGGCGTAACCTTCCATCTCGTCACCATGCTGGAGGAAGCCAGATGACCGATCTTGTCCTGAACGAAAACAGGGAAGGCATTGCCGTCCTTTCTCTCAACCGCCCGGAAAAGCTGAACGCGTTGAACTATGCGCTGATCGATCGCCTGCTCGCGACACTCGACGACATTGAAGTCGACGACCGCATCCGCGCGGTCATTCTGACGGGGGCCGGCGAGCGGGCCTTCTCGGCGGGCGCCGACATAGAGGAGTTCTCGGCCAGCGTGGCGCTGGGCGCCGAGACGGCGCTGCGAGACTTCGTCATGCGGGGACAGCGGCTGACGGCAAGGCTGGAAGCCTTTCGCAAGCCTGTCATCGCAGCCGTCAACGGCCTCGCCTTCGGCGGCGGCTGCGAAATCACGGAGGCCGTGCCGCTAGCAATTGCCAGCGACCGCGCGCTGTTCGCCAAGCCGGAGATCACTCTGGCAATGCCGCCGACTTTCGGCGGAACGCAGCGCCTGCCCAGGCTCGCCGGGCGCAAGCGCGCGCTCGAACTGCTTTTGACCGGCGACTGGTTCCCGCCACAGCGGGCTCTTGACCTTGGCCTCGTCAATCAGGTGGTTCCGCATGACGATCTGATGCCGGCTGCGTTCAATCTGGCCAGGCGTATCCTTCGACACTCCGGACTGGCAGCCGCGGGCATCCTTACGGCGGTGACGCGAGGGCTCAATCTGAGCATCGCCGAAGGCTTGCTGGTCGAGGCCGAGCAGTTCGCCCGTATGGCCCCGACAGCCGATTTGCGCGAGGCGCTAGATGCCTGGATCAGCAGGCACAGGCCTGGACACGACGGGTCCTGGACGCATGTCGCGCGGCCCGAGGAGGCAAGGCGAGCCTCCTCGGCCCTGGATCACGGCGCCACCAGCAAGCGTCCTTTCATGTTGGGGTGGAAGCGGCAGAAATAGTCGACCGTTTGCGCCGTCTTCAGCGTCATGCTTGCCGACTTCTTCGGCGGGATTATCACCTCCCAGCCGCCCTTCACGGTGGCCGTGTGGGCGATCACATCCTTGTTCACCCACTCGATCGTGTCGCCGACCTTGGCATCGACGCTGGCCGGCGAAAAGACGAGCTTGTCGACGGTGACCTGGATGGTTGCCGCCGCTGCCGGCGCTGTGGATGCCAACGCCAGCACGACCAGCCGCGCCAGAAGACCCAAGGCGCCCGCTTTCATTTCAGCATGCCGGCGACGTGTTCGGCATGCTGCTCATGGCCCTGGAAGATCTTGAGGCCGGTCTCGAGCAGGCTCTTCAGCTCGGCATTGCTGGCCGAGGGAATGAGCAGGGTTTCGAGCGCGCCATTGACCTGCTTGTGATAGGCGACCTCGTTTTCGATATAAGCCTTGTCGAAGGCCGCCCCTTTCAGCTTGGCGAGCTTGGCACGTTCCTCCTTCGCCGCCTTCGTCAGCGCCTGGCTGGTAGCGTTGTCCTCGGGCTTCACCTTGAGCTTCTTGACGAGATCGAGCGCCTGCTTGTTCACCGCTTCGTGGTCGCGCTCCATGTCCTTGGCGAAATCGACGACCTCCTTGCTCTTTGACTTCTTGATCGCCTGCTTGGCCGCCTCGATGTCGAGGACGCCTGCTGTATAGGCGATATGGGCGATCTGCGGGTCGGTCGGCTTGTCGGCGGCTTGCGAGACCGGGGCAGCGCCGACGAGAAGCAGGGCGGCAAGGGCGACGGTATATCGGGTGAACATGGCATCCTCCTTGGCCCGGCCGCGCGGAGGCGCCGGGCTCGAATTTGCAGTTGACGCTCATTGGATGCGGGGCGGGGAGAAACGTTCCCGGAAAATCAGGACGGCATCATTCGAAACCCAGCCGTCCCATCACCGCCTGGGTCAGTCGCTCGCAGCGCCGACCGGCGAAGGGGAAGGCATCGAGCAGCACAGGGCCGATTTCATCGTCCAGCGCCTTGCGCAACAGGGCGCGCGCCCGGTGCAGCCTCGTCTTGACGGTCTCTGGCCGCACGCCAAGCAAATCGGCGGTTTCCTCCATGCTCAGGCCCTCGATGACGCGGGCGACGAAGACCATGCGGTAGATGTCGGGCAGGCTGTCGGTCGCCCGTTCGACAAGTGCGAGAATCTGCCGCTGCGCCATCGTCCGCTCCGGATCGTCGTTGGATTTGAGGGGAAACCTGATTATCCGCGCTTCCGGATCGGCAGGCATCTCCACCGTGCGACGTCTCTTGCGCAGGCGGCCGAGCGCTTCGTTGATGACGATGCGCGACAGCCAGGTGGCGAGCGTGGATTGGCCGCGAAACGCCGCCAGGCTGGCGAAGGCGCTGACATAGGCCTCCTGGACGACGTCCTCGGCTTCGGCGTCGTTGCGCAGAATGCCGCGCGCGATGCGGTAGAGCCGCTGGTTGTATACCTTCATGATGGCGCGAAATGCATCCGGGTCACGGGTCAGCGCGCGGTGGACGAGCTGCATGTCGCCGGAAAGGCTTTCGGCAACCGCGGGCACCGTGGCGGGCATTGGCTGCTTGCTCATCGCGACCGGATCTCCTCGTGCAAATGCTGCACATTGGATGCGCCTGCCGGCAAAAGGTTCCCGGGCCAGAGGGATCCGGGTTCCCTATTCTAGGCTGCCGCCAATCCCTTGTCTGCCCGCTGCATGCGTGCGGCCACCGCCAAGAGGTCGGTCTGCGTGATCAGGCCGAGAATATGCCGCTCGCCGTCGACGATGACCACGGCATGGCTGCGGCCGTCGGTCAGCACTGGGAGCAGGCTCATCGCCGGTGTCTCGGGCGAGGCGGTGCCGGCTTTTGCCATGACGCTCTTCACCGTGTCGGTAGCTTTCGTCAGCTCGCGCAGGCCAACGGCGCCAACCAGCCGGGCATCCGCGTCGACCACCGGCAAGGTACGGATATTGTGATCGATCAGTTGCTGGCGCGCCTCGTCGGCGGTGGCTTGCTCGGACACCGAAACCACGTCGCGCGACATGATGTCCTCGCACAGCAGCGTGCGGTGCGAGCGCACCATGGCCTGCAGTTCGACTTGTCTCAGCAACCGTTCGAGGTCGTCGCGGTCGATGTCGAAGGTCTCGTCAAGTGTGGTCAGCGCCGCGTCGATATCCTCGGGCCGGAAACCGACGCGCTGCTGAGCCGGCGGATCGGCGGTGCCGTGGCTGTTGGCGGCTGGTGCCGCGACATGCGGGTAATTTCGCCGCGCCAGCTTGTGGAAAAGGAAGCCAAGCGCCACCAGTATGGTCGAATTCAAGGCCACCGGCACGAACGGGAACAGGAAGCCCGCGCTGATGACGGCCGGGCCGCCGAGCACCGCCGTCAGCGCGGCGGCGCCGCCTGGCGGATGAAGACAGCGCGTGAACGACATCGCGGCGATGGCGAGCGCCACCGCGAGCCCTGAGGCCATCACCGGATCATGGATGAAATGCGCCACGGTCACGCCGACCAGCGCCGATATGGAATTTCCGCCGATGATCGACCAGGGTTGCGCCAACGGGCTGGCCGGTACGGCGAACAGAAGCACGGCGGATGCGCCCATCGGCGCGACCAGCAGGGCCACATGCGGGCCGCCGCCCATCGCCAGCCCGCTGATCACGCCCGTCAGCGCGATGCCGATCGTGGCGCCGATACACGCTAGGATGCGTTCGCGCAGCGTGGCGCCGGCGAGGATGGGGACAAAAAGACGAAAGGCCATTGGAAAACTTTGCGAGGACTGGATCTGTCGAGGATGCGTGCGGCACGCAATGCAGCCGAATTCGCCGATTTGAAAGTCAAACAAATCCGTAAAGTCATGACGTAGGAGAATAATATTGCGCACCGATCTTCGCCGGAGTGCTGGCAGCGCCTCGCGCTTTGTCATCAGCGTCAAGGGCTTGCGGCCCTTTGCTGACTCTGTTTGAGGTCAGCCCGCGCGCGCCGCTGCCGCAAGCCCGCGCCGGATGTCGGCTTTCAAGTCGTCGATATCCTCGAGGCCGATCTGCAGTCGTATCAGCGGACCTTCGTAAGGGCCTTTCGCAACGACGCGGTCGCCAAGCCAGACCGGCACCGCGAGGCTCTCATAGCCTCCCCAGGAGTAGCCGAGACCGAAGATCCGCAGTGCGTCGAGGAAAGCGTGCTGCTCCTGCTGGCCACCACCGGCCAGCACGATGGAAAAGATGCCGCTCGAACCGCGGAAGTCGCGCTTCCAGAGATCGTGGTCGGGATGGCTGGGAAGGGCAGGGTGGAGCACGCGCGCCACGCCCTTTTCGCCTTCGAGCCACGAGGCGATGGCGAGTGCGCTGCGCTGGTGACGGTCCAGCCGCACACCCATCGTGCGCAGGCCGCGCAGCACCTGGTAGACGTCGTCGGGTCCAGCACAGCAGCCAAGCGTGCAAAAGCTCTCGTAGAGTTGCGTCCAGCAGGCCTCATTGGCCGAGACCGTGCCGAGCAGCACGTCGGAATGGCCCGCCGGATATTTCGTCGCCGCATGGATCGAGATGTCGACGCCATGGTCGAGCGGCCGGAAATAGAGCGGCGTCGCCCATGTGTTGTCCATCATCACGATGGCGCCGGCCGCGTGCGCCGCCTTGGCGATCGCCGGGATGTCCTGCACCTCGAACGTGTTGGAGGCCGGCGATTCGGTGAACACCACTCTGGTGTTCGGCTTGATCAACGCCGCGATGCCCGCGCCGATATTGGGAGCATAATATTCGACCTCGACGCCGAGCCGCTTCAGCATCGTGTCGGCGAAGTTTCTCGTGGGATGATAGACGGAATCGACGATCAGCAGATGGTCGCCCGCCGATACGAAGGCGAGCAGCGGCACGGTCACCGCCGCCAGGCCCGACGGCACCGCGATCGTGCCGGCCGAGCCTTCCAGCGCGTCAATGGCATGCGCAAGAGCGTCCGTCGTCGGTGTGCCGCGCGTGCCGTAAGTGTACTTCTGGCTGCGTGCGGCCATCGCGGCGGCATTTGGGAACAGCACGGTCGAGGCATGCACGACCGGCGGGTTGACGAAGCCGAAATAGTCATGCGGGTTGTTGCCCGAATGGGCGAGCCGCGTGTTGATGCCCATCGTGCCGGAACCCTGCTCGCTGCCGTCTTTCGCCATTCTTGGTCGCCTTGTTTAACAAGGCGCTAGCCATAATGCGGCGTCGTGGACCGTGCAACAGCCCACCGTTCGCCAGGAATGGACTTTGAATATGCCAATTCCTGGTCCGGAAGACAGCCCGCGATCTGATCCGGAATCGGACCAACCACGCGCGGCGGTGCCCTGTCGGAAGCTTGGTCGTCAGCTGGTGAACCTATTGTAGCCGGCTGTGAAAGGTATATGATAAATTTCTAATGTTAATCGCCGGATGCTTCAATCAGATGCTGCCGGATGGTTCTTGCCGGTTATCTCCTGATCCCCATCCGGGTATCCCGCTCAGCGAGCGGAAAGGGGAGGAATGTCATGCCTGACGTCAAATGGACGATGAAGGCGCGCGAATTCATCAACTGCAATTGCGCCTATGGCTGCCCGTGCCAGTTCAATGCCATGCCGACATACGGATTCTGCCAAGCCGTCGCCGGCATGGAGATTGAGACCGGGCACCACGGCGACACCAGGCTCGACGGGCTGCGCTTCGTCGGCATCTTCAGCTGGCCCGGCGCGATACACCAGGGCAGGGGCGAGGCCGCGGTGGTTATCGACGAGAGAGCCAGCGAAGCCCAGCGCGAAGCCCTGCTCCGCATACTGGGCGGTCAGGACACCGAACCAGGCGCGACAATATTCCAGGTCTTTTCGACCACCTTGGAGAAGTTCCACGATCCGATTTTCGCCGCGATCGATTTCGAGGTCGACGTCGATGGGCGAACCGGCCGGCTGCACGTCAAGGGCGTAACCGACGGCCGTGGTGAGCCGATCAAGAACCCGGTCACCGGCGCCGAGCACCGGGCGCGCATCGACCTGCCGCACGGCTTCGAATACGCCATCGCCGAGGTCGGGCGCGGCTGGACCAAGACGACGAGCCCGATCAAGTTCGAGGTGGCGGACACGCATAGCCATTTCGCCAACCTGCATCTCACGCAGAGCGGCATCGTGCATTGATCTGATCCAATGGGCGACACGGCTCTCGAGGCGGTGCTGCGGCGCGACCGCGCGGTCGTGACGGCCGCGCTTGCCGTCATTGCCGTGTTCGCCTGGGCCTATGTTCTTTGGCTAGCCGCCGACATGGGTAGCCCGGTGTCGGGCGGCGAGGCAGGCGACGTGGCCGGGATGGACATGGCGAGCATGAATATGGGCGGCATGGATATGGGCGCCGCCGTGGTGCCGGGTTTCCGGGCCTGGGCATCGGCCGATTTCGTCTTCACCTTCACGATGTGGGCCGTGATGATGGTCGGCATGATGACGCCGTCGGTCGCGCCGATGTTGCTGCTCTATGCCGGCGTTGGCCGCAAGGCGCTGGCGGACAGCCGGCCTATCGCTTCGACGGCATGGTTTTTTACCGGCTATCTCGTCGTCTGGGTCGTCTTCAGCATCGTGGCGACGGGTGCGCAATGGCTGCTCACTCGTTTCGCCTTGCTTGATCCCGCGATGGCGGCGCACAGCGCGGTGCTCGGCGGTGTCATTCTGATCGCCGCCGGCCTCTACCAATGGACACCGATCAAGGGCGTCTGCCTGCGCCAATGCCAGGCGCCGATCGCGTTCCTGGCCAGCCATGGCGGGTTCCGCACCACCGCGCTCGGCGCATTTAGGCTTGGCATGGATCATGGCGCCTATTGTCTCGGCTGCTGCTGGGCACTGATGGCCCTGCTGTTCGTCGGTGGTGTCATGAACGTGCTGTGGATCGCCGGCATCGCCATCCTTGTTCTCCTGGAGAAGGTGGTCCCGGCCGGGCAATTGATCCCGCGCATCTCCGGTGCATTGATGGTCGCGGTCGGCCTCAGGCTGGGCCTTTCCGCGCTTTGAGACCGCGCGCCGATTTTGTCCACAAGCAATATCGACCGCCAATCATGGGTAATCGTTGGCCGAAGGTGTTCCGTAACGTCAATGCATTTCGTGCCCGGGGGCAGTAACGCCGAGCTATTGCCCGGAACGGATTTTACAGCGCCGGCTCACATCTGCGTCAAATGAGCTTTGCCGATTCAAGTCGCGCTTCTGACGAGATCGCGTGCACGTTTGTCTGCAATTCAGGCATTTCAGGCAATCGATTTTCAAACCCGGTCGGATTCGGTCATTTTCCTTGACCTCACGGGAATTATCGCCTTCGATGCTGTTCGTGAATGGGAGGCGGCGCGTCGGTTTGCGATGCGGGGTTTCGGGAATGGGCCGGGATGGGAGCTGCGTTCACAAGGGAAAAAAGATCAGGGTTTGCCTGAAAAAACAGAAAAGGGTCTGTGGGTTATGAAACACATTGCTATCGGCATTCTTGGCGCCGCCACGCTCGGACTGATGGCGTCGGCCGCGTCGGCCGGCACGCTTGACACCGTCAAGGCGAAGGGCTTCATCCAGTGCGGCGTCTCGACCGGTCTGGCCGGCTTCTCCGCGCCGGACGACAAGGGCGACTGGCAAGGCATCGACGCCGATTTCTGTCGCGCGGTTGCCGCCGCCGTCTTCGGTGATGGCACCAAGGTCAAGTTCACGCCGCTCAGCGCCAAGGAACGGTTTACCGCGCTGCAGTCCGGCGAGGTCGACATCCTCTCGCGCAACACCACCTGGACGATCAACCGCGATACCGCGCTCGGCCTGAATTTCATCGGCACGACCTACTATGACGGCCAGGGCTTCATGATCAACGCCAAGAAGCTGCCGGGCGTCAATTCGGCGCTGCAGCTTTCGGGCGCCGCCGTCTGCGTGCAGAGCGGCACGACCACCGAGCTCAACCTCGCCGACTACTTCAAGGCGAACAAGATGGAGTACAATCCGGTCGTCTTCGAGAAGCTCGAAGAGGTCAATGCCGCTTATGATGCCGGCCGCTGCGACGTCTACACCACCGACCAGTCGGGCCTTTACGGCATTCGCTTGACGCTCGGCTCGCCGGCCGATCACGTCGTGCTGCCCGAGATCATCTCGAAAGAGCCGCTCGGACCCGCCGTTCGCCAGGGCGACGACCAGTGGTACCACATCGTCAAGTGGACCTATTTCGCTCTGCTCGACGCCGAGGAGCTCGGCATCACCAAGGCCAATGTCGACGAGATGAAAAACTCCGCCAGCCCGGAGATCAAGCGTGTGCTCGGCCAGGAAGCAGACACCAAGATCGGCACCGACCTCGGCGTCTCCAACGACTGGGTCGTCAACATCGTCAAGGCCACCGGCAACTACGGCGAAATGTTCGACCGCAATGTCGGCTCCGGCAGCCCGCTCAAGATTGCGCGTGGCATCAATGCGCTATGGACCAAGGGCGGCCTGCAATACGCGCCGCCGATCCGCTGATCGAAATGTGATCCGGAAGGCAGGTACCTGCCTTCCGGTTTCTCTTTCACAGGGGACGTGACATGGCATCGCAGGAAATCCTACGCGAGGAGCCGAGCCGCGGCTCCTTCGTCAATGACCCGAGAATTCGCAGTCTCTTCTTTCAGACGCTGGTCGTCATCGTTCTGTTCGGCTCCATCTGGTGGATCGTGCAGAACGTCATCGACAATCTGCAGCGCCTGCACATCGCCTCCGGCTTCGGCTTCCTCAAGGGGCGCGCCGGCTTCGATATCTCGGACACGCCGATCGCCTATACGTCGGACTCGACCTATGGCCGCGCCATCGTCGTCGGCCTGATCAACACCATCATCGTTGCCGTCGCCGGCATCATCACCGCCACCATCATCGGCTTCGTCATCGGCATCGGCCGCCTGTCGCAGAACTGGCTGATCCAGAAGATCTGCACGGTCTATGTCGAGATCTTCCGCAACATCCCACCGCTGCTGGTCATCTTCTTCTGGTATTCCGGCGTGCTCGCCGTGCTGCCGGCGCCGCGCGATTCCTATCATCTGCCCTTCGGCTCGTTCCTCAACCAGCGCGGCTTCTATTTTCCGCGCCCGGTCTGGGGCGACGGCTCCTGGCTGATCCTGGTCGCCCTTGTCGTGGGCATCGCAATGTCATGGTTCGTCGCCCGCAGGGCGCGTCAGCGGCAGATGGCGACGGGCCAGCAATTTCCGGTGTTCTGGACCTCCGCCGCGCTGATCGTCGGCCTGCCGCTGCTGGCTTACGTGCTGAGCGGCTTTCCGCTGAGCTTTGACTTGCCCAAACAGTCGACCTTCAACCTGACCGGCGGCTTCCAGGTCAAACCGGAATTCCTTTCGCTCTATCTGGCGCTGTCCTGCTACACGGCGGCCTTCATCGCCGAAATCGTGCGCGCCGGCATCAGGGGTGTCAGCAAGGGCCAGACCGAGGCGGCGGCCGCACTTGGGCTGCGATCCGGTTCGATCCTGCGGCTGGTCGTGGTGCCGCAGGCCATGCGCATCGTCATCCCGCCGCTGACCAGCCAGTATCTCAACCTGACCAAGAACTCCTCGCTGGCGATCGCCATCGGTTATCCCGATTTGACGGCAACGGCCGGCACGGTTCTGAACCAGACCGGACAAGCGGTCGAGGGCGTGCTGATCATGATGATCGCCTATCTCATACTCAGCCTGGTGACCTCGGCCGTCATGAACGTGGTCAACGCCAGGATGGCGCTGGTGGAGAGGTAGGACCATGCAGGAACACGATCTGTCCTGGGTGCGCACCGAAATGGCGCTGGCGCAGCCCGCGCCGGCGAGCGTCAGCGGCCCCGTCGCCTGGGTGCGCAAGAACCTGGTCGGCTCGGTCGGCGACACCATCCTCACCATCCTCGGCATCGCCATCGTCGCCTGGGTTCTGCCGCAGGTCATCAACTGGGCGTTCATCAACGCACAGTGGACGGGACCGGACCGCACGGTCTGCGCCACCGTCGCGCAAGGCGGCATTCAGCCCGATGGCTGGAGCGGTGCCTGCTGGGCTTTCGTCAATGCCAAGTTCGGCCAGTTCATGTTCGGCACCTATCCGGTCGAGGAGCGCTGGCGGCCGATCCTGGTCGCCATCCTGTTCGTGGCGCTGCTGGTGCCGATGCTGATGCCGCGTGTGCCGCGCAAGGGGTTGAACGCGATCCTGCTTTTCCTGGTGCTGCCGATCGTTTCCTTCTTCCTGCTGGTCGGCGGCGTATTCGGCCTGCCGCATGTCGAAACCTCGCGCTGGGGCGGGCTGCTGATCACGCTGAGCCTGTCCTTCGTCGGCATCGCCGTATCGCTGCCGCTGGGCACCGTGCTGGCGCTCGGGCGGCGCTCGAAGATGCCGATCATCAAGATGCTGTGCATTATCTTCATCGAAGCCGTGCGCGGCATACCGCTGATCACCGTCCTGTTTTTCGTCAGCGTCATGCTGCCGCTGTTCCTGCCGGCCGGCGTCACTTTCGACAAGTATCTGAGGGCGCTGATCGGCGTGTCGCTGTTTGCGGCGGCTTATATGGCCGAAGTGGTGCGCGGCGGCCTGCAGGCGATCCCCAAGGGCCAGTATGAAGGCGCCGATTCGCTCGGCCTCGGCTACTGGCAGAAGATGAGCTTGATCGTGTTGCCGCAGGCGCTGAAGCTGGTCATACCCGGTATCGTCAACACCTTCATCGGCATGTTCAAGGACACCAGCCTGGTCCTCATCATCTCGATGTTCGACCTGCTCGGCATCGTCAAGCAGAACTTCTCCGACGCCAACTGGGCCACGGCGCAGACCGCGAAATCCGGTCTTGTGTTCGCCGCCTTCGTCTTTTGGCTGTTCTGCTTCGGCATGTCGCGCTATTCAATGTACACGGAACGCCGGCTCGACACCGGCTACAAACGCTAAACAAAAGAACAAGGGGATCCCAGCCATGGCCACCGAAAATGCCGTCAGCGCGGAAGAGATCAAGGTCAACGCCGCCAAGATGCATATCTCGACCACCGATGTCGCCATCGACATCATCGCCATGCATAAATGGTACGGCGAGTTCCATGTGCTGAAGGACATCAATCTGAAGGTGATGCGCGGCGAGCGCATCGTCATTTGCGGACCGTCCGGGTCGGGCAAGTCGACCATGATCCGCTGCATCAACCGGCTGGAAGAGCACCAGAAGGGCAAGATCATCGTCGACGGCAAGGAACTCACCAACGATCTGAAAAAGATCGACGAGGTGCGCCGCGAGGTCGGCATGGTGTTCCAGCACTTCAACCTGTTCCCGCATCTGACCATCCTCGAGAATTGCACGCTGGCGCCGATCTGGGTGCGCAAGACGCCGAAGAAGCAGGCCGAGGAAATCGCCATGCATTTCCTCAAGCGCGTGAAGATCCCCGAGCAGGCCAACAAATATCCGGGCCAGCTTTCCGGCGGCCAGCAGCAGCGCGTGGCGATCGCCCGCTCGCTGTGCATGAACCCGCGCATCATGCTGTTCGACGAGCCGACCTCAGCGCTCGACCCGGAAATGATCAAGGAAGTGCTGGAAACCATGGTGGGGCTGGCCGAGGAAGGGATGACCATGCTGTGCGTCACCCACGAGATGGGCTTTGCACGGAAAGTCGCCAACCGGGTGATCTTCATGGATCAGGGCCAGATCGTCGAGCAGAACACGCCGGCCGAGTTCTTCGACCATCCCCGCCACGAACGCACGAAGCTGTTCCTGTCGCAGATCCTGCACTGAGCGGACTGACGCCAAGTCGAGAAAGCCCGGTCGCGCCACGGCCGGGCTTTTTAGTGTCTGGCCGATCGGATAATGATCTTCTTCATTGAGCCGCGACGGAATCGCGAAGCCGCACCGATGAGAAAACTCCTGCGTTTCCTGGCCATGCTGGTTGCAGCACTGGTGCTCGCCGTGTCGCTCGGCACGCTGGTGCCGCGGCCGCTCTGGCCGGCAGCCGCAGCGGGCGAGGGCATCCGGCACATATTGGTGCTGAAAAATCCGATCCACACCGACATCGCCATTCCCGTGGACGACGAGGTGCGCCGGCGCTTTCGTTTCCTTGCCGATGTCGGCCTGCCATCGGACGCGCCCGAAGTGCGCTACCTCGTCTTCGGCTGGGGTGGGCGCGCCTTCTACCTGGAAACGCCGACATGGTCGCAATTGAAGGCGCTGCCCGCAATCAAGGCTTTGACGCTCGATGCGTCCGTGATGCATGTCGCCGTCGCCGGCAATATTCCCGAGCCGCACCCCGATGTCGCCGGCTTCGACGTGGGCGAAGACCGTTTTGCCGCATTGCTCGATTTCATCGAAGTGAGCTTTCAGGAGGGGCCGAACGGTCCGATCGTCATCGATGATGCCGCCTACTCCAATTTCGATCGCTTTTATGAGGCCAACGGCCATTTCAACGCGCTGATCGGCTGCAACACCTGGACGGCGGCGGCACTGCGCACCGCCGGCCTGCGCACCGGTTGGTGGAACCCGCTGCCGGTTTCCCTTGGGCTGTCGATGCGGCTGTATAATTAGCTTTGCCGCGGGCTCCTTTCAGCGACGGATGATCCGCTGCTGCTCCCACCCGTAAAGCCAGTCCAGATCGGCTGCGAGCTTCTCTCCCGGTCGCGCCGCCAGAAACAGATTGCGGGCCAACGCCACCGGGCCTCGGGCATGCCAGGCAAGCCGGTTGAGCGCGCCGCGACGGATGACCTTGGCGATGCGCGACCGCCGCAGGTTCTCCCAGATGACAAGGCTTTGCGTCAGGTCGCCGGGGAAGTCGGCGATCAAATCGGCAAGCGTCGCCGCGTCCTCGATCGCCATGGCCGCGCCCTGAGCCGCGAACGGCGTCATGGCATGCGCGGCGTCGCCGATCAGCGCGATGCCTTCGGGCATGGTCCAGCGTCGCTGTTCGACTGTGTGGATAGGAAAGGCGGTCCACGGGCCAGCGAGTTCCACCAAACGCGCCAGCGCCGGCGCGGAGCGGCGCATGGCGCCTGAAAGGATGGCGGGATCGGCGTGGCGTGACCACCCGTCGGCGATGCGCTCGCCCCGGGTGAAGGCGGCAAGGTTGAAGGCGCTACCCCTGCTGACGGGGTAGGCGACCATGTGGAATCCGGGGTGCAGGAAGGTTGTGACGCAGTCAGTGGCGCCGGTCGCGGTGAAGGCTCGCCCCGCCTCGTTGTCCGCGCTCACCGTCGCCCGCCAGGCCAGTTCGCCGGAGAAATGGCTGTTCGCCAAGCCGGCTCCGCTGCCTGGACTGGCAAACCTCCGCACCGCTGACCAGACGCCATCGGCGCCGACCAGCAGAGATCCTTGGGTATCGATGACCTTGCGGCCGACCCCGTCTGTCGTGGTGACAACGAATGAACCGGAGGCCACGCTGCTGATCTGCGCGCCGGTGGTGAGATGGATGTCGGGCAGTTGCGCAACGCGCGCCATCAGGGCGTCTTGCAGATCCGCCCGGTGCGCCACGAGATAGGGTGCGCCCCAGCGTTCCTCGCCGGCTGTGCCAAGCGGCACGCGTGCCAGTTGGCGCAGGCTCGCGGCGTCCTTCAGCACCACGGCTTCCGGCTGGACGGCATTGGCAAGAAGCGTGTCGAGCACGCCAAGCGGGCGAAGGATGCGCGTCGCGTTAGGAGAGAGCTGGATGCCGGCGCCCGCCGCTTCGAGACGCTGCGCCTGTTCGAACACCCTCACGGAATAGCCGCGTTCGGCAAAGGCAATCGCCGCTGTCAGCCCGGCGATGCCAGCCCCGGCGATCATGACCTGCCGGGACCGCGTCTCGCTCATGATCGGAAGGTCAGGCGGCCTGGTCGATGTAGAGGCAGCCCGCCGGCAGCGTTTCGGTCGCCTTCAGCTTCGGCGAATAGCGATAGAGGGTCGAGCAGTAGGGGCAGACTTTCTCATTGTCGTCGCCCATGTCTAGAAAAACATGCGGATGGTCGAAAGGCGGGTTGGCGCCCGTGCACATGAATTCCTTGACTCCGATGTCGATCGCCGGGTGGCCCGCATCGTTCTGGAAATGGGGAATGGAACCGCCTGCCATCGTCGTCTCCTTAACGCAGTCTCTCTGCATCTGGATCATATCAAGTCTGTTTGCAAGTTCGATGAAATCAAACTGTCGCAAAAGCCTGTCAGAGAACTGTCGCAAAAGCCTGCCACAGGATAAGTTAAGCCGGTTAACCGGCTGAGGCGCGCGGAAGAGCAGGAATCATGAACGAACTGAAGCCGGTACAGAGCGAATTCAACAATGTCGCGGCAGCGAGCCCGGAAGGCAATCCGGACCGCTTCGTCAACCGCGAATTCTCCTGGCTGCAGTTCAATCGCCGCGTTCTCGAGGAATCGCTGAACACCCATCACCCGCTGCTGGAGCGCGTCCGCTTCCTGTCGATCTCGGCCGCCAATCTCGACGAGTTCTTCATGGTGCGCGTCGCCGGCCTTGCCGGCCAGGTGCGCGAGGGCATCGTGCTGAAGAGCCCGGACGGACGCACTCCCGAACAGCAGCTCGAACAATTGTTGCGTGAGGTCGAGCGGCTGCAGGAGGACCAGCAGAAGAGCCTGTCGGCACTCACGGTGCTGCTCAACAAGGAAGGCATCGAAAGCATCACCCGCGACGCGCTGACAAAGGACGAGAAGGTCTGGCTGGAAGACCATTTCCAGGAGCAGGTGTTTCCCGTGCTGACCCCGCTGTCGATCGACCCGGCGCATCCGTTCCCGTTCATTCCCAATCTCGGCTTCTCGATGGCGCTGCAACTTCGCCATCGCAAGAATGGCGAGGAGATGAGCGCGCTCTTGCGCCTGCCAGTGGCGCTGAAGCGCTTCATCCGCCTGCCGGACCGCAAGCACCATGTCCGCTTCATTCCGCTGGAGGAGGCGGTCGGCCTCTACATCGGCAAGCTCTTCCCCGGCTACGAGGTCAAGGGTTCCGGCACGTTCCGCATCATTCGTGACAGCGACATCGAGGTCGAAGAGGAATCGGAAGATCTCGTGCGCCTGTTCGAAACGGCGCTGAAGCGCCGCCGCCGCGGCTCCGTCATCCGCATCGAATTCGACAAGCTGATGCCTGGGGAATTGCGCGATTTTGTCGCCGGCGAGCTTGGCGTCTCGTCGAGCCGCATCAGCGTGCTCACCGGGCCGCTGGCGCTCAGCCAGATCTCCGAGATCGTCTCCGTTCCGCGCGACGACCTCAAATTCATCCCCTACAACCCACGTTTTCCCGAGCGCATCCGCGAGCATGGCGGCGACTGTTTCGCCGCCATTCGCGAGAAGGACATCGTCGTCCATCACCCCTATGAGTCGTTCGACGTGGTGGTGCAGTTCCTGCGCCAGGCGATGGCCGACCCCGAAGTGGTGGCGATCAAGCAGACGCTTTATCGCACCTCCAACGACAGCCCGATCGTGCGTGCTCTGGTCGATGCGGCCGAAGCCGGCAAGTCGGTAACGGCGCTGGTCGAGCTCAAGGCGCGTTTCGACGAGGAGGCCAACATTCGCTGGGCGCGCGATCTCGAACGCGCCGGCGTGCAGGTCGTGTTCGGGTTCCTGGAACTCAAGACCCACGCCAAGATGTCGCTGGTGGTGCGGCGCGAGGACGGCAAGCTGCGCAATTACGTCCATCTCGGCACCGGCAACTACCACCCGGTCACCGCGCGCATCTATACCGACCTGTCCTTCTTCACCACCGATCCGACGATCGCCCGCGACGTCGCCCAATTGTTCAATTTCATCACCGGCTATGCCGAGCCGACCGCCGAGATGCGGCTGGCGATCTCGCCGTTCACGCTGAGGAACCGCATCCTTCAGCACATTTCGGACGAGGTCACCCATGCGTTGGAGGGACGGCCGGCGCGTATCTGGATGAAGATGAACGCGCTCGTCGATCCCATCATCATCGACGCGCTCTACGATGCCAGCCGCGCCGGAGTGGAGATCGACCTCGTCGTGCGCGGCATCTGCTGCCTGCGGCCGCAGGTGCCGGGCCTGTCGGAGAACATCAGGGTCAAGTCGATCGTCGGCCGTTTCCTGGAGCACAGCCGCATCTATTGCTTCGGCAACGGTCATGGCCTTCCGTCGGACGAGGCGATCGTCTACATCTCCTCGGCCGACCTCATGCCGCGCAATCTCGACCGCCGCGTCGAGACCATGGTGCCGATCACCAATCCAACTGTGCATGAACAGATTCTGGGCCAGATCATGCTGGGCAACATCATGGACAATCAGCAAAGTTTCGACGTATTGGCTGATGGGACCTCCCGGCGCGTGGTGCTGGAGGAGGGCGAAGAACCGTTCAACGCGCAGGAATATTTCATGACCAATCCGAGCCTGTCGGGACGGGGTGACGCGCTGAAATCGCATGCGCCCAAGCGAATCGCCCAGTTCAAGCGCCGCAAGAAGAACGCTGCCACCTGATGCTGTCCAATTCCCAGGGCCGGCTGCAGGACCGCCGACCGCTGTCCATCATCGACATCGGCTCCAATTCGATCCGTCTCGTCGTCTATGAGGGGCTGGCGCGCTCGCCGACCATGCTGTTCAACGAAAAGATGCTGGCCGGCCTCGGCCGTGGCATCGTGTCGACGGGGAAGCTGGACCCCGAGGGGGTGGCGCGCTCGATGGAGGAGTTTCGCCGTTTCCGCGCGCTCTCCGACCAGGCTGGCGCCGAACACATGTACGTGCTGGCAACCGCCGCCGCCCGCGAGGCGATCAACGGTCCCGATTTCATCCATCGTGCCGAGGATGTGCTCAAGACCGAAATCCGTGTGCTCTCCGGCCGCCAGGAAGCGCATTATTCCGCGCTCGGCGTCATCTCAGGCTTCCACCCGGCCAACGGGATTGCCGGCGACCTTGGCGGCGGCAGCCTGGAGCTTATAGACATTGATGGCGAGGCGATCGGCGACGGCATCACGCTGCCGCTCGGCGGCCTGCGCCTGCAGGACATGGCGAAGAACTCGCTCGTCCAGGCGCAGAAGATCGCGCGCCAGGAACTGGCCCGGGCCAAGCTCTTGAAGGGCGGACAAGGCAGGACTTTCTACGCTGTTGGCGGCACCTGGCGAAACCTCGCCAGGCTGCATATGGAGATGAACAACTACCCGCTCGGCGTCATGCACCACTACGAAATATCGGCCGAAAGCGCTCAGAACTTCCTCAAGCAGGTGGCCAGGGGCGAAGTCGAAAAGGTGAGGGGTATCGAGGGCGTCTCCAAGAACCGCCGCTCGCTGCTGCCCTATGGCGCTCTCGTGCTGCAGGAGATTATGACGGCGATGCAGCCGTCCAGGATCGTCGTTTCGGCGCAAGGCGTGCGTGAGGGTTTCCTCTATTCGCTGCTCGACGCGGCCGAGCAGAAGGCCGATCCGCTGATCTCGGCCGCCGAGGAGCTTGCGCTTCTGCGCTCGCGTTCGGTCCATCACGCGCATGACCTGGTCGAATGGACCGGCAAGGCCTTCAAGGCGTTCGGCATCGACGAGACGGAAGACGAAGCGCGCTATCGCCACGCCGCCTGCCTGCTCGCCGATATCGGCTGGCGCGCTCATCCGGAATATCGCGGCAAGCAGTCGCTCAACATCATTGCGCATGCCTCGTTCATCGGTGTCGATCATCCCGGCCGCGCCTACCTGGCGCTGACCAACGCCTACCGTCATGATGGCGTCTTCAATGAATTGGTGGCGCCCGAAATCAGGGCGCTGGCGCCGCCGCGCCTGCTGGAGCGCGCCCGCGTACTGGCAGCGATGATGCGCGTCGTCTATCTGCTGACGGCCGCGATGCCCGGCATCATGCCGAGGCTGAAATGGGAAAGCCGCCCCAACGGCGCGCTGGCGCTGGTGCTGCCGGCCTCGCTCTCCGACCTATACGGCGAGCGCCCGGCCGGCCGGCTGGCGCAACTGGCGCGCATCACCAACCGCCGCCTGGTGCTGGCGGTCGAGGGCGGGCAGAGCGTGTCGGCGAAGTAGTCAAGTCGCGTCGGCGCCTATGCCGAAGCCGCGCCCATCGGCCGACCATGCGCCGGGGCCGGCCATGGCAAGCGCCAGGAAACCACCCGATATCGCGATGTCCTTCATCAGCATCTGCTGGTGCAGGAAGACGAGCGTCGCGTCACCGGCGCCTTGGCCATAATGGCCGATATAGCCGGCCGCGATGCAGAAGCCGGCCAGCAACAGTGCGACGATCCGCGTCCGCAAACCAACGAGGATCAGCAGCCCCGCGATCAACTCGAAAAGGCCGGTGCCCCAGGCGGCGAGCGCCGGCAGCGGCAGGCCGAGGCCGGCGAAATAGCTGGTGGTGCCGGCGATGTTGGCGAGCGCCTGGAAGCCGGACGGCACGAACAGCACGGCAAACAGCAGCCGCGAAACCAGAAGCAATGCACTGCGACCCATGGCTCCCTCCCTTGCCGGCACGGTCGCCGGCGACCATTGCAGTCTAATGCATGTCGCCCGGGAGTGTCCTTGGTCCGGGACAACGACATGCATAAAATCAGAAGCTTACAGCAGCTCGGGCGAAATCTATTTGCCGCGACGTGCTGTAGGCCTGTGGTCACATAACGAAAAAGCGGCGCGGAAAATTCCGCGCCGCTCGTTTCAGGTCCTTGGGAGGAAAAAACCTCAGCCGCGCTTGGCGTCGATCGAATAGGCGCCGGCACCCGAGGAGGCCAGCAGCAGGAAACCGCCGGTGATGGCGACGTTCTTGAGGAACTGGATCATCTGCATCTGGTCGGCCCAGCCGGTGTGGGCGACCAGCCCGGTCGCGATCGTAAAGATCGCGAGCACCCAGGCGGCGATCCTGGTCTGGAAACCGACGAGGACGGCAAGGCCGCCAAGCAGCTCGATCAGTCCGACGATGACGGCCGTTGCCGTCGGCGCCGGCAGGCCGAGGCCGCCGAAATAGGCGGCGGTGCCGGAAATGGCTGTGAGCTTGCCGAATCCAGAAAGCAGGAAAATGACCGCGAGCAGGATGCGGCCGATGAGGATGGTGACAGAGCTGTTGGACGCGGTGCCGCTGCCGGCGAAGGAAGTGTTTGTGGACATGGTGGCTCTCCGAATGGGGTTGATGCCCCGTCAGATAGAGCATGCCGACTGTTCACCAAAGCCGCCTATCCGGCGACACATTGTTCACAGGGCATACGTTTCTGTGAACCGGTGAAAAACGGAAATTCGTGTCGGTCGATGCGCTGGCGTGAGGATATTCTCCCGCCGAAAAATGCCTTCACCCCGGATGCGTCATGTCCTGCGGCCGCACCAGGCGGTCATAGTCGGCCTCGCTGACCAGTCCGGTTGCCAACGCTTCCTCGCGCAACGTCGTGCCTTTCTTGTGCGCGGTCTTGGCGATCTTGGCGGCGTTGTCGTAGCCGATGGTGGGCGCAAGCGCGGTCACCAGCATCAGCGAACGGTCGAGTGCCGCCTTGATGTTGTCCTCTCGCGCCTCGATGCCGACGACGCAATTGTCGGTGAAGGAGACCGAGGCGTCGGCGAGCAACTGCACCGACTGCAGGAAATTGTACGCCATCAGCGGATTGTAGACGTTGAGCTCGAAATGGCCTTGGCTGCCGGCGAAGGTAAGCGCCGCATTGTTGCCGAACACCTGCACGCAGACCTGCGTCATCGCCTCGCACTGGGTAGGGTTGACCTTGCCCGGCATGATCGAGGAGCCGGGTTCGTTTTCCGGCAGCGACAATTCGCCGAGGCCCGAGCGCGGGCCGGAGCCAAGGAAACGGATGTCGTTGGCGATCTTGAACAGTGCCGCGGCCGCGGCATTGATGGCACCGTGCGAGAACACCATGGAATCATGTGCGGCGAGCGCCTCGAACTTGTTCGGCGCGGTGACGAAAGCGATTCCGGTAATGGCGGCGATGCGATCGGCCACCCGCTCGGCGAAACCGACCGGCGCATTGAGGCCGGTGCCGACGGCGGTGCCGCCCTGCGCCAGTTCCTGCAGGCCGGGCAGCGTCTGCTCGATGCGCTTGATCGAGGAGGCGACCTGCGCGGCATAGCCGGAGAATTCCTGGCCCAGCGTCAGCGGCGTGGCGTCCTGCGTGTGGGTACGGCCGATCTTGATGATATGGTTGAAGTCCCGGCTCTTGGCGGCGAGCGCCTTGTGCAGGTGGTGCAGCGCGGGGATCAGGTCATGCTCGATCCGCTCGGCGCAGGCGATGTGCATGGCCGTCGGATAGGTGTCGTTCGAGGACTGGCTCATATTGACGTGGTCGTTGGGGTGCACCGGCTTCTTCGAGCCCATGACGCCGCCCAGCATCTCGATCGCGCGGTTCGAGATCACCTCGTTGGCGTTCATGTTGGACTGCGTGCCCGAGCCGGTCTGCCAGACCACCAGCGGAAAGTGGTCGTTGAGCTTGCCGTCGATGACCTCTTGCGAGGCCTCGATGATCGCCTTGCCGATGGCCGGATCGAGCCGCTTGAGCTCCATGTTGGCTTCCGCCGCCGCCCGCTTGACGATGCCCAGCGCGCGCACGATCGAAGCCGGCTGCTTCTCCCAACCGATCTTGAAATTGCCGAGGGAACGCTGCGCCTGGGCGCCCCAATAACGGTCGGCGGCGACCTCGATGGGGCCGAACGTGTCGGTTTCGGTTCTCGTCTTTGGCGTGCTCACGGCAAGGCTCCGGTCTGTCGATTTGGGCAACGGCGTATCGCGTTGCACAAATGGCTTCAAGCGGAGAATAACGCGGCTGCGGATGCAAATCGGTTGAAGATGCTTCCGATCTCCCCACTGGAACCCTTGGAGCAGAGATCGGCGGCTTCGCGTTCTCAACTCAAGGGCGAACCGACAATATCGATGCCATTTTCCGCGCAGATCCGCACCAGAGCCTCGATCATCTCGGGCGTCGGCTCGGACAGCGGCGGCAATTCCGGCTGTCCGGCGGGGCGGCTCGCCTGACGCAGCATCGTCTCGAACCCGCGGCCGCGCGTGACGGTCAGAGCGCGCGCACCTTCTGGAGATTCGACCCTGTATGTGTGCGGCAGGCCTTTCGGCGCAATGAGGGTCTCGCCGGTACCAGCGACCCGCTCCTGTCCGTCGATCCGAACGCGCAGCTGTCCTTCTAGGATATGAAACACCTCGTCTTCGTGCCGATGCACATGCAGCGGCGGAGAATCGCCATGGGGCATGCGGTGCTCGACGACACAGATGCCGTCCTCGCCCTCCGCCGACGATATCCGAATTGCAACCAGTGTGTTGTTGAACCAGAAGAGTTCCTTGCCTGTAATGGTCCCGACGGTCATTGTCATGGTTCTTCCTCCTTTGTTGCCCTCGGACGGGTCGCGGTCGGAAGGATCTGATCAGGTGCATGCCGCCGATGGAAATCCAATGATCATATGAGGCGGATTGATGCCATGAATTTAAATGCGCTCGACCTCAATCTGGTCAGGGTGCTCGATGCGCTTTTGCGCGAACGAAGCGTGACGCGCGCCGGCGAGCAGATCGGGCTGAGCCAGCCCGCCGTGAGCGCCGCGCTCAATCGCCTGCGTCATGTCCTCAACGACCAGTTGTTCGTGCGGCGCGGCAACGACATGGTGCCGACCCCGCGCGCCGAAAGCCTGACGGAGCCGGTGCGCGCGGCACTGCGCGAGATCGAACGCGCCTTTCATTCGGCGCATTCGTTCAATCCGGCGGAACTTGAGCGAACCTTCACGCTCATGGGGGCGGACTTCTTTTCCATGCTACTGATGCCGACACTGGCGGTGCGCGTCGCGGCTATCGCGCCGCATGCGTCGTTACGGTTTCTCGATAGCGCGCGAGGCGATGTTTCGCGTCTGCTCCAGGACGATGAAATCGATGTGGCTCTCGAACGTCCGCTGGAGGTCTTGGATTGGGTCTCCAGCGTACCGCTGTTCCATTCGCCATTCGCAATCATTGCGGCGCAAAACAATGCTGCAATCAGAATGGCGGGGATCGCAGGGGGCGAGCCTATTCCGCTTGAGCTTTTTTGCGAACTGCCGCACGTTCTTCGCTCTATCGACGGCTCGATGTCGGGCTCCACCGACGAGGCGCTCCGCAAAATCGGGCGAAGCCGCCGTGTAAGCCTGGCACTGCCTCACTTTCAAGCTGTCGCGTTGGCCGTCGCAAACGGAAACTACCTTTCCGCGGTTCCCAGGCAGTTCGCGGTTTGGGCAGCCAAGACCCTGCCTCTCGCCATCTTCGAGCCGCCACTTCCCATCGCCGTTCCTGAAATCAGGATGTACTGGCACGCACGCCGAGACGACGAGCCCCCTCATCGCTGGATTCGCCTTCAGATCCTGGACGTTGTGGGCGCTCTTGGATTTGTGGAAAGCGCCGCTGGTGAAGTTGCCGCGCCATAGCGGCCAGGCAGTTCACCCCGCCGTGTAGCCGCCGTCGACGGCAAAGATGCCGCCACTGGTCCAGCCAGCCTCGTCGCTGGCGAGATAGACCGCCATCCCGGCGAGGTCGTCAGGCCGGCCGATGCGGCCGAGAGGATAGCTGCGCTCGACATAGGCTTTCAGTTCCGCCTGTGCCTCGGCCGGCAGGTTGTCGACGGTCTTGCGCCGCATTGCGGTATCCACCGTACCGGGTGCGATTGCGTTGACGCGGATGCCGCGCGGACCGAGTTCGAAGGCCAGCGATTTGGTCAGCGAGTTCAACGCGCCTTTGGACAGGGAGTAGAGGCTTGATGGCCGTTTCGGGATCATCTTGTTGGCGAAATAAGAGGAGATGTTGATGACGGATGCACCTGCACCGAGATGCGGCAGCAGCCCCTGGGTGAGGAAGAACGCCGCCGTCACATTGAGCGCGAAAGAGTGCTGGAACTGTGCCTCGCTGACACTCTCGAACGGCACGAGATAGGCGACACCGGCATTGTTGACGAGAACGTCGAGTGGCCGGCCGGATTCTTTCGCCTGCTCGACGACCGCTGCGAGGCCGGGGCTGGTGGCGAGGTCGGCCGACAATGTCGCCACCATGCCTATCGAGCCGAGGGCCGTCAGCTTCTGGCGAGCGGTGTCGAGTTTGCCCGCGTCGCGGCCCACGATCAGGACATCGGCACCCTCGTGCAGGAATGCCTCGGCGATCGCCAGGCCGATGCCATCCGATCCGCCGGTGATCAACGTCCGCTTGCCGTGAAGCCTCATCACGCACCTCACCATGCGTTTGCCATCAAACAGAGGGATCGCACCGCATGTCCGTGACGGGGTCAAGTCATCAGGCTATCCCAGGGTATGAACTTCGGCCGGCGTCCGGCGCAAGCGCCCGACGGCCGGCTGGCCTGAGACCCGTCGCAGCGCGAAAACCGGACGACGTGCGGGTCGGTTTCACGCGCTGGCGGTGGAGCGCTCCTGAGTAGCCAGCCGCGCGGCGACATAGCCCTTGACCTGCCGGATCGCCTGTTCGCGCGAGACGCTGCCCGGCTGCAGGCCGAGCCGAAGCCAGAGTCCGTCTATCAAGGCCGTGACGCCAAGCGCGATGTCGTCGGCCTCGTTGGGTGAGGCGAGGCCGCGCAGGCCGGACAACAGGTTCGAGCGCATGCGCCCATGGATCACCTTCTGGATGCGCGCCAGCTTTTCATCGCGCGGCACCTCGGCGCAGAGCGAAAGCCAGGCATGGCATAGAGGCGGCAGGAAGAGATGCTCCTCGAAATTGCCCTCGATCACCGCGTCCAGGCGTTCCATCGAAGTCCGCGCCCGGCGAAGCCTTGCGACCACCGCGTTGCATAGGACTGCGTTGGCCTCGCGCATGGCGTGCTCGAACAATTCCTGCTTGTTGCGGAAATAGTGCAGCACGATGCCTTTGGAGGCGCCTGCATGGGCGGCGACTTTTTCCAGCGTCGCCCCCGCAATGCCTTCGCGCTCCAGAACCGCGAAGGCCGCCTGGCGCAATTCCTTTCGGCGTATGTCGCCAAGGCGTTTCAGTTTCACGAGATTGTTCCATGCCTCACGAATCCATGTTGACATTTTCGCCCCGCGAGATCAATCATTGACCCATGGGACAACAAAAAGACCGATGGGTCAACACAATAAGGAGAACGGAAATGGTGCGTATCCTTGCAAGCTGTCTGGCCGCGCTGGCGTTGGCCTCGCAGGCTGCCCTGGCGGCCGACGCCGAGCAATGCCGTGTGGTCCGCATGGCCGAGCCCGGCTGGAACGATCTCGCTTTCACCACGGGTGTGGGCAATGTGCTTCTGCAAGCGCTCGGCTATCAGCCACAGAGCGAGGTGCTGGGCATCAACGTCATCTACGAAGGCATGAAGAACCGGGATCTCGACCTGTTCCTGGGTTACTGGGACCCGGCGATGGTCACCTATTACGAACCCTACAAGAAGGACGGCTCGATCGAGAATGTGCGTGTCAATCTCGTCGGCGCCAAATACACGTTCGCAGTCCCGACCTATGTCTGGGAGGCAGGGGTCAAGGACGTCTCCGACCTGCGCAAGTTCGCCGACAAGTTCGGCAAGAAGATGTATGGCATCGAGCCCGGCTCCAACCAGCTGATGATGGACGCCATCGCCGATCCGGCCTTCGGCCTCGATGGCTGGCACGTGGTCGAGTCCAGCGAAGCCGGCATGCTGTCGGAGGTCGGCTACGAGATCAAGGAGAAGCAGTTCATCGTCTTCCAGGGCTGGGCGCCGCATCCGATGAACACCATGTACGACTTCAAGTATCTGACCGGTGGCGACAAGTTCTTTGGCCCGAATTTCGGCGCCGCGACGGTGACGACGCAGGTCCGCAAGGGCTACCTGCAGGAATGTCCTAACGTGGCGCAGTTCCTCGGGAATCTCGTCTTCGACATCGATTTCGAGAATGTCGGCATGGGCTACCTCATCAATGACGGCATGAAGCCGGAGGAGGGGGCGCTGAAGGCGATCACGATGAACAAGAGCCGTCTCGATGCCTGGCTCGCCGGTGTCACGACTTTCGATGGCAAACCTGGTCTTGCCGCCGTCAAGGAAAAGCTTGGCCTGTGAGACCGCCGGACGCCTTGCCCATGGCCTGTGTGGAACAGAACGCCTGGGCTGGCCGCAAGCAATGGGTCAATATCGGCGATCTCGACACCGCCTATGTCGAGATCGCCGGTGCCGGGCCGCCGCTGTTGCTGATCCATGGTTTCACCGACACCAGCCGCAGCTTTTCGCTGCTGGCGCCGCATTTGGCTGGCCGCCGGCTGATCATGCCCGATCTGCGCGGCCATGGTGCCTCGCAGGCGGGCGGCGGCTACCGCGTCGCTGATTTCGCCGAGGATATTGCCGGGTTGATCCGGCATCTGCGGCTGGACCGGCCTGTCGTCGTCGGTCATTCGCTGGGCGGCATGGTGGCAATTGCATTGGCCGCCCGGCAGCCGGACTTGATCGGAGGCCTGGTCGTGCTGGCCAGCACGCTGAAGCCCTGCTTCACGCCGGACCATGCGTTGCCGGTCGGCATCCTGGCCTTGCACGATCCGATATCGCCGGCCGACCCGTTCTTTGCCTGGTGGCATGCGTGCCAAACCTCGGTGCCGCGGACGTTCCTCGCGGGCCTGGCGACGGAAGCTTCCGCCATGCCTGCGGCCCGCTGGCGTGCCATTCTGGAGGAAGTCCGCATCACCGACCTGACCGCCGAGGCACGGGCCGTGCGGGCAAAGGCACTGATCATCGCCGGCGCTTGCGATCCGCTTTTCGACGAGCCGCACCAGCAGGCCTTGGCCGACGCGCTGACCGGATCCCGTCTCGTCTGGGCGCAAAATTGCGGTCACAATCCCCATTGGGAGGACCCGGCCTTTGTCGCCTCGGCGATGGCGGGACTGCTGTCCGGCCGCTGATCACCGCAACAGCGATCGGGCCGTGGGCACCAGCCGCAACGTCTCGGCCGGCTTTATGCTAATGGCCTGCATGTTCTGGTCAAGCGCCTGCCACGCCGGCGAAGTGGCGAGGCGATGGCTGGCGTGGGCATCGCCGTCGGGGAAGCCGGCGACGGTGATAAAGACGTTTTCGCCGGCGCGTACGGGTAGCCGCGGGAAGGTGTTTGCGGCCGGCTCCGTCAGGAAGGCGCCAAGCAGACGCGCGCCGGTCTGGGCAAGCCGCGCAACCATCTCCGCACGGAAGCGCCCGGCGAAGTCGGCGCCGATGCCCGGCCGTAAATGATGAATCGAAATCTCAACCAGGCCGGGCAACCCGCTCCGTTCGCTTGTGCTTTTGACCATGTCGGCCATTGGCCGGCGCAATCCCGACAGATCGAAGCCGGCATCCGGCCACGCCGGCCGCAGCAGCAACACATCGTCGGAATCGATCATCGTCGCGTTGGCCGCGTCGCGGTGCGCCGCCCATACCGGGCCGTCATAGAACGCGCTCAGAGCATCCTTGCGCGCATCCATGCTCTCGAAACCGCGCATCCAGACGAACATATCGGGGCGGTCCAGGTCGCGGAACTGGCCGATGATGGTCATCCCCGCGTCTTCCTGGCTTTCGATGAACTGCGTGTCGAAGATATCGATCAACGTTTCGCGCCGGCCAGGCTTCAACGTGTACTGCCGCAATTCGGCGATTGGCGAGGCGAGTACCGCCGGCTTAGGCGTGGCATTCGGGATCGGGCTCATCCGCGGGTTCTCCAAAACAGGTTGATCGTCCTGTTTATAAACAGACCGGTTGCCCTGTTTTGTCAACATGCTATCCTTTTACAATGTCAGCAGAGCTCAACACCCGGCCAGGGCGAGTCCGAGGCAAACGCATCAACGACCCCGAAGGCATGCGCCGCAAAGTGCTCGATGTCGCCGAGGCAGCGTTTCAGGCACGCGGCTATCATGCTTCCAGCCTCGGCGACCTGATGGCGGCGGCAGGCGTCAGCGGTGGCGCGTTGCATCATCACTTCCCGACCAAGAAGGCGCTGGCGCTGGCGGTCATCGACGAGCGCGTGGCGGCGGCGGTCGAGGAGACGTGGATCGCGCCGGTGCGGCAGGCGGCTTCGGCCCGCGAGGGCATGCGTCAGGTGTTCGACGCCGTGGCGGCGGAACTGGAACGGCAAGGTTTCGTGCGCGGCTGCCCCCTCAACAATCTGGCCCATGAACTGTCGCTCGCCGATCCCGAATTTCGGAATGCCCTTGCCGGCGTCTTTTCGGCATGGCGCCAGGCGATCGCCGACAAGATCAGGGCCGACCAGCGGGAGGGCAGGGAGCAAGGCACGGATCCCGAGCATTTTGCGGTGTTTGCGGTCGCCGCCTATTCCGGCGCCATGTCGATGGCCAAGACAGCACAGGACGCCGGCCCCTTGCGCGATTGCCTTGCGGCGCTGGAGCGGAGCACCTCGCAAGCGGCATCATCGCAGGGCGAGCCGGTGGCGCGGCGACGTCGCAGGGTGCTGCGCCGGCATGGCGGCATTTGAGGCAGGTGGATCGCTGGGCCCACTTTGTGGCTGACGTGAAAAGGGCCGCTCGACGCGGCCCTTTCCTCAGCGGTCAAGCGATTTCTTGACCTTGTCCTTCGCGTCGCCATAGGCCTTCTGCACCTTGCCGGTGGCCTTGTCGGCCATGCCTTCTGCCTGCGTCTGCCTATCGCCGGTCACTTTGCCGGCGGCTTGCTTGACCGAGCCTTTTACCTGCTTGGCCGCACCGGCGACCTGATCCTTGTTCACCATTTTCGCATCTCCCGGGTTTGGTTCGCCTTGGCAAACGAGCCGGCACGGTTTCGGTTCCGACAGCCGCCGCTTATGTCGGCGAAACAGGGTGTCTTTCGGGCGCCGCGCCGGCAGGCTAGGGTGCCGGCCAGCGCACTCCGCAAGGAGCAAACCGCCAAGGGGGACAAATGTCGGAATTCACGCTCTATATCGGCAACAAGTGCTTCTCGTCCTGGTCGCTCAGGCCCTGGGTGGCGATGCGGCACCTGGAGATACCGTTCGAAGAGGTCTTGGTGCGGCTGCGCACCCCCGAGACCGCCGCCAACCTGGCGAACGTGTCGCCGACAGGTCAAGTCCCTGTCTTGGTTCACAAGCCCTTGAACCACACTGGCGGAATGGTCTGGGAAACCCTTGCCATCCTTGAATACCTCGCCGATCTCTTTCCGGAGAAAAAGCTCTGGCCGGCCGATATCGGCGCCCGGGCGCTGGCGCGTTCGGTGGCGACCGAGATGCATTCCGGCTTTCGCGAAGTCCGCTATGGCTGGCCGATGAATTTGCGGCGGCCAAAGGGCCACAAGCCACTCGACGCCGAGGGCGAGGCGCAACGCGCCCGCATCGAGGCGCTGTGGCGCGAGTGTCGCGAGAAACACGGCAAGGGCGGCCCGTTTCTGTTCGGCCATTTCACCGCGGCCGATGCCATGTATGCGCCTGTCGTCACCCGCTTCGACACCTATGGTGGGGATCTGGCGCCCGATACCAAGGCCTATGTCGACGCCATCCTCGCGCTGCCGGCGATGCGCCAATGGTATGCGGAAGCGGCGAAGGAGCCGTGGCCGGAGCCGGGGCCGGATGAATAGGACCCGTCTGCGAAGCGGTCTTCCCCGTTGACCGGGACGGCCTATCTAGGAGCATTGGCGCGGCGCGCTTTGGAGATGTTGCAATGACCGTTTCTTCCATGCTTGCCGGCAAGGTTGCTCTCGTCACCGGCGCTTCCTCGGGCATTGGCGAGGCGACGGCTGCGGCACTGGCTGCTGCCGGGGCAAGGGTGGCGGTCGCCGCCCGTCGGGTCGATAGGCTCGAAGCTCTGGCCGCCCGCATCGAAAAAATCGGCGGAACGGCTTTGCGCATCGAGGCCGACGTCACCAGCAATGACGATGTCGCGGCCATGGTCGGGAAGGTGGTTGCCGAATGGGGTCGGCTAGACATTCTTGTCAACAATGCCGGCGTGATGCTGCTCTCGCCGGCAGCGGAGGCAACGCTCGATGACTGGCGCCATATGGTGGAACTCAACCTGCTGGCGCTGATGGGCGTCACCAAGGCGGCGCTGCCGCATCTCAAGGCTGCCAAGGGCCATATCGTCAATGTCTCGTCGGTCGCCGGCCGCGTCGCCAATCCCGGCGCCAGCGGTTACGCGGCGACGAAATTTGGTGTCGTCGGTTTTTCGGAATCACTGCGGCGCGAAGTCTATGCCGACAAGGTTCGCGTCACCGTGATCGAGCCGGGCCTGGTGCGCACAGAGCTTGGCGACCATATCACCAACGCTGCCTCGAAGGCGGGGCTGGACCAGCGCCTCGCCACGATGGAAGCGCTGACCGCCGAGGATGTCGCCGCCGCCATCCTCTATGCCGTCGGCCAGCCGGCGCGCGTCAGCGTCAACGAGATCGTCATCAGACCGACCGACCAGGAACGCTGAGCGGCCGCCGGCAACGCTCAGGTGCGGGCGCTTGTTCAGCATGGACGTTGGCCAGATGACGTCCTTTCAGGCGTCGAATTCTCGGATCGATGGCGCAACATTTGACAGGCGTCTGAAACACGCGTAGAAGAAAGTCGTCGATATTTGTTTGACTGACTTTTGTTATCCGCGCTTCCGGGCGCGCCTTTGACGAACTTCCCACATCAAAAATCGAGACAAACGGCGTTGTGCATCCGCATGACGGCGAACGAATATTTGCCATGGAAAGGGTTCGTCATGAGCACCGGCACAGTCAAGTGGTTCAACGCCACCAAGGGTTTTGGTTTTATTCAACCTGACGACGGCTCCGCCGACGTTTTTGTCCACATCTCGGCGGTGGAACGCGCCGGTATGCGCGACATCGTCGAGGGCCAGAAGCTCGGCTACGAGATGGTCCGCGACAACAAGTCGGGCAAGATGTCCGCCGACCAGTTGAAGGCGGCCTGAAGAAAGAATTCAGCCGTCCCGGTGACCACGGATGTACTGGCACTGGTGAACGGCGAATTGGGGCGCATGGCCACGGGAACCTGAGTTTCCACGGCCTGTGCTGCCCATCAGGAGCTAGCCTTGCGCATCCAGTTGGATGCGCGGCGCTCCCAGGGAAGGTCAGGCGGTGCCTGGCCTTTTTCATTTTACGCTTGTTGCCGCCGAAAATGCGCTGCGCATTGAGCTGAACGTGCTAAGGGACGCTCCAGCATCTTGAATCCGCTGCCGCATCGCTTTGTGCATGGTCCCGACCGAAGACCCGGTCTCGTCCTATCGGCACCAGGCTCCTGACAGGAGAAAGATTTTGACAGCCCATTCGAAGACAGCCGTCGATCCGGCCGTGTCGCTGTTCAGCAAGACGCAAACCCAGTCGATGTCGCTTAACCGCATCATTTCCGAGCGCGATGCCGTCAGCGAAGCGCGGGAAGCCAAGACCGCGCGCCTGCGCGAGCTGCGGCTGGAGAAGGAGGCCGACGAGATGGCGGCAGCGGCGGCACTCGCGGCGCTGCCGAAACGAGCCGGAAAACGCTGATGGCCACCAAGCGCGTACCGCAAACGCCAATCGCGGCCGATGCGACCATTGCCGACATGGTCGAGACCCTGGACAAGCCGGTCGAATATGTCCGGCGCGTGCTGGAAAAGCTCGAACGCTGCAAGCGCGCCCATGGCGATGCCCAGGTGCGCGTCGGCGTGCGCGGCCGGGCCGAGTGCCCGAACTACCTCATCGAATATGTCCGCGAAGACGCCAAGACCCATGAGCGTGTCACCTATCAGGATGCCGCCTATAGCGGCAGCACGCATCGTGAGCTGGCCGCGCACCACATCGCGGAAGCCAGGAACTGGTCGCCCGAGGAAATGAACATCACGGCGGTTTCCGCGTTGATCGGCCGCTTGCGCAATCCGCGCGCACCATCATCGCGTTTCGCCGACGAGGATTGAAATGGCCATAAAATTCTCCGCCAAGGATCAGCCGGCAGCGCCGGCTCCCGCCGCAAAGCCGGCCAAGCCGGTTGCCGCGCCGAAGGCCGCCGCCGCCGACCAGGCAGCGACCGATCTGTTCAAGTCGCCAGCGGACGCACCGAAGGGCAAGACCGGCAAGAAGAAGTAGCGCCTTGCCGCGGGACGCCGATCGCAATCTCGCCGCGCCGGGGCCGTTTGCCCAGGCAGCCACGACCAGCCTGCCGTCGGCACAACCAGGCATCGCTCCTATGTTCGATTGCCAGAGCTGCGGCGCGTGCTGTTCCTATTCAGCCGAGTGGCCGCGCTTTTCGACAGAGGACGATGCGCAGCTCGACCGCATCCCGGAAAAATACGTGGCGGCCGACCTGTCGGGCATGCGCTGTGACGGCGTGCGCTGTTCGGCCCTGTCTGGCGAAGTCGGCAAGTCGACCGCCTGCACCATCTATGACCTGCGCCCGGATGTCTGCCGCGCCTGCATGCCTGGCGACGACGAGTGCCTGATGGCGCGCCGGGCGCTCGGATTTTCCACCTCTTAGCGGCGGCTTGCTGGCGGCGAATGCATGTCGCCCGGAAGCGTCCTCGGTTCCGGGACAACGACAAGCATAAATCAGAAGCTTACAGCGGGTCGGCGAATCCTGTCGGCGCGACATGCTGTAATGACTGTCGCTTGTGCGCACCCCGCTTGCTGGCTAGGCTGCGTCAGGGTAGGGCGCCGGAGGAAATCATCGTGAGCATCGAATTTCTGTTGACGTCGCTGATCGTCGTAGCTTCGCCGGGCACCGGCGTACTCTATACGCTGAGCGCCGGGCTTTCGCGTGGTGCGCGGGCCTCGATCATTGCCGCCTTCGGCTGCACGCTCGGCATCATCCCGCATATGGCGGCCGCCATCACCGGTCTGGCGGCGCTGCTGCACACCAGTGCTGTCGCCTTCGAGACGCTGAAATATCTGGGCGTCGCCTATCTGCTCTACATGGCCTGGAACACGCTGAAGGAAAAAGGCGGCCTGAGCGTCGAGGACAATGTCGCGCCGCGCTCGGCTGGCAAGGTGATCGCCACCGGCATCCTCGTCAACGTGCTCAATCCGAAACTGTCGATCTTCTTCTTCGCCTTCCTGCCGCAATTCGTCAGCACCACCGAACCCAACGCACTGTCGAAGATGCTGGAGCTCAGCTCGGTCTTCATGTTTTTGACCTTCGTGGTTTTTGTCGGCTACGGCATCTTCGCGGCGTCGATCCGCAGCCATGTCGTGTCGCGGCCAATGGTGCTGACCTGGATGCGCCGGACTTTTGCCGGCGCCTTCGTCATGCTCGGCGCCAAGCTGGCGCTGGCGGATAGGTGATCGAGGCGCTTAGTCTAGCCCTTGACATAACCCATCGCCTCGACGATCCGCCCGTCCGCGACGCGCATCAGGTTGACGCCGCGCAGCGAATTGCCGTCGGCCATCCAGTAGCGCCAGCGGATCGTGGCGCGGTCGCCGGCCACGAAAGTCTCTTCGAGGTCGAAGCGCGTACCGGGTGCGGTGGCGATCGCCGACCACAGCTCGACGCAGGCTGCCTTGCCGGCGCGGCGCGCGCCGTCCGGCGCCGGCGTGGTGTTCTCGATAACGCAGTCCTGAGCCACCAGATCGCCGAGCGCAGAGGGATCGTGATGCTGGAACACATCGTTGTAGCGCCGCATGATTTCAGCCGTTTCGCCGGAGCGGTTGGCCGTGGTGATGTCGATGATCAATTCCTGGGTCATGCGACTTCTCCTTCCGTTCAGTGACTTATGAGGTTCGCTTTCAGCGTGATCGTGGCGACGCCGGCCAGCGCCCGCGAGACGAGGCATCCCGCCTTGGCCGACTGCGCTAGCCGCTCGAAGTCGGCGGCGGGGAGCCTGGGGACGTTCGCCTCCGTCTCCAATTCAATGCGGGTAATCGTCGGCCCGGCCGCGGTGGCGCCCAGATGCACCTTGGCGGTCGTGTGGATGTCGCTTGCGACATGACCTTCACTGCCGAGGACGGCGGTGAGCGCCATCGAGAAGCAGCCGGCATGGGCGGCCGCGATCAGTTCCTCCGGATTGGTGCCGGGGCCGTTTTCGAAGCGGGACGGGAACGAGTAGGCGCCCTCGAACAAGCCGCTGCCCAGCCTGAGCCGTCCGGAACCTTCCTTGAGCGGGCCGTGCCATTCGGCCGATGCTTCGCGAATTGTCATTGCTGTCTCTCCTCTGCTTGATGAAATGAAGGCTCCGCGACCGCTTCCTCATGCATCACGAGCCAGGCCGCCGTCTTGCCCTTTCCGCCGATACTCATCCATCTCTGCCTCCGAAATATGTAGACCGATTTACATATTATGTAGACCGGTTGTCCTATTACAGGCAAGCCCTATAATGCGCGCTCCTGACAGGGGTGACATGGCGACAGACACACGCACGCGGATGATCGAGGCGACGGCACTGCTTTTGCGGCGGCGCGGCTATTACGGCACTTCGCTCAACGACATTCTGAGCGCCAGCGGCGCACCCCGCGGCTCGCTCTATTTCCACTTCCCAGGTGGCAAGGATCAGCTGGTCGTCGAGGTGACTCGCGCCAGCGTCGCCGAGGTAAGCGAGCGGCTGGGTGAGGCTTTGGCCGCCGAACGCGACCCTGCGGTCGCCGTCCATCACATCTATCAGTCGGTGGGACGCATGCTGGAAGACAATGAGTTCTCACTCGGCTGCCCGGTCGCGCCGGTCGTGCTGGACTCGCCAGGCGACGTGCCCGACCTTGTCGAACTGTGCCGCTCTGCCTTCGAACAGTGGATCGGCTTGCTGCGTGAGGCTTTCGTCAGGGCAGGAGTGCCCGAGCGTCGCGCGCAGGCACTGGCGCTGCTGGTCGAGTCTTCGCTGGAAGGCTTGATGGTGATTGCCCGCGCCACCCGCGATCGCTCATCGCTCAACGCAGTGGCCGACGAGGTGGCCGTGCTTATCGAGCAGGCCGTGCTCGCCGGCAAGGTGACACAGCGGGCGGAGACTACCGCTGTCTGACCGCTAGTCCCAACTGACTGCGGTGGAGCACCAGCCTCAAGCAAAGAAAAGGGCGACCACTCGGCCGCCCTTTCGATAATTTTGCGAGGATGGACTTCTTAGAAGTCCATGCCGCCACTCAAGCCCGCTTGCGGGCTTGAGCAACTTGGATTCATGGGCGTGCTTTATGGACTTCTTAGAAGTCCATGCCGCCCATGCCGCCCATGCCGCCGCCGCCCATGCCGCCAGGCATGCCGCCGCCAGCCGAATCCTTCTTCGGAGCTTCGGCGATCATGGCTTCGGTGGTGACGAGCAGGCCGGCGACCGAGGCCGCGTCCTGGAGGGCCGTGCGCACGACCTTGACCGGATCGACGATACCCATGACGATCATGTCGCCATATTCGCCGGTCTGGGCGTTGTAGCCGAAGGTCGCGCCCTTGTTCTCAAGGATCTTGCCGGCAACGATCGAGGCTTCCGCACCAGCGTTGGCCGCGATCTGGCGGGCCGGAGCCTGCAGCGCACGACGAACGATGTTGATGCCGGCGGCCTGGTCGGCGTTGACGCCGGTCACCTTGATGTTGGCCGAAGCGCGCAGCAGGGCAACGCCACCGCCAGCAACGATGCCTTCTTCCACGGCCGCGCGGGTCGCGTTGAGGGCGTCATCGACGCGGTCCTTCTTTTCCTTGACTTCGACTTCCGTCGCACCGCCGACGCGGATCACCGCAACGCCGCCGGCGAGCTTCGCCAGACGTTCCTGCAGCTTCTCCTTGTCGTAGTCCGAGGTGGTCTCCTCGATCTGCTGCTTGATCTGGGCGACGCGGCCCTGGATCTCGGCCTTCTTGCCGGCGCCGTCGACGATGGTGGTGTTCTCCTTGGAGATCGACACCTTCTTGGCGCGGCCGAGCATGTTGAGGCCGACATTCTCGAGCTTGATGCCGAGGTCTTCCGAAATGACCTGGCCACCGGTCAGGATGGCGATGTCTTCCAGCATGGCCTTGCGGCGATCACCGAAGCCCGGCGCCTTGACGGCGGCGATCTTCAGGCCACCACGCAGCTTGTTGACGACCAGCGTGGCGAGCGCCTCGCCTTCGACGTCTTCCGAGATGATGAGCAGCGGCTTCGAGGTCTGCACGACTGCTTCGAGGACCGGCAGCATCGCCTGCAGGTTGGAGAGCTTCTTCTCGTGCAGGAGGATGTAGACGTCCTCCAGCTCGGCAACCATCTTGTCGGCGTTGGTCACGAAGTAGGGCGAGAGATAGCCGCGGTCGAACTGCATGCCTTCGACGACTTCGAGTTCGGTCTCGGCGGTCTTGGCTTCCTCAACCGTGATAACGCCTTCGTTGCCGACCTTCTGCATCGCTTCCGCGATCATCTTGCCGACCGACTCGTCGCCATTGGCCGAGATCGTGCCGACCTGGGCAACTTCCTCGGAGGTCTTGATCTTCTTGGCGGCCTTGCCGAGAGCAGCGACCACTTCGGTGACGGCCAGATCGATGCCGCGCTTCAGGTCCATCGGGTTCATGCCGGCCGCAACCGACTTGTGGCCTTCCTGGACGATCGACTGCGCCAAAACGGTCGCGGTCGTGGTGCCGTCGCCGGCGATGTCGTTGGTCTTCGAAGCAACTTCGCGGACCATCTGCGCGCCCATGTTCTCGAACTTATCTTCAAGCTCGATTTCCTTGGCGACGGTGACGCCGTCCTTGGTGATGCGCGGGGCGCCGAACGACTTGTCGATGACGACGTTGCGGCCCTTGGGACCGAGCGTGACCTTCACCGCGTCGGCGAGAATGTTGACGCCGCGCAGCATGCGCTCACGGGCATCGCGGGAGAATTTTACGTCTTTGGCAGCCATGTTTTAGCTCCTGGCAGGGGCTCGGATAGAGCCCGAAAAATTCAAGTTGAGGGTGAGGCCGATAATCAGCCGATGATGCCCATGATGTCGGATTCCTTCATGATCAGAAGGTCTTCGCCATTGAGCTTGACTTCGGTGCCCGACCACTTGCCGAACAGGATGCGGTCGCCGGCCTTGACGTCCAGCGGGACCAGCTTGCCAGCTTCGTCACGAGCGCCGGAGCCGACGGCGATGATCTCGCCTTCCTGCGGCTTTTCCTTCGCCGTATCCGGGATGATGATCCCGCCAGCGGTCTTGGATTCGGATTCGACCCGGCGAACGACCACGCGGTCATGAAGCGGGCGGAACTTCGACTTTGCCATTTTTTCTTCCTCGATGAGAACGGTGAGAAACAGTTCCTCCGTCCGGCGGCGCCGGACACATAGTTAGCACTCACCAAAGGCGAGTGCTAACGTGGCGCTGAAATAGGCCGCCGACCTGCCAGAGTCAAGGCGCGCGGAGCGCCTCTTGGTAGGACGGCGATGACTTATCGAAGCTTGGCCGAACCGAGCACCAGGAGCGGACAACGTTCCGCCAGGGGATAACTGCCGCTTGGCACGACGCGCACCTGGTCGAACCAACCGCGCGCCTCATCCTCCAGCATGGCCAGCGTTGCGAAGCTGTACCTTGTTTCGGAGCCCGCATAGACGTCGATCGTATTGATTGATGCCATGCTCCATCCGGTGCGTGCGGCAAGGGCCTCCCGATCCGGAAACAGCTTGTCGAATGCCGCACGGATTGCTTGCACATCGACGCTGCTGTCGCAGTCGCCGGTCGTGCACGCCATGGCGATCCGCCATTTGAGCGCGTGGAAATTCTCGATCCCGCCGGCCAGGACCAGAGCTTCGATGCCGCGCAGGTCATCCCCGGTTTCCGGCCGAGCGAACACGCGGATCGCCGCATGCCGGCCAGGCTTTAGCACCCTTGCGATTTCACCGAACAGCGAACCGCGCGCGGCCTTGGTATCGACCGCCGACAGGCAGCCGTCGCCGATGACCGCGTCGAAACTTTTCTGCTCGACCGGGAGGTCAAGCCAGTTGCCGGTCATCGCCCTTCGCGAGGTGTTGTCGCCGGCCCATACGCCGGAAATCATGGCAGCCGATTGATCGATCGCCAGCATCGATCTGCCTAGAACCGCCAGTTCAGGTGTCACCCCAAGCAGAAGGACATTGGCATTTCCGAGATCGAGTTCGCGCTCGAATATGCCGACGGTTTCCGGCGTCGGCCGGAGCGGGGCGTCCAGGAGCTTCCAGTGCCGATGATAACTATCCCAATGATTCGTCATGCAGACCCGTTGGAGCCCAGGAAAGTCTGGCATTGATTGATTAGAGCCGCTTAATGGAAGTGGGGATGGAAGCCAAGGGGTTAGCTGGTGGCGCGCATCATTGTCATAACGCATGAGCATGATCGGTTCCTGGGTCGCGGCGGCCTTCTGCTGCGCCGGAATAGCCGTTACATGCTTTTCGATATTCTCGAGGACCTGAAGAGGCGGGGCCATTCGGTCCGGATTCAGCCTGGCCTCTCCGGACAATCCAGCGCCGATGTCGCGGTTCTGCACGTCGATGCGACAACGACGCCGGCAGATTATCTCGACTATGCGCGGCGTTTTCCCTTATGCCTCAATGTCGGGGCCGCCGACATATCGAAACGGCGGGTAAGCGGAGCGCTTCTGGCCGAGGGCGACGGCTGGCTGGGCCCGGTCATCGTCAAAAGCAATCTCAACAACCAGGGCATTCCGGAGACACGGCTCAATCGGCGGTCGAGGCGTGCCGGCCAACCGGCACCCTTTGCGCACGTGCCAGCCATGCCGTCCTACGAGGTCTACCAATCCCGGGACGACGTTCCCGATGGCGTCCTCGATCGCGATGATCTGGTCGTGGAAAAGTTCATCCCGGAAAAAGAACCTGACGGCTTTGCGGTGCGCTTCTGGGTGTTTTGCGGAGAGCGCGAGCGCTGCACCCGCTACGTCTCGCCAAACAGCCTGGTCAAGGCATCGGAAACGATCCGGCGCGAGCCCGCCGCTGTTCCCGACGAACTGCGCGAACGGCGGCGTGAACTCGGCTTCGACTATGGGAAATTCGATTTCGTCATGCATGAGGGCAGGGCTGTTCTCCTCGATGCCAACAAGACGCCCGGCCGCCCGCAGAACCTGGTGAAGATGTTCGCGGCGGGCGCTTCCGACCTGGCCGATGGTTTCGAAGGCCTCATCCGCCGGGCGAGATAGGTCCCCGGTTGCCGGTCGCTAAAGAAACAGCCGCAACTGGGTGTGGATGATCGATCGGTAATCCTCGATGGTCCGGCGGCTTTCCACTTCGCCTTGCGCAAGCGCCAGGCGCACAACGCCGCCGGCGAGCTGGAAGATCAGCAGAACCATGCGTTCGAACTGCTCGTGCTTTTCCGGCTCGAGCAAGGCGATGACGTGGTCGCAGAACATCTTGGCTTGATGCCGGGTTTCGGCGATGTCGAGATTCTTCAGCGCCTTGTCGGCCTGGATGGCGTTCTGCAGATCCTGGATGGCCGGATCGCCGGCGACCCGGCTGAGGTAGTCGTCAAGCAGCCGATCGGACGCGACGATGACGTCCTTGGCTTCGCGGACATCGGCGACGATCGCCGCCAACCTGGCACGGCTGACCTCCGAGAACCGCTCATAGAGCATCGCCAGGATCGCCGACTTGTTGGGGAAGTAGTGGTAGACGGTGGCGATCGGCCCGCCCGCCAGCATGCCGACCTCCTTCATGGTGACGGCGTCGATGCCTTTCTCGCCGATCAGCCGCATGGTGGTCGACAGGATGGCGTCGATGCGCTCGCGGCTGCGCTCCTGCTTGGGCCTGCGCCTGGGCTCGGTGATCGTTCGACTGGCTTGCGTCATGCACCGATCTTTCGCACGAGTTCCCAAATTCAGGTTGACAAGAAATATGATCAAGTATCAGTTTCTGGAATGCTGACAGACTGTCAGCTTTTTTGCCGTGCGGCAAGGACGTTGGGAGGCGCCTATGGCTTCGACAAGCGCTGATCTTCAGGGCGAAGGCGACTGGCTGGTCGGCAATCCCAGCGGCGGGCAGCTCGCCTCGGCCCTGTGGATCGGGTCGGTCGGCCTGCTCATTCTCGGTCTGCAGCCCGTCCTGCTCGGCGCCCTCTTTACCGAGGGCCATGTCAGCGGCGACGAACTGGCGTTGGTCGCCACCGCCGAGATGATCGCCATCGCCATTGGTTCTGCAATCGTCGCGATGCTGCTTTCCGCCCACAACATGCGCTGGAAAAGTGCCGTCCTCCTGCTGCTCTTGGCGCTGGCCAATGTGTGGACCGCCTATGCCGCCGGCGCCAACACGCTGATGGCGGCCCGCGCGCTGGCCGGCCTTGCCGAAGGCGGCCTTGTCGCGGTCGCCACCGAACTGATTGCCCGTTCGCGGCGCGCCGAACGCATCGGCGGCTATTTCGTCACCATGCAGACCCTGGCGCAATGCGCTCTTGCCCTGGTGCTGGCGCTCTATGTCATTCCAGCCGCCGGGTCGGCTGGCGGCTTCCTCGTTCTTGCCGTCGTCTGCGTCGCGTCGCTGGTGGTCGCCTTTGCTGTCCCTGCCGATTATGCCGATCTGCCGAAGGACGAAAACCTCGCCAATGTGCTGACGGTTCCCTCGATCACCGCGCTGTTGTCGGTCTTCTGCTACTTCATGTTCTTCGGCGCCGTATGGGCCTTTCTGGAACCGCTTGGCGCCCAATTCGGCATCGATGGCCGCACCGTCGGGCTGATCGTCTCGGCCAGCCTCGCGGCGCAGGTGCTGGGCGCGATGACGGCGACCGTGTTCGAGGCGCGCATCGACTATCGGCTTGCCATCACGGCGATCGGCCTCGTCGCGCTTGTCGCCTCGCTCGTGCTTGCCAGCGGGCCCGGCCTCACGATGTTCTGGGTCGTCGCCCTGATCATGGGTTTTATCCTGCTGTTCATCGTGCCCTACCAGATCCGGCTGGCGATCACCGCCGACGAGACCCGCACCGCCGTGCTGCTGGTGCCGGCCGCCCAGCTTTTCGGCCTGGCGATCGGACCGGTCGCGGCGTCGCTGCTCATCGACGGCAAGGAGTTTCGCCCGGTTCCCGAGTTCGCCGCCGCAAGTGCTGTCGCCAGCGTGGCGTTGCTCGGCCTGTTTGTCCTGGCGGCGCGGCGTCGCCGCGCGATTGCGTGAGCCCCATGTCGAACAGCTGGAGCAACTGGTCCGGCTTTGTCACCGCCGAGCCGCGGCTGCTTGCCAGTCCGGCAGATGCCGGCGAACTCGGCGATCTCATTCGCACCGCACCCGGCCCGGTCCGCGTCGTCGGCGCCGGTCACTCCTTCACGCCATTGGTGAAGTCCCAAGGCACCATCCTGTCGCTGGAGAAGCTGGAAGGGCTGGTTGCGCATGACGCGAAAAGACATCAGGCGCGTGTGCGGGCAGGGACGCGGCTTGGTCCGCTTATGCACATGCTGCAAGGCATCGGCCAGGGCCTGCCCAATATGGGCGACATCGACCGCCAAGCGATAGGCGGCGCCCTGGGCACGGCCACCCATGGCTCGGGGCCGACGCTGGGCGCGTATCACACACAGCTGGAAACGGTGCAGATCGTCGACGGGCTTGGCAAGGTCCGCGACTTCAAGCGGGAAGGGGATCAGGAAACGATCCATGCGATCGGCGTTGCGCTTGGCGCCTTCGGTGTGCTCAGCGAAGTGACGTTGAACAACATCGCGACCTACCGGCTGCGGCGCCGCAAATGGGTGCTGCCGATAGCCGACATGCTGCGCGATTTCGAAACGATGATGAGCGAGCACCGGTCGGCCGAATTCTACTACATCCCATTTTCAGGCTACGCGCAGTTCATCGCCAGCGACTTCAGCACCGAGGCGACCACTCCGCGCCCGACCGACGATGACGAGGGCTCCCTGCGCACGCTGCGCCGCCTGCGCACCGGGCTTGCCTGGCTGCCGTCGCTGCGCCGCAGGCTGATCCTGGGCGCGGTCGCCAAGGTGCCGGCCGAGGATTACGTGCAGGACTGGCTCAACGTCTATGCGAGCGACCGGCAGACCAGGTTCAACGAAATGGAATATCACCTTCCGTTCGAGGAGGGGCCGAAGGCGCTGGCCGAGATCATTGAACTGACCGAGAAGCATTTTCCGGAAGTCTATTTCCCGACGGAAGTGCGGTCGGTGGCATCGGATGAATTTTGGCTCTCCCCTTTCCACAAAAGGCTCACCTGTTCCATCGCCATCCACCATGACGCGGCGAACGATCCGTTGCCGTTCATGCGCGCGGCCGAGCCGATCTTCCGCAGATATGGCGGCAGGCCGCACTGGGGCAAGATGCACAGCCTGAAAGCGGCCGACCTGAAAAAGCTCTATCCGCGCTGGGACGATGCGATGGCGGTGCGCCGCGACATCGATCCGCAAAACCGCTTCGTCTCACCCTATATGGCCGACCTGTTCGGCATCGAACCCAGTTCTTTCGGCATCCAGCCATGAAGGCGTATTTCGCCACGCTTTCGGATGCGCTGAGAGAGGCGGGCATTTTCCAACCCTGCCTGCTGCTCGACCTCGATCGGCTGGATGGCAACATTGCCCTGGTGAAGAAGCGGCTTGACCCCAGTCTTGCCGTCCGTTTGGTCGACAAGTCGCTCGCTTGCCTGCCGCTGCTCTCCCATATCGGCAAGGCGCTTGGAACCCACCGCCTCATGACCTTCCATCCGCCGATCACCGAGGCGGTGCTTAAGGCGTTCCCGGATGCGGATCTGCTGTACGGCAAACCGATGCCGGTTGGCGCGGCCAGGGCGGTGCTTTGCAGAGGCGACGTGGCTTGGTCGCGGGTCTGCTGGCTGATCGATACACAGGAGAGACTGGCGGAATATGGCGCGCTCGCCGACGAACTCGGCGCCGAATTGCGCATCGCTTTCGAAATCGATGTCGGACTGCATCGCGGCGGCTTTGCCGAACCGGCGGCCCTGTCGCGGGCGCTGAATGCGCTGCCTACCCACAAAGGGCTGCGCTGCGAAGGCGTCATGGCCTATGAGGCGCATGCGCCGCACATACCCGGCCTGTTCGGTGGACCGGCCAAGGCGTTGGCGCAAGCCTCCGAACAGGCCGCCGCTTTCGTCGCGCGCCTCGGCGCCGACCAGCGCCATGTCCTGAACATTGGCGGCAGCAAGACCGCGCTGCTTCATCATGGCGGCATTGCCAATGAAGTGTCGATGGGCTCGGCCTTCGTGCTGCCCGTCGATTTCGACACGCCCGGCCTTGAGGGCTTCCAGCCGGCGGCCTTCATCGCGACGCCAATCCTGAAAGTGGTCGAGCCGATGCTGCCTGGCCCGCCGGCGGTCTCGCGCCTGCTGCAGGCGCTGGGCCGGTTTCCGCGCAAGGGCTGCTATCTCTATGGCGGCAAGTGGATGGCCGAACCGGTGTTTCCCGAACGCATGACGACAAACGGCCTGCTTGGCCTGTCTTCCAACCAGCAATTCATGGGTCTGCCCGCCCAGGCCGTCGTCAGGCCCGGTGACTATGCGTTCCTGCGGCCCACGCAGAGCGAGGCCGTGCTGCAGCACTTCGGACCGATCGCGGTGCTTTCCGGTGGCAGGATCGTCGACCGCTGGCCGGTGTTGCCGATGATGTAAGCATCTCGGGCGCCTTCCCTAATGGTTGACTCCGTCAAGTAAATGATCGATCCTGTGCCAGCAGGAGATGACTCGCATGACAATCCACCATCAGCCAGACAAGGCTGCGCCCAACAAGGGCCTGATCGATGCGGTGCGGGCGTTCAACCGCTTCTACACCCGCCAGATCGGACTGCTCGATGAAGGGCTGCTGAAGAGCGCCTTCTCGCTGACCGAGGCACGCGTGCTCTACGAACTGGCGCATCGTGACGGACTGACAGCGACCGATCTCGGGCGCGATCTCGGTCTCGACGCCGGCTATGTCAGCCGTTTGCTGAAGAAGTTCGAGCGCCTTCACCTCATCTCCAGGGCCACGCTGGCTTCGGACGCTCGGCAATCGTCGATCGCGCTGACGCCGGCGGGCAGGAACGCCTTCGCGCCGCTGAACAAGGGTTCGCACGATCAGGTCGCGGCGCTGCTCGATCGTCTGCCTGCGTCGGAGCAGGACCGGCTGGTCAAGTCCATGCGGGCCGTGCAGCGTCTGCTGGACGCCGATGCAGAGCCCAAAATCCCTTATCTGCTGCGGCCGCCGCAGGTCGGCGACATTGGCTGGATCATCCGCCGGCAAGGCATGCTCTACGCGCAGGAATATGGCTGGGACGAAACCTATGAGGCGCTGGTCGCCGAAATCCTCGCGGCGTTCGTAAAATCCTACGATCCGATATGGGAGCGCGGCTGGATCGCCGAGCGGGCAGGCGAGGTCGTCGGCTCGGTCTTCGTCGTGCGCAAGTCGGATCAGGTGGCCAAGCTCAGGCTGCTCTATGTCGAACCTTCGGCGCGGGGCCTCGGCATCGGCAAGCGCCTGGTCGAGGAATGCATCGGCTTTGCCCGCGCCAGAGGGTACAGGACGCTGACCCTATGGACCAACGATATTCTGACCGCCGCCCGGCACATCTACCAGGCGGCCGGTTTCAGGCTGATCGAGGAAGAGCCTCACCATTCCTTCGGCAAGGATCTGGTCGGCCAGAACTGGGAACTGGAGCTGTAGCGGCGCGTCATGCCTTGACGGGCACCCAGATCTCCAACCCGCCATTGCCGGTGTGGGCATCGAATTCAGGCCCGTAGCGCTCGAATTCCGGCGCATCGGCAACCTCATGGCCGGATGCCGGCAGCCAGCTGTTCCAGATCGTATTGATCGTTCGCCGGATGGTCGAGATGTGTTCGCGATGCGTGAAAACGGCGTATTTCCGCGCCGGCACCCGCACCCGTTGGAACTCCTTCGGCAGATCGGCGAAGTCGCGTACCTCGACGCCGACGACATAATCGAAATTACCGGCATCGTCGCCGTTGAGGCAGACGCCGTAGAAAACGCCGGCCACTTGTCCGGGGATATGGCCGATATGCGGAGCGAAGCGCTGCCATTGCATCGGATCGCCGGCGCTGGACTCACAACTGTAGCGCTCGCCCAGTCCGGCGATGAGGAATGGCCGGCTGGTCTCGAAGCGCGGTGGTTCAAGTGTGGTCAAAAGCGAATTGTCCATCAGGATGGGCTCCACGAGGTCGAGGGTCTCAGTCGAACCTTGCGCGCGCACCAGCTCCGGCGTGGTGCCGAACTGGTCGCGGAAGGCCCGGGTGAATGCCTCATGCGAGTTGTAGCCGGCGTCGAGCGCGACGCACAGGATGTCGGGCGCGCCGCCGGCCAGCCTGCGCGCCGCCTCGGTCAGCCGGCGCGAGCGCATGTAACCCATGACGGAGCGGCCGGTGGCGGCGCCGAAGGCGCGCGTCACATGAAAGCGCGACACGCCGCTGCTTTGGGCCACGTCGTCGAGCGTAACAGCCTCCGGCAGGTGGCTTTCGACAAACCATAGCGCCTTCTCGGTCGGGTTCATGTGTTCCTCGCATGTGGCGTCCTCACTCTGACGCCTCGTTGCCCGGCCAGCTTGATCGAAATTGCGCATCGCGCAAATAGGCGATCGGGCCCGCGCGGTGTCGTCCGCCCGGCCCGTCGTCTATCGTTGGCTCGGATGACCGGCAAATCGCCGTTGAACGGCCGACTGGTTCAGCGGTAGCGCGCCTGATTCCATTTGTGGCCAAGCAGCGAAAGGATGATGATCAGCCCGTTGAAGAACTGGACGTAGAAGCCGCTGAGCCCAGCCGCCACGACGCCAGTTTGGATAAACGACACCGTGACGGCGCCGATCGCGCCGCCGGCCACGGTGCCGATGCCACCCCAGGTCGGCGTGCCGCCGACGAACACCGAGGCCAGCACCGGCAAGAGATAACCGTCGCCGGCGGTTGGCCACCAGGTGAAGTTGATCATTGCCGAGAACGTGCCGGCGATCGCGGCCCCGATGCCGACGAAGACGAACACTTTCACCCGCACGCGCTTGACATCGATGCCCATCTGCTGGGCACTGTCGGGATTGTCACCGACCACCTTCACCTGCGCGCCGAAGCGGTGGCGGTTGTAGAGCATCGCCGAAAGGACGACGAAGGCGATGGCCCAGAAGATCTGCACCGGAACGCCCAGGACCTGGCTGGAGAAGATCCTGTAGGCCCAGCTGTCGGCAAGGCTGGTCAGCGAAGTCGATCTGCCCTCATTGATGATCTGGATCAGGCCGCGCAGCAGGAAATTCATGCCGAGCGTGGCGATCAGCGACGACAGCCCGCCATAGACCACCAGCGACCCGACGAGGAAGCCGAGCAGCGTGCCGGTGACCAGCGCCGCCGCAATGCCGAGGAACGGGTCGTAGCCCGCCTGCACCACCAGCGCGAAGACCCAGGAGGCAAAACCCATCGTCGCGGGAAACGACAGGTCGATCTCGCCGCAGGTGACGACGAAGACCAACGGCACGACCACGAACAACGCCACGGGAAGCGTAGTGAGCACGGCGCTGTAGAGATACCAGGTTGTGAAGACCGTCGGGTTGGCGATCATGAAGACCGCCATCATGACGACGAACACGCCGAGCGTCCCAAGCGAAGCGCGGTTGTCAAGGATGAAGCCGCGCATCCAGTGATCGGACGGGTGCTTCCACTCGTTCTGGGAACTGCCTTGGCGGGAAATGCCGGCCGACGGCTCGTGCAGATCGGGCTCCATGGTCTTGCTCATCGTGCTCTCTGCTCCGCGTCGCCGGTGTCGTGCAGCCCGGCCAACCCGTCCGGATGCGCGACGTCTTCCATGAAGTTGATGAGGTCTTCGGCCGACTTGACCTCGCTGCGGTCGGCGGTGAGCGCGACCTTGCCGCGATCCAGCACCACGAAGCGATCGGCGATGTCGAAGACATGATGGATGTTATGGCCGATGAACAGGATCGAGCGGCCGCTCGCCCGCACCTGGCGCACGAAATGGAAGACCTTGGCGGTCTCGGTCAGAGACAGCGCCGTCGTCGGCTCGTCGAGGACGATCAGTTCCGCCTGCTTGTAGATGGCGCGCGCGATCGCCACGCCCTGGCGTTCACCGCCCGAAAGCTGGCCGACGATCGAATGCGGCGTGAACACTTTCGAGGTGAAGCCGATCTCGCGCATCAGCCGGCTCGCTTCCTCGATTTCCTTGCCGACCTTCAGCCAGCCGAAAGGGCCGGTGAGTTCGCGGCCCATGAAGATGTTGCGGACGATCGTCTGCTGCACGGCCAGTGCCCGGTCCTGGAACACCGTTTCGATGCCGGCCTCGCGCGAACGTGCCGCATTCCATCCGGTCACCGGCTTGCCGCGGATGAGGATCTCGCCGCTGGTCGGCTTGACCACACCGGAGAGGATCTTGATCAGCGTCGACTTGCCGGCGCCGTTGTCGCCGATGAGGCCGACCACCTCGCCGCGATCGACGCTGAGATTGACCCCGCCAAGTGCGTAGACATGGCCGTAGGACTTAGCGATATCGCGCAGTTCTATGAGACGTTCGGCCATAGCATCCTCGCTTGATTGTCTGGCGCCAGCTTTCTCGCCAGCGGCCCCGCCGGCCGGGGCCTGATCCCGGCCGGCGGCTTGGGAGGTCAGCGCAGCGCCTGCTTGGCGAGTTCTGCGACGATCTCGTAATTTTCGGGCGTGACGAAACCGGCGCCGGTGTCGACGTTCATCGGCGCCAGACCCAGCACCACCTGCTGGCACAGGCTGAGGATCGGCAGATAGCCCTGCAGGAATGGCTGCTGGTCGGCCGTCAGTTGCACCCAGCCCCCCTTGAAGCCCTCGACGATCTGCGGGCTGGTGTCGAAGCCGAAGTTGAAGATATCGCCAGGCTTTCTGCCAGCTGCCTGCATGTATGTGGCGACATTGCCGAGCATCTGTCCGCCGGGATAGCCGACGGCCTTGACATCAGGGTTGTTGAGCAGCGCTGCCGTAAGCACCGGTATCGCCAGATTGGGGTCGGAAGCCCATTCGCCGCTCGGCGGCGACGACAGCTGGATGACTTCGACGCCCGCCTCCTTCAAGGCCGCCACCGTGCCGCGCTCGCGTGCGCCGCGGCTCTCGTTCTCGAACGGGCCGATCATGATCGCCTTGTCGCCGGCCTTCAGCTTACCGAGCTTGAACGCTTCGGCGCCAAGTGCGCGGCCCTGCTGTTCCTGCTGCGCGCCGATATAGCCGCCACCGAACGCCGCCGTCACCTTCGGCACCGGGACGTTCTGGTACATCATCTTGATGCCCTCCTTATGGGCCTCGTCGGCGAGCGGCATGATCGCGGCGTCGCCCGGATGGCCCATCATGGCGATGCCCTGGGGCTTGACCGCGACCGCTTCGCGCAATTGCTGCACCATCTTCTCCGCGTCCCACTGGGAGAAGATGTAGTCGACCTTGGGTCCGAGATCTGCCGCCGCCTGCTTGGCGCCATTGTAGACGATGGTGCCGAAGGCGTCGCCCTCGGCGCCGCCGACGAAGAAGCGGATGTGGACGTCCTTGCACCATTGGGCGTCGAGCGCCTGCGCCGGCAAGGTGAAGATTGCGGCGGTAAGCGCGGTGGCCGCCGCCACGACGGTCGTGCGCAGAAGTGTCGTCCTGATCGCGATGCTCATGCACGTTCCTCCCATTGTTTTCCTCGTCAGCCGAGGGGCCTTTGAACGATTGCTTTGGCAATGCCACTTGCGGCCGGCTCCTCCCGCCGACCGATCGTCACGCCGGATTTGGCAGGTAGCTCGCACCTCCCCGGCATAGTTTGAGATACTGCAGGGCGCGTGCCTGCCCCGTGATCTCGAGGTCGCCGCGATAGACCGGGTCGTGCCAGCCTTCGATGTCGATGGCGCCCTTGTACCCGGCCAGCCTGAGTTCACTGATCACCCTGGTCCAGTCGCTGTCGCCGAAGCCGGGCGTGCGCATCTGCACGAAGGGCAGGCGGCCGAACACGCCGTTCTCGCGGATGACGTCCCAGCGCACCGTGGCGTCCTTGCCGTGGACATGAAAGATGCGATGCGCCCATTTGCGGATCTGCGGCATCGGATCGATCAGGTAGACGAGTTGGTGGCAGGGCTCCCATTCGAGACCGAGATTGTCGTTGGGCAATTCGTTGAACATCAGCTCCCAGGCATCCGGATTGTGGGCGATGTTCCAGTCTCCGCCGGCCCAATTGCCGTCCATGGCGCAATTCTCGAAGGCGATGCGCACGCCCTTGTCGGCGGCGCGTCTGGCCAGTTCGCCCCAGACTTCGCGATAGCGCGGCAGGCTGTCGGTCAGCGGTTTCCCGCGGATGCGGCCGGTAAAACCGCTGACCAGCCTGGTGCCGAACAGATGGGCGTTGTCGATCACCGTTTTCCAGGCCTCGAGCACGCCGCGGTCGGTGTCGCCGCTCTCGAGCGGATTGCCGAACACGCCGATCGAACTGACGGTGACGTCGGCATCGCCGATCGCCTCTTCAATCTCTCCGGCGAGCCGCGGCAGATCCTTGCCGCCGAGCGTCTGCCAGAAAAAGGGCTGGATGCTCTCGAAGCCGAGCGGCAGGATTTGCCTGATATAGGCGGCCGGGTCTTCGAGATTGGCCCGCACCATGGTGCCGATCCTGATGTCGAGAAGCGGGTTCGGCATGGTCATCCTTCCTGCGATGCGATGTTCACGCGACGACCGGTCTCGGCGCTCTGGATCGCCGCGAAGACCATGGCCAGGCTCTTGATGTTGTCCGAGCCCCGTGTCTCCGGCTCGGTGCCGGTTTCCACGGCTTGCACGAAGTCGGCAATGACGCCGAGATGCCCGCCGATACGGTCGGACGGATCGAGGGGAGGCACTGTCACCGGCCCGACCTTGTCGATCAGGCCTTCGCGCTCCGGCAGCACGACTTCCGCCTTCACCTCGTCATGGCCGTCCCAGATCAGGCTGCCGCGCTCACCGACGATACGCCAGCTGCCCTCCCAACTGGTGCGAAAGCCGTCGGCGCACCAGCTGCCCCGATAGGTGAACATCCTGTTTCGGCCGAGCCCGAAAGTGGCGCTTGCCGACGACCCTTGCCGATACCAGGAATTGGCCGGCTCCCATTCCTGGCAATAGACATCGGCCGGTTCGCCATTGACCATGTAGCGAGCGGCATCGAAGGTGTGAATCGCCATGTCGAGCAACAGCACGTGACGCATCTCTTCGCGGAAACCGCCAAAGTGCGGCGCCACGAAAAAATCCGCGTGGATGCTGGTCGGCGCGCCGATGGCGCCTGAATCCAGAAAGCGGCGGATGCGCCGGACATTGGCGACATAGCGGCGGTTCTGAACGACGGCGTGGACGCGGCCGGCGCGCCGCGCGGCGTCGACGATGGCGCGGGCGTTGGCCGGACTGTCGGCGAGGGGCTTTTCCGTCAGCAGGTGACAGTGATGGGCAAAGGCTGAATTGGCCACCTCGCGGCGGGCGGCCGGAACGACCACATCGAATACCGCATCGGCTTTGGTCTGATCCAGAATGACGTCGAGATCGGTGCCGATCGCGGCCCCGGCAACGTCGTATTCGCGGGCTCGCTCGCGTGCCCTGTCGGCGTCGAGGTCGACGAGACCGGCAATCCTGATTTCAGGGGACTGACGGGCGGCCTCGAGCCATGTTTTGCTCATGGCTCCGCACCCGACCAGGACGACATGCAGCATCCGGCGCTCCTCCGCCAACCCCTTCCGGTTGGCATTCACGGTTCTTCCGTAAACGTTTACGATGACACACCCGAAGGCGTAGAATGTCAACCGGATTTGTGGTCGTTCGTCTGAGTGGCCTTGGCCGCAAGGTCCGCTAATGTTAGTGGGAACGGAAGGGGATGGTCTTGGCATCCAGCATTCACGATCTTGCGCGTCATTTGAATATTTCGATCGGCACGGTGTCGCGGGCGCTCAATGGGCGCGCCGATGTCAATGCCGAGACGCGGCAGCGCGTGCTCGATGCGGCGCGCCTACTCAACTATTCACCCAACCAGTCGGGCAGGAACCTGCGCCGGGGCACCACGCATGCCGTCGCGTTCATGCTGCAGCCCCACCCGGGTGATCAGCAATATGGCGAGCCGTTTTTCATTCCGTTCCTGAGCGGGCTGCAAGCGGCACTGGCCGAGCACGGGCTCGACCTGATCATCGTCATGGGCGCGCCCGCCGACTATCAGCAGGAGCGCCTGCGACGGGTCGTCGAGACACGCCGCGCCGATGCCGTGTTGCTGGCCTGGACCCGGCGTGAGGACGATCGCATCGACTATCTCAGCAGGGCCGGCTTTCCCTTTGCGACGCTCGGCCGAAGCCAGTCCGGTGACGAGACCTATCCCTCGCTCGACCTCGATTTCGAGAAGGCGGGCGCCGACGCAGTCGACCGCCTGGTTGCACGCGGCCACCGCCGCATCGCCGCCATCCGGCCGTCGCTCGACCTCAACTTCGGCTATCTGTTTCTTGATGGCTATCGCAAGGCGCTGCGGCGGCACGGCATCGACATCGATCCCGAGCTGATCGCCGACGGCTTCATCAACGAAGCCGGCGGCTACGCCGTGACGCCGCAAGTCATGCGCTCGAAGGATCCGCCGACAGCGATCATCTTCAACAATGACGCGATGGCGCTCGGCGGCTGCAAGGCGCTTGCCGAGATGGGGATCATGCCCGGTCAGGGCATCGCGATGATGGTCATCGTCGATACGCCGCTCTGCCGCTATTTCTCCCCGGCGCTGACCGCTTTCCGCCCGGCATTGGAGCCGATGGGACGGCGGCTCGGCGAAATCCTGCTCGCCTCGCTGCCGGCTTTCGCCGGGCCCACGGGGCCGCAGACCATCAGGGAGGTCTGGCCGCTGGAACTGGTCGCGCGCGACAGCGATTGACCACACGCCTGTTTCCGCCATCCGCATTTGCCGGCTTTCATAGCGAAGTGGCATCTTGAATAGTAAGCACGCTTATTATATGTATCGCTCATGGTTTCAGATGGCATCGATAGATTGGGATTTTTGATCCACGACGTGCAACGCCTGATGCGCAAGCGCTTCGAGGCGCGCGCCAGCGGGCTCGGCCTGTCTTCGGCGCAATGGCGGCTTCTGGTCCGCGTTGCCAAGGAGGCGGGCGTTGCACAGGCGCGGCTCGCCGAACTGCTCGAAATCGAGCCGATCAGCGTTTCACGCCTGGTCGATCGGATGGAGGAGGGCGGCTGGATCGAACGCCGCTCCGACGCGACCGACCGGCGCGTGCGCATGATCTTCCCGACCGAGAAGGCGAATGCGGCCTATGCGGACGTCAAGAGCCTTGCTGGCGAGGTCTATGAGGAATCGCTCAGCGGCGTTTCGCCGGAAGACCGGCGCATCCTGATCCGGGCGCTGGATGTAATCGTGCAAAATCTGACGGACAGCGAAGCTTCGTCGCTTGAAAAGATCAAGAGTGCGGAAGGTGCGGCAGCATGAACGCGGTAGCCAAGGTAGAAGAAAACGCTCCCAAGGTGGAGATGGAAGCGCCGGTCCAGCCGGCATCAACCCCGGTCGCGGTCGCTCCTCCCGTGCAACCCGCGCCGGCGCCGAAGAAGAAGCGCCGCATCGGCCGCTTCTTCTTGATGTTCGCCTTGCCGGCGGCATTGATCATCGGCGGCGGCTATGTCTGGGTGACGGGCGGCCGCTACCAGGAAACGGAAAACGCCAATCTGCAGCAGGCCAAGGTGTCGATCGCCTCTGACACGGCCGGTCGTATCGTCCAGGTCGCCATAACGGACAACCAGACGGTCAAGCAGGGCGATCTCCTGTTCGCCATCGACCCCGAGCCCTACCGGATCGCGCTCGCCCAGGCGGACGCCGCGGTTGCTACCGCGCGCCTCAATGTCGAGCAGTTGCGCGCGGCCTATAGCCAGGCGCTGTCGCAGCAGAAGTCCGCTGCCAGCGAGGTCGACTATGCGCAGTCGCAATTCGATCGCGCCGCCGATCTTGCCCAGAAGGGCATCAACGCCAAGTCGTCGCTGGATCAGGCCAAGAACGATCTCGACAAAGCCAGGCAGCAACTGGCTGTTGCCGAGCAAGGCATCATCAGCGCCAAGGCGGCACTCGGCGGCAACCCCGACATCGAAACCGACAAGCATCCGACGGTGATGTCGGCGCTCGCGGCGCGCGACAAGGCTGCCTACGATCTGGAGCAGACCACCGTGAAGGCGCCTGCCGATGGTGTCGTCTATCAAGCCGCGTCCTTCAAGGTTGGCCAGTATGTCGGCTCCGGCACACCGTTGTTTGCGCTGGTCGAGACCGGCGACACCTGGGTCGACGCCAATTTCAAGGAAACCCAACTGACCAACATGAAGCCGGGCCAGAAGGCGGAGATCGTGGTCGATACCTATCCGGGCAGGACCTTCGAGGCGACGGTCAGGGCTATCGGTGCCGGCACCGGCGCGGACTTCTCGCTGCTGCCCGCCCAGAACGCCACCGGCAACTGGGTCAAGGTCACCCAACGCATCCCGGTGCGCCTGGAACTGACCGACCCCGACGCCAAGATGGCGCTGCGCACCGGCATGAGCGCCTCTGTTACGGTCGATACGGGCGTCGCGCGTGGCTGGCCGTCGATCTTCGGTCACGCTACGGCTGGCGAGCCCGCGAAGTAGTCTCGGCAGAAGCCCGCGGAGACCAAGCGGGTGAAAGCGAGTTGAAGGATTGGTCTGACGGGAGGGGTGGGAAGGATCAGCGTTTGGGCCGAGCCGCGTGGCAGCCGTCCAAAATCTGAAATCTTCGACACGGACCTGTCGGTCCTCAGGTTTCCGGGCGGCAGGCATCCGCTCATCAGAGACTTTCAGTCGATGTAACCCCCACATCGATAATCGCGTCCCACCGCGACGAAGGTCTCTCAACGGAAGGCTTTGCCGCCCGGAAACCCGTTGTACACGTTTCTGTTACCTTCTGGAAGTTCTGCGCCATGAGCACGTCCGAACCATTCAAAGAAGTGCCGCATCGTGGCCTGATCACGGTCGCGCTCATGCTGGCGACGGTCATGCAGGCGCTCGACACCACCATCGCCAACGTCGCGCTGCCGACCATGACCGGCGATCTCGGCGCCTCCCCCGACAACATCAACTGGGTGCTGACCTCCTACATCGTCGCCGCCGCCATCATGACGCCTGTCACCGGCTGGCTCGCCGACCGTTTCGGCCGCAAGGAGCTGTTCCTGACGGCGGTGGTCGGCTTCACCATCTTCTCGATGTTGTGCGGCTTGGCGTGGAGCCTGGAAACCATCGTGCTTTTCCGGCTGATGCAAGGTGTGTTCGGCGCCGCGATCGTGCCGCTGTCGCAGACCTTCCTGCTCGACATCAACCCCAAGGAGCGCCATGGTCAGGCGATGGCCATATGGGGCGCCGGCATCATGCTGGGACCGATCCTCGGCCCCACGCTCGGCGGCTGGCTGACCGAGAATTTCAACTGGCGCTGGGTGTTCTTCATCAACCTGCCGGTCGGCATCGTCGCCTTTCTTGGCATGGCGGCCTATTTGCCGGCGGTCGCCCGGCGGGTGCGCAGCTTCGATTTCTTCGGCTTTGCCATGATATCGCTCGGTGTCGGCGCCCTGCAGCTGATGCTCGATCGCGGTGGCGAGGTCGACTGGTTTTCCTCGGTTGAGATCTGGATCGAGCTTGGTCTTTCGCTCACCGGCTTCTGGGTGTTCATCATCCACACGATGACATCGGAACATCCCTTCATAGATCCGAAGATTTTTCTCGATCGCAACTTCGTCACCGGGCTGGCGTTCATCTTTGTCATGGGCGTGCTGATCCTGGCTTCGATGTCGCTGCTGCCGCCGATGCTGTCGACCATCTTCGGCTATCCGACCGTCACCATCGGCATCGTCATCGGGCCGCGCGGTGTCGGAACCATGATTTCCATGCTCGTCGTCGGGCGCATCATGGGCAAGGTCGATGCCAGGATTCTCGTCGTCATCGGTTTCCTCCTGACCGCGCAGTCGCTCTACACCATGGCAAGCTTCACCCCGCAGATGGATAACTGGCTGATCCTCAGCTCCGGCGTGATCCAGGGCCTGGGCATGGGCATGGTGTTCGTGCCGCTGTCGACCGTTGCCTTCGCCACGCTCGACGCCCGCTACCGCACCGATGCAACCTCGCTGTTCAGCCTGGTGCGAAATCTTGGCTCGTCGATCGGCGTGTCGGTCGTGACCGTGCTGCTGGTGCGCAACACCCAGATCAATCACGCCGAGCTTTCAACCTTCATCAACCCGTTCAATCCCAATCTCTGGGCGGTCTCGCCGGCGGCCGCCGGCGGCGACCCGACGGCACTGTCGCAGGTCGACCGCATGGTCAATCTGCAAGCGATGATGATCTCCTACGTCAACGACTTCAAAATCCTGATGATCATGACGCTGGCCGCCATCCCGTTCGTCTTCCTGCTGCGCAAGCCGAAAACAGCGCCGGCCGGCGGCGCGCCTGCCGCTCATATGGACTGATGTAGCGGCTGCTCGTCAGCGGATGTCCGCTGCCGGCGATGTCTTTGCTACCTGCCGAGCACCAGCGACCAGTAGCGCAGGTTGGGGTCGCGGCCGTCACGGACATAGGCAAGTCCGAAGCGGTTGAAGTCCGGATCGAGTATGTTGCGCCGGTGTCCCTGCGAATGCATCCAGATATCGAACAGCTTCTGTTGGTCGAAACGGCCGGCCGCGATGTTCTCGGCCGCGGCACCGTGCACGCCATTGTCCCTCATGCGCGAGGCGAAATCCTTGCCCCAGCCGGTGGTGTGGCTCATGTTTTCACGCTGCGCCATGTAGCCGGCCTGCTGCAATGCTGCTTGCTCCAACTGCGCGTCCGGGGTCAGCGGGCCGCGCCCGGCCGTGGCGCGCAGGCTTGCCAGCGTGCCGGTTGCCGAGGAGGAAACCCCGGCGCCTTGCCCTGTCGGCAGCGAGACGGTGCTGCAGGCGGCAAGCCCAAGCAAGGCCGCCAAGCCAGCCGCCTTGAGCCCAGCCGCCTTGAGCCAGGTGCGCCTGTTCAAGTTCGCGATCTGATCGCAATCGATTTTCGAAGTGGTCATGCGTGCCTGACTCGGTCCCGATCATGGCTTTTGCCGGGCAGGCGGTGAAAAATCTCGATCGAAGCGGCCCCTAGTTCACAAGCGTGATGAGGCGGCTGGAGTACATCTCTCGATTTCCGAACACCGCCGTGCAGTCGGTCTTGATGGAAGAGTTGCCTGTCATCTGCACGGTCAAGCCAACAAGCCTCAGGCAGTCCCCCTGACCACTCATGTCCGAATTGCCGGCAAACGAAACGGCCGCGTCAGGCGCATAGACGAATCCGCTAATCACGGAATTTGCGCCGCCATTCAGGGTCAAGGCCGAAACGTTCCCGCGGCTCTGGAAGATGGTGATGCCGGCGTAAGGTCCGCTGGTGGGCGGGGAAAGGTTCACCTTTTCATTGGCATTTATGATGATCTGTGCCCCTTCCGTGAGGAATATGGTTACGCCCTGGCCGCTCAGGCTGCCATTCCCGCCCGGCTTCAGGGTGACGCCGCGCAAGATGTAGACGCCCGGGTTGAACGTGATGTTTCCTGACAATGTCTTGTCGCAATAGGTGCCGGGCGACAGCGTGTAGGTTTTGCCGTTCGGCACCGGCAGGCAAAGTGTGTAGGGGGGAGGGACGATGTCGGCCAGGGGATCGAAGGACGCATATTGATGTTCGAGCGGCGTGCCGCAGGTGAGATTGGCAGCGGGCGGAGAAAGCCCGGAAGTGCCACCGACGGCCGATACGCAGCCCGCCGAGACCTGCGCGGAACCGCCCCTGCTGACGGCATCGGACGCGTCCGAGTTTGCCGCGATCACGCAGTTGCTCATGGCGACATCGGTCGAGCCTTGTAGGCTCACCGCCGCCGACGCATGCGGATCGAGCGCCAGCACGCAGGCCTGGGCGCCCGGGTGCATCTTGACCGTCGCCGACCGGTGAGCTGGCCAGGGGGCAGCGCCGTTGATGAAGCTCGGACGGTTGATGCCGGACGACAGCGAGATGTAATAGGCGCTCGGATCGCCGCTGGCGGTGGCCGAAAAGGCGGAAACGCTGTCTGAATATTCCTGCTGGTCGGCAATGCTCAAATTGGCTGCGAAGAATGTCAGCCCAAGCCCCTGGACATCGTTCGCGCTCATGCTGGGCAGGTATTTGGTGCCGACGGCAAGGCCAGCCGCGTCCAGCGAGTTCTGCAGTTGCGCGGCGTCATCGCTCGTGCCCGTCAGGTCGAGGGTGCCGGCGACGACAGCCATTATCGGCAGCAAGGCTACGGCGGTCGCCATGGCGAAATTGCCGCGTTCGCAAGACCAGAAGCCCTTCAATGTGAACATCGCCCCTCGCCAACGTTTGTAAAGCTCAGGTGATACGCTCTGGGTCTCTACGAGTAATTTAAGCAATAGCTAAAATGCATGGATTCTAAAATGAACTCAGTGGTTCGCCAGACGATGACCGCTCAGCAAACCTTATGAGACGCGGCGACAATCCCGGGAAGATCGGCTATTATGTCAGCGTTCTTGAAGTGGCAGCTACGGGCAGCCACCCTAGGCGGTGACCGCCCCCCGAGAAAAACGGAGGAAGGTTATGGCCGGCTTTCATGTCATGGCGGACGCGTACGGGATGCATGTGCAACCAGCGGTCCGCCGCATTTCCACGGCGGACCTCTGGGACGCGCTCAGACTTGGCGCCGATGACTTCTGGGCCAAGCCCTCGCATTACGTGTTCCTGTGCCTGATCTATCCAGTCGCCGGCCTGATCCTGACGCAGTGGACGTCCGGCTCCAACGCCATCCAGCTCGTCTATCCCTTGATGTCGGGCTTTGCCCTGGTCGGGCCGTTCGCCGCGATCGGACTCTATGAGATCAGCCGCCGGCGCGAGCTCGGCATGAACACCAACTGGCGGCATGCGCTCGATGTTCGCCATTCATCGGCGCTGCCCTCGATAGCGGTTATCGGAATCATGCTGTTCGCGCTGTTCCTGTTGTGGCTGTTCACGGCGCAGTCGATCTACACCAGCCTTTTCGGCGGCGAGCCGCCGGCTTCGGTCGGGGCCTTCCTGCGCGATGTGCTGACGACCAGCAAGGGCTGGAGGCTGATCCTTCTCGGCAACGCGGCCGGCCTGGTTTTCGCGGTGGTCGTGCTGGCGACCACGGTCGTTGCTTTTCCGCTTCTGCTCGATCGGGATGTCGGCGCCGTTTCGGCGATAGAGACCTCGGCGCGCGCGGTCATGGCAAATCCGCTGCAGATGGCGCTATGGGGCCTCATCGTCGCGGTGCTGCTGGTGATCGGCTCGATCCCGCTGTTTGCCGGTCTCGCCGTCGTCATGCCGATCCTCGGCCACGCGACCTGGCATCTCTACCGCAAGGTGGTCGAGCCGGCCCAGATCCGGCCGCCGCGCCGGCCGATGTGACGCTTCAGCGCTGCGCGTCGGTCGCCATCTTCAGCGCCAGCGCCGTCAGCACGGTTCCCATCATCCAGCGCTGGATGACCAGCCACAGCGGGCGTCCGGCGAGGAAGGTGGCGATCGAGCCGGCCGTCAGCGCGATGACGGCGTTGACGCTGAGGCTGATCGATATCTGCGTCGCGCCCAGCACCAGAAGCTGCGACAGGACATGGCCCTTGCCGGGGCTGATGAACTGCGGCAGCAGCGACAGATAGAGAACGGCCACCTTGGGATTGAGCAGATTGGTCATCAATCCCATGGCGAACAGCTTGCGCGGCCGGTCCTTCGGCAGGTCGCGCACCTGGAATGGCGAGCGTCCGCCCGGTTTCACGGCCTGCCAGGCCAGCCACAAGAGGTAGAGTACGCCGGCAAAGCGCAGCACATCATAGGCATAAGGCACCGCGATCAGCAGCGCCGTGATGCCGAACGCGGCCGACAGCACGTAGAACAGGAATCCGACCGCAACCCCGCCAAGCGAGATCAGTCCGGCCTTCGGCCCTTGCGACAGTGAGCGCGAGATCAGATAGATCATGTTCGGACCCGGCGTCAGCACCATGCCGAGGCAGACCAGCGCGAAGGCGAGATGGTTGGCGGTATCGGGCATTGTTCGTTCCCAGCCTGCCGCGATGGATGAGAGACCATGCGAGTGGCCAATCTGTGCCTGTCACCGCAGGCGCCCGCAAGGGCTTGACGGCGCCGGGCGTTGCGCCAGGGAACGAACTCGGGTTAGCCGACGACGCGCAGGTTCGACAGCTCGTTGCCGATTTCCTTGAAATCGTTTGCCAGGCTGGCGCCGGTCGCATTCCAGAACAGCTTCGCCGGTTTGCTCGGATCCGTCGCATCCTTGCGGAAGCGTGAATTCGACGAGCAGGATTTCAGCGCATCGATCGCCAGCTTGTCGCTGGCCTTGCTCGTCGATAGGTCGAGCGCCACCGTCATCACCATGATGTTGGCTGCCTTGGCGTTGTTGCAGAGCGTGGCCATCTGCTCGTTGAGGGCATTGGTGTAGTTGCCGTTCGAATAGTCGAACTGACCGATGGCGCTCGATGTGCCCATGAACAGGCGTCCGACCGAGGTGCCGTTGTAGCCGGGGTTGAGGTAGCCGAAGGAGGCGTAGGTCGATTTCGAATTGGCGGGGTCGGAATAGCCCAGCGAGGATGGCGTATAATAGGTGTTGGCGCCGTCGGTCAGCACGATCACCACCTTGTCGTTGCCTCTTTCGGTTTCCGGGCGTCCTTGCGTGAACGGCTCTCCGCTCGAGACCACCCGCCAGCCCCAGGCCATGCCCTCGGGAACATTGGTGCCGCCATTCGGCTGCATCAGGTCGATCGCCGCCTTGATCGAGGTGAGCCCGTCGGCGACGCTGACGTCGGTCAGCGGCGTGATCGGGTTGGTGGTGCAGCTGTAATTCGGCCCGTTACCGGCGGGCAGCGCCGGCGCATCGATCGGCCGCGGCTGGAAATATTTGGCCATGTTGCGCAGCCGCGATTGGCCGCTGCTGCTCGATGGATCGTCGTTCCACCAGCTGTTGATGGCACCATAAGTTACCGGCGCGGCCTCGTCGGGGTCCTGGGTGAGTTTCCAGTGATTGCCGGGTTCGTCGGGCGCGAACATCGGCACGAACATCGTTGCCGGATCGCCGACGCCGATGCCGGTGTTGGCCGAGCCACCGGACGGCGTGGCGTCGTTGATATTGTAAGGGTAGGGCCGTGCCTCGACGCAGCCTTGCCAACTGGCGAACGGACCGTAGGAATCGACATAGTCATATTCGTTGTGGCTGCTTTTGCAGGTGTTGTTCGAATTGTATGCGTCGCAGACCACGCGCTTGCTATTGACGATACGCTCGTGGTTGGTGACGACCTTCATGTCGCGATAAAGCGAAAACCGGGTCAGCATCTGGCCTTCCTCGGTTCCCCAGCCGGTGCCGCGCTTGTACCAGATGCCGTTGGTCTGCTGGGCGTATTTGTTGGCGCCGTTCAGCGTCGACCAGTCGAAATTCTCGTTCGATACCGGCGACAGACCCTCGGTGTCCATCCACGAGGCGTTGCCGTTGCCGGGGCCGACATTGACGGAGGCGGCAAAGGGCACGAGGCCGAATTGCACCGGCCTGTCGACCTGCTTGATCATCGCGGCCTGCTGGGCAAGCGTGTCGACCAGTTGCTTGGCCGCTGTTTTGAGCAGATCGATGCGCTTTTGTCCTGAGCCGGTGCCGGGCGTGACCATCGATCCGGAATTGTCGAGCACCAGGGCAACCTCCAGCGTGTTCTTCAGCCGGACTTGCGAGGTGACGTTGAAGCTGAGCCTCTGGTTGGCATCGGTCGCCGATTTGCCGACGAACTGGGCGAAGGCGGGGTAGAAATAGGGCTTGTAATTAAGTTGGGCGGTCATGGTCAGCAGGCCGCCGCCGCTGGTGTTGCTCGGCAAGGTGACGTTGAGCGTCGCGCTGGCGGGATCGATGTCGTTCAAATTGGCGTTGAAAAAGTCGAGCGCGTAGGCTCTCAGCTGATCGTCGGTGGCGCCTTCCGTCAGCCGGCGGGCCGTGGCGAAGTTGGCGGCGTCGAGCGCGTTCATCACCATCTGCTTTTCACGGTTCATTTCCGTGAAATCGACGGCGATCGCCAGGCCGCCCATCAGCGGCACCATCCCCACAGCCGTCATGAGAGCATAGTTGCCGCGCCTGTCGCGGCGGAACTGACGCCAGATTTCAAACATGCTTGCAGCGGCCCCCGCCGACGGATTCTCGGCCGGCGCCAGCTTTCCACAAAACGCTGAAGGACGGGTTTGGGAAACCGCTCTATTGCTTGGTCGGCGCTTCACCAACCGCTAACCAATCAAGGCCGCGGCTTGCGCCGCAATTCGCGCCGGTCAAGGCGAAAGCTGGTGACAGCATGGGCCGGTTCGGATAATTCGAACCGGCCGCGGGGAACCGTCGGCCGCTGTAACCGCAACGATCATACTGAAGGAAACGGCATGGCGGATTCGCCTGAAATCGTCGGCTCGCTCGAAGACGTCTCGAAAGCCTATTCGGCAATTCTTTGCGATGTCTGGGGGGTGGTGCACAATGGCGAATGGCATTTTCCGGCTGCCGCGGCTGCGCTGGCAGCGGCAAGGGCGGACGGCACTCCTGTCGTTCTGATCACCAACTCGCCGCGCCGCAGCGCCGATGTCGTGGCGCAGATGAGCGTGATCGGCGTCCCGCCATCAGCCTATGACCGTGTGGTGACCTCGGGCGACGTGACCCGTGATCTGATCGCGGAGGGCCCGCGCAAGGTCTTCCACATCGGCGCCGACCGCGATCTGACCCTTTATGACGGCCTGGATGTCGAACTCGTCGAGGAGTTCGAGGCCACTGGCGTCGTGTGCACCGGGCTGTTCGACGACGAGGTCGAAAAACCCGACGACTATACGGAACTGCTGCGCCGGTTGCGCGCCAGGAACCTGCCGTTCATCTGCGCCAATCCCGATATCATGGTGGAACGAGGCGAACGGATCATCTGGTGCGCCGGCGCGCTCGCGCGCGACTACGCGCAGCTCGGCGGTCGCACGCTGATCGCCGGAAAACCCTACGCGCCGATTTACGAGGTCGCGATGAAGGAGGTGGCCGAGATCCTCGGCCGGTCGGTTGAGCGTTCGCGAATACTGGCAATCGGCGACGGCATGATGACCGACGTCAAGGGCGCTGCCGACAATGGTTTCGACGTCCTCTATGTCTCTGGCGGCATTCATGCCCGCGACTATGGCGATCCATTCCGGCCGGATCCGGCAAAGCTCGGGCTCTTCCTGGAGCGGCACGGCTATCGTCCGGTGGCCGTGATCGCAAGACTGCAGTAGGTGGCAATGGTCGCGTTCCAGCATCTTACGACAACCGCGCCGCTGCCCGCCGATCTGCGAGGGGGCGTGGTCGCGATCGGCAATTTCGATGGCGTCCACCGCGGCCATCAATCCGTGCTCGAACGGGCATTGGCGGAGGCCGTGCGGCGTGGCGTACCGGCCCTGGTGCTGACCTTTGAACCGCACCCGCGAACGGTTTTCAGGCCTGATCTGCCGCTTTTCGTGCTGACGCCGCCGCCGATGAAGGCGCACCTCCTGTCGCTGCTGGGCTTTGCCGCGCTCGTCGAGCAGCCGTTCACGCGCGACTTCGCCTCGCTGTCGGCGGAAGCCTTCGTCACCGATGTGCTGGAGAGGGCGCTGGGCATTACCCATGCCGTGACCGGTTTCGATTTCCATTTCGGCAAGGACCGCCAGGGCGGGCCGGCTTATCTGATGGCTGCCGGCGAGCGCCACGGCTTCGGTGTTACCCTCGTCGACGCCTTTCGCGACGAAGGCGCCGAGGTGGTTTCGTCGAGCCGCATCCGTGCCTTGCTTTGCAAGGGCGAGGTGGCCGAGGCCGCCGGTCTGCTTGGCTATCGCTTTACGGTGGAAAGCGAGGTTGTCGGCGGCCAGCAGCTCGGGCGAACGCTCGGCTTTCCCACAGCCAATATGAGGCTTCCGGCGGAAGCCACGCTCAAGGAAGGGATCTACGCCGTCCGCTTCCGTCGCGCGGACGGTACGCTGCACGACGGCGTCGCCAGCTTTGGCCGCCGCCCGACGGTCGACGACAATGGCGCGCCGCTCCTGGAAACCTTCGTCTTCGACTTTTCCGGCGATCTCTATGGCGAGACTTGCGAGGTGTCGTTCTTCGGCTTCCTGCGCAGCGAGATCAAGTTCGACGGGCTCGACGCACTGGTCGTGCAGATGAAGCGCGATGAAGTCGAGGCCCGCGCGCTGCTTGGCGGCGTCAAGCCACTCTCCGGCCTGGACGCCGCGGTGGCGTTCTGAAGCATGATCCCGAAAGGGGAAACGAGTTCCTATTTCTTCAACGCAAGACCGACGGCGATGAAGGTCCAGCCCTGGAAGATCAGGTCGATCGCCAGGAACAGTCCGAGCACCCACAGGCTGTTGACCGGCCAGCCCATGGCGATGATCAGGCCCGCGAGCACGCTGATGACGCCCGCCGCGACAATCCAGCCCCAGCCGCGCTCCGGACGGTGGCTGTAGCCGACCCAGGCCCGCAGCGCGCCGGACGCGACGAGCGCGATGGCCAGCAGGAAGGTCAGCACCGCCGAGGCGAGCAGCGGATTGTCGAAAGCGAAGAACCCTGCGACCGCATAAAGCAGTCCGCTGAGCAGCCAGTAGAAGAAGCGGCCCCAGGTCTTGACCCCGAAAGCATGCATGATCTCGATGATGCCGGCCACCAGCATCAGCCATCCGACAACGTAGACGGAAGCCACCGTGGCGATGAACAGATTGCCGAAGGCTACACCGCCGAGGATCAGCAGCACCACGCCCAGACCGACGAACCATCCCCATTTGTCACGCGTCCGGCCGATCGCGTTCTTCAGAGTATCGCCGTGCAAGGTCATGTCGCCACCTCCATAGAGGACCGCCAGCATGCAGGGAGGTTACCCTCGGCGCCGACCCGCGTCCAGCCGATGGCGGGCGCGATGGTGCAGGCAATGCGCGCTGGATGTCTCGCCCTTAAATCAAATTTTACCAAAGCCTCGTCAAAGCTGTCGCCGCAGGGCAGTTGTATCGTGTTAGTGGAGTGACCATGAGTGAGGTCGGGAAGATTTCTGTAGCCGTGGCTACTGTCGTGCTCGCCATGTCAGGCGCGGCCGAAGCCGGTGATGGCGCTTTCGGCTGGCTGTCCGGCGACTGGTATCTGACGGTCGGCGCGACCGGCCTGGTGGCGCCCAATTTCGAGGGCGGCAAGAAATACATGCTGAGCGCCCAGCCCATCATTTCGCTGGGCAAGGCCGGCCCTGCGGCTCGCTTCACCTCACGCAACGACAATATTTCGCTGGCGCTTGTCGACGACGGCGGCGTCCGTGCAGGCCTGACCGGCAAGTTCCTGTTCTCGCGCGACGACGGCGATGCCGACGAGCTCAGGGGGCTCGACCCGGTCCGCTGGGGCGGCGAGGTCGGCGGCTTCTTCGAATTCTATCCGACGGACTGGATGCGCGCGCGCGCGGAATTGCGGCATGGCATCCGAGCCCATAACGGCTTTGTCGCCGACATCGCCGCTGATGCATTCTACGACGTGACGCCAACCGTCAGGATTTCGGGTGGCCCGCGCGTGTCGTTCGCCTCGGCGAACTATTTCGATGCCTATTACGGTGTCAACGCGCAGGAAGCCGTGGCCTCGGGCCTGAGCCAGTACAATCCCGGCGGCGGCCTGAAATCCGTCGGCCTCGGTGGCGCGGTGACCTGGAAGGTGACCGATCCGATGACTGCCAGCCTGTTTGGCGAATATTCGCGCCTGGAGGGTCCGGCCGCTGATTCCAGCCTGGTCAGGGAGCGTGGCGACCGCAACCAGTTCATGGTCGGCGTGTCGACCACCTACCGCTTCGACTTCAAGATGTAAGCGAATCGAACGAGACGCTTTATTCCTGCGCTCTTCTCCGCTAAAAGCCCAGCAATGACGAGCTTTTTGCGCCTTCACGCGCCGACGATACGAATTACCAGCCCGGTGTTCCCAGCAGCCTGAAGGCTGTAGGAGCCGCCGGGAATATTGCGCGCGGCCTCTCGCGCTTTTCCAGATCATCAAAGCATGTCGCCCCGAGTGGGCCCCGTTTTTGGGAACGGCATGCGTGTAAAATAGAGTTTCACGCCGCAAGCCACGTGGCCCGGCATGCACATGGCAGACCAATGACCGACGAAACCCAATCGACAATCGACTATTCGAAGACCCTTTATCTGCCGCAGACGGAGTTTCCGATGCGCGCCGGCCTGCCCGAGAAGGAGCCGGTGCTGGTCAAGCGCTGGCAGGACATGGACCTCTACCGCAAGCTGCGCGAGAGCGCGGCGGGGCGCACAAAATACGTGCTGCATGACGGTCCGCCCTACGCCAACGGCAACATCCATATCGGCCACGCGCTGAACAAGATCCTCAAGGACGTCATCACCCGCTCATTCCAGATGCGCGGCTACGACTCGAACTATGTGCCCGGCTGGGACTGTCACGGCCTCCCGATCGAATGGAAGATCGAGGAACAATACCGCGCCAAGGGCAAGAACAAGGACGAGGTGCCGGTCAACGAATTCCGCCAGGAATGCCGTGAATTCGCCGCGCACTGGATCTCGGTGCAGGGTGGAGAGTTCCAGCGTCTCGGTGTCATCGGCGACTTCAAGAACCCTTATACGACCATGGCCTTCCACGCCGAGTCGCGCATCGCCGGTGAATTGTTGAAGTTCGCCATGTCCGGCCAGCTCTACCGTGGTTCCAAGCCGGTGATGTGGAGCGTCGTCGAGCGGACTGCGCTCGCCGAGGCCGAGATCGAGTACCAGGACTACGAGTCAGACACGATCTGGGCGAAGTTTCCGGTGGCCAATCTCGTCGTCGCCAGTGTGGTGGACGGGCAGCCGGCGGAGCTCGATCCGGACCTGAGCGGTCGGTCGCTTGACCTGCTGGATGCTCATGTCGTCATCTGGACGACGACGCCGTGGACCATCCCGGGCAATCGCGCCGTCAGCTATTCGCCGCGTGTCGCCTACGGCCTCTACAAGGTGACGGCGGCCGAGAATGCGTTTGGCCCGCAGCCAGGCGAGAAGCTGATCTTTGCCGATGCGCTGGCAGAGGAAAGCCAGGCCAAGGCCAAGGTCACCTTGAAGCGTCTTCACGGCATCAGCGCCGAACAGCTTGGAAATCTTGTGCTTTCGCATCCCTTCAAGGGCCTCGGTGGCGGCTATGAATTCCCGGTTGCGATGATTGCCGGCGACCATGTCACCGACGATGCCGGCACCGGCTTCGTGCACACCGCTCCCGGCCATGGCCGGGAGGACTTTGATGCCTGGATGGACGCCGCGCCCGCGCTGCGCCAACGTGGCATCGACACCGAAATCCCGTTCACCGTCGACGATGCCGGCTTCTTCACCAAGGACGCGCCGGGCCTCGGCCCTGACCGCGAAGGCGGAGCCGCGCGCGTGATCGACGACAATGGCAAGAAGGGCAACGCCAACCAGGCGGTCATCGATGAGCTGATCAAGCGCAATGCGCTGTTCGCGCGCGGCCGGCTGAAGCACAGCTACCCGCATTCATGGCGTTCGAAGAAGCCGGTCATCTTCCGCAACACGCCGCAATGGTTCGTCTACATGGACAAGGACCTCGGCGACGGCACCACGCTGCGGGGCCGCGCGCTGAAGGCCATCGACGAGACGCGCTTTGTCCCGGCCGCCGGCCAGAACCGCATTCGCGCCATGATCGAGGAGCGCCCGGACTGGGTGCTGTCGCGCCAGCGCGCCTGGGGCGTGCCGATCGCCGTCTTCGCCGACGAGGATGGCAATGTGCTGAAGGACGAGGCCGTCAACCGCCGCATCATGGACGCCTTCGAGGCGGAAGGCGCCGACGCCTGGTTCGCGCCCGGCGCCAAGGAGCGCTTCCTCGGCAATCACGATGCATCCAAATGGAAGCAGGTGATGGACATTCTCGACGTCTGGTTCGATTCGGGCTCGACACATGTCTTCACCTTGGAAGACCGGCCCGACCTGAAGTGGCCGGCCGACGTCTATCTCGAAGGCTCCGACCAGCATCGCGGCTGGTTCCACTCCTCGCTGCTCGAAAGTTGCGGCACCAGGGGCAGGGCGCCTTATGACACCGTCGTCACCCATGGCTTCACCATGGACGAGGATGGGCGCAAGATGTCGAAATCGCTCGGCAACACGGTCGTGCCGCAGGATGTGATCAAGCAGTCCGGCGCCGATATCCTGCGTCTCTGGGTGGTGACGACGGACTATTGGGAAGACCAGCGGCTCGGCAAGAACGTGCTGCAGACCAACATCGACGCCTACCGCAAGCTGCGCAACACCATACGCTGGATGCTGGGCACGCTCGCCCATGACGATGGTGAGGTCGTTCCCCTGGAGACGATGCCGGAGCTTGAGCGGCTGATGCTGCACCGGCTGGCCGAACTCGACGAGGTGGTACGCCAGGGCTACGACGCCTTCGAGTTCAAGCGCATCACGCGCGCACTGCTCGATTTCATGGTGGTCGAGCTGTCGGCTTTCTATTTCGATATCCGCAAGGACGCGCTCTACTGCGACGGCCCGTCGAGCGTGAAGCGCAAGGCCTCGGTCCAGGTGGTGCGCCATCTCTTCGACTGCCTGGTGAAATGGCTGGCGCCGATGCTGCCCTTCACCATGGAGGAGGCGTGGCTGGAGCGTCATGCCGATGGGGTGTCGGTGCATCTCGACCAGTTCCCGCAAATCCCTGCGGGTTGGAGGAACGAGGCGCTGGCGGAGAAATGGCGCAAGGTCAGGCAGGTGCGCCGCGTCGTCACCGGCGCGCTCGAGATTGCGCGTGCCCAGAAGGTGATCGGCTCCTCGCTGGAGGCTGTCCCCGTGGTCACGATCAACGACGCGGCGCTCGAGGCGGCGATATCGGACGTCGACATGGCTGAAATGGCCATCACCAGCGATCTCGTCATTGCCCATGGCGAGGCGCCGCGAACCGCCTTCGCCCTCGATGATGTTAAGGGCGTTGCCGTGGTCGTCGAGAAAGCGGAGGATCGCGGCCTGGTCAAATGCGCGCGTTCCTGGCGCTACACCGCCGATGTCGGGCAGGATTCCGAGTTTCCGGATGTTTCGGCACGGGATGCCGCGGTGCTGCACGAACTGAAAGCGCTGGGAAGGCTCTAGTGCCTGTCGCCCAAAGAAGTGCACAAATGCCACGCCGCGCGGGTGCAAACCCGCCCGTGCGTTGCCCTTAACGAGTGGTTGAGGTAAACACGCGAAACTCCGGAAGACAAATTGTCGCCGGATTTCCGTCGCAAGTGCTTGCACGATGGGGACCGGACACAAGGCCGGTGCGATCGAGAGGTTGTCTAGAGTGGGACTTTTTGGCATGACCGAAAGATATAACGCGCGCCTTGCGCTGCTGGCGCCGCTTGTCGCATCGGGCCTCGCTTTGTCCGGCTGCATGGGCTCTCCGACCTACGGCACCGACAAGACCGCCGCCGAGCAGCTGGCCGGCGATCTTACAGGCGCCGTTTCCTTCGCGCCGAAGCGCAAGGACCCGATCGACTACAAGCCACGTCCCACCCTGGTGAAGCCGGCACCTGGCCAGAAGGAAGCGCTGCCTGCCCCGCAGGAAAGCATCCAGACGGCAAACGCCGGTTGGCCCGAATCGCCCGAGCAGCGCCGCGCGCGCCTGCGCGCCGACGCCACCGCACACCAGAATGATCCGGCCTACCAGTCGGAGATCGTCGATGACGTGCAGACGGATCCGGCTTCGGTGAAAAGGGCGATGGAGGAATCAGGATCCAGCCACCCGCCGGCGTGGAAACCCGCCGATTCCGACAAGGGCCGCGCCGCCGAGATCCAGCGCCGCCTTGCCGAGAGCAAGCAGGGCGATCCGAACACGCGTAAATACCTCAGCGAGCCGCCATTGGCCTACCGTGTCGCCTCCGATGCCGCGCCGCAGAACGAACTCGGCGAAGACGAGTACAAGAAAGAACGCGCTCTCAAGGCAAAGGCCGAGGGCAAGAAGGGCGGCTGGTTCGACTGGTTGCAGTAAGAACAAGTCGCGCAGGTCTTGCGGCGGCCTTGGCTCAGTCTCGACGTCCCCTGAAAAAATCCTTCAGCAGCAGGCCTGCTTCGGTCTCGGCCATGCCCGGATAGATGTCGGGCGTGTGGTGGCAGGTCGGAGAGGCGAAGAAGCGCACGCCGTTGACGACGGCGCCGCCCTTTTCGTCGGCCGCGCCAAAATAGAGACGGCGCAGCCTGGCGAAGGAGATTGCCCCGGCGCACATGGCGCAGGGCTCCAGCGTGACATAGAGATCGTGGCCGGTGAGCCGCTCGCTCGAGAGTTTGCCGCAGGCTTCACGGATCACCAGCATCTCGGCATGGGCCGTCGGGTCCGCAAGCTCGCGCGTGCGGTTGCCTGCACTGGCAATAACCGCGCCGCCATTGGCGATGACCGCGCCGACCGGCACTTCGCCACGCAAGGCTGCCGCTTCGGCCTCTTTTAGCGCCAGGGCCATGAAATCCGGCCTCTTCAAGGGGTTTGTCTTCCCATTATATCCTCGCCACCCGGCGGTGATCCTGTTATGGAGCGCATCAACCCGAAAAATCGGACTCGATTTTCGGAAATGATCATGCGCCAAATCAAAAGTGCTACAGCGTTCGTTGCGCGCCGAACGGATGCGCCACGCTGTAGCAGCGCAAACGGACAAAGGCCACATGGACGACAACGACAAGAAATCTCCGCGCAAAGCCGGCCCGGGCAGGAGTGGCCCGAAATCGGCAGGTGCACGTGGCCGCGATGCCGGCAAGGGCGGGAAGCCGTCCTTTGCTGCGAAAAAACCTTATGCGCCACGTGGCGATCGGCCGATGGCCGCCGACGGCGACCGGCCGAAGCGGGACTTCAAGGGCGGCGACAGGCCATTCAGCAAGGGACCGCGCCCCGAAGGCAAGCCTTATGAAAAGCGCGAAGGCCCGCGCAAGCCCTATGCGCCGCGTGGCGACCGCCCGATGGCGGCCGAAGGCGAGCGCAAGCCTTATGAAAAGCGTGAGGGACCACGCAAGCCCTACGCGCCGCGCGGCGACCGCCCGATGGCAGCCGAAGGCGAACGCAAGCCCTATGAGAAGCGCGAGGGACCACGCAAGCCCTACGCGCCGCGTGGCGACCGTCCGGTTTCTGCATCGGCGGAGGGCGGTGAAAAGCGCTTCGACCGTCCCAAGCGTGATTTCGGAGATCGTCCGAAGCGGGATTTCGCTGACCGTCCAAAGCGTGACTTTGGCGGCGACAGACCCAAGCGTGATTTCGGTGATCGGCCGCAAGGCGCGTCTGGCGGCGGCTTCAAGCCGCGCTCGCGGCCTGCCGAAGCAACGGAAGAAGCCGGCGAGCGCATCGCCAAGCGGCTGGCACGCGCCGGGCTCGCCTCGCGCCGCGACGCCGAGGAGTTGATCGCCGCCGGCCGCGTCAAGGTCAATGGCAAGGTGCTGGCTTCGCCGGCGTTCAACGTCATGCCCAATGACATCATCCATCTCGATGGCATGGAAATCCCGCCGATCGAACGCACGCGCCTGTTCCTGTTCCACAAGCCGGCCGGCGTCGTCACCACCAACCGCGATCCGGAAGGCCGCAAGACCGTCTTCGACGTGCTGCCGGCCGAACTGCCGCGGCTGATGACCATCGGCCGCCTCGATATCAACACCGAAGGCCTGCTGCTGCTGACCAATGATGGCGGCCTGTCGCGCGTACTCGAACTGCCGGCCACTGGCTGGTTGCGCCGCTACCGCGTGCGCGTTCATGGCAAGGTCGAGGAAAGCGCGCTCGCCGGCCTGCGCGAGGGCATTGCCGTCGACGGCGTCTTCTACGGCGCCATCGAAGCCAGCTTGGATCGCGAGCAGGGCTCCAACGCCTGGCTGACGATCGGTCTGCGCGAGGGCAAGAACCGTGAGGTCAAGAACATCCTCGGCGCGCTCGGCCTCGACGTCACGCGGCTGATCCGCATCTCCTACGGTCCGTTCCAGCTCGAGGATCTCGCCGAGGGCCATGTTCTGGAGATCAAGGGCCGGGTGCTGCGCGACCAGCTCGGCGAGCGCCTGGTCGAGGAATCCGGCGCCAATTTCGACGCCGAGATAACAAAACCGTTTTCCAATCAGCCGGTGCGGCGTACCGAAGTCCGAGAAGTCGAGCCCGAACGGCCGAAGTTTACGCGAGACGGCGAGCGCCGGCCGATCGGCGAGGGCGGGCTGATCAAGAACCGCAAACGCCGGGAAGGCAGCCGCGACGAGGCGCTCGGCAAACTGTCGACGAGCCCCGACAGGGGTGAGAGACCAGAAAAGAGCTTCGGCGATCGCGGTCCGCGACCGGAGCGCGGCGGCTTTGGCGATAAGCCGCGCGGAGGTTTTGGCGACAAGCCGCGCGGCGGATTCGGTGACAAGCCTCGTGGCGGCGGCAAGAAACCCGAACGCGAGCAACGGCCGATCGAGCCGCCGGGCCAGCGCAAGGCCAATGTCTGGATGGCGCCGGGAGCCCGGCCGATCGGCAAGGGCAGGGCGGAGGCCGATGCGGCCAAGGCGGCCGAGAACAAGGCACGCAAGGCCTCGTTCAAGCCGTCTTATGGCAAGCCCGCCGGCAAGCCAGGTGGCGTGAAACCGTTCGGCAAGCCGCGTGGCGAACGTCCAGGAGGCGCCGGTGGCGGCGAGCGGCCGCGCGGCGGCCCCAAGGGCCCCCGGACAAGATGAGAATTGTCGGCGGTGAGTTTCGCGGGCGTCCGCTGGCGACGCCCCGCAGCAGCGCCATCCGCCCGACGACCGATCGCACCCGCGAGGCCGTCTTCAACGTCCTGGCGCATCGCTTTGCCGGGCAACTGGACGGCGCGCGCGTGCTCGACCTGTTCGCTGGCACCGGCGCGCTTGGCCTGGAAGCCCTGTCGCGCGGGGCATCCTATGGCGTCTTCATCGAGGAATCGGCCGAGGGCCGTGGTCTGATCCGCGACAATGTCGAAGCCTTCGGCCTGACCGGACGGACCAAGATCTTCCGCCGTGATGCAACCGGCCTTGGCGAGGCGGGCACGCTGGCGCCGTTCGGTCTGGTCTTTGCCGATCCGCCCTATGGCAAGGGCCTTGGCGAGCTAGCCCTGCGGTCGGCCCAGGCCGGCGGCTGGCTGCGGCCAGGCGCACTCTGTGTGGTCGAGGAGACGGCGGTGGTTCCCTTCGAGCCAGGCCCGGGCTTTTCCGTGCTTGATGAGCGCAACTATGGCGAGACCGTGATCCGCTTCATCGAAGCTGCCTGAGAGGCCTGCTTTCAGCCGTGGCCTCTTTGCCGCCGCCTTTGCCGGCAACATGACCAACAATTCACTTTGCTTGTCGCCAGCGCCTTGCCTATCGTCGCTGCATGAAACCGGAGCCATCGATGACATTAAGGACTGAATGGCTGCGGGCCACGCTGCTGGCGACGTCGCTGGCATTGTTCATGACCGCCCCCGTCCTGGCGGACGGCCCCGTATTGCCAAGCACAGTGCCGGCCGAGTTCAAGGTCACGGACTTCCTGCTCGACAACGGCATGGAAGTGGTCGTCATTCCCGATCACCGCGCGCCGATCGTCACCCACATGGTCTGGTACAAGATCGGCAGCGCCGACGAGCCGCCGGGCAAATCCGGCATCGCCCATTTCTTCGAGCATCTGATGTTCAAGGCCACGGCCCACCACGCGGCCGGCGAATTCGACCGCGCCGTCTCCGACATTGGCGGCTCCAACAACGCCTTCACCTCCTACGACTACACCGCTTTCCACGAGACGGTGGCACCGTCGGCGCTCGAGCTGATGATGAGCTTCGAAGCCGACCGCATGCGCAACCTCATCCTCACCGATGACGTCATCAAGACCGAGCGCGATGTCATCCTGGAGGAGCGCCGCTCGCGCATCGACAACAATCCGCAGGCCGTGCTCGACGAAGAGGTCGATGCCACGCTATGGCAGAACCAGCCCTATCGCATCCCGGTCATCGGCTGGATGCAGGAGATGGAGCAGCTGAACCGCACCGACGCGGTGGCGTTCTACAACAAATACTACCGGCCCAACAACGTCGTGCTGATCGTGACCGGCGATGTCGAACCGGACACGGTGAAGGCGCTGGCCGAAAAGACCTATGGCAAGGTGGCCCGCGGGCCGGACCTGCCGCCGCGCGTCCGTCCGGTCGAGCCGGAGCAGAACACCAGGCGCACGGTCACGCTCTCCGACGCTCGCGTCAGCGTGCCGAGTTTCTCGACACAATGGGTCGTGCCCTCCTATCACACTGCGAAGCCCGGCGAGGCCGAAGCGCTCGATCTGCTGGCCGAGATCCTCGGCGGCGGCAACCGCAGCCGGCTTTACCAGGCCCTTGTCGTCAAGCAGGGCATTGCTTCCGGCGCCGGTGCGTACTTCCAGGGCACCATGCTCGACGACACCAATTTCACCGTCTACGGCGCGCCGCGCGGTGACGCCAAACTGGCCGACGTCGAAGCCGCGGTCGATGCGGAAGTGGCGCGCATCGCCAGCGACGGCGTCACCCCGGACGAGCTCGAAAAAGCCAAGGACCGCTATGTCAGGTCGATGATCTTTGCTCGCGACAAGCAGGATTCCATGGCCAACATCTATGGCTCGACGCTTGCCACCGGCGGCAACGTCCAGGACGTGCAGCAATGGCCGGACCGCATCCGCAAGGTCACCACCGACGAGGTCAAGGCCGTTGCCGCGCGCTATCTGGTATTGGGCCGCTCGACGACCGGCTATCTCTTGCCGCAGCAACAGGCGGGGAATTGATGATGACGAACCAGTTTAGCGGCGCGTTGACGTCTCCCCGCCAGGCTCCCCCTTCTCCCCTCGCGCGAGAAGGGAAGGCCCTCCACGCCCTCGCAACCTTCTTCCTCTCCGTCCTCTTCCTGGTTCTGCCGGCACTTGCCGCCCGCGCCATGGAGATCCAGTCCGTTACCTCCTCGAAAGGCGTCACGGCCTGGCTGGTCGAGGACTATTCCGTGCCGGTGGTCGCCGTCCGCTTCGTCTTCGGCGGCGGCTCGACGCAAGATCCGGTGGGGAAGGAAGGTCTCGCCAACCTGATGACCGGCCTGTTCGACGAGGGTGCCGGCCCGCTCGACTCGGAAGCCTTCCAGATCAAGCTCGATGATGCCGGGGCCGAAATGAGCTTCGACGAGACCCGCGATGGCATCTACGGTTCCATGCGCATGCTGGCCGAACAGCGCGACGAAGCCTTCGACCTGTTGCGTCTGGCGGTCAATGAGCCGCGCTTCGACCAGGCGCCGATCGACCGCATCCGCGCGCAGGTCCTGTCCGGCATCATCGCCAACGAGAACGATCCCGACACGGTGGCGCAGAACCGGTGGGCGCGCGCCGTCTATGGCGACCACCCTTATTCGCGTTCCGACCAGGGCACCAGGCAGAGCATCGCCGCCGTCACGCAGGCCGATCTCGAGGCCCTGCACAAGGCGGTGTTCGCGCGCGGCGGCTTGCATGTCGCCGTGGTCGGGGCCATCGACCCCGAGACCCTGAAGAAGAAGCTCGACATGGTGTTCGGCGACTTGCCGCGGGACCAGGCGCTCGCTCCTGTAGCCGATGTCGAGCCCAAGCTGGCGCAGCATATCGAGGTGAATTACGACCTGCCGCAGACATCGCTGCAGCTCGCCTGGCCGGGTGTGAAGCGCAAGGCCTCGGATTTCTTCCCGGCGGTGCTGATGAACGAGATCCTCGGCGGCGGAACTTTCACCTCGCGCCTGTTCCAGGAGGTGCGCGAAAAGCGCGGGCTCGCCTACAGCGTCAATTCCTCGCTGGTCAACCAGGACCATGCCAATGCGCTGATCGTCACCACTGGGACGCGCTCCGATCGCGCGGCCGAGACGCTCGCTATCGTGCGCGACGTCGCCAAGCGCCTGGCCGAGGATGGCCCGACTGCGGCCGAACTGGCGGCGACCAAGAAATATCTGATCGGCGCCTATGCGATCAGCAATCTGGATTCGTCGAGTTCCATCGCCGCCACGCTTGTCGAGCTGCAGATTGACGATCTCGGCATCGACTACATGCAGCGCCGGGCCGGCTATATCAACGCGGTGACGATCGATCAGGTCAAGGCGGCGGCGAAGAAGCTGCTGACGACCGAGCCGACCATCATGGTGGTCGGGCCGCCGCTGGCGGGAGCCGGCAAGGGATGAGCCCCACTTTCGGCATAGCGTTCGGCGGTGGCGGCGCGCGCGGTCTGGCGCATATCCATGTCATCGAGGCGCTGGACGAGCTCGGCATCAAGCCGGTGGCGATAGCCGGCTCGTCGATCGGCGCCATCATGGGTGCCGGCATGGCCTCGGGCATGACCGGCAAGGATATCCACGACTATGCCCGCTCGATCCTCGGCCGCCGCGCCGAGGTGGCGAGCCGCATGTGGCGGGCGCGGCCGGGCACGATCGCGGAAGCCATGCAAAATGGCATCCGCGTCAGCCAGTTCAATGTCGAGCGCATCCTGAAGGCGTTTCTGCCCGAGGCTATTCCCGAATCCTTCGCCGGATTGAAAATCCCGCTGAAGGTGACAGCAACCGACTATTTCGGCCACAAGCTCGCCGTGTTCGACGATGGCGACCTGCATTCCGCCCTTGCTGCCTCTGCCGCCATTCCTGCCGTCTTCCGTCCGGTGACGCGCGACGGCAGGCTGCTGATCGACGGCGGCATCTACAACCCCGTGCCCTTCGACCTGATCGAGAAGGATGCCGATATCATCATCGGCGTCGACGTGGTTGGCGCGCCGGAAGAGGCCGACCGCAAGCAGCCGACCTCCGTCGACCTGATGTTCGGCGCCACGCAGCTGATGATGCAGTCGATCATCGCCAACAAGCTGAAACAGTGCCAGCCCGACATACTGGTCCGCCCGGCGGTGTCGAAATACCGCGTCCTCGATTTCCTGAAGATCGAGGCCCTGATGAGCGAGACGGTTGAAATCAAGGATCGGCTGAAGCGGGAGGTGGAGGTCGCAATTGAACGGCGTTCCGCCAAGGTCGAGGCAAAAAGGACAAGAACGCCAGCCAGGTCGTGATCGCGGTCAGCGAGACTGCGAGGCTACTTTGTGCCGTGTCGGCGGGGCATCAATGCCGAGGCGGCAACAATGCCTCTGCTTCGCTCAGTCCTTCGCCCGCTCCACATAGGACCCGTCCGCCGTCATCACCACGACGCGGGTGCCAGGCGCAATGTGCGGGGGCACGGTGGTGCGCACGCCGTTGGAAAGCACGGCCGGCTTGTAGGAAGACGATGCCGTCTGGCCCTTGGTCGTCGGCTCGGTCTCGACCACTTCGAAGGTGGCGCGCTGCGGCAGCACCAGGGCGATCGCGATGCCGTTGAACTGTGACACCTGCACCGGCATGCCTTCCTTCAGATAGGGCGCCGCATCGCCGACCACGGCTTCAGACACCGCCACCTGGTCATAGGTTTCCGGGTTCATGAAGTGATAGCCTTCGCCATCGGCGTAGAGGAAGGTGTGCTCGCGCTCCTCGACATAGGCGCGCTCCACCTGTTCGGTGGTGCGGTAGCGCTCCGACACCTTCACCCCGTCGCCGATGCGGCGCATATCGAGCTGCGTCACGGGCGTGCCCTTGCCGGGGTGGATGTTTTCGGCAAAGAGGATCACATAAAGCTTGCCGTCCTTGTCGACGACATTGCCTTTGCGGAGCGAACTGGCGATGACTTTCACCACGGTTTTAAATCCTGCGAGAGTTGACTGGCGTTTGCCGGCTTGCGCGGCGCTGAATGGGGGCCTAGCGCATCTTGGCGCGAACCGCCAGCCCCCTCGGCGAACCGAAGCGCGCTGATGACCGCCGCGTCGCCCTGGTGGACGCCGCATGTCCATGCCGACCGCCGTCCGCGCCTGATGCTGCGCAACGGGCTGACGGCTGCCTTGCGCGACTGGTTCGCCCGCAACGACTTCATCGAGGTGGAGACGGCGGCGCTGCAGGTCTCGCCCGGCAACGAGGCGCATCTGGCGGCCTTCGCCACCGAAGCGGTCGGGCCGGATGGCGCCCGCTCGCCGCTTTATCTCCACACCTCGCCGGAATTCGCCTGCAAGAAACTGCTTGCGGCGGGGGAGCAGCGCATTTTCAGCCTGGGGGCCGTCTACCGCAACCGCGAGCGCGGTCCCTTGCATCATCCCGAATTCACCATGCTCGAATGGTATCGGGTGGGCGAGACCTATGAAAGCCTGATGCGCGACTGCGCCGATCTGCTGGCGTTGGCCGCGACACGGGCAGGGGCCACGCACTTCTCTTTCAGGGGCCGCGACTGCGATCCGTTTTCCGAACCGGAGCGGCTGACCGTGGCGGACGCCTTCAGCCGCCTCGCCGGGATCGATCTACTGGCCACGGTCGCGCCCGATGGCGGCACGGACCGGGACGCGCTGCATGCCGCTCTGATCCAGGCCGGTCTGCGCACCGCGCCTGACGACAGCTGGGCCGATTTGTTCAGCCGCGTGATGGTGGAAAAGATCGAACCCAATCTCGGCCTCGGCCGCGCGACCATTCTTTGCGAGTACCCGGTCGCCGAGGCGGCACTGGCGCGGCCGAGCCCGAGGGATCCGCGCGTCGCCGAACGCTTCGAGCTCTATTGCTGCGGCGTCGAGCTCGCCAACGGCTTTGGCGAACTGACCGACGCGGCCGAGCAACGCCGGCGCTTCGTCATCGGGATGGACGAGAAAGAGCGCGTTTATGGTGAGCGCTACCCGCTGGACGAGGACTTCCTCGCCGCGTTGGCCATCATGCCGCAGGCCAGCGGCATCGCGCTCGGCTTCGATCGGCTGGTGATGCTGGCGACGGGCGCGCAGAAGATCGAGGACGTGATCTGGACTCCGGTCGTGGCATCTTGAAGACGAGCTGCCGCCCCTTTGATCTCAATGCGCGAATACCTGCTCCAGCGAGCGAAAGCCCTTGAATTCCAAGGCATTGCCCGAGGGATCCCGGATAAACAATGTCGCTTGTTCGCCGGGCTCGCCCTTGAAGCGGACCATCGGCCGCTCCAGCCAGTCTATGTCGTCGCGCGCTTCCAGCCGCGTCGCCAGGCGCTGCCAGTCGTCCATCAAGAGCACAGCGCCGAAATGCGGGATCGGCACCAAAATGCCGTCGACCTTGCCGTCGCTTGCAGCTCGCGCGGCCTGCGGCCGCAAATGCGCCGACATCTGGTGGCCGTAGAGGTCGAAATCGACCCAGGTCGCCGACGAGCGGCCGATCGCACAGCCCAGCACCTCGCCATAGAAAGTTCGGGTTTCATCGAGATCACGGACTGGAAAGGCAAGATGGAAAGGCGTCATGGCGAAGGCTCCAGTTAGGCAAAAACCGCGACGTCCGCTCTTTGCGGGCGCTTCGATGGCGATTTGGTCGCAACATCCTGATTGCCCTTCTGCCATTGCACAAGCGGCAGTGGAACAATAGATGGTGCGGCAGCACCTGCCTTCCGGACAGGCTGAAGAAACAGGATCAAGTGCATGACCGACAAGCTCGACGCCGCGAAATTGACGGACCGTGTCGCGGCCCTGGTCGAGGCCGCCAAACGCGCTGGCGCCGATGCCGCGGACGCCGTCGCGGTGCGTGGCCGCTCGACCGGTGTTTCGGTGCGGCTTGGCAAGGTCGAAAACACAGAGGCGTCCGAGGGCGACGACGTTTCGCTGCGGGTGTTCGTCGGCCAGCGTGTGGCCAGTGTATCGGCCACCGCAGCGTCCGATCCGAAGGCCCTTGCCGAGCGCGCCGTCGCCATGGCCAAAGTGTCCCCCGAGGATCCCTACCAGGCTCTTGCCGACCCCGCGCTGCTCGCCAGACAGACGCGCGATCTGGACCTGTTCGATGCAACCGAAGTGTCGGCGGACCAGTTGAAGGAGGCGGCCCTTGCGGCCGAGGCGGCGGCTCTCGCCGTCAACGGCGTAACCAATTCGGCCGGCAGCAATGCCAGCGCCGGGCTGGGCGGGCTGGTTCTGGCCACCTCGCACGGTTTTCTCGGCCAGTATGTCGCCTCGCGCTTTTCGCGCTCGGCCAGCGTGATCGCCGGCGAGGGCACCGGCATGGAACGCGACTACGAATTCTCCTCGCGCCAGCATTTTGCCGATCTCGACGCGGCCGAGGATATCGGCCGCCGGGCCGGCGAACGGGCCGTGCGTCGCCTTGGCGCGCGCAAGGCGGCGACCGGATCGGTCGACGTGGTGTTCGACCCGCGCGTCGCGCGCGGCATTGCCGGCCACATCGCCGGGGCCATCAACGGCGCTTCCGTCGCGCGAAAAACCTCGTTCCTGCGCGACATGATGGGCAAGCAGGTGGCCGCGTCCGCCATCACCGTCACTGACGAGCCGCTGCGGCGCCGTGGCCAGGCCTCGCGCCCGTTCGATGGCGAAGGCGTCGAGGGCGAGAAACTCCTGATGATCGAAAAGGGCGTCCTCAATCACTGGTTCCTGTCGACATCGGCGGCCCGGGAGCTCGGCCTCGTCACCAACGGGCGCGGCGCGCGCGGCGGCTCCTCCGTCTCGCCGTCTTCCACCAATCTTGCCATCGAGCCAGGCGAAAGGTCGCCGGAAGACCTGATAGGCTCGCTCAAGAGCGGCTTCTACGTCACCGAAGTGTTTGGCCAGGGCGTAGACATGCTCACCGGCGAATACAGCCGCGGCGCTTCGGGCTTCTGGATCGAAAATGGGGCGCTTGCCTATCCGGTCGCCGAAGTCACCATCGCCTCGAACCTGAAGACGATGTTCCTCAACATGGTGCCCGCGAATGACCTTGATCGCAATTTCGGCACCGCCGCCCCGACGCTCCTGATCGAAGGCATGACCCTTGCCGGAGCATGAGCTGACCACCGCCGGTGCCGATCTGGACCTGCCGCTGCTGCGCGACGCCGCCCGCGAGGCGGGTCTCATAGCCATGCGCTACTTCGGCAACAATCCGCAGGTCTGGATGAAGGGCGGCACCTCGCCGGTCAGCGAAGCCGATCATGCCGCCGATGCGTATCTGCGCCAGACGTTGCTTGCGGCACGGCCGGATTATGGCTGGCTGTCGGAAGAGACGGCCGACGACCCGGCGCGGCTTTCGGCGCGCCGCACCTTCGTTGTCGACCCGATCGACGGTACGCGCGGCTTCCTTGAAGGCCAGCGCGCCTGGTGCGTCAGCGTCGCCGTCGTCGAGAATGGCCGCACGCTTGCCGGCGTGCTCGAATGCCCGGCGATGGACGAAACCTATTCCGCGCTGCCAGGCCAGGGCGCATTCCGCAACGGCAAGCGCATTGCGGTGCGCAAGCCAGGCGACAAGCCCGAGATTTCCGGCCTGAAGCAGTTGATCGACCTGATGCCGGCCGGCTGGCAGGAGCGGCTGCAACGGGCGCCCTACAGCCCTTCGCTTGCCTACCGCCTGGCGATGATCGCCAACGGCACGCTCGACGGCACCTTCGTCAAGCCGAACGCGCATGACTGGGACATCGCCGCCGCCGACCTCATCCTGCGCGAGGCAGGTGGCCAACTGCTCGACCCGCATGGCCACGCGCCGTCCTATGCCGGCGAGGTGACCCGCCACGGTGCGCTCGCGGCCGGCAGCGGCGAACTGCTGGCCGTGCTGGTCGACGTCATTGCCGGGCTGGATGGCTGAAAGCGTTTTTCGAAGGTTCCAAAGTCGGCGGCTTTGGTCTAGACCTGTCACAAACTCACGATATGTGAAGGACCGACATGGCCGCGGAAGACGGAAAGAAACAGCTTTTGCATCTGGTGTTCGGCGGCGAACTGAAGAAACTTGGCGGCACCGAGTTCCGCGATCTCGATGCGCTCGACATCGTCGGCGTCTATCCGGACTATCAATCCGCGCACACGGCGTGGAAGGCCAAGGCGCAGGCCAGCGTGGACAATGCCCATATGCGTTATTTCGTCGTTCATCTGCACCGTCTGCTGGATCCCGATAGCAAGGCCGCCGGTTGACTTCGATGGAGCATGATCTGGCGAAAGAGCCAGCCGGCGAGGCCGCGCCCACGGGCAGGGGCCGCAGCCGCACGACCAAGGCCTTCTGGCGCAGGATTCGCGAACCGCTCGCGCAGTCGCGATTCGTCAAGAACGCCATTGCCAGCCTGCTCGCGCAGTTCGTGCGGCTGGTTCGCGCGACCAGCCCCCTGGTCGCCGGATCGGCGCGCTTTTCGGGCGGCGCCTATGCCGAGTTCGAGCCGGGGATCATTGCTCTGTGGCATGGCCAGCATCTTTTGACGCCGGCCTATTACCCCAAGCGCAAGCCGCTGGTTGCCATGGTGTCGCGTAGCGCCGATGCCGAGCTCAACGCCCTGATGCTGGAGAAATTCGGCATCGAGGCGGTGCGCGGTTCGGGCGGGCGCGACAATGCCAGGCATCTCGACAAGGGCGGGGCCAAGGCGCTCATTGCCCTCAAAAAGTCGCTCACATCAGGCAAGAACGTCGCCATGATCGCAGACATTCCCCACGGTACCCCGCGCGATGCAGGGCTCGGTATCGTTCTCCTGGCTCGCCTCTCCGGCCGGCCGCTGCTGCCCGTCGCCATCGCCACCAGCCGCCGCAAGGTGCTGGAAAAGAGCTGGGACAAGACCACCATCAACCTGCCCTTCGGCCGCTCCGCCGTGACCATCGGCACGCCGATCTTTGTGGCGGCGGATGCCGATGACGCCGAAATGGAACGCAAGCGCCAGGAAATCACCACCGCCCTCAATGCCGCGACCGCCGAGGCCTACCGCCTCGTGGATGCTCCGCGGTGAGCGGCCGCTGGGCCCGCACCATGTTGTCGGCATACCGTTTTGCCGGCGCGGCAGCCTATCCGCTGGTCGGGCCTTATGTCGCCTGGCGCACCTCGCGCGGCAAGGAAGACCGCAATCGCCGGCGCGAGCGCTACGGCGTCGCCGGCCGGCCGCGCCCCGAGGGCCCGGTGATTTGGATCCATGCCGCGAGCGTCGGCGAGACCTTGGCCGTCGTGCCGCTTGTCGAAAGCATCCTCGATTATGGCGTCAACATCGTGCTGACGACCGGTACGGTCACCTCGGCCCAGGTCGTCGACGAGCGGCTCGGCGACCGCATCATTCACCAATATGTGCCACTCGATCTGAAGCCGGCGGTCAGCCGCTTCCTCGATCACTGGAAACCCGATCTGGCGATCATCGCCGAATCCGAGATATGGCCGATGACCATCCTCGAACTCGGTGCCCGCCACGTGCCGCAGGTGCTGGTCAATGGCCGGCTCTCCGATCGCTCCTTCACGTCTTGGAAGAAGCGGGCCAACATCGCCGAGGCGCTGTTCGAGAATCTGGCCCATGTCGTTGCCCAGTCCGACGTCGACGGCGAGCGTTTTCGGGCGCTCGGCGCCCGGCCGGTCACGGTGTCAGGCAATCTCAAGGTCGACACCAACCCACCTCCGGTCGACTTGCGAGCGCTTGGCACATTGCAGCGGCAGATCGGCGATCGCCCGACCTGGGCGGCGATCTCGACCCATGATGGCGAGGAAGTGGTCGCCGCGGAAGTTCACGCGACGCTGCACAGGCGTCATCATGGCCTTTTGACGCTCGTCGTTCCGCGCCATCCCGATCGGGCCGAAGCCCTTGCCGTGCAGATTTCCGGCATGGGCCTGAAAGTCGCGCGGCGCAGCAAGGGCGACCGTATCGGGGCCGATACCGATATCCTGCTTGGCGATACGATCGGCGAAATGGGCTTGTATCTCCGGTTGACCGAAATCGCTTTCGTCGGCCGCTCGCTGACCTCCGAAGGCGGCCAGAATCCGCTTGAGCCGGCCATGCTCGACACCGCCGTTCTCGCCGGGCGCAACGTGCAGAATTTTCGCGAGGCCTATCAGCGCCTGCTTGACAGCGGTGGCGCCAAGCTGGTGCGCGATCGCGACATGCTGGCCGGCGCCGTCAATTTCCTCCTGACCAACGAAGTGGCGCGCCACGAGATGATGGCGGCGGGGATCGCGACTGTCGACGAGATGCGCGGCGCGCTGGCACGCACGCTCAAATCGCTCGAACCCTATATCCAGCCGCTGGTGGTCAAGGCGCGCCTGAAGGGCGCCAACGGGCGTTAGAATGGCCTCCGAAGCACCGCCATTCTGGTGGGAAGAGCCGGACTGGAAGGTCCTGGCGCTGTCGCCGCTGTCGGCTGTCTATGCGCTGGTTGCCGGTCGCGGCATGCGGCGGGCCCGACGCGAGAAGATCCAGGCGCCGGTTCTGTGTATCGGCAATTTCACCGTTGGCGGCACCGGCAAGACGCCGGTGGCGATCGCGCTCGCCCAACAGGCCAAGCGCATGCGGCTGAAGCCCGGGTTCCTGTCGCGCGGCCACGGCGGTTCCTTCGCCGAGCCGCATGTCGTCGATGTCAGCCATGACAGCGCCAGGCATGTCGGCGACGAACCGCTGCTGCTGGCCGAACATGCCCCGGTGGCGGTGACGCCGAACCGTGCCGCCGGTGCCCGGCTGCTGCTGGAAAAACACGGTTGCGATTTCCTGATCATGGACGACGGCTTCCAGAGCGCGCGCATCCACATCGATTATGCGCTGGTCGTGGTCGATGCCCGCTACGGGATCGGCAATGGCCGCGTCATCCCGGGCGGTCCACTCAGGGCCAAGATCGTCGACCAGCTGGTCTTCACCAGCGGGCTGCTGAAGATGGGCGAGGGCACGGCCGCCGATGCCGTGGTCCGCCGAGCCGCGCGTGCCGGCCGGCCGATCTTCGAGGCCCACACGGAGCCGAGCAGCACGGCCGGGCTTGCCGGAAAGCGGTTCCTGGCCTTTGCCGGCATCGGTCATCCCGAAAAGTTCTTCGACACGGTGCGTGACGCCGGCGGCGAAGTGGTCCTGTCCAGGCCCTTTCCGGACCATCACTTCTACGCCGAGGACGAGCTTGCCGAACTGGCCGCGACGGCACGCGCCGAAGGCCTTGGCCTGATCACCACCGCCAAGGACGCCGCCCGGCTGCGTCACGGCGCCCCGCAGGACTTTCTCGACCGTCTCGACGTGCTGGAAATCGACACGGTGTTCGAGCTTGATCACGTGCCCGAACGCATCATCGAGGAAACGCTCGATGCCTGGCGGCAGCGCAAGCTGAGGAGATGAAGCTATTTCAGGAAAAAGTGCGTGGCGGTCTTCAGTCCGGAATTGCGTAAAACAATGAAGGAGAGCGGGTCAGATTCTATCAAACGCTGAGCCGCTCTAACTCCGTTTGCGCAACTCCGGATGCACCTCGATTTCGCGGCGCAGCGATGCGATGGCGTTCACGTAAGGCTCCTGCCTGGCGACGCTCCAGTATTTCAGCTCGTCCAACGGGATGTTTTCGCCCGTCACCGCGCAGCGCACGAACGAGCCCGGGCTGGTGACCTGGAAATCGCCATCGAGATAGCGGATGCGGGCTTCCTTGCCGCCCGGGCCTTCGAAACGGTTCATCATGCAACGGTACTTGAGTTCATCGGGATTCAATCGCCATAAATCGTGGGCAAGGTCAAGCTTGGCGCAATGCTCATATAATATTGCGGTATGGCACAATGGTTGTCAGGAAGCGCCATGGACATCGCCAATGCCAGTATGACGTCTTTGCTGAAAGAAGCGCTCATTCCCGGGCCGGTGCCTTCGCCCAGGGCCGATCCCGCGACCGCGGCTCTGGTCAAAGCGCTCGTCCAGCCGGCGGCGCCCGCGATGGTGCAATCGGCGCAGTTCGCCGCCCAGGCGCTGCAAGGCTCGCTACCGCGGCCGGCCGGTCAAACCTCGCAACGCCTGTCCTCCCCCGAGATCGAGGATGCCTACCGGGCCGTCATGGAACCTGACGCCGCCACCCACCATGCATTGGCACGAGCCTCGACGGGTGGGGCAGGGACGGACACCGATCAGGCTTCGCGCGGCTTCGCTCCGCCGCGGATAACGGCCAACGACAGCACCCCCAAACTCGCGGCGCCGCCGGCCCTATCCACATTCTCGCCGGCCGTCGCTTCGGCCGCGGTGCTGGTCGCGGCCAATGTCAACGCGCCGCAACCGCGCGGCGCCTCCATCCGTCCAGCGGGCCATGCTCCCCGATCCGAGCCAGTTCCGTCGTCGCTGTGGACGATATCGATCGTGACGGCCATCGTCTCGGCCGCAACCACCACGATCGTGCTTTTGCTGTTCCGTTAAGCGAGTATCACGCGATTTCCAGCAGCGGCCGTCACGTATTCTCCGAGATGCGTCAGAGCCTAATCCTCATCCTGCAGGAAAGCTTCCAGCCTTGCCGAAGCAAGCCCGGCCTGTTCGGCAATGCGCCTGGCGAGATCCGCGGCGGCCGCGCGCGGCCGGCCCACCGGACGATCCAGCCAGTAGGAAACGGGATTGAGCACGGTGCGATCGTCAACGGCGACGAGGCGGCCGGACTGTATCTGGTGCTCGGTGAGCGGCGGCCGCGCCAGCGCGATGCCGAGGCCATGAGCCGCTGCATCGAGCACCAGATTGTAATCCTCGAAACGACGGTCTTGCGGGCGCGGCCGGTAGTCCATGTCCTGCGCGGCCAACCAGGCGCGCCAGCCCGAAGCGTCGGAATCGTTGATCAGCGGGAATTTGAGCAGCCGGGCTGGATCGCCGCTGCCGATCTCGCGTGCGAGGCCCGGCGAGGCGATCGGGAAGAGATATTCTTCGAACAGTTGCACCGAGACACGGCCCGGGATGCGGCCGCGACCGCAGCGCACCGACAGATCGATGCCTTCGTCGGCGAGATCGGCCTGGCGGTTGTCGACATCGAGCACGATGCGCAGGCGGGTGGGATCGTTCTCCAGCGCCGCCATGCGCGGCATCAGCCACAGGCCGCTCACCGAAGGAATGGAGGCCAGGCGCACCACCGCGGTGCCGCGCGGCTCCACCCACCGGTCGGAATTGACCGAGATCAGCGCGAAGGCTTCGGTGGTCCTGAGATGCAGGCGATTGCCTTCGTTGGTCAGCGTCACGCCGCGCGCGCCGCGCTCGAAAACCTTCAGGCCAAGCCAGTCCTCGAGTTTGGCGACCTGCCGGCTGACCGCGCCATGTGTGAGGTTGAGTTTTTCGGCGGCGGCCGAGAAGCTCCCCGTGCGCGCCGCCGCGTCGAAAGCGCGCAACGTCTCCAAGGGCAGCATGCTGTTCGAGCTGTGATCCATGCTCACAGGTGACCCTCGATTTGGTCGTTTGTCAATTGACCTGGAAAGGCGTTTCCTGCTCCCGAGACCTGAAGAATCCGAGGCACTGGGATGAGCACGACGACAGGCACGTTGAATTCGACACAGCGGATGGACACCACGGCAGCCATTGCCGTGGCGCTGACGGTGATCGGCTGGGCCTCCGCCTTCCCGGCGATCCGGGCCGGGCTCGCCGCCTTTCAGCCGCTGGAGCTTGGCGCCCTGCGCTTTGCCATCGCCGCCGTGCCGGCGGCGATCTTCCTTGCCATCAAGCGTCCGGCTCTGCCCGGGATTGGCGATCTCTGGCGCTTCGCCTTTGGCGGCGCCATTTTCGTCGCGCTCTACACGGCGATGCTCAATTTTGGCGAACTGACGGTCTCGGCCGGAGCGGCGGGCTTCATCATCAATGTCAGTCCCATCTTTACCGCCATCATGGCAATGGCGCTGCTCGGCGAGCGCTTCTCCGGCCTGGCCTGGATCGGCACGGTCATCTCCTTCGCCGGCATCGGCATCATCGCCGTCGCCGACGGGCGTGGCCTTCATTTCAATGCCGGCGCGCTGCTGGTACTTGGCTCGGCCCTCTGCTCGGCCGTCAACACCATCGTCCAGAAGCCGCTGTTTGCCCGTCATCATCCGCTAACGATCGCGGCGTCCAACATGGTGCTCGGCGCGCTCTGCCTGGCGCCCTTCCTGCCCACCGCTCTGCAGCAGGCCGCTGTCGCCAACACTGCCGGCCTCGGCGCCGTCATCTATCTCGGCATCGTGCCCAGCCTGATTGCCTATGCGGCGTGGGCAACCGCGCTGTCGCGCCTGCCGGCGGCGCGTGCCTCGAACTTCCTCTATCTGGTCTCGCCGATGTCGGCCCTGATCGGCTTCTTCTGGCTGGGCGAGGTGCCGACGCTGCTCGGCATCCTCGGCGGCGCGCTGGCGCTCGGCGGTGTCATCGTGGTGAATTTGAAACGCTGATTCAAAAGCTTGCGATCTTTCCCTGACTCCTGTCGGGAACCACCGATTTCATCGCCAGTTGACGGCTGCCGCAAGGCGAGGCAACTGTCACGCAGTCTTGGCGGATGGTCGTCGCGGGCGCTGTGAGGTCGGGATGGGAAGACGTTTTATCTCGACGGTCGTTTGCTTGTTGCTGCTTAACGCGAAAGCCGTTGCGGGTTGGTACCACGTGGAAAACTACGAGGGTTTCCTCGGGCCGTCTCCCATCCATTTCTCCATACAGACATATGATAGCTTAGGCAGCGCGCCAAAGGTCGATGGAAGCTACTTCTACGACGCGAAGCAGAGCCCGATTGCGCTGTATGGCACGGTCACCGGCACCAAGTTCGTGCTTTGCGAGATTTCAGACGACAAGGAATTCTATCGGATAATTGTGCAGGGGCCGAGACCCGCTGTCGATACCACAAGCTGCCCATTCTCCCTCGACCTCAATGGAAACGCTGTGACCGGAAGCTGGAGCAAGGGCACGGATAGATATCCCGTCACCCTCAAGAAAATAGCGAGCCTGGATGACACCGGCGAGGCGAAGATCGACGGCACCGTCGAGATTTCCTTCTGGGCGCAGACAGCCACCGACAGGTTTTCGGGAATTTACACGAATACCAGCGCCGGCCTTTGCATGGAAAAAATGCGTGTCATCAAAAAGAGCAGCCGCAAGGTTGTCCAGGAAATTACTTTCGCCGATGACGACGCGTGCAGTGCCGGCATGCTGATGACGACCATCTATATGAACGTCGAGAAATGGGTGGAGCGAGGCAAGGACGTCATTTCCGTGAATTTTCGAGGCGGTGGCGCCGGAACCGCGGTCGATTACGTCTTCAATTCACGGACAAGGAAATATCAGCGGAGGAAGTGAGGGCTGGCCGCCGGGCAGCCGTTTCACCGCCGTCCGAACAGCCGCTCGATGTCGGCCAGCTTCAGCTCGATATAGGTCGGGCGGCCATGATTGCAGGTGCCTGAGCCCGGCGTCGCTTCCATCTGGCGCAGCAGAGCGTTCATCTCCTCGGCCTTGAGCAGCCGCCCGGAGCGCACCGAGCCATGGCAGGCCATGGTGGCGGCGATCTTGTCCAGCCGTTCCTTGAGCGTCTCGACCGTGTCGTTGTCGGCAATCTCGTCGGCGAGGTCGCGGACCAATTGCTGGACGTTGGTCTCACCGAGCATCGACGGCGTCTCGCGCACGGCGACCGCACCCGGTCCGAAACGCTCGATGCCGAGGCCGAAGCGGGCGAGCGTTTCGGAATGCACGACCAGCCGCTCGGCGTCCTCCTCCGGCAGGTCGACAATCTCGGGCAGAAGCAGCATCTGTGACGGCACCGGCCGCGCGTGCAGCGCGTTCTTCAGCGCCTCGTAAACCAGCCGCTCATGGGCCGCGTGCTGGTCCACGATGATGAGCGAATGCCTGGTCTGGGCGACGATATAGTTCTCATGCACCTGCGCGCGCGCGGCCCCCAGCACCGCGCCGAGCAGCGTCTCCGCCGCCTCGCTCTGCCCGGCGCGCGCATCGGCGCTGGCAAGCGGGCCGGCATCGAACGCGGCTTGCTCATTTTCGCCAAATCCGCCCTGTCTTGCGCCGGTGCGTTCAAAGCCCGGGCTGTCGAATTGCATGTCGAGCGGCCGCTGCGGCGAGCGCGCGGGATCGAAGCCGGCGGCGCCTGAAGCGCGATAGGCCGCGTCGTAGCTGCGATGGCCATTGGCCGGGCCGGGATGCGCATAGGACGGGCTGCCCGGCCGGAACGCTGCCATCATGCCGGCGGCGCCGGTGGTGGCCGAGCGGATGCCGGCATCGGCCAACGCTTGCCGGATCGCGCCGACAATCAACCCGCGCACGAGGCCCGGATCGCGGAAGCGGACATCGGCTTTGGCCGGGTGGACGTTGACGTCGACGACGGCCGGATCGAGCGAAAGAAACAGTACCGTCACCGCATGGCGGTCGCGCGGCAGGACGTCGGCGAAGGCGCCACGGATCGCTCCGGCGATCAGCTTGTCGCGCACCGGGCGGCCGTTGACATAGGCATATTGCTGCAATGCGTTGGCGCGGGTGAAGGAGGGGATCGACACATGGCCGGTCAGGTGCACGCCTTCGCGCATCGCATCGATGGCAATGGAATTGTCGGGAAAGTCGGCGCCCATCACCTGCGCGACCCGGCGCAGGCTGCCGTCCGCGCTGTCGTCGGTGGCCGGCAGTTCCAGCGTCGTGCGGTCGGAACCGGCCAGCGTGAAACGCACCATGGGGAAGGCGATGGCGATGCGCTTGACCACATCGCTGATCGCCGAGCTTTCGGCGCGTTCGCCCTTCATGAATTTCAGCCGCGCCGGCGTGGCGAAGAACAGGTCGCGCACCTCGACGGTCGTGCCGCGATTGGCCGCCGCCGGCTTGATTGGCAGGACGCGGCCGCCCTCGATGCCGATCTCTGCGGCGCTGTCGCTAGAGGCCGTGCGCGAGCGGATCGACAGCCGCGACACCGAGCCGATCGATGGCAGCGCTTCGCCGCGAAAGCCGAGCGAACGAATGTCGTTGATATCCTCGGTGAGCTTGGAGGTGCAGTGGCGTGCAATGGCCAGCGCCAGTTCCCGTTCAGGAATGCCAAAGCCGTCATCGGTGACGCGGATCAGGTTCAGCCCGCCGCCCGATGTGACGACTTCTACCTTGCTGGCCCCGGCATCGAGCGCATTCTCGACCAGTTCCTTGACCACGCTCGCCGGACGCTCGATGACTTCGCCGGCGGCGATCTGGTTGATCATCGTTTCGGAAAGCTGGCGGATGGGCATGCTCTGATCTTACACGGATTCGGTGGGCGCGCGCGAGGCCACTTTACGCCTGCGCCAGCAGCCAATCCCTGACCTTGCGCGCATTGTCGCTGAGCTCGCGGTTCTTCGGCCAGATGACGTAGAACGCGGTGCCCGTCTTCATGATGTGGTCCGTCACCGGCACCAGCAGCCCGGTCGACAGCAGCCGCTCGACAAGGTGGCGCCAGCCGAGCGCGATGCCTTGCCCCTCCATGACCGCCTGGATCACAATCGCATAGTCATTGATGCGCAAGCCACGCTCCGCATTGCGGAGACTGGCTCCGGCCGATTGGAACCATTCGTCCCAGTTCGGGGCCTCGCGATAGGGCTCTTCCAGATGAATGAGGCGGTGTGTCGCCAGTTGCTCGACGGTCTCGGGCCGGCCGAATTTCGTCAGATAACTGGGACCCGCGACCGGAAAGATCTCTTCGTCGGAGAGCGCTAGCGAGTGGTAGTCCGGCCAGTCGCGTGGCACGCCTCCGCGCACGGCAAGCGGAATGCCTTCCGCGATGATGTCGAGATCTCGGTCGCCGGTCTGGATGCGCAGGTCAATGCCCGGCAATTCATCGCGGAATCGCTGCAGGCGCGGCATCATCCAGAACGAGCCGAAGGCCGTCGAGGCGGCGAGCGTCACATGGCCGCCAGTCGCCTGCAGACGCAGGTCCTCCGCCGACTTGCGGATGTGGGAAAGGCCGAGCGAGACGTCGGCATGGAAGCGCTCGCCGGCCTCGGTCAGGCTGACCTGGCGGTGGCGGCGCTGGAACAGCGTGGCGCCAAGCTGTTCCTCCAACCCACGCACGGCATAGGAAACTGCGGCCTGCGTCATGCCGAGCTCGCGCCCGGCGGCGGTGAAACTCGACAACCGGCCGGCCGCCTCGAAGACGATCAGGCTGCCGGCGGAGGGCAGGAGGTGGCGAAGGCTTCGCATAAGCTCAGCTTATACAAGAGATCAGGATTTTCCAGCGTCACAGTCGAATTTCACCTCGCTAAGTTGACCGGGATCGAAGGGATGGAGGCTCCATGAACGCACCGGCCACTGAATTGACCGAGCAAACCCATCGCCGTGGTGGTGGCCGTCTCGGGCGCAAGGCGATGAGGAGCGCGCCGATTGCCTCGTTCCCGACCCTGGTGCGCCAGATCCCGGTCTATGAGATCGTTCCCGATGAGGCGGTGGAACTGATCCACGAGGAGTCGCTCAAGATACTCGAAGAAGTGGGCTGCGAATTCCGCGACGACGGAGCCATCGAGCTCTGGAAGGCGGCTGGGGCCGATGTCAGGGAAACGCGCGTGCGTATCGACCGCGCGCTGCTGATGGAGCTCGTCTCGAAAATCCCATCCGAATTCACGCTCCATGCGCGCAATCCCGAGCGCACGGTCCGCGTTGGCGGCAAGAACTCGATCTTCGTGCCGATGTATGGCGCGCCCTACATACGCGACCTCGACAACAACAGGCGCTACGGCACGCTTGCCGACCTCAACAATTTCCACAAGCTCGCCTACATGGCGCCGGCGCTGCATTCCTCGAGTTCGGTCATCTGCGAGCCGATGGAAATCGCCGTGCCGAAGCGGCATCTGCACATCATCCATTCGGCGCTGAAACATTCCGACAAGCCGTTCATGGGCATCGTGACGTCCAAGGAGCGCGCCGAGGACACGATGGCGATGGCTGCAATCGTCTTCGGCGAGGAGTTCGTCCGCGAAAACCCGGTGCTGGTGGCGATCACCAACTGCAATTCGCCGCTGGTCTGGGACGCCACCATGATCGATGCGATGCGGGTCTATGCAAGCCACAATCAGCCGCTGATCCTGGCGCCGTTCGCGCTCTGCGGCGCCTCGACCGCGGCGTCGGCCGTCGGCGCGGTGGCGCAGGTCAATGCCGAGGCGCTCGCGGGCGTGGCCCTGACCCAGCTCATCCGTCCCGGTTCGCCCCAGATCTACGGCCAGTTCATGGTCACGGTCGACATGAAGACCGGCGCTCCCATGGGCGGCACGCCGGAGGCCGCCCAGATGATGTATCTGATGGGTGCGCTGGCGCGGAAATACAAACTGCCGTGGCGCACATCGGGCTTTCATGTCGGCTCGAAGCTCAACGATGCCCAGGCTGGCTATGAGGCGAACATGCTGATGCATGCAGCCATCCTCGCCGGCGCCAACTACATCTGGCATTCGGCCGGATGGCTGGAAGCGGGTCTCACTTGCGGTTACTCGAAATTCGCCACCGACTGCGAACAGCTTGTCGGCTGGTACAAATATGCCGGCGGCCTGCCTTTCGACGATTTCAAGGAAGCGATGGCAGCGATCCGCGAGGTCGGGCCGCAGGGCCATTTCCTCGGCACCCAGCACACGCTCGAGCATTTCGAGAAGGCTTTCTTCATGCCGAGCATCATGGACTTCAACTCCTACGAACAATGGAAGGCGGAAGGGGCGAAGGACCACGACACGCGCGGCCGCGAGAAGGCGCGCAACATGCTTGCCGACTATGAGGAGCCGAAACTCGACGAGGGCATTGCCGACGGTCTCAAGGATTTGATCGCGCGGCGCGAGGAAAAACTGCCTGACAGCGTTAGTTGAAAAAGCAGGCAAAGACCTCACGGGAACAACAAGGGGAGAATGACATGACGATTTTCAGAAGCAACGGCGATCGTGTGCCGCCCGCTATCGAAGCGATGGCGGCGGAAGCGAAGGCGGGTCGCATGGACCGGCGCGAGTTCCTGGCGCTGGCTAGCGCGCTTGGTGCGTCGACGGCATTTGCCTATGGCATGATCGGCCTCGCCGCGCCGACGCAAGCTGTGGCCGAGGAACCGAAGAAGGGCGGGACGCTGCACGTCTCGATGGCGGTGAAAGCGCAGAAGGATCCGCGCACTTACGATTGGGTGGAACTGGCCAATATCTCGCGTTGCTGGCTGGAGCCGCTGGTGCGCTACACCAGGCAATTCACCTTCGAGCCGGTGCTGCTCGAAAGCTGGGACATCAACGACGACGCCACCGAATACACGCTGCATGTGCGCAAGGGCGTCACCTGGAACAATGGCGATGCCTTCAGCGCCGATGACGTGGTGCACAATGTGACGCGCTGGTGCGAGAAGGGCGTCGCCGGCAACTCGATGGCGGCCCGCGTCGGTGCGCTGATCGATGCCAAGACCGGCAAGGCCAGGGACGGCGCCATCACCAAGGTCGACGACAACACGGTCAAGCTGAAGCTCAGCGAGCCCGATATTTCGCTTATTCCCAATTTCACCGATTATCCGGCGCTCATCGTGCACCGCAATTTCGACGCCGATGGCGCCGACCCGATCAAGAAGCCGATCGGCACGGGAGCGTTTGAGTTGGTTTCTTACGACGTCGGCCAGAAGGCGGTGGTCAAGCGCCGCGAGAACGGCAAATGGTGGGGCGGCGAGGCGCCACTCGACGGTATCGAATTCATCGACTACGGCACCGATTTCAACGCCACGGTGAACGCATTCGATTCCGGTGAGATCGACCTCAACTTCGAGTCGCCCGCCGACTTCATCGACATTCTCGACAAGATGGGGCTGCAGAAGTCGGAGGTCGCGACCGCCACCACGCTGGTTGCCCGCACCAACATCACGCACAAGCCCTACGACGATCAGCGCGTTCGCAATGCGCTGCAGATGGCGGTCGACAACAACGCGGTGCTGCAGCTCGGCTACAACGGCCGCGGCACGGTCGGCGAGAACCACCATGTCAGTCCGATCCATCCGGAATACTATGCCCTGCCCAAGAAAGAGCGCGACGCCGCCGGCGCCAAGAAGCTGATGGCGGACGCCGGTCAGGCCGACTTCGAGCACGAGCTGATCACCATCGAGGACGACTGGCAGAAGAACACCGGCGACGCGATCGCCGGCCAGCTGCGTGACGCCGGCATCAAGGTCAAGCGCACGGTGCTGCCGGGCTCGACCTTCTGGAACGACTGGACGAAATATCCCTATTCGATGACCATCTGGTACATGCGCCCGCTCGGTGTCCAGGTGCTGGCGCTGGGTTATCGCACCGGCGAGGCGTGGAACGAATCGGCCTATTCCAATCCCGATTTCGACGCCAAGCTCAAGCAGGCGCTCTCGCTGATCGACGTCGCCAAGCGCAAGGAGGTGATGAAGGATGTCGAGCAGATCCTGCAGGACTCCGGCGTCATCATCCAGCCGTTCTGGCAGAAGCTCTACAGCCACACGAACAAGAAGGTGAAGAACTACGGCGTCCACCAGACCTTCGAAATGGATCTCCAGAACGTCTGGCTGGACGCCTGACGCCGGAAGTTCAGCCACACCGCGCCGGCGCCCCCGTGTGCCGGCGCAATGTCGCCGATGGGGAGAGAATTTGCATGTCCGGCCGGATCTTCAAACGTTTGTTCGAGCCGGCCACCTTGCGTGGCAAAACATTGCGCAACAGGATCGTGTTTGGAGCCCATACGGCTAATATGGCCGAGAACGGGCTGCCGACCGAACGCCATGTCGGCTACTACGCCGAACGCGCCATCGGCGGCGCCAGCATGATCGTGGTCGAGCCGATGCCCGTGCATCAGGCCGCCGTGCTTACCCGTGGCAATTTCAGCCCGTCCGATGACCGCGTCATCCCGCATTTCCGCAAGGTGACGGAGGCGATCCGCGGCAACGGCGCCGTCGCCATCCAGCAGCTCTACCATGTCGGTCAGCACGCGGACGCGGACAACTCGTTTCACCCCGGTTGGTCGCCTTCCGGCCTGCCGAGCTACCACGATTCCGACGGCTCGCATCGGATGTCCGAAGCCGAGATCGAAGAAACGATCGACGGCTTCGTCCAGGCCGCGCGCCGTTGCCACCAGGCCGGCTTCGACGGCGTCGAGGTCTGGGCGGCGTACCATTCGATGCTGGACCAGTTCTGGACACCTTGGTCGAACCGCCGGGACGACCGATGGGGCGGCAGCCTCGAAAACCGCACCCGCATGAGCCGTGAGGTGATGACCAGGATTCGCCGGGAATGCGGCGATGATTTTATCATCGGTCTCGCGATCAATGATGAGCCCGAAGTCGAAGTGGCGCTGAAGCGCGAAGCGCTGGCCGAGATCATCGACCTCCACGACCGCGATGCCTTGATGGACTATGTCACTTGCGGAACGGGTTCCTACTTCGATTTCTACAAGATCATGCCGACCTTTGTTTACCCGGAGAAGCTCGGTGCCGACCTGGCGTCCGTGCTCAAATCCACCGTGCGTCACGCGTTGATCACCGCCGAGAGCCATATCCGCACGCCCGAGAACGCCGAGAGCGTGCTGAGCGAAGGCCGTGCCGATCTCGTTTCCATCGTGCGTGGGCAGATCGCCGATCCGCATCTGGCTGCAAAGGCTGCCGCCGGCCGGCCGCAGGACATTCGCGGCTGCCTGTCCTGCAACCAGATGTGCTGGGGCCGGCGCAGCCGTGACTACTGGATCAGCTGCGTCATCAATCCTTCCGCGGGGCGGGAATGGGAGTGGGGCGGCGACCGCTTTGCTCCGGCCAGCCAGCCGAAGCGCGTACTGGTCGTCGGTGGCGGCCCGGCCGGTCTCGAAGCGGCGCGCGCCGCGGCCGAGCGCGGCCATCGCGTCACGCTGGCCGAGGCATCCGACCGCCTTGGGGGGCAGTTCCGTCTTGCCGGGCTGCAGCCGCGCCGTGCCCAGATTCTGGACCTGATCGACTGGTATGAGCGCCAGCTCGGCCAGCTCCAGGTCGACATCCGCTACGGGCAGTATGTCGAAGCCGACGATGTCGAGCGCGAGGGCGCCGATCACGTCATCGTCGCGACCGGCTCGATGCCGCCGGACGGCGCTTTCCAGCGGGCCTTGCCGCATTGGGAGAGCATTCCGGGCGACGGTCCGGTGCTCTCGGCCGAAGCGGTGATGGCGCGCGAGGCGAGGCCGGGAAAAAATGTTCTCTTGCTGGACGATGGCGGCAACTGGAAGGGCTGCGGCACCGCCTGGAAACTCGCCGAGGATGGTCACAACGTAACGCTTGTGACACCGGACGCCCTGGTCGGCAAAGAGCTTCAGCGAATGGCCGTCGATGCGCCGCTGCGACGGGCACTCGCCAAGCTGAAGGTGCGGTTTGTGACCGAGAGCGCCGTCGTTCATTGGGACGGCAGGGTGGCCAGGATCGCTTCGCTGCTCGACGGGACCGAGCAGCAGGTCGAGGCCGACGCTTTGGTATTCGCCGCCACCAGCATGGCGCAGGACAGCCTGTCCATCGAGCTCGAAAGGCGCGGAATTGCGCATACCTCCATCGGCGACTGTACCGCCTCCAGACAGGCGGCATTTGCCATTCATGACGGGCGCAAGGTGGCGCTTGGTCTTTGACCATCGCGAAAGGCGCCATGCCAGGCAAGGCATGAACGGGGCTGATGTCTGAATGCGTATCAGGTCAATCAAAGTCTATCAGGTGCTTCTGCCCGTTAAAGGCGGTGCCTACCGGATGGCCAGCGACACCGTGCAGAATTTGGACAGCACGCTGGTTGAAGTCACCACCGAGGATGGACTGTCAGGCTGGGGTGAGACTTGCCCGATCGGCCCTGTTTATCAACCCCAGCATGCTCTGGGCGCGAGAGCGGCAATTGCTGAAATAGCGCCGGGACTTATCGGCGAGAACACAGCGTCCATGCGCCGCCTCGCCAAACGAATGGACGAACGGCTGAACGGTCACAACTATGCCAAGGCGGCCTTGGACATAGCTCTCCTCGACCTCGCCGGCCAGTGGCTGGGCGTCCCTGTTTCAACACTTCTCGGTGGTGCGCTCACCGGTCGCGTGCCGTCATACTACTCGACGACCGTCGGTGCTCCGGACGAGACCGCGCGTATTGCCGCCGACAAGGTCAATGCCGGATATCCACGGCTTCAGATCAAGATCGGCGGGCGGGATCTCGAACAAGACGTCGCCACTGTGCACAAAGTATGGGAGGCGGTTGGCTTCAGGGCCCGCATAGCCGTCGACGCCAATCGCGGCCTGACCGCTGCCGCGGCGCTGCACATCGATCGGCTTTGCCAGGCAATCCCGTTCGTGTTCGAACAGCCTTGCAACACCATGGAGGAAGTCGCTGGTCTCAAAGGGCGCGTTACGCATCCGATCTATCTCGATGAGAGTACCGAGGATTTGAATGCCGTGCTTCGGGCAGTTTCGTCAGGTATCGCCGACGGATTCGGATTGAAGGTCACCCGTCTTGGTGGTCTGACCAAGATGGCCACGGTCCGCGACCTGTGTGCGATACGATCTCTTCCGCACAGCTGCGACGATGCCTGGGGCGGAGACGTCATCGCCGCGGCATGCGTCCACCTCGCCGCTACCGTCGAGCCGAGACGTTTTGAGGGAGCCTGGATCGCGCAGGAGTACATCGAAGGGCATACTGATCCCGCAAACCCGATCGTGATCGAGAACGGGCATATACGCGTCCCGCAGATCCCAGGGCTCGGTGTCAAGCCTGAGCGCTCCCAACTCAACGCGCCGATCGCCACTTTCGGAAACTAAGGATCGTTGGATTTGATCTATGCAAGCAGACGCGCCGCCCGGAGGAGGCTTCATGAGCCGCAAAAAAGCCGATATGCACGATGCGTGGTATTGATTGCCTTCCGCAGTCAAACATTCGGGGAAATCCATGAAACTGCTGCTCGCTGCCATCCTGTCGATTGCCGCACCAGCCGCGGCATTGGCCGGCCCGGCGTCCGACGCCGTGAAGTTCTTCTATGTCCCGCAGGTCAAGTTCGAGGCCGACGCGCAATACCGCGATCGCTTCACCGAGCCGGTGACGAAACTGTTCGACCTCAACGACCAGGCCACCAAGAAGAATCCGGACCAGGTCGCCTGTATCGACTTCGACCCCGGCCTCGACGCGCAGGATTTCGACCAGAAGGCCCTTTCCAAGACACTGAAGCTGTCCGAGACGGTGGAGGGCGATACGGCGCAGGTGGTGGCGAGTTTCAGTCTTTTTCCGGAAGGAGACGATTCGCAGCGCGAAATGCACTGGTCGCTGAAGAAGGTCGACGGCAAGTGGAAGATATCGGACATTGCATCGAAGACCAGCGACTGGACGCTGAGCCAGCTCGAATGCATGGCGGGCCAAGATCCGGAGTGATGCGATGGCCGGTCGCACGCTTCTTTTGTTCTCGGCCGTGTGCCTGCTGGCGGCGGACTTGAACGGCGCGGCCGCTCAGGGGCTGTTGGGCGCGCCGCCGGCAAAAGCTCCGGCCGGGACCGCGCCCGATGACAGCGTGACGCCGCCGGCAACCCCGCCTGGCGGCGCCGCGGAGCCGCCGACCCCACCCGTCGCATCGCCGCCAAGCGAGCCTGCCGCTCCAATCCAGCCGGGGTCGCCGACCGCGGTGGTGCGGCCGTTCTACGATCAGGTCGGCCTGGAGGTCGATCCTGCTCAGCGCGGCCATTTCATCGATCCGGCGAAAGCCGTGCTCGACAAGAGCGATGCCTTGCGCAAATCGGGGCAGGGCGAGTGCCTGGACCCCAACATGGCGCTCGACAATGCGGACTACGACAAGGCCGAGATCGACAAGAGCCTGAAGACGCTCGAAGCGATCAATGGCGACCAGGCCAAGGTGATCGTCGCCTTCGTCGTCGCCGGTAACCCGCACCGCCTCGAATGGAAGTTCAAGAAGGTCGATGGCGAATGGAAGATAGCGGACCTTTTGTCGGTGACCGGCGAATGGGCGCTCAGCCAGTACCAGTGCGAATGATGGCCGAACTAGCCGCGCCCGCGATAGGGGGTGACGCCGGTATCCGGCAGCCAGGCGCCTTCGGGCGGAGCGCCGGTCTGCCAGAACACATCGATCGGAATGCCGCCGCGCGGATACCAATAGCCGCCTATGCGCAACCAGAGCGGCTTGGTCGCGGCCACGATGCGGCGTCCGATCATCACCGTGCAGTCTTCATGGAAGGCGCCATGGTTGCGAAACGAGGTCATGAACAGCTTGAGCGACTTCGATTCCACCAGGGCGGCATCGGGTGCGTAGTCGATGACGATGTGGGCGAAATCCGGCTGTCCGGTCACTGGGCAGAGCGAGGTGAATTCCGGGCAGGTAAAGCGGACGATCGCCGGCGGCCCGTCGCCGCGCGAAAACGGCACGGTTTCCAGGACCGCGGCTTCGGGGCTCTGTGGCGTCTCGACGTGCGTGCCGAGCTGGGTGAGATTTTTGGTATCGATCATATGCGGTTTCCCTTGGATTTGCCGCTCATTAGCACAAATTAAAACGGCAGGAAGACGATGACCAGCAACGACCCGCTTCTCCAACCCTACCAGCTCAAGCATTTGACGCTGAAGAACCGGGTGATGTCGACCAGCCACGAGCCGGCTTACTCGGAGGACGGCATGCCGAAGGAGCGCTACCGGCTCTACCATGCCGAAAAGGCCAAGGGCGGCATGGCGCTGACCATGACCGCCGGCTCGGCGATCGTTTCGCGCGACAGCCCGGCTGCCTTCGGCAATCTGCACGTCTATGACGACCGCATCGTGCCGTGGTTGGCCGAACTCACCGATGCCTGCCATGAGCATGACTGCAAGGTGATGATCCAGATCACCCATCTTGGCCGCCGCACGGGTTGGAACAAGGCCGACTGGCTGCCGGTGCTCTCGGCTTCGCCGGTGCGCGAGCCGGCGCATCGCGCTTTCCCCAAGACCATCGAGGACTGGGACATCGAGCGCATCGTCGCCGACTATGCGTCGGCCGCCCAGCGCTGCCAGGCGGCGGGGCTCGACGGCATCGAGTTCGAATCCTACGGCCATCTGATGGACGGCTTCTGGTCGCCTGCCACCAATCATCGCGATGACGAGTATGGCGGTTCGCTCGACAACCGCCTGCGCTTCACCAACATGGTGCTCGATGCGGTGCGGGCGGCGGTCGGCGAGAAATTCGTCGTCGGCATCCGCATGGTCGCCGACGAGGATTTCGACAAAGGCCTGTCGAAGGAGGAGGGCGTCGAGATCGCCAGGCGGCTGGCCGACTCCGGCAAGCTCGATTTCCTCAACATCATCCGGGGCTCGATCGAGACCGACGCGGCGCTCACCAAGGTCATTCCGGTGACCGGCATGCGGTCTTCGCCGCATCTCGATTTTGCCGGCGAGGTGAGGGCGGCGACGAAATTCCCGACCTTCCACGCGGCGCGCATTTCCGATGTCGCCACCGCGCGCCATGCGATCGCCACCGGCAAGCTCGACATGGTCGGCATGACACGCGCCCATATCGCGGATCCGCACATCATCAAGAAGGTGATGGAGGGCCGCGAGCACGAGATACGTCCCTGTGTCGGCGCTACCTATTGTCTCGACCGCATCTATGAAGGCGGCGAGGCGCTATGCGTTCACAATGCGGCGACCGGCCGCGAGGCGGATATCCCGCACGTCATTGTCAAGACGGAAGGCCCTAAGCGGAAAGTGGTGGTCGTCGGCGCCGGCGCTGGTGGGCTGGAGGCGGCGCGCGTCGCAGCCGAGCGCGGTCATCAAGTCACGATCCTCGAGGCATCCTCACAAGCGGGCGGCCAGGTGCGTCTGGCGACCCAGAACCCGCGCCGCAAGGAATTGATCGGCATCATCGACTGGCGGCTGGCCGAACTCGACCGGCTCGGCGTCGAGATCCGCTATGACACCTGGGCGGAACAGGACGATGTTCTGGCGCTGGCGCCCGACGTCGTGGTGATCGCCACCGGTGGCCTGCCGCAGAACCCGCCGCTGGCCTCCGGCGACAATCTCGTCACCTCGAGTTGGGACATCATGGCCGGCAGCGTCAAGCCGGCCGAAAATGTGCTGCTCTACGACGACAATGGCGGCCATCAGGGCATGGGCGCGGCCGAACTGATTGCCAACAGCGGCTCGAAGCTGGAACTGGTTTCGCCGGAACGCTTCTTCGCCCCCGAAATGGGCGGCATGAACCACGTACCCTATGTCAGGGCCTTCCAGGAAAAGGGCGTCACCGTCACCATCAATACCCGCCTGCGCTCGGTGCGGCGCGAGGGCAATCAACTGATCGCGGAACTCGCTTCGGATTTCGCCGATGGCTGGCGCGGAGAGCGCAGGGTCGACCAGGTGGTGGTCGAGCACGGCACGGCGCCGCTCGACGATCTGTATCTTTCGCTGAAACCGCTGTCGAAGAACGGTGGTGCGGTTGACTATGAGCGTCTGGTCAACGGCGGCGACATTTTTCCCAAGCGCAACGCGGATGGCGGCTTCGTGCTCTTGCGCATCGGCGACGCGGTTGCCTCGCGCAACATCCACGCCGCCATCTATGACGGGATCAGGTTCGGGATCAGGATTTGATCACGATCAGGTGGCGCGCAACGGCCTTTGCAAGGAGAGCCACCTGCCGCTCTGGTCCGTTGCGCGCCGCGCATGATCGGCTTTCACCGGCCGTGCGATTCTAAAACATCTTGGCGGTCGCCATGCAAAGCACGGTGATGACCAGCAGCCCGCCGGCGATGCGTTCGCCCCTGGTCATTTTCGCGCGCAGCGCCGTTTGGGTCGCGGCATCGGCGCCGGCAAGCTGCCTGCTGGCGGAGCCCACAAGCGCGCCTTGCACGCCGGCGGCGATCAGCGCCGTCAAAATGCCGAGCGCCAGTACCTTTTCCATCGAGCCAAAAGCACCCTCATGAAAGAAATACCAGAGCAGCAAACCGGTCAGGAAAGCCAAACCGGCCGCGCCCATTTGCGGCCGGAAGAACCGCTCTGCCCGGATGTCCGGATCGCGGCCAACCGCGATGGTCGTGCCGGCCCAGAAGACGCCGGCCATGACGTGCAGGCCGATGACGGCGATATAAACATATTGCATGACCGCATTCCTCTCATTCGCCCACCGCCTACGCGCCGCAACCATGCTGCGATGCCATCAATAAGGCAAAATTAGATATCTAACGGTTAGATGTCAACCATGAAGCCAAGTTTCACATTCCCACTGCTTGCTCTACTGTCAGATCATGACACCATTTGACCGCCCGCCGGTCGGCATGAATCTCGGCCGAACCGCCAAGCTTGTCGCCCAGGCCTTCGACGCTGCCTTGGTTGAAGCAGGCGGCACATTGCCGGTCTGGCTCACGCTGCTGTCTGTCAAGTCGAGCGAGCTTGCCAATCAGCGCGAACTCGCCGGCATGATCGGCATCCAGGGCGCGACGCTGACCCATCATCTCAACGCGATGGAAGCGCAGGGCCTGCTGACGCGGCGGCGCGATCCCGTTAACCGCCGGGTTCACCTGGTCGAATTGACGGAGACGGGAGAAGCGCTGTTCGAGACGTTGCGGCAAGCGGCACTCGTCTTCGACAAGCGGCTTCGCAAAGGGCTGCCAGACGAGCGTCTGGCGGAATTTGCGCAGGTGCTTGCGGCGTTGCGGAAGAACGTAGAGAGCTAGGAATGCCGGCCTGATGGCTCAGTCATAGCTCTGGATTGTTCCAAACGCATAGTGGCGTAGTTTCAGCGCAGTGATCAGGCTGGTCAATTTGGTCTTGCCGTCAAAACCGTCCTGAAACATCTCGTCGTGCATGAGCAGGATCAACTTGCCGGGTTTGGCGAAATGGCCATAGCCGAACAAGTGATCGATCTCGCTGACCAGACGGTCGACGCTCTGGACCGGCTCGCCGCTGTCCTTGTGCACCCACTCGTGGTCCCAGCCATAGAGATAAAAGCCGGAAGCGGCGACGAACTCATAGTCGGGATCCTCACGGCCGGCTTGCGCCTGCCCAAGCGAATTGTCGTTCTTCGACATCGAAGGCAGCCGGAACACATCGCGCCCCGGCAAGCGGGCGTGCACAGCCGGTTTCAGGCCCAGCACGGCATTGGCCCTGAGCATGTCTGCGACCACGCCTTCCGTATCGCCATAAAAATGCCGGTAGTGATTGTAGGCGTGACTGTAGCTGTGGTTGCCGATCGTCACCAGCGGCATAGCCTTGGCGCGCCGCACCAACGTCTTGTTGGACGCACTGGCCTCGGCATGCATACCGACCATGAACAGCGTTGCCGGAACCTGCGCGGCCTCCAAGACGTCGAGGATGTTGCTTGTACCGTTCAGCGGACCGTCGTCGAAGGTGAGATAGATGGTGCGATCCGCGCCATGGGCAGGCAACGCCGACATCAACATGGCTGCCAGGGCAAGCCGAAAGAATGTCATGGGGCCGCTATCCCCTCGCGATCAGGACAGGCCGCCATTTCCGCGGCTGCTTGTCAAGGCTGGCCGGGTTACGCCAGGCTTCCCTGCAATACCGTCAGCCTGGCTTTCTTCGGCATACGGGCGGTCAGCCATTCGAGCGCCTTGTCATGCGGCATCGGGAAGGCGATGGAATAGCCCTGCACCTGGTCGCAGCCGATCGCCATCAGCGAGTCGAGCTCGGCCTCGGTTTCGGCACCCTCGGCGACGATGGAGATGCCCAGCCCCCGGGCAAGTTCAGTGATGGCGCGCACGATCTTGGAGTTGTCGCCATTCTCGTGGATGTTTTGCACGAAGCGACGGTCGATCTTGAGCCTGTCGATCTCGTTGGGATTGACGTGGCTGAGCGAAGCATAGCCGGTGCCGAAATCATCGAGTTCCAGATGCACGCCGGCCGCCCTGATATGACGCAGCTTCGCCGCGATGCCAGTCTTCTCGTCGTCCAGAATGACGGATTCGACGATTTCCAGCGACAGTTTCTGCGGGGGCAGTCCGGCTTTCTCCAGCGTATCGAACAAAAACGCATCGAAATCATGCTCGCGCAACTCGGTACCCGAGACATTGACCGCAAGCCGGCCGAAGGCAATCCCGGCACGGTTCCACTCGGCGGCCTCGTTGATCGCCTTGCTGATCACGATGCGGCCGATCTCCGGCATGAAGCCGCATTTCTCGGCGACCGGGATGAATTCGCCCGGCGAGATCATGCCGCGCTCGGGATGATTCCAGCGCACGAGCGCTTCGATGCCGCTGATGGTGCCGTCGGTCAGCGAGACCTGCGGCTGGAAATAGACCTGGAACGCCTTTTCGGAAATGGCGACCTTGATGTCATGTTCGAGCTGCTTGCGGTAGTCGAGTTCGCGGCGCAGTTCCTCCGAGAAGAACGAGAAGTTGCCGCCCCCCATTTTCTTGGCGGAGTAGAGCGCCAGATCGGCATGGACGAGCAGGTCCTGCGCGTTGTCGGCATCGATTGGATAGACCGCGATGCCGCCGCTGGCGCCCGGAAGAATGGTGGTGCCCTGGAACACGATCGGCTCATTGATATGCACCAGGATGCGCCGTGCCAGCATGTTGATGTCCTCGGTGCTGCCGGCTCCGTTGAGGATCATCACGAATTCGTCGCCGCCGAGCCGCGCGCACAGATCCGACGCGCGGCAGGAATCGCGCATGCGCTGTGCCGTCACGACCAGGACATAGTCGCCGGCGGCGTGGCCCAGCGTATCGTTGATCTGCTTGAAGCGATCGAGGTCGAGCTGGACTACGGCCAGGCGCTCACGCCGGCGATGCGCGCCCTTGATCAGCGTCTCGAAATGGTCGGTGAGGAAGGTGCGGTTGTGCAGGCCGGTCAGGCCGTCATGCACCGCGATGAAGGCCATCGAATTGCGCGCGTCGACCAACTCACGCGTCTTGCGCAGGATCGCGTTGGACATCGGCCTGAAGATGAACAGCGCCACCAGCAGGATGACGCCGAGTGTGGCGTAGAACAGCGTGCGGTGGAGGGAGAGCAGCTTTTCGGAGCGCTCGTCGGCATCGGCGCTGATGCGCTGGCCGAGCGCGGCATAGCCCGACAGCGTGGCATTGGCGACCGAGGCATCGAGATTGACGCGTTCGGCGCCGCCCTTGTAGCCGCCATTGCCGCCGAGGTTGAGCTGCGATTCCAGTGCGGAGACCAGCCGGTCGCCATTGGCGATCAGGCCAACCGAGAAATAGTCCAGATGAAAGGGCTTGGCGAAAAGCACGCTCTGGATCGACTTCGCATCGAGCTTGGCCGGCGATTGCGGATCCGCGCCCGTCTGCTTGAGCAGCAGATCGTAGTTCGTCTCGAACTCCGCCGTGGCCTGCTTCAGCGCGCTGACCAGCGCCGGCTGCTTGTCGCGCGAGGCGGCGCCCGTTGCGTTGGCCAGGAAGACGATGCGCTGCGACAGCGTCTTCTGCGTACCGACGATGTCGAGCAAGGTGTTGTTGTGCTGCTGCGTGGCCATCGTCTGCTGCAGCAGGACGAAGGAGGCCGCGACCATGGCGGCAATGATCAGCAGCGCCAGCCAGTAGCCAGCCTTGATCAGCAGTATGAGCTTGCCTGAAACGGTTTGCACCGGCTGCTGAGACATGTTCGGGGGCGGTCCTCTCGCCAACGGATTTATGCGAGCACCATTGAACTGCAAATGTTAACAGGACTGGAAATCGACGGCCGGCCGGCGCGGACGAGAGGCGGAAAGATCACGAAATGGTTATCGGGTTCTTTCGCGGCCGGCCCGCATTTGAGCATTCGTCGGCCCATGCATTTCCGGGTGGCCACCTGGGCAATGTCGGAACGTCCCAGCTGATGCTGCCCGGCCACCTGATCCGGTCGCTTTTGCGATGGATTTTTTGTGCGGGCGGGACGACAGTCTGCCGAAGTCAAACGGGGCCCGATCATGACCGCAGCATTTCTCTCCCATATCGACAGCGAGCTTGCCGGGTTGAAATCCGCCGGGCTCTACAAGTCCGAGCGGGTGATTTCCTCGATGCAGTCGGCTGAGATCGAGGTCGGCGGCGAGAAAGTGCTGAACTTCTGCGCCAACAACTATCTCGGCCTTGCCGACAGCGCGGAACTGCGCGCGGCGGCCACGCAGGCGCTCGACCGCTACGGCTACGGCATGGCCTCGGTGCGCTTCATCTGCGGGACGCAGGAAGAACACAAGCAGCTCGAGACGACGATCTCCTCTTTCCTCGGCTTGGAGGACACCATCCTCTACGGCTCCTGCTTCGACGCCAATGGCGGCCTGTTCGAGACGCTGCTTGGCGAGGAAGACGCAATCATCTCGGATGCGCTGAACCACGCCTCGATCATCGACGGCGTCAGGCTGTCGAAGGCCAAACGCTTTCGCTACGCCAACAATGACATGGCCGATCTCGAGGCGCGATTGAAGGAAGCCAAGGATTGCCGCTTCCGGCTGATCGCCACCGACGGTGTGTTTTCCATGGACGGCATCATCGCCAATCTCTCAGGCGTCTGCGACCTGGCCGAGAAATACGACGCCATGGTCATGGTGGATGACAGCCATGCGGTCGGCTTCGTCGGCGGCAATGGGCGCGGTTCGCCCGAGCATTGCGGTGTCGAGGGCAGGGTTGACATCATCACCGGCACGCTCGGCAAGGCGCTCGGCGGCGCTTCCGGCGGCTACACCTCGGGCAAGAAGCAGGTGGTCGACTGGCTGCGCCAGCGCTCGCGGCCTTATCTCTTCTCCAACACGCTGATGCCGGCGATCGCCGGCGCCTCGATCAAGGTGTTCGAGCTGATCCGCAATGGCGACGGATTGCGCGAGCGCCTATATGCCAATGCGGCGCGGTTCAGGTCCCAGATGGGCAAGCTTGGCTTCACGCTGGCCGGGGCCGACCATCCGATTATCCCGGTGATGCTGGGCGATGCCACATTGGCGCAGGAGATGGCGGCGCGCATGCTGAAGCGTGGTATCTACGTCATTGGATTCTCATTCCCTGTGGTGCCGAAGGGCCAAGCCCGCATCCGCACCCAGATGTCGGCGGCGCACTCCAGCGCCGACATCGACCGGGCCGTGGAAGCGTTCGGAGCGGTCGGCAGGGAATTGGGCGTGATTTCCTGAAGGGCCGGTAGCGAAAAGCGATTCCGGATCAAGAGATTCAAGGGACAAGAGAATGTCGAACATGATGAAGGCACTGGTGAAGGCCAAGGCCGAACCGGGCATCTGGATGGAAGAGGTTCCGGTGCCGGAGATCGGCCCCAACGATGTGCTGATCAAGATCAAGAAGACCGCAATCTGCGGCACCGATGTCCACATCTACAACTGGGACCAGTGGGCGCAAAAGACGGTTCCTGTGCCGATGGTGACCGGCCACGAATTCGTCGGCACGGTCGCCGACTTTGGTGCCGCGGTCACCGAATACAAGGTCGGCCAGCGGGTGTCGGGCGAGGGACACATCGTCTGCGGCCATTGCCGCAACTGCCGCGCGGGCAGGGGACATCTGTGCCGTAACACGCTCGGCGTCGGCGTCAACCGTCCCGGCGCCTTCGGCGAGTACCTGGCCATTCCCCAGCACAATGTGGTGCCGATCCCCGACGACGTGCCGGACGAGATTGCCGCGATCTTCGATCCCCTGGGCAATGCGGTCCACACGGCGTTGTCCTTCGATCTGGTCGGCGAGGATGTGCTGGTCACCGGCGCCGGACCGATCGGCATCATGGGCGCGCTGGTGGCGCAGTGCGTCGGCGCACGCAAGGTTGTCATCACCGACATCAACCCGGTGCGCCTGGCGCTGGCGAAGAAACTCGGCGTCCAGCATGTCGTCGACGCTTCGCAGGAGAAGCTGCGCGACGTCATGCCAGCACTCGGCATGACTGAAGGTTTCGATGTCGGGTTGGAGATGTCGGGCGCCGCACCTGCCTTCCGCGACATGATCGACACCATGAACAATGGCGGCAAGATCGCCATCCTCGGCATCGCCCCGACTGGTTTCGAGATCGACTGGAACAAGGTCATCTTCAAGATGCTGCACTTGAAGGGCATCTACGGCCGCGAGATGTTCGAGACCTGGTACAAGATGATCGCCCTGGTGCAGGGCCCGCTCGACGTCTCGGCGCTCATCACGCACCGCATCGGCATCGACGATTTCCAGGCCGGCTTCGATGCGATGCGCAGCGGCAGTTCCGGCAAGGTGGTGATGGACTGGTAACGGCGCGCATAGCGCTATCCGGTGAAACGTCTGCGCGAGGCGCCCCCCTCTGTCCTGCCGGACAGAGGGGGGCGCTGTCCCCCCAGCCTATCCCCATTTTTTCAGCGCTACTTCTCTTCCAACGTCCTCTCAAGCGCCGCCACCCCACGCATAATCGCCGCACGTTCGTCCACGCCAAGTTTCGCCAGCAGTTCCCGCTCGAAACTCTGCGCCAGCGGCACCATCTCGCGATAGGCTGCAAGCCCGGCGTTGGTAAGCGTCAAGTGCTCGACGCGGCGGTCGTTCTCGTCAGGTGTTCGTACCAGCCAGCGCCGCCGTTCTAACTCGGCCACGGCGCGCGAGACCTTGGTCTTGTGCATGGCCGACTGCTCGCCAAGTTCCGTCGCGGTCATCGTGCCGCGCTGTCCCAATCCCGACAACGTGCGCCATTCGGGCCGGGTCAGGCCATGGCGGTCCTTATAGACCTTCGAGAATTCGCGGCTGACCGCATCTGCAAGGCGGTAGAGCCGGTAGGGCAGAAAGCTTTCGAGTTCGAGAATGTCCATTGTCCGCATCCGGGAAAAACGGAAGATTGATAGTTACATTTTCGATGGTTACAAATGAAACCAATTTGGTCAATCCGGGAGGAAGCAATGGCCTTTTCCTATATGCCGGGTTTCGGCAACGACTTCGAAACCGAAACCTTGCCCGGCTCACTGCCGCAGGGACGCAACTCGCCGCAGCGGCCGGCCTACGGCCTCTATGCCGAGCAGCTTTCAGGCTCGCCCTTCACCGCGCCGCGCGGCACCAATGAGCGCTCCTGGCTCTATCGCATCCGGCCGAGCGTCAAGCACACGGGCAGGTTCAAGGCGGCGAGTTATCCCCTGTGGAAGAGCGCCCCCAATGTCGGCGACCACGAGCTGGCGCTTGGCCAGTACCGCTGGAATCCGGTGCCGATGCCGAAAGAGCCGACCGACTTCATCAAGGGTATGCGCACCATCACCACCGCCGGCGACGTGCTTGGCCAGACCGGCATGGCTGCCCATGTCTATGTCGCCAACCGCTCGATGACCGACGATCATTTCTTCAACGCCGACGGCGAGCTGCTGATCGTGCCGCAGGTGGGCAGCTTGCGCTTCATCACCGAGATGGGCGTCATCGAGCTTCGGCCCGGTGAAATCGCCGTGCTGCCGCGCGGCCTCGTCTTCAAGGTCGAACTGGTCGACGCCGAAGTGCGCGGCTATGTCTGCGAGAATTACGGCGCCAAGCTGACGCTGCCTGACCGCGGCCCGATCGGCGCCAATTGCCTGGCCAACCCGCGCGACTTCAAGACGCCTTGCGCCTGGTTCGAGGAGAAGGAGACGCCGTGCCGGCTGATCGTGAAATGGTGCGGCAATTTTCACGCCACCGAGATCGGCCATTCGCCGCTCGACGTCGTTGCCTGGCATGGCAACTACGCGCCCTATAAATATGATCTGGCGACCTTTTCGCCGGTCGGTGCGCTGCTGTTCGATCACCCCGATCCGTCGATCTTCACCGTGCTGACGGCGCCGAGCGGCGAGGAAGGCACCGCCAACATCGATTTCGTCATCTTCCCGCCGCGCTGGCTGGTGGCGGAAAATACGTTCCGGCCGCCCTGGTACCATCGCAACATCATGAGCGAGTTCATGGGCCTGATCCATGGCCAGTACGACGCCAAGGAGGAAGGTTTTGTCCCCGGCGGTATCAGCCTGCACAATCTGATGCTGGCCCATGGCCCGGATGCGCCTGGCTTCGAAAAAGCCTCGCGCGCGGACCTGAAACCGGTCAAGCTCGACAACACCATGGCCTTCATGTTCGAAACCCGCTTTCCGCAGATGCTGACCCGCTACGGCGCCGAACTCGAAACCCGGCAGGACAATTACATCGATTGCTGGGCCGACCTGAAGAAGCGGTTCAATGGCACGCCCGAGGGCGACTGGTCTTGAGCGGCAAGCCAATGCCGGACCGGCTGGTGCTGCTCGGGTCGAAAGGCGGTCCGGCACTGCGGCCGGGCGGGCCGTGGCCGAGCTCGACGCTGCTCGAAATCGGCGGGCGAGCCATCGTCGTCGATTGCGGGCTCGGCGTGACGCGCGGTCTGGTCGATGCCGGTGTCAGCCTGAAGGCACTCGACCTGATCTTCATCACGCATCTGCATTCCGACCATGTGCTGGAACTCGGGCCGCTGATCCACACCGCATGGACGGCTGGCTTGGCGACGCCGGTCACCGTGTTCGGGCCGCCTGGGCTTGGCCACTACTGGCGGCGCTTTTGTCAGGCGATGGAATTCGACATCGAGATCCGCATCGCCGACGAGGGCCGCCCCGATATTCGCGAGTTGGTTTCTGTCGACGAATTCGGCCAAGGGCATGTGGTCGAGCAGCGCGGACTGAAGGTGACGGCACTGCGCGTCGACCATCCGCCTGTGACCGATTGCTTCGCCTTGCGCTTCGAGCATGGGGGAAACAGCGTGGTGTTCTCGGCCGATACTGCTTTCTTTCCGCCGCTGGCCGATTTTGCCGATGGCGCTGCTATCCTCGTCCATGAAGCCATGCTGGAAGAAGGCATCGAGCGGCTGGTTGCCAGAACCGGCAATGGCGCGCGGCTCAGGGAACATCTGCTCGCCAGTCACAGCTTTGCCGAGGAGGCAGGCCGTATCGCCAGCGATGCCGGCGTCAAAAGATTGGTGCTCAATCACCTCATTCCAGCCGACGATACCGAGATCGGCGAGGTCGACTGGATAGCCGCTGTCAGGAAAACATGGGCTGGCGACTTGACGATCGCTCGCGACGGCCTTGTTGTGGAGTTAAGCGGCGCCAAGGCCGCATCAGGAGAGGGAACCGCATGAAGCTTGCCACGCTGAAGGACGGAACACGCGACGGAAAACTCGTCGTCGTTTCGCGCGACCTGACGCAATACACCGACGCCTCGTTCCTGGCGCGCACGCTGCAGGCCGCACTCGACGACTGGCGCAGGATCTCGCCGCATCTCGCGACCATAGCGGAATCGCTGGAGAACAATGCGTTGCCGGCGGCTCGTTTTCACGAGCATGACGCGCATTCGCCGCTGCCGCGCGCCTATCAATGGGCCGACGGCTCGGCCTATGTGAACCATGTCGAACTGGTGCGGAAGGCGCGCGGCGTCGAGATGCCGGCAAGCTTCTGGACCGACCCGCTGATCTACCAGGGTGGCTCGGATTCCTTCGTTGCCCCGCGCGATCCGATCCGTCTAGCGGACGAGGCCTTCGGCATCGACATGGAAGCCGAGATCGCCGTCATCGTCGACGATGTGCCGATGGGCGCCAGCCTCGAGGAAGCGCGCGCCGCGATCCGGCTGGTCATGCTGGTCAACGATGTCACGCTGCGCGCGCTGACCGGGCCGGAACTGGCCAAGGGATTCGGCTTCTTCCAGTCGAAACCGTCCTCCGCCTTCTCTCCGGTCGCGGTGACGCCGGATGAGCTGGGCGATGCCTGGGACGGCGGCAAGGTCAATCTGCCGCTGCTTGCCGACATCAACGGCAAGCCGTTCGGCCGCGCCGATGCCGGTGTCGACATGACCTTCGATTTTCCGGCGCTGATGGCTCACGCCGCCCGCACAAGGCCGCTGGTGTCAGGCACCATCATCGGCTCGGGTACGGTGTCCAACAAACTCGACGGCGGCCCGGGCAAGCCGGTCTCTGCGGGCGGAGCCGGTTATTCCTGCATCGCCGAACAGCGCATGATCGAGACCATTGTGTCAGGCGAGCCCAAGACACCTTTCCTGCGCTTCGGCGACACCGTGCGCATCGAGATGAAGGACAGATCAGGGCATTCGATCTTCGGCGCCATCGAGCAGAAGGTCGAGAAATACCAGCGGTAGGCACAATGAGAGGTTTGAGTGATGGACCTGCTGGATCATCTGCGTCGCATGGCGAAGAACAATCTCTGGTCGAACGACCGGCTCTATCGCGCCGTGCTTGCGCTGAAGCCCGGTGAATTCGAGGCCGAGCGCACCAACTTTTTCCCGTCGATCAAGGCAACGCTCAACCATGTCCTCGCGGTCGATCATCTCTATCTCGATTTTCTCGAAGACGGCCGCCTCGGTGCGGCTGCCTACGATGACTTCGTGCCTTTCGATGCCGCGCCCGAGCTTTACCTGGCTCAGCTTGCGGCCGACCGGCGGCTGATCGCCTTCTGCGATGGCCTGTCGAAGGCCGATCTCGATCGCAGCGTCGTCACCGACCGGCGCGAGGACGGCATGATCCCGGAAAAGACCGGCGATATCCTGGCGCACGTCTTCCTGCACGACATCCACCATCGGGGCCAGGTGCATGCCATGCTCGCGGGTACCTCCGTAGCACCGCCGCAGCTCGACGAGTTCCTGCTCGATTATGACGTTAAGTTGAGAACAGCGGAGGTCGAACGGCTGGGATTATGAAACGTCATGCCAGCGCGACGTCATAGAGAGCAAATTGCTTGTCCGCTGTCAGGATGGTGAGATTCTCGACCTGCGCTTGGGCGATCAGCAGCCGGTCGAACGGATCGCCATGGTGGCGGGGAAGGCGGCCGACAACATGCGCATGCTGAAACGTGATGGTCAGCGGCTGGAATTGCATTCTCGGGAGTAACGCCGGCAGGTCGTCCGGAACGTCGAGTTTGCCGATCGATCGCTTGATCGCGATTTCCCAAACGCTTGCCGCGCTGGCGTAAACGGTCGCGTCCGATGCAAGGACAGCCCGGTGCTCCTCGCTGAGTCGAGGGTCGTCCTTAATAGACCAAAGGATAATTTGCGTATCGGCAAGAAAGGAGCCGGCAGTCATTTGACGTATTCGTCCCATTCGGGACCGAGTTCGTCAAAATCGTCCGCTATCCAAATCTTGCCCTTTAAGGCGCCAATACGGGGCAGGAGATTTTCGCCGAGCGGTGGCACCAGCCGAGCCGCGATCTTGCCGTGACGTGTAAGCACGATCTCTTCGCCAGCTTGCGCACGGCTGATCAGTTCCGACAGTTTTGCCTTGGCTTCTGCAATGGAAACATTCATGGGCTCGACCTCTTATGACCAAAATTTAGGTCATAATTAGTCGAGCCGCAAGCGGAGCCGGAGAAATTACTCTGCCGCCTGAACCTTGATCACACCGCGCTTGATCTGGTCCTGCTCGATCGATTCGAACAGCGCGCGGAAATTGCCTTCGCCAAAGCCTTCGTCGCCCTTGCGCTGGATGAACTCGAAGAAGATCGGCCCGATCACGGTCTTCGAAAAGATCTGCAAAAGAATCTTGGTCATGCCGCCGTCGACCACACCTTCGCCGTCGATCAGGATGCCATGCTTCTTCATCCGCTCGATCGGCTCGTCATGGCCGTTCACGCGGTCATACGACATGTCGTAGTAGGTCTCGGGCGGGCCGGGCATGAATTTCAGCCCGTTCTCCGCGAGCTTGTCGGTGGCGGCGTAGATCTCGTCGGTTCCCACCGCGATGTGCTGGATGCCTTCGCCATTGTACTTCTTCAGATATTCGGCGATCTGGCTGGTTTCATCCTTGGACTCGTTGAGCGGAATGCGGATCTTGCCGCAGGGCGAGGTGATCGCCCGGCTGACCAGGCCCGTGATCTTGCCGTCGATGTCGAAGAAATGGATCTGCTTGAAACCGAACAAATTGCGGTAGAAATCCCACCATTTGTCCATCTGGCCGCGATAGACGTTGTGGGTCAGGTGGTCGAGGAAATAGAAGCCGACGCCTTGCGGCTTGGGGTCGCGTTCGCCGAGCCACTCGAATTCAGCGTCGTAGGCCGAGCCCTTCTTGCCATAGCTGTCGATGAAATAGAGCAGCGAGCCGCCGATGCCGACGATAGCAGGCACGTCGAGCGCCTTGTCGTCGCCTTCGTAAGGCATGGCGCCCTTCGAGACGGCATGCTCGAAAGCGTGCTTGGCATCGACCATCCGCCAGGCCATCGAGGCAGCACAGGGGCCGTGCTTGTCGGCGAATTTCATCGCATGCGAGCCGGGCTCGGCATTGACGACATAGTTGATGTCGCCCTGGCGCCAGACGGTGATGTCCTTGGTGCGATGCCTGGCTACCGCGACATAACCCATGCGGGTGAACAGCTCGGCCAGCTTCTGCGGCTCCGGATGCGCGAATTCGACGAACTCGAAACCGTCGGTGCCAGCGGGGTTGTCTTTGCTGATCGTGGCGGGCGGGGCGTCGTGCGGGAAAGGACCCATGATATCCTCCGGAAGCTGCTCGGCCTGAAAAGCCGTTCGAAACCATAATAGCGCGGAGCCCACGCACGGTGCTTGCATTCAAACGCTTGAAATGGTGATGTCATGCGCGAACCGTGCATGGTGAAGGCAAAAATCGTGGATGACGCGCGCATTGATCAGTTCGACCGCAAGATAATGGCGCTTTTGCAAGGCGACGCGCGGCTCACCAACAACGATCTCTCCGAGCGGGTGAACCTCTCTGCTTCGCAATGCTCGCGCCGCCGCCAACGGTTGGAGGAGGACGGCTACATCAAGGGCTATCGAGCGGTGCTCGACCGCGACAAGCTCGGTTTCTCGCTGGTCAACGTCATCTCGGTGACACTGGCCACCCACAATCGCGACAATGCGCGCCGCTTCGGCGAATTGGTGGCACGGCTGCCCGAGGTGCAGGAGGCTCACGCACTGACCGGCGAGATGGATTACATCCTGAAGGTCGTAACGCCAGACCTCAAATCACTGTCGGAATTCGTCAACGGCGTGCTCCTGCCGCACGAATCCGTGCAGCATGTGAAGACGGCGATCGTGCTGGAGACGCTGAAGGAGACCGGCGCGCTGCCGATTTAACCCTTCGACTGCTGGATCAGCCCGTACAGATTGGTACAGCGGGCTCCGGAGCGGCAATAGGCGAACACCGGGCCGTCGAGCTCATCGAGCGCCTCGGCCTGGTCGTCGACATTCTCTCGCGTGATCTGGCCGCTGATCACCGGAATGTAGCGAAAGGCGAGGCCAGCGGCCTCGACCGCGGCCTTGAGCGTGTCCGCCGAAGGCTGTCCCGGCTGCTCATCATCAGGCCGGTTGCAGATCACGCTCTTGAAGCCGGCTTCCTTGATGGCGGCAACGTCCTCGGGCTGGATCTGGCCCGAGACCGAATAGTCTTCACTGATCTGGCGGTATTCCATGGCTCGTATCCTCGCGATCTCTTTGACGGCAGTCTTGCCACTCCGGGAGGGGGGCGGCAATCCGCATCGAAGGAATTCTCTGCCAAATAGACATCGCGCGCCAGAAAATCCAACCGGGCCGATACGGCCCGGCTGGCCGCAGATCAAACTCAGCTGCCGAGAATGGCGCCTTTGATCTGGCGGATGTTGTTGTGCATCATGTCGATATAGGTCGAGCCGGGGCCGTCGGGCTGCGACAGCGCGTCCGAGTAAAGCGTGCCGCCGACCTTGATGCCGGTCTCGCTGGCAATCTGCTCGATCAGGCGAGTGTTGGTGATGTTCTCGACGAAGATGGCCGCAGCCTTGTCCTGCTTGACCTGCTCGACCAACTTGGCGACATCGGCGGCCGACGGCTCGGAATCGGTCGAGATACCTTGCGGGGCGAGGAAAGTCAGGCCGTATTCGTGCTCGAAATAGCCGAAGGCGTCATGCGAGGTGATGACGACGCGCTTTGCCTCGGGGATCGACTGGATCGCCGCCTTCACTTCGCCTTCCAGCGCGTCGAGCTTCTTGGTGTAGGCGGCGGCATTGGTCTGGTAGCTGACGCAGCCGTCGCTGTCGGCCGCACAGAAAGCTTCGGCGATGTTCTTCACATAGATCCTGGCATTGGCGATCGACTGGAAGGCGTGCGGATCGGTGACCGTCTTGCCGGTGCCGGCGCCTTCGGCCGCGTCGGCTTCGGCGAATTCAGGCTTGAAGTCGATCGGCGTCACACCCTTGGTCAGCGTGACGATCGAGGCCTTGGTGGCGCTGGCATCGACCAGCCGCTGCAGGAAACCTTCGAAATGCAGGCCGTTGACCAGCACGATGTCGGCCTTCGCCATGGCGACCGCGTCGGCAGGGCTTGGCTCATAGACATGGGCGTCGCCATCCGGCCCGACGATCGTGGTGATCGCGACGCGGTCGCCGCCGACGTTTTTGGCAAAGTCGGCAATGACCGTAAAGCTGGCGACCACCTTCAGCGGCGCAGCGAAGGCCGATGATGCGCCAAAGGCAGTTAATGTTATAACGCTCAATGTCAGGCCGGCACGGATCGTTTTCAGCATAAGCGGGGTTCCTTTTAGAGGGTGAGGCGGATCAGGCCGTTCTGTGGCGGTGATGGATGATGCGACCGCGCAGGATGCCGCGCGTGCCAAACAGGATCGAGGCGAAATAAACGACACCGGCCGACAGGATGATGGCCGGGCCGGAGGGCAACGACGCATGATAGGACAAGAGCAATCCGGCAATGCAGGAGGCAAAGCCGATCAGCACCGCCAGCACGCACATCGGCTCGACGCGTGCGGTCCAGAATCGCGCGGCTGCCGCCGGCAGCATCATCAATCCGACGGATAGCAAAGTGCCGAGCGCCTGGAAGCCGCCGACGAGATTGAGCACGACGAGGCCGAGGAAGATGAAATGCACCGGGCTGCCCATGCGGCTGACCGAACGCAGGAACAGCGGGTCGAGGCATTCGGCGACCAGCGCCCGCCAGAAGATGGCCAGGCTGGCCAACGTCACCGCGACGATGCCGGCAATCAGCATCAATGCCTCGTTGTTGAGCGCCAGCACCGTGCCGAACAGCACATGCATGAGATCGACGCTGGAGCCGCGGATCGACACCATCAGCACGCCGATGGCGAGCGAAATCAGATAGAAGGCGGCCATCGAGGCGTCCTCGCGCTGGATGGTGAAGCGCGAGACAGCGCCAGCACCGAGCGCGACGATGACGCCGGCGATCAGGCCGCCAATGGTCATCGGCAGGATTTCAAGGCCATAGAACAGGAAGCCGGCGGCCGCCCCTGGCAGGATGGCATGCGCCATGGCGTCACCCGACAGGCTCATGCGCCGCAGCATCAGGAAGACGCCGATGGGGCAGGCGCCGAGCGACAGCATCAGCGAGCCGAACAGCGCCCGCTGCATGAAGCCGAAATCGGCGAAGGGAGCAATGAAGAGACTGTAGAGCGCGTCCATCAGGCGGCCCTCGGTCCGGCGCCATGGTGATGGTCGTGATCATGGCCATGATGATCATGATCATGGCCATGAGCGTGCTCGTCAGGCTCGCACCAGGGGGCGTTCTCTTCCCAGGCTTCGTGGAAGCGGCGCGCGCGCAGCAGGTTCTCAGGCTTCAGCGTCTCCCGGGTATCGCCCCAGGCAACCGGCTGGCGGGCAAGCAGCAGTGTTTCGGGAAAATTCTGGCGCACCAGGTCCAGATCATGGACCACCACCATGATGGTGCGCTCTTCGCCATGCCAGCGCTTGATCAGGGCAATGAGGTCACCGACCGTCTTGGCGTCGACCGCGTTGAAGGGCTCATCGAGCAGGATCAGGTCGGCATCCTGCAACAGCACGCGGGCAAACAGCGTGCGCTGCAACTGGCCGCCCGACAGCGTGTCGATCGGCCGCTTCTCGAAGCCGCCGAGGCCGACGGCCATCAATGCTTGGCTGACGGCTTCGCGATCTTCCCTGGTATAGCGGCCGAGCATGCCGCGCTTCGGCCACAGGCCAAGCGAAACCAGATCGACGACGCGGGCGGGAAAGGAGCGATCGAGTTCCGACTGCTGCGGCAGATAAGCTGCCCGCACGCCCGACGCGCGGATGACCTCGCCGGCCATTGGCTTCAGCACGCCGACAATACCCTTCATCAGCGTCGATTTTCCGGAGCCGTTGGCCCCGACCACGGCCGTCAGCGAACCCTTGCGGATCGTGCCATCGAGGTGATGGATCGCGGGATGACTGTTGTAGCCCAGCGTCAGGTCACGGAAGGTTAGGCAGGTCTGGGTCATATCGTTCCGTTGGGAAGTCGAGCCTGGCCGCGATAGTGGCCGTTGGATATGTGATGTTATTACATTAGTCAACAGGCCAATCCGGTGGATTTGCGACCCGGCGGCTCAACTTGCCGTGAGTTTCTTCCGCGCTGGTCCAAGGAGATTTGGCGCCGGCGGCCTTGCCCGAAGCCCACGCCGACTCTAAACAAGCGCAACCCTCAAACGAAGGAACCTCGCAATGAGCATTCGTCGCATCGATGTTGGCCCGCGCATGAGCCAGATCGTCATACACGGCAACACCGTCTATCTGGCCGGCCAGGTCGGCGAGCCCGGCGGCAACGTCGCCGCGCAGACCCGCGACATCCTCGCGACCATCGACGAATTGCTGGCCAAGGCCGGCACCGACAAGACCAAGATCGTCCAGGCGATCATCTGGCTGGCCGACATGGGCACCTTCGCCGAGATGAATTCCGAATGGGACAAATGGGTGCCGCAGGGCCACACACCCGCTCGCGCCACCGGCGAGGCGAAGCTCGCCGGCCCCGAATATCTGGTCGAGATTATTATTACGGCTGCGCTGTAAAGCGGCTGTAGGTGCCGATCTTCCCCAAGCGGGAGATCGGCTTACCCCTGCGACGGCGTGAACCTTGCCACCAGCGTGTGGCTTTCCGCCGGATAGATGAAGCGCACGTGTGTAACCGGGTGCTCCGCGCTCCAGGTGCGGCGCTCCACGACCAGGCAAGGCGCGCCAGGATCGATATCGAGCACGTCGGCGATAGTCTCATCGGCGGCCACGGCGCGTATCCGATGTTCGGCCTCGCTCCACGGCACGCGGCCGATCAGCCATGGACCCGCCGCGATTTCCAGAAACTCTTCGTCCCTGGCTTCCGCGACCGCCGAAAGATTGATCAGACGTTGCTCGAGTGCGAATGGCCGTTCGCCGGCAAAATGAAGGCCTTCGACCGCCAGCACCGAACCCGCGGCGGACAATCCGAGCAACGCCCTGTCCTCCACGTTGCTGCGCCGCCTCAGGCGTTCCAGCCGTTCGTAGCGATAGGGCAGGCCGAGCGCCTCGACCTCGATCCTGATGTCGTGAAGCTCCAGCACCGCTGCCTGCGATTGCGGCTGGCGGACAAAACTGCCCGACCGGCGGCGGCGTTCAATCAGACCTGCCTTGGCCAACTGCGACAGAGCCTTGTTCACCGTCATGCGTGAGCATTTGTATTCGGCGGTCAGCTCATGTTCGAACGGGATACGGTGGCCGGGCGCCCAGGTGCCGGACAGGATCTTTTCGCGGATATCGGACAGGATGCGCTGATGCAGCGAGACGGTCTCGCTGTCGTCTATGTCCGTCCGTTCAGCCATGCTCATCTGCGTTAACCCTCGGAAAGCGCAGTCATCACGCTGCGAAACCGTGCGGCGATAGCCCCGCGCTTGGCGTGTCTGCCAGCGCTGACCTGTTTCTTGCCATGCACCCAGACGCAATCGACCTTGCTGCCATTGGCAAAGATCCAGGCATCGAGGATCGCGTCGCCGGTCTTGCCAGCCAGCGAGGGATTACCGACGTCGAGCGAGACGAGATCGGCGGATGCCCCAGTCGCGATTTGCGAGGCGCCGGCACCAAGGGCGACGCCACCGCCGTCAAGCGCTGCGTCGAACAGGGCGCGGCCTGTTGAGCCGCCGGCTACCGCAAGCACATTGCGGGCGCGGTGCGCGAGGCGCTGCGAATATTCGAGCTGGCGCAATTCGTCGGGCAGGCCGATCAGCACATTGGAATCGGAGCCGATGCCGAAGCGGCCGCCATGCTCCCTGAACAATGGCGCGGCAAAGGTGCCGTCGCCGAGATTGGCCTCCGTGATCGGGCAAAGGCCGGCAATGGCGCCGGTCTTCGCCATGCCGATGGTCTCGGCATCCGTCATATGGGTGGCGTGAATCAGGCACCAACGCTGGTCGACAGCGGCAGCCCCAAGCAGAAATTCGACCGGACGCGCGCCGGACCAGGCAAGGCAGTCCTCGACTTCCCTGACCTGTTCGGCGATGTGGATGTGGATCGGTCCGTTTGGCGCCATGGCGGTGACTTCGATCAGCTCTTCAGGCGTCGCGGCGCGCAGACTGTGCGGCGCGACGCCGACGACAGCTTGATTCAGCGCGCGAACCGATTCACGGCTTTTCTCCACAAGCCGGGCGAACCGATTCACATCGTTGATGAATCGGCGCTGGCCCTCATTCGGAGCTGCGCCGCCGAAAGAGGAGTGGGCGTAAAACACCGGCAGCAGCGTCAGGCCGATACCCGTTTCGCCAGCCGCGGCAGCGATGCGCTCGGCCATCTCGGCTGGGTTGGCATAGGGTTGTCCATCCCGATCATGGTGCAGATAATGAAATTCGCCGACGCGGGAAAAACCGGCCTCCAGCATTTCGACATAGAGCTGCGCCGCCACCGCCTCGACTTGGTCGGGAGTCATCGACAGCGCGAAGCGGTACATCACCTCGCGCCAGCTCCAGAAACTGTCGGCGGAGGGGCCTCGCAACTCGGCAAGGCCGGCCATGCCGCGCTGGAAGGCGTGGCTGTGCAGGTTGGGCATGCCTGGCAGCAGAATGGAATGGCGTTCATCACCGGGCAAGGCGGCGGCTTCAGGCTCCACGGCCGTAATGCGCCCATTGGCAAAAGTGATCCGCACATTGTCGTGCCAGCCGTTAGGAAGAAGCGCCTGTTCCGCAAAGATATCGGTCACTTTTCTCTCCGCTTTCCGGTCTCGTATGTGATGATGGCACTTGCAGTGCGTTTCAATATGTATATACATAATCGCCACCGATTGAAACGGAAAAGATGATGGCCGTAGAGAGCAGCAAAAACCACGCAGGGGGGCTTCGCCTGTGGCGCAATGCGCGTCTGGCGACCATGGCTGAAAATTCTGCCGGATTGGGTATCGTCGAGCATGGTGCGCTCGCCGCGCGCGACGGCCGCATTATTTATGCCGGTCCGCAATCCGAGATGCCCTCGGCTTTTGCCCAAGGCGAGATCATCGATTGCGAGGGCCGCTGGATTACGCCCGGCCTGATCGACTGCCACACCCATCTGATCCATGCTGGCAACCGCGCCAACGAATTCGAGATGCGGCTGGCCGGCGCCACTTATGAGGAAGTCGCCAGGGCCGGCGGCGGCATCGTCTCGTCGGTCAAATCCTTGCGTGCTGCCAGCGAGGGCGACCTGGTTGCCCAGACGCTGCCGCGCCTCGATGCGCTGATTGCCGAGGGCGTAACCACAGTGGAAGTAAAGTCGGGCTATGGCCTCGATCTCGAAAACGAGAAGAAATCGCTGCGCGCCGCGCGACAGCTGGGCAATGAACGCCCGGTGACGGTTCGCACCACATGTCTCGCAGCCCACGCGCTGCCGCCCGAAGCCAAGGGCGACAAGGATGCCTTCATCGATCTCGTTGCCAAAACGATCCTTCCCGGCGTCGTCGAGGAAGGCTTGGCCGATGCCGTCGATGGGTTCTGTGAAGGCATCGCCTTTTCGCCGGAGCAGATGGCGCGCGTTTTCGATGTCGCCCAGGCGGCTGGCTTGCCCGTCAAACTTCACGCCGACCAGCTGTCCAATCTGCATGGCGCAGAACTTGCCGCGCGCTATGGCGCGTTGTCGGCCGACCATCTCGAATATACCGACGAGGCAGGCGCGGTGGCGATGGCCAAGGCGGGGACCGTGGCGACGATCCTGCCCGGCGCCTACTACTTCATCCGCGAGACCAAGAAGCCACCGATCGGCCTGTTTCGCCAGCATGGCGTCAGAATGGCTGTTGCCACCGACAACAATCCCGGCACCTCGCCGCTGACCTCGCTGCTTCTGACCATGAACATGGCGGCCACCTTGTTCGGCATGACGGTCGACGAATGTCTTGCCGGCGTCACCCGCGAAGCCGCGCGTGCGCTGGGGCTGCTCGGCGAGACCGGCACGCTGGTATCAGGCAAATCCGCCGATTTGGCGATCTGGGACATCGAGCGCCCCGCCGAACTCGTCTACCGCATGGGCTTCAACCCGCTGCATGCCCGCATCTGGAGAGGACAATGACCGAACTGACCCTGAAGCCCGCCAATGCGACGCTGGCCGACTGGCGCGCCATATACCGTGGCGCCGTGCCGAAACTGGACGATGCCTGCCGTCCGAAAATCAAGGCGAGCGCCGAGGCCGTCGCCAGGATCATTGCCAAGGGTGAGCCGGTCTATGGCATCAACACTGGTTTCGGCAAGCTGGCCAGCGTGCGCATCCCCGCCGACGATCTCGAGACGCTGCAGCGCAACATCGTGCTTTCGCATGCCGCGGGCGTGGGCGAGCCGATGCCCGTTGCCGTTGCCCGGCTGATGATGGCGCTGAAACTTGCGAGCCTCGCGCAGGGCGCCTCCGGCGTGCGCTCGCAGACCATCGAGCTGCTTGAAGCGATGCTGGCCAACGACGTCATCCCGGTCGTGCCGGCGCAAGGTTCCGTCGGCGCCTCCGGCGACCTTGCCCCGCTGTCGCATATGACGGCGGTGATGATCGGCGTCGGCGAATGCTTTACTCCGCATGGCCGTTTCCCGGCCAAGGTTGCCTTCGTCTCGCACGGGCTGGAGCCCGTGACATTGGGTGCCAAGGAGGGCCTTGCGCTGCTCAACGGCACGCAGTTTTCGACGGCCTATGCACTGGCCGCTTTGTTCGATGCCGAGGTGCTCTACCAGTCGGCGCTTGTCGCCGGCGCGCTTTCGACCGACGCGGCAAAGGGTTCCGACGCGCCGTTCGACCCGCGCATTCATCTGCTGAGAAAGCACCGTGGCCAGATCGAGACCGCGGACGCACTGCGCGATTTGATGGCCGGCAGCGCCATCCGCGAGTCGCACCGGGTCGGCGACGAGCGTGTGCAGGATCCCTATTGCCTGCGTTGCCAGCCGCAAGTGATGGGCGCCGCACTCGATGTCCTGCGCAAGGCCGCCGATACGCTCGAAACCGAGGCCAATGGCGTCACCGACAACCCGCTGATCTTCGCAGAAGATGATACTGCTCTGTCCGGCGGCAATTTCCACGCCGAGCCGGTGGCGTTCGCCGCCGACATGATCGCGCTGGCCGTCTGCGAGATCGGCTCGCTATCGGAACGCCGCATCGCCATGCTGGTCGATCCAGCGCTGTCAGGCATGCCCGCTTTCCTGACGCCCAAGCCCGGTCTGAACTCCGGCTTCATGATCCCGCAGGTTACGGCGGCCGCGCTTGTTTCGGAAAACAAGCAGAAGGCCTACCCGGCCAGCGTCGATTCCATCCCGACCTCGGCCAACCAGGAAGACCACGTCTCGATGGCCGCGCATGGCTCACGCCGCCTGATCGGCATGGTCGAGAATGCAACCGCGGTGATCGGCATCGAGTTGCTGGCCGCCGCGCAAGGCTGTGATTTCCATCAGCCGCTGGCGTCGAGCGCAGCACTGGAAGCCGTGCGCAAGCTGGTTCGCGCCGAGGTGCCGCATCTCGATAACGACCGGCATTTCCATCCCGACATGGAAAAGGCGATCGCCATGGTGCGCAGCGGTGCGGCTGTGAAAGCCGCGAGCGCTGTGGCACTGCCCTCGATTGCCGGAGCGGCGTGATGACGGCCAGCCCCTGGCTCACGGTCACGCGCGGCACGGCGCCGCTGTTGGTGTCGATCCCGCACACCGGTATCGACCTCGCCGGCCTCGAAAACCGGCTGGTCTCGCCTTGGCTCGGCCGTCGTGATTGCGACTGGTGGATCGACAATCTCTATGATTTCGCCGCCGGTCTCGGCGCCACTGTCGTGCACACCGCGATCTCGCGCACCGTCATCGACGTCAACCGCGATCCATCCGGCGCCTCGCTCTATCCCGGCCAGGCAACCACCGGCTTGTGCCCGACCGAAACCTTTGACGGCGACCCGCTCTACCGCGACGGGGAAGAGCCGGGGCCATCGGAGATCGACGAGCGCCGGCTGAAGTTCTTTGCACCCTATCACGCCGCCTTGCAGGCCGAGATCGACAGGTTGCGCACCTTGCATGGCAAGATTGTCCTCTATGACTGCCATTCGATCCGCTCGGTGCTGCCACGCCTGTTCGAAGGCACGCTGCCGGTGTTCAATCTCGGCACGAATGACGGCAAGAGCGCCGATCCGACGTTGCAGGCGATGGTCAACCAGATCATGGCCGAAACCGGCGAGACTTTTGTCGTCAACGGACGCTTCAAGGGTGGGTGGATAACGCGCCATTTTGGCCAGCCGCTACAGGGCGTGCACGCGCTGCAGATGGAACTCTCCAATCGAGGCTATATGCGCGAGCCCGAGGGGAAGGGCACGCCGGACAATTGGCCGGTGCCCTACGACGCCGCGTTCGCCGCTCCGATCCGCGCCACGCTGACGCGAATTCTTCAAACCGCCATTGACTGGGCCGGGCACTGACGCGCCGCCTCGTCCGAAAGGGACAATGATGAACAATCCCCGTCACAACATACGCGAAGTGCGCGCCCCGCGCGGCGACAAGCTCAATGCCAGGTATTGGACCACCGAAGCGCCGCTGCGCATGCTGATGAACAACCTGGACCCGGACGTTGCCGAAAACCCCAACGAACTGGTCGTCTACGGCGGCATCGGCCGGGCGGCGCGGACCTGGAACGATTTCGACCAGATCGTTGCTTCGCTGAAGATGCTTGGCGAGGACGAGACGCTGCTGGTGCAGTCGGGCAAGCCGGTCGGCGTGTTTCGCACCCACCCGGACGCGCCACGCGTGCTCATCGCCAACTCCAATCTGGTGCCGCACTGGGCGACCTGGGAGAAATTCAACGAGCTCGATAAAAAGGGCCTGATGATGTACGGCCAGATGACGGCCGGCTCCTGGATCTACATCGGCACGCAAGGCATCGTGCAGGGCACCTACGAGACCTTCGTCGAGGCCGGCCGCCAGCATTATGGCGGCAATCTCAGGGGAAAATGGATCCTGACCGGCGGCCTCGGCGGCATGGGCGGCGCGCAGCCGTTGGCCGCCGTCATGGCCGGCGCCTGCTGCCTGGCGATCGAATGCAATCCCGACTCGATCGATTTCCGCCTGCGCACCCGCTATGTCGACGAGAGAGCCGAGACGCTCGACGAAGCCATGGAAATGATCGAGCGCTGGACCAAGGCCGGCGAGGCGAAGTCCGTCGGCCTGCTCGGCAACGCTGCCGAGATCGTACCCGAAATGTTCCGTCGCGGCATCCGCCCCGACATGGTCACCGATCAGACCTCGGCGCACGACCCCATCAACGGCTATCTGCCGAAGGGCTGGACAATGGCCGAGTGGCGCGAAAAGCGTGTCAGCGACCCCAGGGCGGTCGAGAAGGCGGCTCGCGCCTCCATGCGCGAACATGTCGAGGCGATGGTGGCGTTCTGGAACGCCGGCGTGCCGACGCTCGACTATGGCAACAATATTCGCCAGGTCGCCAAGGACGAAGGGTTTGAAAACGCCTTTGCCTTCCCCGGTTTCGTGCCGGCCTATATCCGTCCGCTCTTTTGCCGCGGCATCGGCCCGTTCCGCTGGGCGGCACTCTCCGGCGATCCGGAGGACATCTACAAGACCGATGCCAAGGTCCGCGAGCTCACCCCCGGCAACACCCATCTGCACAATTGGCTGGACATGGCCCGCGAGCGGATTTCCTTTCAGGGGTTGCCGGCGCGCATCTGCTGGGTTGGCCTCGGCGACCGGCACCGGCTGGGTCTCGCCTTCAACGAGATGGTGGCCAAGGGCGAACTGAAGGCGCCCGTCGTCATCGGCCGCGATCACCTTGATTCCGGTTCGGTCGCCTCGCCGAACCGCGAGACGGAAGCGATGAAGGACGGTTCGGACGCCGTGTCCGATTGGCCGCTGCTCAACGCGTTGCTCAACACAGCTTCGGGCGCCACCTGGGTGTCGCTGCACCATGGCGGCGGCGTCGGCATGGGTTTCTCGCAGCATGCCGGCATGGTCATCGTCGCCGACGGCACGCCGGGCGCTGCAAGGCGCCTGGAACGGGTGTTGTGGAACGATCCGGCGACCGGCGTCATGCGCCACGCCGATGCCGGCTATGACATCGCCATCGAATGCGCCAAGGAGCACCAGCTCAACCTGCCGGGCATTCTAGGCTAGCGCTGACGTCATGCGCATTCTGCGTGCCACCGACTACCGGGTCATGCCGTGGAAGAACGGCGGCGGTACGACGACCGAGATCGCCGTCTCGCCCGCTGGCGCCGGGCTCGACGATTTCGAATGGCGCGTCTCGATGGCCCGGGTCGAGACGAGCGGGCCGTTCTCCAGCTTTGCCGGCATCGACCGCACCCTGTCGGTTCTGGAAGGCGAGGGGATCGTGCTTAATGTCGCCGGCCGTCCGCCCGAGCGGATGACAGCGGCTTCCCAGCCTTTTTCCTTTCCCGCCGACCAGCCGACGAGTGCCGCGCTGATCGCCGGCCCGATTACCGATCTCAACGTCATGACCCGCCGCGGCCGCATGTTGCATCAAGTCGAACGCCTGCCGGTTTCGGCGCCTGTGGAAATCTCGACCGAGACCTGTTCCACCCTCATCCTTTGCCACAGAGGCCATGCCATTTTCGCCGGCGCCACGCCTATCCGCCTCGAGCCGCTCGACACCCTGCTACTCGGGCCGGATGTGCCTATCTTGCGGGTTGAGCCCGCCCCGGATGCGACCCTTTTCGTGGTCCGCATAATCAGGGCCGCCTGACGGGTTTGCCGCCAACGGTTACCGCCTGTTTCCAAACATGATCGCGATGCCGGCGAAATATAGCGTACACTGACGATGGCATCACGAAAAAGCCCGAATCCTCTCCGTCGATCGGTCCCGACGGGAGCGAGGGGCGCTCGTCTTTGAGTTGGTCGAAAGATGACGCTCCGTCGTGGTGCGGAAACAAACTTTCGGCATAGGGGTTGATGCAGCCGATTGCATTTGAACCGGTTTTAGGGCCATTGCCGTGGCGGTGACGCCGCTGAGTGCCCGCTTACGGAATTTTCAATGAATATTCAGACGAACCCAGCCCAGATCGAGAAGACAAGCGCGAGCTTCCCGGCCGTCACGGAAGAGCCGATACGATCGGTATTCCTGCCGGAGGAACGGCTCCGGCTGCTCGGCGAGAGCCTGGCCAAGGGCGATCTGACGGATCTGTTCGGCTTGATCCCGTTCGACTTCCAGGCCCGCATCCGTGACAGCGCCAAGAAGATCCTCGAAGTCTACCGGTCGACCAATGCCGCGCAGGGGAGGGGCGAAACCATCACGCCGGCCGCGCAGTGGCTGCTCGACAACAACTATCTGATCGAGGAAACCATTTTCCAGGTCAAACGCGACCTGCCGCGCCGCTTCTACCGGCAATTGCCAACGCTGAAACTGCCCGACGGCGGCACCGTGCCGCGCGCATTGGCTCTGGCCTGGACCTATGTCGCGCATTCCGACAGTTCCGTCTCGGCGACCATGTTCAAGTCCATCGTCCAGGGTTTTCAGTCGGTCGAGCCGCTGAAAATCGGCGAACTCTGGGCACTGCCGTCCCTTTTGCGCTTCGTGCTCATCGAAAACCTCCGCCGCCTGGCGGTCAGGGTCAACCGCACCCGCCAGATGCGCCAGATCGCCAACGACGTGGCCGACAAGGTGCTGGCGACCGACGACAATCCGGACCGGCAGGCGATCCTTGCCAATTTCAGCGCGCATGCACAGGACACCACCTTCGCCACTCAGCTGCTCTATCGCCTGCGTGACGGATCGCAGAATGCCGGCAAGGCGCTGGAGTGGCTGGAAGGCGAACTCGAAAAGACCGGCTCGGATGCCGAGGAAATCATCATTTCCGAGCACCAGACGCTGTCCAGCGGCAATGTGACCACCGGCAACATCGTTCGCGGCCTGCGCCTCATCAACGACGTCGACTGGACGGTGTGGTTCGAGGGCGTCAGTCGCATCGATACCGTGCTGCGCGAGCGCACGGATTTCGCCGCGCTCGACTTCTTCTCGCGCGATCAATACCGCACCGCGATCGAGGAACTGGCACGCCGCTCGAACCTGTCGGAGTACCGTGTCGCCGAAAAAGCCATCGAACTGGCCGGCCATGCTGTCAGCGAAACCGTCCCGGAGAGCGGTGAGGGGGTTGATGCCCAGGCTGCATCCGTTCACACCGATGTCGGTTTCTATCTCGTTGGCCCGCGTCGGCTGGAACTCGAAAAGACGATCGGTTATCGGCCCACGATCAGCCAGATCGTCAAGCGGACCTTCGCCAAGACCGGATGGCTTGGCATCGTCCTGCCCGTCTTCGCCCTGACCGTCCTGCTGCTCGTCCTATCGGGCAACGCCCTTTCCAATCTCGGCCTGTCGGTTCCGTCCATCGTGCTGATGCTGGCCCTGTTTGCCGTGCCGGCCAGCGAAGGCGCGCTCGCTTTCTTCAACACCGTGGTCTCGCTCTTCCTCAAGCCGACACGCCTGATCGGCTATGACTACAGGCACGGCGTGCCGCCCGAGGCGCGCACCCTGGTGGTCGTGCCGTCGCTGATCGGCTCGCGTGACGATGTCGAGGAAAACATCCGCAACATCGAAGTGCATTACCTTGCCAATCTGGCGGACGAGATCCATTTCGCGCTGCTTTCGGATTGGCCCGACAGCAAGATCGAGATCGATGCGGCCGATACCGAGATCTTAGACTTCGCCCGTGCCGAAATCGCCCGCCTCAATGCGCGCTATCCCTCCGAAGGCGCGCCGCGCTTCTACATCCTGCACCGCCGCCGACTCTACAATGCCGCTCAAGGGTCCTGGATGGGTTGGGAGCGCAAGCGCGGCAAACTGCACGAACTCGATCTGTTGCTGCGCGGCGACAGCGATACCACCTTCCTGCCGCTCGAAGTGCCGCTGCCGGAAAAAGTCGTCCATGTGATGACGCTCGACGCCGATACCCGCACCACCCGCGATGCGGTATCGAGCCTTGTCGGCAAGCTTTGCCATCCGCTCAACCGTCCGCATTTCGACGCCACCAGGCGCGTCGTCACCGCCGGCTATACCATCCTGCAGCCGCGCATCACCGCTTCGCTCACCAGCGGCGACGAAGCTTCGTTCTTCCAGCGCGTGTTCTCGGCCAATCGCGGCCTTGATCCTTATGTCTTCGCTGTTTCGGACCTCTATCAGGACGTCTTCAGCGACGGGTCCTTCACCGGCAAGGGTCTCTATCATGTCGATGCCTTCGAGGCCGCTTTGCAGGGCCGCATCGAGGAAAACACCATTCTCAGCCACGATCTGCTCGAAGGCGCGTTGGCGCGCGCCGCGCTGGTCACCGACGTCGAACTGGTCGAGGATTACCCGACCCGCTACTCGGTCGATGCCTCGCGCCACCATCGCTGGGCGCGCGGCGACTGGCAGCTTTTGGGGTACATCTTCAACCCGCGCTCCGGCGTTCCGGCCCTGTCGCGCTGGAAGATGGTCGACAATCTGCGCCGCTCGCTGACGCCGATCTTCTGGGTGATGGCGGCGATCGCCGGCTGGACCTTGCTGCCCTTCACGCAGGCCGCGCAGTGGCAGGCCTTGCTGATCCTGAGCCTGTTCATGGCGCCGACCTTCGACGTCGTCAACGCCATCCTGCCCAAGAGCGGCGACCAGACGCCGCGCGGCCATTTCTCGGCGCTGGCGCGCGACGTCGCCTTCGGCACCGCCATGGTGGCGCTGAAGATCGTGCTGATGGCACATAACGCCTGGATGATGGGCGATGCCATCGTGCGCACGCTCTACCGGCTGTTCGTCAGCCGGCAGAACCTCCTGGAATGGCGCACCGCCTCGCAGGCGCACAAGGCCGGCGACAACGATGTCGGCTCCTATTACGGCATGATGTATGGCGCCGTGATCATCGGCTTTGTCGGTCTCGCCATTCCGGTGCTGGCAGATTCCACCGGTGCCTTCGTCGCCTTCTTCTTTGCCTTGTTCTGGATCGGCTCGCCGGCGATCGCCAGCTGGATCAGCCGCTCCGCAGAAACCGAGGATCGGCTGCGCATATCGCAAGCCGACATCCACACGCTGCGCACCGTGGCGCGCCGTACCTGGCATTATTTCGAGAGCTTCGTGACGGCGGAGCATCACAATCTGCCGCCGGACAATTTCCAGGAGAGCCCCGCGCCAGTCGTGGCGCCGCGCACCTCGCCGACCAATATCGGCGTCTACTTGCTCTCGGTCGTCTCGGCACGCGATTTCGGCTGGATCAGCCTGTCCGATGCCATCACCCGCATCGACGCCACCATGACCACCATCGAGAGCATGCCGCGTCATCGTGGCCATCTCTTCAACTGGTACGACACCACGACGCTGAAGCCGCTCTATCCGCTCTACATCTCGGCTGTCGACAGCGGCAATCTCGCCGGCCACCTGGTGGCGGTGGCGGCTGCCTGCGCCGAATGGGCGGAAGCCCCTTCCGTCCACCTGCAGGGCGATTTCGAAGGCATCCTCGATACGGTGACCATCCTGAGCGAAAGCCTCGATGAACTGCCCGACGACCGCCGCCAGTTGCGCCCGTTGCGCCAACGCCTTGTCGATCGCCTCGACGGCATGCGGCGCGCGGTGGAGACGATCAAGGCACAGCCGGAAATGGCCTCCATCCGCACCATCAACCTGGCGGTCCTGGCCGGCGAAATCCGCAAGCTCGCCACCGCCATTCACACCGAAGCCGCATCGCCGCAGAGCGACGTCATCGTAGACTGGACGGCAAGGCTCGAAACCACCTGCGAGGCGCACGTCCACGACGCCCACAGTGACGAGAACGCCGTCGAGGCTCTGCGTGCCAAGCTGCTCACCTTGCGCGAGCGCACCCGTCGTTTCGCCTTCGAGATGGAGTTCGCCTTCCTGATGCGGCCGGAGCGCAAGCTTTTGTCGATCGGCTACCGGGTCGAGGAACATCAGCTCGACGAAAGCTGCTACGACCTTCTCGCCTCCGAGGCGCGGTTGACCAGCCTGTTCGCCATCGCCAAGGGCGATCTGCCGACCGAACATTGGTTCAGGCTTGGCCGCCCGATCGTCGAGATCGGCTTCCAGGGTGCGCTGATGTCGTGGTCCGGCTCGATGTTCGAATATCTGATGCCGCCGCTGGTGATGAAGGAGCCGCAAGGCTCGATCCTCAACCAGACGAGCAAGCTGATCATCAAGCGCCAGATGCAGTATGGCCGCCAGAAGAATGTGCCGTGGGGCATTTCGGAAGCGGCCTACAACGCCCGCGACCGGGAACTGACCTATCAGTACACCAATTTCGGCGTGCCGGGGCTTGGGCTGAAGCGTGGCCTTGGCCAGAACACGGTGATTGCGCCTTACGCGACCATCATGGCGGCGCAGTTCAACCCGCGCGAGGCGGTGCAGAATCTGACCCGGCTGCGCGAGATCGGCGCGCTTGGCCGTCATGGCTATTACGATGCGGTCGACTTCACGCCGCAGCGCGTACCGGAAGGCACCAACCACGCGGTCGTGCTGAACTACTATGCCCACCATTCGGGCATGTCGATCGCCGCCGTCGCCGACGCCATCTTCGAAGGTCGCCTGCGCGATCGCTTCCACAGCGATCCGGTCATTGAATCGGCCGAACTGCTGCTGCAGGAGAGGGCGCCACGCGACATTCCGACCGCGACCGTCCGCACCGAGGCCGACGAGCGCTCCAAGGACGAGACCGAGACCGAGAGCCCTGACACCCGCATCGTGCTCGATCCCGCGCGGGCGTTGCGTTCGACCAATGTGATGTCGAATGGCCGCTATTCGGTGATGGTGACCGCGACCGGCTCCGGCTACAGCCGCTGGGGCGATCTTTCCGTCACCCGCTGGCAGCCCGATCCGGTCGAGGATCGGCTTGGCTCCTACATCTTCCTGCGCGATGCCGCCACTGGCGACTGGTGGTCCGCGACTTCGGAACCCAGGCGCGCGGCCGAGGAAAAGACGCAGGCCCTGTTTTCCGATGACAAGGCGAGCTTCGTGAAGCTGGTCGGCACGCTGCGCTCCGAAGTGGAGTGCATCGTCATCTCCGAGGGCAATGGCGAAGGCCGTCGCATCACGCTCTACAATGAGAGCACATCCGACCGTCACATCGAGGTGACGTCCTTTGCAGAACTGGTCCTGGGTTCGGAAGCTTCCGACAACGCGCATCCGGCCTTCTCGAAAATGTTCGTGGAAACGGAAATCGCCGCCAACAACGGCGCGATCTTCGCCACGCGCCGCAAGCGTGAAACCAGCGAACCGGATGTGACGCTGGTGCATTTCGTCACCGATCCGTCGGGACCGGCGCGTGATGCCGAGGCCGAGACCGACAGGCGCGCCTTCATCGGCCGTGGCCGCACCATCGTCGATGCCGCCGCCTTCGATCCAGGCGCCAGGCTTGGCGGCCATTCCGGCTTCACGCTCGATCCCATCGCCTCACTGCGTCGTCAGGTGCGCGTACCCGCCAACAAGAAAGTATCGCTGACCTTCTGGACCGTCGTCGGGGCAAACCGTGCCGAGCTGGAGGAGGCGATAAGCCGGCTCGACCATCAGGAGAGCTTTGCCCGGCAGGCGATGCTTGCCTGGACGCGTAGCCAGGTGCAGACCCGCCATATGGGCCTCAGTCTGACCGACGCGGCCAATGTGCAGAAGCTGGCGCGCTATCTGATCTATCCCGACCCGTTCCTGCGGTTGCCGGCCGAGTCCATCGCTTCCGGGTTGGGCAAGCAGTCGAGCCTGTGGCCGACCAGTATTTCGGGCGATTACCCGATCTTCCTGGTCAGGATCGGCGACGTTGCCGATCTCGAGATCGTAGCCCAGGCGTTGCGCTTCCAGGAATACATGCGCACCCGCGGCATGATGATCGACTTCGTCGTCGTCAACGAGCAGGCTTCGTCCTATGTCCAGGATCTGCAGCGCGCGGTCGAGACGCTGTGCGAAAACAGCCGCTTGCGCGGCAAGGAACTCGGACCCCGCCAGCACATTTTCGCGGTGCGCCGCGACCTGATGGAGGAAACCACCTACAAGACGCTGCTCGCCGTCGCCCGGGTTGTGCTGCATACACGTAACGGCACCATCTTCGACCAGATCGAACGGGCCGAGGCGGCCGCGCTGCAGGCGCGCGATGGCCTGCAGCCGGCAGGATTGCCGGGCTCGCGCGAAATCGCGGCGCTCGCACCGCAGATGCATGCATTTGCCTCGCAGGCTGTGACCGACGTCAGCGCCGATGGCTCCGGCCTTAGCCTGTGGAATGGTTTCGGCGGCTTCGACGGCGACGGGCGGCACTATGTGGTGCGCCTGGCCGGCCGGCGAACGACGCCGCAACCCTGGATCAACGTCGTCTCCAACGCCTCGTTCGGCTTCCACACCTCGGCCGAGGGAGCGGCCTTCACCTGGAGCCGCAACAGCCGCGATTACCAGCTGACGCCATGGTCGAACGACCCGGTGTCCAACCGGCCGGGCGAGGGCATCTATATTTACGACCAGGCCAGCGGCAAGGCGTTCTCTCCGCTCGCAGCGGTGGTGCGCGATCCCTCGATGACCTACGAGGCCTGGCATGGCCAGGGCTTCTCGACCTTCCGCTCGAAGCGCGGACCGTTGTCGATGGACCTGACCCATGTCGTCGATCCCATCGATCCGGTGAAGATCACGCGGCTGCGCATCCAGAATTCCGGCCCGGTACCGGCTCGGCTGCGCGTCTATGCTTACGCCGAATGGGTGCTTGGCGGGCATCGGTCGCGCACCGCGGCAACCATAGTGCCGTCCCGCGACGGAGCCACCGGCGCGTTGCTGGCGCAAAATCCCTACGGGCTCGATTTCAGCGAGCGGGTGGCCTTCCTCGCCGCCGACACCGGCGTCCACTCGGTGACGTCAGACCGGGCCGAATTCCTCGGCCGGCACGGGTCCAGCGAGCTGCCACAGGCGGTGCTGAGCGGTTCGGCCCTGTCGGGTCGCGTCGAGGCCGGAGATGATCCTTGCGCGGCGATCGCTCGCGACGTCGAGATTCCGGCCGGCGCCGACGTCACACTTATCTGGCTGCTCGGCGATGCCGATTCCGCGGCGCAGGCGAGCGCGTTAGTGCAGACGCACCGGGGCAAGGACTTCGACCAGCGCCTGGCCGACAATGAGCGCGAATGGCGCGCCTTCCTCGACACCATCCAGGTCGAGACGCCGGACAAGGCACTCGATGCCATGGTCAATCACTGGCTGCCCTATCAGAGCCTTGCCTGCCGCATCCGCGCCCGCTCGGCCTTCTACCAGGCAAGCGGCGCCTTCGGCTTCCGCGACCAGTTGCAGGACACGCTCGCCTTGCTGGCGCACGACCCGACGCTGGCGCGCGACCAGATCCTCAACGCCGCGCGGCGGCAGTTCCCGGAGGGCGACGTGCAGCATTGGTGGCTGCCGCGGACCGGCGCCGGCGTGCGTACCCTGATCTCCGACGACGTGGTGTGGCTCGCCCACGCCACGTCCCGCTATCTCATGGTGACCGGCGACGCCGCCATCCTGAAGGAGCAACTGCCTTTCCTCGATGGACAGGCGCTGGGTGAAGGCGAGCACGACGCCTTCTTCACCCCGGAAATCTCGAAGAAGACAGTGTCGCTCTACGACCACTGCGCGCGTGCGCTCGACCTTGCCATCAAGCGCAGCAGTCCAGCCGGCCTGCCGCTGATCCTTGGCGGCGACTGGAACGACGGCATGAACCGTGTCGGCGAACACGGCAAGGGCGAGAGCGTGTGGCTGGGTTGGTTCCTGTTGAAGACGCTGGGCGACTTCGCCGCGGTCGCCAAGACCGAGGGCGACACCAAGCGCGCACAGGCCTGGGCAAAGCATGCCGACGCGCTGAAGCGGGCACTCGAAAGCACGGCATGGGACGGCGAATGGTACCGGCGCGGCAGTTTCGATGACGGTACGCCTTTGGGCTCGCGTACATCGCAGGAGTGCAAGATCGACTCCATCGCCCAGTCCTGGAGCGTGCTGTCGGGCGAGGGCGACCCGGCGCGGTCGACCACGGCCATGCAGCAGGCGACGAAGCTGCTCGTCGACGACCGTCTCAAGATCGTCAAACTGTTCACGCCACCCTTCTCGAAGACACAGAAGGACCCCGGCTACATCAAGAGCTATCCGCCTGGCGTGCGCGAGAATGGCGGCCAGTATACCCACGCGGCGACGTGGTTCGTCATTGCGCTGGCCGAGATGGGGCAGACCGATGAAGCTTATCGCTGCTTCTCGATGCTAAATCCGGTCAACCACGCGTTCGACGAGGCCTCGGCCGAGCACTACCGCGTCGAGCCCTACGTGGTGGCGGCCGATATCTACGCCGGCGATGACAAGGGAGGTCGCGGCGGCTGGACCTGGTACACCGGCTCGGCGGGCTGGCTTTACCGGGCGGCGGTCGAAGGCATCCTGGGCATCGAACGGCGCGGCAAGCAGATCACATTCCGGCCGAAGCTGCCCAGCCACTGGGATGGCTACCAGGCTTCACTCAAGATGCTGGGCGCCGAGATCAAGGTCCAGGTCATTCGCGACAAAAAGGCCAAGACGATCTCGCTCGAAGTCAATGGTTCGAAGACAAAATCGACGTCCTTCGCACCCAAAGCTGGTGACCAGACCGAGGTCGTGGTCAAGATACCGGCATGAAATCAGCCATTTAGTGATTAGATCGCGCGTCCTCCGGGACGCGCGACGCCGTGCATTGTTTACTTGCGCGCGGGGTGCCGACGACGTTGGCCAGCCGCCCGGGCGAAGTCATGCCGGCCTGCCGTGATTAAAAATGTGGCACAGCTCGACCACTGCCATGATTTTGCCGCAAGGCTGACATTTCACCTTTTATCTCAAACTGTTAGGTGATCACGCCAGATTTCGTATCGTCGTCATCTTTTGTTCGCTAAATGGGAACGGAAGAGATAGACGGGCATTGTTTTGCGACGCATCAACCGTTACGTGTCAGGAAAGGTGCGGTGCACAATATTGGTATTGGGCACAATAGAACGTTGGCGGAGTAGCTGAAGTGTCACTTCTGCAGATCTATTGGAGAGCGCTGGGGTATCTGGCTGCCGACAAGAAGCGCGTCGCGCTGATCTGTTCGGCCAACGTCGCTCTTGCAGCCATCGCGATCCTCGAGCCGATCATGTTCGGCCGGGTCATCGACGCGATTTCCGCGCACGGTTCGGTTTTCTCCACGCTCGCAGTGTGGGCCGGCCTCGGCGCCTTCAATGTCATGGCTTTCGTCCTGGTGGCGCGCGGCGCCGACCGGTTCGCGCACGCCCGGCGCAGCGAAGTGCTCTGTCAGTCGTTCGAGCGCGTCATCACCATGCCGCTCGCCTGGCATCATCAGCGTGGCACCTCGAATGCCCTCCACACGCTGCTGCGCGCCGTCGAGACTCTGTTCAGTCTCTGGCTTGAATTCATGCGCCAGCACTTGTCGACCGCTGTCGCGCTCGTTCTGCTGGTTCCGACGGCGCTCAGCATGGATGTGCGCATGTCGATGGTTCTGCTCGTGCTCGGCGTGCTCTACGTCGGCATCGGCCGCCTGGTGATGAAGCGCACCAAGGAAGGCCAAGCCGCGGTCGAGCGTCACTATCACAAGGTGTTCGCGCATGTGACGGACTCGGTGAGCAACGTCGCCGTGCTGCAGAGCTACAATCGTCTCGGCTACGAGGCCGAGGCGCTGCGTGGCTACGTCAAGAACCTGCTCGACGCGCAGAACCCGGTGCTCGACTGGTGGGCTATCGCCAATGCGCTCAATCGGCTGTCGTCGACGATCTCGATGATGGTGGTGCTTCTGATCGGCGCTTACCTGGTCACTCATGGCCAGCTGCGCATCGGTGACGTCATCGCCTTCACCGGCTTCGCCACGCTGCTGATCTCACGGCTCGACCAGATGTCGGCTTTCGCGAACCAGATTTCGGAAGCTCGCGCCAAGCTCGAGGATTTCTACAAGCTCGAGGACTCGGCCGCCGATACCGCCGAGCCGGATGGTCTGCGCGACCTTGCCAACGTCACCGGCCATGTCCGTTTCGAGGATGTCAGCTTCGAGTTCGCCAATTCGGGGCAGGGCGTCAGCGACGTGTCCTTCGAGGTGCAGGCCGGCCAGACCGTCGCGATCGTCGGACCGACGGGTGCGGGCAAGACCACGCTCATCAACTTGCTGCAGCGCGTCTTCTCGCCGTCCAGTGGCCGTATCCTGATCGACGGCATCGATACCCGCACGGTGACCCGCAAGTCGCTGCGCCATTCGATCGCCACCGTGTTCCAGGACGCCGGGCTTTTGAACCGCTCGATCGAGGACAACATCCGCGTCGGCCGCGCCGATGCGACCAACGACGAGATCCATGCCGCCGCCACCGCGGCCGCGGCGCAGGATTTCATCCTAGCCAAGAGCAATGGCTACGACACGGTGGTCGGCGAACGTGGCGGCCAGCTCTCGGGCGGCGAGCGCCAGCGCATCGCCATTGCCCGTGCCGTGCTGAAGGATGCCCCGATCCTGGTGCTCGACGAGGCGACCAGCGCACTCGACGTCGAGACCGAGGACCGCGTCAAGGAAGCGATCGACGAATTGCGCCGCGACCGCACCACTTTCATCATCGCCCACCGCCTGACCACCGTCCGCGACGCCGATCTGGTCGTGTTCATGGACAAGGGCAGGGTGGTCGAGATGGGTGGCTTTGCCGAACTGTCGCTGCGCAACGGCCGCTTCGCCAGCCTGCTGCGCGCCGGCGGCCTGCTCAACGACGAGGAAGTCCGGCGCCTCAGCCGGTCGGTGCAGGGCGAGGCCGCCTGAGCCGTTACGGTTCCGCCTTCTCCCGAACGGGAGGAGGCAAGACCGGACCTGCGACACCGCCGCTCGATTGCCCTGAAGGCGCCGGCGGTCTATGTAAAGTCGTATGAGTGACACCACCTCACGCTTGGGCGGCTTGACCGATCTCGCCAATCCAACGCGGTTCGTCGGGCTTGCGGACAAGCTTGTGCCGTGGCTGGCGGCGCTCGCCGCGCTCACCCTCGCGATTGGCCTCTATATGAGCTTCACCGCGCCCGAGGATTTCCAGCAGGGTATCACCGTTCGCATCATGTACATCCACGTGCCTTTCGCCTGGCTCGCCATGATGTGCTACACGCTGATGGCGGTCTCCGCGCTTGGCACGCTGGTCTGGCGCCATCCGCTGGCCGATGTCGCGCTGAAATCGGCCGCACCCATTGGAGCGGTGTTCACCGCGCTGGCGCTGATCACCGGTTCGATCTGGGGCAAGCCGATGTGGGGCACCTGGTGGGTCTGGGACGCCCGCCTGACTTCCGTCTTCGTGCTGTTCCTGATGTATCTCGGCATCATTGCGCTGACCCGTGCGCTGGATGATGCCAGCCGCGCCGCCTGGGCCGCCGCTATCATCACGCTGGTTGGCTTCATCAATATCCCGATCATCAAATTCTCGGTCGACTGGTGGAACACGCTGCACCAGCCTGCCTCGGTGTTCCGGCTCGGCGGCCCTACCATCGACCCGAGCCTGCTCTGGCCTCTGCTGGTGATGGCTTTCGGCTTTACCGTGCTGTTCTTCGCGCTGCACCTGATGGCAATGCGCACCGAAATCCGCCGCCGCCGGGTGATAGCCATGCGGCGGGTGGCGGCGCGGCAGGCGGAGCGTCCGGTCTAAAACCTCATGTCATCAGCCCGCGAGCCGCCACTGGCAGCGTTTCGAGAACCTTCTCGCCGTCTATCAGATTGACCTCGTTGAACAGGTTGGTGACGACGCAGCAGTGGTCCGGCACCACGCGCACGCGTTCGCCAATGCGCAGCCTGCCGTCGCCGGAAAGCGTGACCGTGCCGTGCTCCTCGCTCAGGCCCGTCACCAGTGCTCCGGGGACGCCCATCAACTCTCCAAAATCCTTTAGCCCTAGCGTATCGCTGGACAGGGCCTTGCTGCCGCTATCGAGAATGGCGCGCGTCGCTGTCGGATGGCTGACCACGGTTGCGAGCACCGTCAGCGCGCAATCGTCCAAGGTGCCGACGCCTTTGGCGACCTGGTAGCGATCGAGATAGATGTAGGTTCCCGGGCGATACTCCGTGACGACGGATGCATCGCCGGAGCGCCACATATCAGGCGTGCCGCCGCTCGAGATGCGCTCGCAGGCAAGCCCCGAAGCAGCCAGCGCCTGCTTGGCGGTGGCGAGCCAGGCTTCCGCTTCAGCCGCGCGGCCGGCGGCCGGATAGGTCATCAGTCCGCCGAAGGTGAGGCCACCTGCCTTGTCGATCACCCTTGCCAGCGCTACCGCTTCATTGGCTGTCTGCACGCCGCAGCGACCCATGCCGGTATCGCATTCGACCAGCACGGGCAGAGGATGGCCGGCATCGGTGAAAGCTGCCGCGAGCCCTTCCAGCGTGTCCATGCTGTCGGCCGTCACCGACAGGGTCACGCGGCCATGCAGCGCCTTCAGCCGCTCGAGCTTGGCGCGTCCCAGGATGTTGTAGGGAAGAAAGATATCGGTCAGCCCGGCGTCGGCCATTACCTCGGCCTCGCCGATCTTCTGGCACGTGATGCCGACGGCACCTGCCGCCATTTGCTTCTTCGCCCAATAAGGCAGCTTGTGCGTCTTGATGTGCGGCCTGAGCTTCAGTCCGCTCTTGTCGGCATGAGCCTGTGCACGAGCAATGTTGGCTTCGGCGCGTGCGACGTCGATCAGGATCGAAGGCGTATCGAGGTCATGGATGGTCGGCATCGGCTATCCCTGTGCAATTCGCAAGGGTTATGAGCCTCAAAGCACGCGATGTCACGCGGCCAGCGGGCCGCGATCTGTTGGCCATGACTGGCACGCGCAAGGCTCGAACAGACAGGGCTCGAACAGGCAAGGTGGATCGACACCGCACCGGCGTTCGGCTATGCGATTGTCGGAAAAATCGACACGAGGGTCATCATCATGAAACGCTCCGCCATCAACGACATCATCCGCGAAGCCGACGCTTTCATCCGCTCGTTCGGCTATATCATGCCGCCCTTCGCCTACTGGTCGCCGGAAGAGATGAAGGCGCGCCAGGTCGATTCCTCGGCCATCTTCACCTCGCGGCTCGGCTGGGACATCACCGACTACGGCCAGGGCAAGTTCGACGATCTCGGCCTGTTCCTGTTCACCGTTCGCAACGGCCGCTACGAGGACATGAAGAAGGGCATGGGCATGCTCTATGCCGAGAAGATCATGATTTCGCGCAAGGAGCAGATGTCGCCGATGCACCGGCACAACATCAAGGCCGAGGACATCATCAACCGCGGCGGCGGCAAGCTGGTGCTGGAATTGTTCATGCATGACCGCGACGGCGGCATCGACCCCAAGGCCGAGGTATCGGTGCCGGTCGACGGAACCATCCACAGGCTGCCGGCGGGCGGACTGCTGAAGCTCGATCCGGGCCAAAGCGTCACGCTCTTGCCCGGCGTCTGGCACGCCTTCTGGGCCGAGGGCAAGGATGTCCTGATCGGCGAGGTGTCGACCGTCAATGACGATCGCACGGACAACGTCTTCCGCGAGCCGATCGGCCGTTTCGCCGATATCGAGGAAGACACACCGCCGTTGCATCTATTGGTGGCCGACTATGACAAATGGCTGGGCTGACGGCATCCGTCCTCAACCCGCTTTGACCCCGATTTGCGGGGCCAGCACCCAAGCCCGAGGAGAAATAAGTCTTGAAATCAGCTCTGGTTCTAGCCATTGCCGCCTTGGCGGCGCTCAGTTTCGGTATGCCGGTCCAAGCGGCGGGCTTCACCAATATCGTCCTTTCCGCGACGAAGGACGGGGGAACGCCTCAGAGCAACTTCCCTGTCGAGACACCGGTGATCTACGTCTCGGCTGACCTTGTGGATATCGCGCCAACCTCGAAAATCACATTCTCCTGGGTTTCGGTTGATTCCCACGGCGCCGCGCCGGAAAACTATACGATCGACAAGGTCGACCTCGACGTAGGAGCCAACAATCAGGCTGATTCACAACTCACCAAACCAACGGCGGGATGGCCGGAGGGCACCTATCGGGTTGATTTGGCCATTGATGGAACGGTTGCTGAATCAGTGCCCTTCAGCATTCCATGATTGAACTGCCCGGGAAGGGCGCGATGGGCATCAATGACAACAGCTGAGTGCCGATTGCACGCCCGTCCGGCACAGGCACGATGAGCTGATCGGCACATCGGCCTTGGCCAGCGCCGTGGCGAGTTTAGCCTGCAGTACAGGCAGCTCTTGGCTCTCGCCGCGCCGCCCCAAACATTCCACCAGCCCGTGCAGCGCCCAGACATTGTCCGGGTGCTGGGCGCAGCGCTGCACATTGCCGCTCAGGCCGAGATCGTCGCGATAGACCTGCTCGGCCTCTTGCGCGTGGCCCTGGTCGAGAAGCAGCGCCGCCAGCGCATGGCGCGGCGGGTGCATCCATGCCCAGGGCTCGGTGTAGGACAGATTGTCGTCCAGCTCGACCGCTTGCCTGAGATGGCCATAGGCCTGCTCGTGCCGGCCCTGATGGTAGGCAAGCTCGCCGTCGAGCAAGGCGGCACCGACGGCGAGCGAGGCGCGGGCCGGGTTGCTGAGAAAACGCCGCTCGGCTGGAATGCCTTCGAGATGCTGGTGGAAGCGTTCACGCTCGCGCTCGGCGTCGGTGAATTGCCTCAGCGTCGCATGCGCCACGCCCTTGGCGTAATGCTGCATGGCCGCCGTCAGCACATAGAGGCCGGGCTCTTCGGTTGCCGGCTCGTCGATGATTTCCCGCCAGCGACCGAAGCGCACCAGCACGTGCGATTTCATCGCATGATAACCTTCCACGGTCCGGGTGAGTTTGGGCCGATCCTGGATGGCGACCACGTCACGCGTCACCAAGCTGCGCACCTTGTCGGCGGCCCACAGCGCCGCCTGGTACTGGCCCGACAACATGCAGGTGAACATCATCAGGTGCAGATCGTGGCAGCAGCCGAGCAGATAATAGGTCGGCTCATTGGCGTAGGCGAGATAAAGGTCGTTGGCCCGAACCGCCTTTTCGCTGGCGAGCTTCGCCTTCTCATACTCGCCGCACAGCACATAGATATGCCCCGGCATGTGGTTCATGTGCCCGGCATCGGGGCACATCTCGCCGAGCAGATCGGCCGAGCGCATGCCGCGTTCCGGGATGGTGGACATTTCCAGCAGATGGATGTGCAGATGGACGATCGCCGGATGCTGGGCGATGCCGGCCTCGTCAGCGAGCCGGATCGATCGCTCGCAAACCTCCAGCGCCTCGACGGCGTCGGAATTCGGCGCCGGTTCACCGGTCTTGAGATTCCACAGGCGCCGCACGGTGCGCATCATCAGCGCCTCGACGAGAAGCGCCATCACATCATGATCGTCGGGAAAATTCTGATAGACCCGCCGCATCGCGGCGGCATGGGCGTCGTCCCATTGCTCGAATTCCTGTGGCGTCACCCAGTGCGGTTTCCGGAAGCGGCAGGCCAACGCCTCGATCAATTGTCTTTCGACCTCGCTGGCTGCAGTCGCACTGGCGCGCGCGAGCTGGACATGCTCGAAGCAACGCTTCGTCGCGCTGTTTGCCTCGGCCTCGCCATGCTCTTTCCAGGTCAGATTGTAGAAAGGCCCGGCTGCATAGGTGATGCCCCAATGAACCATCGGGCAGTCCGGATCGGTCTCCAGCGCCATCTCAAAGCACTTGATGCCTTCCTCATGGTTGAAGCCGTAGCACCAGTTAAGACCGATATCGAACCAGCGCTGGGTCTCGGTGGAGCGGGTGGAGATCGGGCGGCGGTAGGCGCCGAGATTGAAGCGATCCATGGGGTCTCATTCAAGTCTGGTTCGCCACGAGCCAAGCCCTGGCCAGATTCTTCGCGATCAATGTGTTCCGAAATTCGTAGCCGTGGCAAACCCCATGGTTTTGGGGTGAATGTGAAGAGCGGCAGCGCGCCGTCCTAGTCGGTTGCTTCGGGCGCCGCTTCGTCTTGCCAGCCGCCTAACTCCGGCAGGTCGTCAAGCCAACTTTTCTCGGTCATCACGGCATCGCCGGCCCGCGGGGCGGCCTCGGTGGCGTTTTGAATCAGCCAGTCCACCCACTTCCGATAGGCAACCGGGTCCATCTGGGGCGGCAGCACCTTGGCCTTGAGCAGCATCCTCTTGCGGAAGCTGGTTTGCCTGCGCAGTTTGGTCGTCGTGAACTTGATAGCCTTGCCTTGGTATTCAACCGTCCAGCGGTCGCCCTCATGACCGACAAGCCTGTCTATGGCGAAACCGGCATCGACCGGTCTCTCCCGCCAGGGAAGCTCGATGGCGTTCCTCCTCAGATCGAGAGCCCATCGCCTGTAGTTGGCCCCGGGACGCTGGGGCGGCAGCACGCCGGCCTGTTCGAGCATCTTCCGTCGGAAGGTAGGCTGCTTCTTGAGCTGGCCGGTCGTCAGCTCGATGCGATGTCCACGGAATTCGACATGCCAGCGGATCCTCCCATTGCCGACATACTTCACCAGCCTGTCGATAAAGAACTCGCCATCGGCAAGCATCACGCAGCCTTGGCTGATGCTTTCGACGATGAACTCGGTGTCAGTGACCATCAGGCGGCCTTATGCAGGATTCGTTCGCGAAGCGTAGCGACCGCGATGTGCCGGATTTATGCACCAGAAAAGTGTTCCGGTTCCGATTTTCGCTAAGTGACCATTTTCATTGAAAAATGCTTGGCTGGGGTTCCTGGAAGCTTTTCGAACTTTCTGGGTCGCGCCTCAGCCTGAATTGCGGTGCTTATGGACAAAGTAGGATACTAGATTCGGGTTTGTGAGGCATCGACTTCCTGGCGCGTTTGCCCACCTCATGTGCACGTCCGGAGGTATCCACCTAAGGTTTGGTGGCCAATGCGGAACTTTTGGCAGGCCGAGAGCTTCTCCAAGCTCGAGACCACAGGAGGAACGAGTGGCCAATCTTGGAAGACTTGCGATCGCTATGCTGGGGGTCTTGGCTTATCAAAACCGCGACACGATCGCAGAGATGATCCGTGGAGCGGGAGAGCGCGATGCAAACAATCCGCAAGGGGGGATACTGGACCAGGTGTCCAGGGGCGTTGCCGGCACCGCGCTTGGCGATATTCTCGACCGTTTTAAAAATGCAGGTGCTGGCCCGAAGGTGGACTCCTGGGTTGGCACCGAGCCGAACGAGCCGATCGAGCCTCATGAGGTGGAAAAGGCTATTGACGCGCAGACGCTGGAGGCACTTTCAACGCAGACTGGCCTCTCGCGCGAGGAGCTCATTGCGAGGATCACCAGGGATCTGCCGGACGCCGTTAACCAGATGACCCCAAACGGCAAGCTGCCAGCAGATCACCGAACGAACGACTCGGTCGAGCCGACCCTACTAGACGACGTGCCACGGACCGGGAGCGGGACGCCGAAGCAATAGGAACAGGCTATGAGATATGGTCCCCATATTCTGCTGAGTTTACTTGTCACCATGGTGCCCACGTCGCTGCTCGGTGCTCAGGGATGGCAGGGCTTCGGGATCAAACATCTCGGCTTCGTGTTCGATGTTCCCCCGGGGTTTGTACTAACCCAGCGCTCCGACCAAGGGGCAGCCTTCGAGGGCAAAAACAAAGCGTTTCTCGCAGTATGGGGGGCGCAACTCGGCAAGGCGAGTTTTCGCACCGAGATAGAGCATCGCATGGCAGTGAATGAGCACGACGGCTGGAGGTTGACCTATAAGCGGGTGACGCCGCAATGGGCCAGCTATTCTGGGCTGAAGGACGGTCAGATACTGTATGTCCGGGCCGTCAAAGTATGCGACGGCCGCGCGGCATTGTTTACGGCCACCTATAGTCGTGACGAAAAGCTCCCCTACGATCCCATTGTCGTTCGCATGGTAAAATCGCTAAGGGCCGATGGTTGTTAACCAAGCTGTATACGACCCGGCTGGATGGCGCTGCTTGCATGTCCTGCTGGTAGGGCATCGCATCGATCTCCAGAGGCCAGTCCGATCAAAGCGACGTCAACGGTTCTACGCCTCCTGGTTGTCCACGCTTGAGAGTCACGGCCCTGGACGCGACCGCTCGCCGGCGAGGCCCTTCGCTGCCGGCATCCGTCGAGACGGGTACGCTTGAGCACGGCATCGAAGCTCCAGGAACAAAGTGGTTCCGCTAATGTTGGGAGAAAAATTAGCGGAGACTAATATGAAATTCTTACCCGTTCTGGAACCGTGCGACACATGGGCGGTATTCGACACCACGAGCGACGAACCGGCCGAGTTTGCAGGTGAGTGCCTCATTGGTCTGACAAAGGCCGCCGCTATTTGGCTCTCGGCAAGAGCCAGCGACGATGAAAGAAGAAACCGTTGCCGGCATGCATCGAGCATCAGCGTACTGGGTAGCGGTGGGTTTCTTCAGCAGCAACCGCGTGAACAGTCGTGGGGGTGATGAGTGACGAGGCCATGGCCGCCGTATTGGCCTCACGCGATGATGAAGTGCAGGTCCTCGGTGTATTCGACGCAGCGAACAAGAAAGAAGCCGCCCTTGAACTTCGCCGTCTTGGAGGCAGTTCACTTTTTGGCCAACGCGTCGGTATTGGGCTACGACGTTCGTTCTGCGATAATCTTTCATGGAGTTGCGGGAGCGCCAAACTTGAGGGCGAAACAATGTGAGCAACTTTGGGCGAAACACGGCGCGCTGCTGGTAAAGTCGGACTGCAGTTCTTGAGGGGCGGCTTGTCGGTGACAGACTGGCCCGACTGTGTCTGCGAGTCCTAACGGCTGGCCCGGCCTCGCTCGATCAGACTGCTTTACGGATGACCGCCTTGAACGGATCCATGTGAGGACATCTGGCCGGATGCCCCGATCAACTTGACCTCAGGTCACTGGATGGGCGATCGGGAACCGGCAGCGGCTCGGGGGAGAACGCGCCGACGGCCGTGTTGCCTCTCCCCAAAGCGCCTCATGGCGCCTGTGGTGTTCGCCAAACTCCGAGTCGCTTTTTGACTAGCCGGATTTCAAGCTAAGACACTAGCCAATCACGGCATTTCTTCACGACCGCCAGAGCCATGCGAGAAGGACTGGATTTCATCCATGTCGATCTTCCCGTCACCGTTCTGGTCGATTGCAGAGAAGATCCGGCCGACAGCCTCCTGGACCTCGTTCTCGGACAGCGATCCGTCACCATCCGTGTCCAGAAGCGCCAGTACAAGTCGCATCCCGGTGCCGTGCATCATGCGAGGACCATGATTTCCGACCATTCCATGCTCACCGGCTGGACCGCCATTGCGGTGCCGCTGCCAACCGTCTCGATGACGGGAAGCTTCCTCTTGACGGTTGTCACCCTCCTCTTGCCGATTGTTACCTTCGTTAGAGCTCCGATCCTGTTGCATTCTCTCCTGGACGGCTTCCTCAATCATCTGGCGAATCATTTCATGCGTCGGCCCACCCGCCTGTCCGTTCACATCCGGCAGTTGCCCAGCTCCGGGCTGTTGGGTCGCCGGGGTTGGTGCAGGTGTTCCGTTCGTCTGGGCGAGCGCAGGGAAGGCCGCGAACATCAAAGCGGCGGCCGCGGTGGTCGTGCAGCGTGGAAATCTCATGACATGCTCCATTGGTTGGTCGTGGTCTGCCTCAAGCTGATTGGCTGGCCCCCAACTTGGAGTTCATTCCGATTGTTCCTCCCTGGAGATCGGGTCACGATGAAGTTACACGACCATGGAGGATGGGCTTCAACATACTGTGCCGACAGCAGCCGCACGTCATGGCCACGTGCAGTCAATTCTCGCCCAACGATGCGATGAGCTGCAGGCTTCGATCCCGACCAAGCAGCGTGGCAGGCTCTCGAAGAATGGCAGCACGCGCCCACGCGTCAGCTTCTTGCGAACGACAATGTCACCTCGTGGACTTGCAGAATCGGCAGCTGCAACGGCCTCATGCGAACCGACCGGGGCGAAATCATCCGTAGGACATCCAGTTTGGCTGGGGAACCTGGATCTTCGGTAATCCGGCCGACGATGTGGTGACGCTGGAACCCTAACCGGCCGGATCCTCGACGCCGACCAGAAGCTCGCGCTCACCACGGCGGGCTTTTCATTGCCTCGCCGTTCCCGTCATGCTCGACCGGACCAAGGCGCTGCACGAAACCGAGAATTCATAATCTTGTTGCAGCGTAGGGAATGAACAAGAAAACGAAGATCATTTCTTATGCCGTGGTGCTGGCGTGCCTCGCCTTCGCAAGCTGGCGGCTTATTTTGCTTGTCTCGGCCGGCCAGTGGAAGGGAAGATTCGGCGGCTGGAGAGAATGTGAAACGTTTTGGTGCTATTCGACGGGCATGTTGTCTTATGCGAGCGTGGTTGCGTTCTGCCTCATCGCGCTCTACCTGTTGCGCTACCGCGAAAACTATGTCGCGAAGCTCTATCGAGACTACCACGAAATGAAGGGAAAGGGCTGATGCCCCGCGTGAGACATCCATTTGGGGTGTAACACCTAGCAATTTCTAATGTTCGCTAAGCAGCTGAAAAACAATGATCAAAGAGGTGTGGCTGGGGAACCTGGATTCGAACCAGGACTAACGGAGTCAGAGTCCGTGGGTCTACCGTTAACCTATTCCCCAGCAGGCGTGACTATCACTGTAAAAAGTGAAAACCGCGCGGGCTGAGCGGCTGAGCCGCTTGAGCGCTGCCTTGTAGCCGCCAGTGGAAAATAGTCAAGTCTGCTTTGCGGTTCAATTGCCAGGTTTCATCACCGGTTCCGAACACCAGCTTTTCCCGTGGCGTGCGAATCTCCAAGCCTCAGCTCTCCTTGCGGCTGAACTGCGAGCGTTCGAAGAACAGCACGATGCCCAGGCCCAGAAACAGCGGAACGATGAGATAAAACAGCCGGAACACCAGCAGCGCCGCCACCACGCCGACCGGATCCATCTCGGAAAGCCCGGCCAGGAACACCACCTCGAACACGCCGAGGCCGCCTGGCGCGTGCGAGATCTGGGCGACCGAGAAGGAGACCAGGAAGACGCCCAGCACGACGAAATAGCCGGGATTGTGCACCTCGGGCAGGGCGAAGAAGATGATCGCCGCGGCCGCGAGCAGCTCGATCGGGCCGATCAGCAACTGCCTGGCGACGATCGGCAGCGCCGGATAGTGCAACTGAAACCCGGCGATCCTCAGCGGGCGCAGGTGCAGCCAACTGCCGAATACATAGGCTGCGATGAGGACCAGCATCGCAATGCCTGCCGCCTCCGACAGGCCGTGATGGGCAATGCCGGAAAAGCGGTCGATGATCCGCGGCTCGAACACCAGCACAAGGCCGGAGGCGAGTAACGTCGACAGCACGAAGGTTATCCAGCAGATCGCCACCAGCACGCCGACTTCCTGGCCGGTCAGCCCCCTTGTGCCGTAGGCACGGTAGCGAATGACGGCGCCGGAGAACACCGAGCCGCCGATATTGTGCGACAGCGCGTAGGTGGTGAAGGAGCAGAGTGTCACGAACAGCCACGACACCTTTTTGCCAATATGCAGCAGCGCGATGTGATCGTAGCCGGCTAGCGCGGCATAGGCGACGACTGAGCTCAAGCCCGCCAGCATCCAGCCACGAGTTGGAATGGCCGCCAGCCCATCCCAGACGTCGTCGAGCGAGATGCCGCGCAATTCATGCCAGAGCAGCAGCAGCGAGAAGATCACCGCGCCGATGCCGACGACCGGCCAGAAATAGCGTTTCCAGTTCATTGCCCGACTGCCATGCGTTGCGTATCCGCTTCCTTTCCGTCGAGAGGCCGTCCGCCCTGGATTCCCCATTCATTTCAGAGATGCCTCATTGAAGCCGGCTATTCAACCGCGAACACTTGTCGCGCCTGACGCCGTCCCTGTTTGCCGCGCGCCGCGACGGTGTTTCGCTACTAGCCCAGCCTTGCCGGTACATTACGCCAGGGCAAAAACAAGCCCGCGCACCCGGTCGGCAAAATTCAGCGTGCGGCTCTTGGTGATCGGGCACGGCACTGTTAGTCTGGCGACAACTTGAAACATGCCAAAGCGCCTGCTGCGTCCTTCACCGGTTCGCGCGGCGCCGGAAGGAACGACAGTGGAAGACCGCGACACCGGCGCAGGCGCGCCGGAGGTGGGCGCGTCCAGCGCTTCCCTGGGGCCATCAGGCCCGGGGACAGCCGGTTGGCAGCAACGCCGCCCGACGGAGCCTCGCTCCGTGAATGGGCAGGCTGGCGACGCGACCCAGAAGGGCAAGCCCAAGAAACGGCGCAAGCGAAGGCGTGGACGCAAGGTTTTTGCGCGTGACGAGGCGCGCCCAGGGGACAATCAATCGCCGGTGCAAGGCAAGGCTCATGTTGCGGTGGTGGATTTGAAGCCTGTTGCCGCGGCGACAATCTCGCCCGCCGCTTCATTGCCTCGCCCCGAACAAGGCCACCGCCGGCCGCCGGTGCACGAGCTTCCCGTCTTCGCCGCGCTGGACCTCGGCACCAACAATTGCCGGCTGCTGGTCGCCGTTCCCACGCGTCATGGCCAGTTTCGCGTCATCGATGCCTTCTCGCGCATCGTCAGGCTGGGCGAGGGGCTCACCGCCAATGGCCGGCTCGGTCAGCCGGCGATGGACCGCGCGGTCGAGGCGCTGAAGGTCTGCGGCGATAAATTGCGCGGCCGCAAGATCAGGAAAGCAAGGCTGATCGCCACCGAAGCCTGCCGAACAGCCGAAAACGGCGTGGAGTTCCTCGATCGCGTCGAACGCGAAGCCGGCCTGAAGCTCGAGATCATCGACCGCCAGACCGAAGCCCGTCTCGCGGTTTCCGGCTGCGGTTCGCTGGTCGAGCGTGACACGCAGGGCGTCGTCCTGTTCGACATCGGCGGCGGGTCTTCCGAGATCGCGCTGATCGATCTCACCGGCCGCCGTTCGCCGCGGCTGGCCAATCACATCGTCTCGTGGACGTCGCTGCCGGTCGGTGTCGTCTCGTTGGCGGAACGCTTTGGCGGCCGCACCGTGACGCGCGAGATATTCACCGCCATGGTCGACGACGTCGCCGGCAGGCTGGCCGCTTTCGATGGCCGCGATCGGTTGAGCCATCTCAAGGCCAGCCCGAATTTCCATCTGCTGGGCACTTCGGGCACGGTGACGACGCTGGCCGGCGTCCATCTCGACCTCGAACGCTACGACCGCCGACGGGTCGACGGCCTATGGATGGACCGCGACAGCGTCGACCGCATGGTGGAGAAACTGGTCGGCTGGGACTTCCAGCAGCGCTGCGCCAACCCCTGCATCGGCGCCGACCGCGCCGATCTCGTGCTGGCCGGTTGTGCTATCCTCGAAGCGATCCGCGCCGTCTGGCCCTCGGAGAGGCTGCGCGTCGCCGACCGGGGCTTGCGCGAAGGAATATTGAGTGAGCTGATGGCCGATGACGGCGTCTGGCGCAATGACGGGCGTGCTAGGGCATCATGATCATGCTCAAACAAGAAATCAGGCAATGACGAAGAAACCGGAAAAGCCAGGGTCCGCCAGCATTCGCGTGCTGAAGACGCGGATCAAGAAGAAAAGCGGTCTGAAGGAATCGTCGCGCCGCTGGCTGCAGCGCCACATCAACGATCCGTATGTCCAGCGCTCCAAGGCCGACGGCTATCGCTCGCGCGCGGCCTACAAGCTGATCGAGATCGACGACAAGCACCATCTCTTGAAGCCCGGCATGAAGGTGATCGATCTGGGTGCCGCCCCTGGCGGCTGGTGCCAGGTCGCGGCCGCGCGCACGAAATCGACGGCTGAAAACCCGCATGTCATCGGCATCGATTATCTCGAAATGGACGCCGTGCCCGGTGCGCCGGTGCTGCTAATGGATTTCCTGGACGCCGACGCGCCGCAAAGGCTGGCCGAAGCGCTGGGCGGGGACCCGGATGTCGTGCTGTCCGACATGGCGGCGCCGACCACCGGCCACAAGCGGACCGACCATATCCGCACCATGCATCTGTGCGAGGTGGCGGCCGATTTCGCGTTGTCGGTCCTCAAGCCGGGCGGCCATTTCCTCGCCAAGACCTTCCAGGGCGGCGCCGAAAATGAGTTGCTCTCGATGCTCAAGAAGAATTTCCGCTCCGTCCATCACGTCAAGCCGCCGGCCTCACGCGATGAATCAGTGGAGCTCTATCTGTTGGCCAAGGATTTTAAGGGGCGAGAGTCCGGTCCGCCGCCAGGCGGATCGGAACGTCCAGTGGACGTTCCGAAGGACTCGAGCGCCCCGAGCCATAGCGAAGGGCCGGGGGACGCCGACGGCTGAAAGGCCAGCTCCCCGCCGGTCCGCCGCCAGGCGGAGCGGAACGTCCAGTGGACGTTCCGAAGGACTCGAGCGCCCGGAGCCATGGCGAAGGGCCGGGGACGCCGCGGCTGATCGCTCTACGGCGACTTTGCCTCACTCTCCCGGCGATCTGACGGGTTCCAGCGTCTTCGGCGTCGTCAGCCGGCCATGGCCGGAGACGGCGTTACCGGCGTCGGGCGCCATCCGCATGAACGACAGCGACGCCGCCGCCGACACCGCCGCCACGATGAAGAAGGCGGTATGGAAGTCGCGCAGCGTCAGCGGGCCGCCATGGATCGAGGTCGAGACTTCCAGAATGCCGCCGGCGAGCGCCACGCCGAGCGCGATCGAGAGCTGCTGGAACACCGCCGTGATCGGCGTTGCCTTGCTGGTATCCTCGGCCGACACCTCGGCATAGGAGAGCGCGTTGACGCCGGTGAAGAACATCGAGCGGATGAAGCCGCCGACCAGCAATATGGCCAGCATCAGCGCATAAGGTGTTTCAGGGGTGAAGAGGCCGTAGATGGCGATCGATGCGGCAGCGACTAGCGAGCCGACGATCAGCACGCGGCGAAAGCCGACAACGCGGAAGATCAGCGCGGTGACGAATTTCATGCCGATGGCGCCGATCGCCGAGACAAAGGTGATCATGCCGGACTGGAATGGTGTCAGCCCGAAACCGATCTGGAACATCAGCGGCAAAAGGAACGGCACGGCGCCGATGCCGATGCGAAACAGCGAGCCGCCAAGCACCGACGACCGGAACACCTGGTTACGGAAGAGTTCGAGCGCCAGCAGCGGATTTTTGGCGCGGCGCGCATGCATGAGATAGAGCGCGCCCGACAGCAGTCCCACGGCGATCGTGATGAAGCCGGTCGCCGGCGGCAGATAAGGCAGGCTGACCACCGACAGGCCAAAGACGACGCCTGAAGCGGCCAGCCCGCTCAGGACGAAACCGACGAAATCGAGCGGCGGCGTCTCGGTTGCCTCGGTTTCCGGCAGGAAGCGAGTGGCAAGCCAAATGCCGATCAGGCCGATCGGGACGTTGATCAGAAAGATCCAGTGCCAGGTGAAGTAGGTGGTGATGAAGCCGCCGATCGGCGGACCCACCAGCGGCCCGACCAGCGCGGGAACGGTCAGCCACGACATGGCGGCGACCAGTTCGCTCTTGGGCGTGGCGCGCACCAGAACCAGGCGCCCGACCGGGGTCATCATGGCGCCGCCAATGCCTTGCAGGAAACGCGCGACTACGAAGGCGGGCAGCGAACCGGAGAGGGCGCACGCCACCGAACCGGCAATGAACACTGCAATCGCGGCACGAAAGATGGTCTTGGCGCCGAAGCGGTCGGCCATCCAGCCGCTGATTGGAATGAAGATCGCCAGCGACACCAGATAGGCCGTCAGCGCCAGTTTGAGCGCGATCGGGCTGGTGTGGATGTCGATGGCGATCGCCGGCAGCGATGTCGCGATGACGGTCGAATCCATGTTTTCCATGAAGAGAGCGACCGCCAATATGAGCGGAATGGTGCGGTTCACAAGACGCGTCCGGACTGATTCTCTGTCGTCGGCTGAGGCAAGCCGGCACGCAGGGCGGTTATCACGGCCAGAGGGTGATGTCGTGTTAAATTGCTGTCACTTTTGTGCGACTGCAAGGATGCGGCCTTTCGCTTTGGCATGCCCCATGCCGGCAGAGATCCCTGCCAGGCAAGGGACACCTTGCATGGAACGACACACATCATTATTGTAGTGAATATAACTACTATGGGGACATTGCCATGGAAAAAGGTGTTTCGGCGGCCGATGCCAATCGCAGGTTTTCTCTCCTACTGCGCGGCGTTCGCGAAGGACAAAGCTACGTGGTGACCAGTCACGGGCGTCCGGTCGCTCGGATCGTGCCCGCGGATCATCAGGAGGGTGTGGCTGCCCGATCGCGCGCGGCGTTGTTGTCGCGCCTTGAGCGCCAGCCTGTCATGAATGCCGGGCAGTGGACGCGCGATGAGCTTTATGAGGACGAGCATTGAAGATCGCGCTCGATACGAATATCCTTGCTTACGCGGAAGGGGTGAACGGTGCGGAGAAGCGCGACATCGTTCTCGAATTGCTGCGCGATCTCCGGCAAGATGACGCGGTTATTCCTGTTCAGGTTCTTGGTGAACTCTTCAACGTTTTGGTCCGCAAAGCAGGAAGACCGCCCCTGGAGGCACGGGATGCCCTTCTGAGCTGGAGCGACGCATTTTCCGTTGCCGCGACGACGCAGGACGTGATGATGATGGCCGCTGATCTGGCTACCGATCATCGACTCAGCATTTGGGACTCGGTCATTCTCTCCACGGCCTCGCAAGCTGGCTGTCGGCTGCTGGTCTCGGAAGATCTGCAAGACGGCTTCACATGGGGCGCGGTCACTGTCGTCAGTCCTTTCGCAGCGCCGCGTCACCCATTGCTTGATGCTCTAGCGGGGAAGTCTGGCGACTAGAACGCGGAACGACGCAACGATCGGCTTTTCATCCGTCCCGCGACGTGTTACCAGCCACCGCCAATCCTGAAAGGGAATAACGAGTCGGCGCTGTCCATTCTGGTCCAGCGCTTTTTCGCATTCAAAGGGCTGGCCATGGCAAAAATCATCGAAACGTCCACCGGCGCACTGGCGCTGACCTTTGACGACGTGCTTTTGCAGCCCGGTCATTCCGAGGTGATGCCCGGCCAGACCGACATCCGCACCCGCATCGCCGGCGACATCGATCTCAACGTGCCGATCCTGTCGGCGGCGATGGACACGGTCACCGAGGCAAGGCTTGCCATCGCCATGGCGCAGGCCGGCGGCATCGGCGTCATCCATCGCAATTTCTCGCCCGCCGAACAGGCCGAGCAGGTGCGGCAGGTCAAGAAATTCGAATCCGGCATGGTGGTCAACCCGGTCACGATCGGACCCGACGCCACGCTCGCCGACGCATTGTCGCTGATGCGCACCTATTCGATCTCGGGCATTCCGGTGGTCGAGAATGGCGGCGCCGGTGGCCACAAGACCGGCCGGCTGGTCGGCATCCTGACCAACCGCGATGTGCGCTTCGCTTCCGATCCGGCGCAAAAGGTCTACGAATTGATGACCCGTGAGAACCTGATCACGGTCAAGGAGAACGTCGACCAGGACGAGGCCAAGCGGCTTCTGCACCAGCACCGCATCGAGAAGCTGGTGGTGGTCGACAAAACGGGCAATTGCGTCGGGCTGATCACCGTCAAGGACATCGAGAAGTCGCAACTCAACCCGCACGCCACCAAGGATGCGCAGGGGCGCCTGCGCGCCGCGGCCGCCACCAGCGTCGGTGATGACGGCTTCGAGCGCGCCGAGCGTCTTATCGAGGCCGGCGTCGATCTTTTGGTGATCGACACAGCGCATGGCCACTCGCAGCGCGTGCTGGACGCGGTGACGCGGGCGAAGAAGCTTTCCAATTCCGTGCGAATCCTGGCCGGCAACGTCGCCACCGCGGAAGGCACACGGGCGCTGATCGACGCCGGCGCCGACGCCGTCAAGGTCGGCATTGGTCCGGGCTCCATCTGCACCACCCGCATTGTGGCCGGGGTCGGCGTTCCCCAGCTTTCGGCCATCATGTCGGCGGTCGAGACAGCGCACAAATCAGGCGCCTCGGTGATCGCCGACGGCGGCATCAAATATTCCGGCGATCTCGCCAAGGCACTCGCCGCCGGCGCCAGCGCCGCCATGATCGGCTCGCTGCTTGCCGGAACCGACGAAAGCCCGGGCGAGGTCTATCTGCACCAGGGCCGCTCCTTCAAGGCCTATCGCGGCATGGGCTCGGTCGGCGCCATGGCGCGGGGCTCCGCCGATCGCTACTTCCAGGCCGAGGTGCGCGACACGCTGAAACTGGTGCCGGAAGGCATTGAAGGGCAGGTTCCCTATAAAGGACCTGTGTCTGGCGTGCTGCACCAGCTTGCGGGCGGGCTGAAAGCCGCTATGGGTTATGTTGGTGGCCGCGACCTTGCCGATTTCCGCGACCGCGCCACCTTTGTGCGCATATCCAACGCCGGACTTCGTGAAAGCCACGCCCATGACGTCACGATTACCCGCGAAAGCCCCAACTATCCCGGCGGAGCCTGATTCTTCCGGGCTTTGGGCGAACTTGACCGCCATGGTGCTGCGCTTGTCGCGCCATGCCGGGGCGCTCTGCTTCCTCTCGGTGGCGGTTTTTGTCGCCATGACGGGGATGGAGTTCTTCTATTTTCGTCGACTGAGCGGGGGCCTGGCTTCGCTCGACATGCGTTATTTCGGATTCACGCCCGACGAAGGCATGGCCTGGCTGACGGCGCTTGGCCGGCGCGGCAGCGAGATCATCCTGGTCTGGCACTACCTGACCTTCGATCTTCTGTTTCCGACGCTGTTGTCGCTGACGCTGGTCAGCCTGATCCTGGCAACTGGCCGGCGCCTGAAGAATTTCCGCGTGCTGCCGGCGCAGATGCAGGCGGTCTTCGCGCTGATCCTGGTGCTGCCCTATACGCTCGCCGACTACGCCCAGAACATCGCCGTGGCGCGCCTTCTGTCCGATTTCCTCTACGCCAACCCGGACTCGCTGTCCGTTGCCTCGGCGCTGATCGTCACCAAATTCGCGCTTCTCGCCGTCCCGGTCATCGTCATTGCCGCTTTCTGGCTGGCAGGCCAAAGACGTCGGAGTTGAAGCGGAGCAGGGCAGGGGCGGCTTCATGAACCAGACCACGATCTTCTGGCCTGTGCTGGCTCATGTGCTGCTGATCTACATCGTCTATATCGTCATGGGCCGGCGCCGCTATGTTGCTGTCAAGTCGGGTGAAGCCAAGGTCGGCCAGTACAAGGTTCGTTCGACCGAGCCGGCCTCTACTGTCACCGTCGCGAACAATTTGATCAACCAATTCGAACTGCCGGTGCTTTTCTACGTGCTGTGCCTGACACTGCACATGACCAACGGCGTCAATTACATCACCCTCGCACTGATGTGGATTTTTGTCGCGTCGCGCTATTTTCACGCCTGGTTTCACCTGACCAGCAACAAGCTGCTGGTGCGCAACCGCTCCTTCGTGTTGGGCGCGGTGGTGCTGGCGCTGGGCTGGATCTGGCTGGCCCTGCACTTGCTCGCAATCGTATGAGCTGCGCCTAATCACCTTCTCGAAAAAGGAAGAGGAAAGGCCGGCGCCTATAGATCGAACACCGCGATCTTGCGATTGTCGAACTTGATGCCGATCTCGCCGCGTACCAGCTTCAGCGCGTGTTCGCCGAACACGGCGCGCCGCCATCCTTGCAGCGCGGGCACATCGGCATCCTCGCCCTCGGCGGCGATGCGATCGATGTCATCGCTGGAGGCCAGCACCTTCGAGGCGACGCCCTGTTTTTCGGCGACGATCCTGAGCAGGACCTTCAACAGTTCCGCGGCCGCATTCGAGCCCTCGGGCGGCTGGAAGTTTTTCGGCAGTTTCGGCATCTGCTCCTTGGGCAGGGCGAGCGCGGTGTTGACCGCGCCGAGCAATGCCGTCGCTGTCGAGGAGCGTTCCCAGCCTTTTGGCGTGGTGCGCAGCTTGGCAAGGGCTGCCGCATCGCGCGGTCCTTGTTGTGCGATCTCGTAGATCGCGTCGTCCTTGAGCACACGGCCGCGCGGCACGTCGCGCTCGCGCGCCTCGCGTTCACGCCATGCCGCCACGGCCTGCACGATCGCCAGTTCCTGGGGCTTGCGAAGCCGCATCTTCAGCCGCTTCCAGGCATTCTCGGGGTGCGGATCGTAGGTCTCGCGCGAGGTCAGGACATCCATCTCCTCATTCAGCCAGTGGGCGCGGTTTTCCCGCGCCAGCTCGGCGTTGAGGTGCTGATAGACCTCGATCAGATGGGTGACGTCGGCCAGCGCGTAATCGAGCTGCTTGTCGGACAGCGGCCGATGGCGCCAGTCGGTGAAGCGCGACGACTTGTCGAGGCGCGCCCCGGTGATGCGCTGTACCAGCTGATCGTAGGAAACGCTGTCGCCGAAGCCGCAGACCATCGCCGCCACCTGGGTATCGAACACCGGGTGCGGAACGAGGTCGCCGAGATGGACGATGATTTCGATGTCTTGGCGTGCCGCATGGAAGACTTTGACCACCGCTTCGTTGGCCATCAGCCTGAAGAAGGGTGCCAGATCGATATCGGGCGACAGCGGATCGATCAGCGCCGTTACGCCGGGAGCGGCCATCTGGATGAGGCACAGGATAGGCCAGAAGGTCGTTTCACGGATGAATTCGGTGTCGACGGTGACGAAATCCGACTTTTCGAAAGCGGCGAGAACGGTCTCGAGTTCTTTCTGGGTGGTGATGACGTGCATCAAATCGCTTTTGGCAGGAGTAGGGTCTTCCTAGATTTCAGCCGGGAGGGCTTTCGTCAAGCTGTGGCGCCACCGTCACGGTCCTTCCGGACTGTCTGGATCGCTATTTCTCCTCGCCAGCCGTGCGAAAATGGTCGACGTGCGCAACAGCGCCGTGAAGCGGCTGCGCTTGCCTGCCGGTACTCCAGAGCGTGCCTGCATGCGGTAGAGGATGACGGCGATGAAGATCGCGTAGACCACGGCGCTGAAGACGAACAGCGCGCTTGGCCCGAAATACTGCATCGCGGTCGAGGCCGCGAAAGGGCCGCCAATAGCGCCGAAGGAATAGAACAGCATCAGGGCGGCGTTGATCAGCACGAACTCGCCGGCATCCGCGCGGTCGTTGGAATGTGCCGCCGACAGCGAATAGAGCGGCATGGCGAAACAGCCGAAGATAAAGATGATGATGAAGTTGAGCAGCGGGTTGCTGCCGGCGATGAACACCAGCGCCAGAGCCGAAAGCATCGCGCAGCAGGTCGTCATCAGCAGCACCCGGCGCCGATCCCAGCGGTCGGAGAGGTAACCGAGCGGATACTGGATGATGGCGCCGCCGAAAATGCCGACGCTGACGAAGGTGACGACATCGCCGACCGACATGCCGATCTGCTCCGCATAGACCGGCGACAAGGTGCGAAAGGCACTGTTGGTGACGCCGACGGCGATGCAGCCAAAGCAGCCCAGAGGCGAAATCCGCCAGACGCGGGCCAGATCGAGCTTGACCTCTTCCGGCGGCGTCGGGTTGGAGCGGTCGCCGAGCGAGACGGGCACCAACGAGAGCGTGATCATGATCGACATGATTGCGAAGATGGCGAAGCCACCGGCGCCGAAGACGGGAATCAGGAACTGGGCTGATGTCACCGATCCGGTATCGACCATCCGGTAGATCGCCAGCACGCGGGCGCGGTCGCGGTTGGTGACGCCGGAATTCAGCCAGCTTTCGACGATGGTGAACAATCCGGCGAAACAGAAGCCGCCGGCAAAGCGCACCGCGCACCACATCACCGGATCGAGAACCAGCACGAGCAGCAAGGTGCCGACGGAGGCGATCGCCGCCAGCGCCGAAAACGCCCTGATATGGCCCACCGCCTTCATGATGCGGGTGATGGCCAGGCAGCCGAGCAGGAAGCCGGCGAAATAGAAGGTGCCCATCAGGCCAATGTCGGAAGCCGAAAACCCTTCCTGCGCGCCACGCAGCGCGATCAGCGTGCTCTGCAGCCCATTGCCGCCGAGGAGGATGCCTGCGGCGAGAAGAAGCGGGATCAGGGGACGGATGGAGGACATAAGGAATACAGCCGCTCATCGTTGATCCTTTTTGGACCATCGTCTCCGTCGATGCCAGCGGCATTTGCCAATGAAAAGGCAGCAAGGCCTCGGCCCGAATTCAGCTCGGCGGATGAAACAGATGTCGATGGCGACCGGCAGCGCCGGTTAATCGGTCAGAGTATCAATCGACCCGCTCAAATGTGTCTAGGCTGGTCCCGAAGGCGCGCCATGTTCCAACCGTGGTCAACTTTGCGGGCTCACCCTCGGCATCGGCTGAAAGAGCCAGGCCAGCCACCGTGTGCCACAACATCTCGATCTTGCCGTCTCGAAAAATGCCGGTATAGCTGACCGCCGCCGGCCCCGTCTTTCCTGACGCCGCGGAAGTAAAGCCGATCACATCCCCATGAGCGGCCCCGTGAAGAGGCACTTCCATCCCGGAAAAGCTGCTGTCGGGCAACGCTGTCTTGAAGACACCGCGGATCAAACCCTCACTATCGTCCTCAATAATTACAACCGAACCGTATTGATTGCGCCAAGTGCCCGCCAGGAAAACATGCTTGCCTCCTCTCAGTCCATCATGCGCTAACGCGACAGGCGGTTCACCGTTCCGCCACATGACCGACCATAAATTGAAAGCCGAAGTTCCAAGCTGAGAGATCGCCCCTCCGTCCCTTTGCCTTGACAAACCATGCCTCTCATGCGCTTTTCGCGCAAATTTTGGGCTGGGCTGCGATGCTTTGGCCCGCAACTCACAATCCCGGACTTTTATCCATGACCATGCACCGTTACCGCAGCCATACCTGTGCCCAGTTGCGAAAGAGCGACGTCGGCAATTCCGTTCGCCTGTCGGGCTGGGTGCATCGCGTGCGCGACCATGGCGGCCTGCTGTTCATCGACCTGCGCGACCATTACGGCCTGACCCAGATCGTCGCCGATCCCGATTCGCCCGCCTTCAAGGTCGCCGAGACCTTGCGCGGCGAGTGGGTGATCCGCGTCGACGGCGAGGTCAAGGCGCGTTTGCCCGAGACCACGAACGCCAATTTGCCGACCGGCGAGATCGAGATTTTCGCCCGCGAGATCGAGGTGTTGTCGGCGGCCAAGGAATTGCCGCTGCCGGTGTTCGGCGAGCCCGATTATCCCGAGGACATCAGGCTGAAATACCGCTTCCTCGACCTGCGCCGCGAGACACTGCACAAGAACATCGTGGCGCGCACGAGGATCATCGCCGAGATGCGCAAGCGCATGGGCGAGGTCGGCTTCACCGAATTCTCGACGCCGATCTTGACCGCCTCGTCGCCGGAAGGCGCGCGCGACTTCCTGGTGCCGTCGCGCATCCATCCCGGCACCTTCTACGCGCTGCCGCAGGCGCCGCAGCAATACAAGCAGCTGATCATGGTGTCGGGCTTCGACCGCTACTTCCAGATCGCGCCCTGCTTCCGTGACGAGGACCCGCGCGCCGACCGCCTACCCGGCGAATTCTACCAGCTCGACCTCGAAATGAGTTTCGTCGAGCAGGACGACGTGCTGTCGACCATGGAACCGGTGATGCGCGGCGTCTTCGAGACCTTCGCCAACGGCAAGCCGGTGACGCAGAAATTCCAGCGCATCCCCTATGATGTCGCCATGCGCAAATACGGCTCCGACAAGCCGGACTTGCGCAACCCGATCGAGATGCAAGCCGTCTCCGACCATTTTCGCGATTCCGGCTTCAAGGTGTTCGCCAACATCCTGGCCAACGATCCGAAGGCCGAGGTGTGGGGCATTCCGGCAAAGACCGGCGGCAGCCGCGCCTTTTGCGACCGCATGAATAGCTGGGCGCAAGGCGAGGGCCAGCCGGGCCTGGGCTACATCTTCTGGCGCAAGGAAGGCGACAAGCTCGAAGGCGCCGGCCCGCTCGCCAAGAACATCGGCGAGGAACGTACCGAGGCGATCCGCTTGCAACTCGGTCTTGCCGACGGCGACGCCGCTTTCTTTGTCGCCGGTGATCCGAAGAAGTTCGTGTCGTTCGCCGGCGCGGCGCGCACCCGTGCCGGCGAGGAGCTGAACCTCGTCGACCGCGAACGCTTCGAACTGTGCTGGATCGTGGACTTCCCGTTCTTCGAATGGAACGAGGAGGAGAAGAAGATCGACTTCGCCCACAACCCGTTCTCGATGCCGCAGGGTGGCATCGATGCGCTGAACGGCGAGGATCTGCTCGGCATCAAGGCCTTCCAGTACGACATGGTCTGCAACGGTTTCGAGATCGCCAGTGGCGGTATCCGCAACCATCTGCCCGAAACCATGGTCAAGGCGTTCGAGACGGTCGGGCTCGACCGCGCCACGGTCGAGGAGCGCTTTGGCGGCCTCTACCGTGCCTTCCAGTATGGCGCGCCGCCGCATGGCGGCATGGCCGCCGGCGTCGACCGCGTCGTCATGCTGCTGGTCGGCGCGAAGAACCTGCGCGAAATCACCATGTTCCCGATGAACCAGCAGGCTTACGACCTGTTGATGAACGCGCCGTCGGAAGCCTCGCCGCAGCAGCTTCGCGAACTGGCGCTGCGGGTAGCGCCGACCAAGAAGGACTGACGGGTGCAACTGCCCTTTCTCCCCGTCACTATACGGGGAGAAATGTCCGGCAGGACAATGAGGGGCAGCGCGGATGCTGGGGATTTGCGAGCGATCGTAGCAGCCGAGGCCTTCTGACAGGCAATCGTTTCAGACTGGAATTCATATTCGCAAGCGTCGGCGCTGCCCCTCATCCGCCTGCCGGCACCTTCTCCCCGTATAGTGACGGGGAGAAGGCAGCTAATTCGATCAGTCCTCGTTCGCCTTGACGGTCACGCCGAGCGTCTTCGGCAGGTCGAGCGGGTTGGACATGGCGCCCGCCATGATCAGCGCGAACGGCACCGATGCCGGCGGCTCGGCCGAGATTTCGAGGCTCTTCGGATCGTCGAGATATTTGCTGACAGCCGCCGTAACCTGGGCCGTCAGCTCGGGATTGTTGAGCTGCGCCATGCCGAACGGCACGATTGCCTTGGCCTGGTTGGCGATGTCCTTGGCCGACATGCCCTGCTGCTTGCCGACATAGTCCAGCACCTTGCCGGTCAGCGAATCGTCGTCGAAGCGGATCGATGCGCTGTTGAACGAAAGCTGCTGCAACAGGCCGAGCATGGCCATGCCTTGCGCCGAATTGTCGGCGCCTTCCGGCTGTGCGGCCATCTTCTTCTGCATTTGCTGCAGCGACTTGATGAAGTCGATCGTGTAGCCGCCGAGGTCGAAGGTCATGCCGAGCGTGCCGGCATTCTCGACGGATATGTCGTATTTCGACAGCTCCATCTTGCCGTCCGACGGCTGCCAGGTGCCGGCCATTTCAAGATTGCCCGAAATGTTCTGGTAGCCGAGCGCGTTGATGACCTCCTTGGACTTGGGGTCCTCGACCAGCGAGAGATCGGCCGTGAATTTCTCCGTGTTGGCGGTAAATTCCATCGCCTTGCCGTCGGCGGGCGGCGTGATCTGGATGGCAAGCCCGTCCATCGAAAAAGCGGTCTTGTCGGCGACCTTGACCGTCATGTTCGAGAGTTCAGCGGATTTGTACATCATCAGCGAGCCAAGCGGGCTGGTGGAGCCGTCGGCCGGCACCGTCATGTCGTGGATGACGAAGGGGCTGAGATCCAGGGTGACGCCGTCCTTGCTGTGTTCGAAGGCCGAGGTCGACACGGTGCCGATATCATAGCCGCCATTGGCTTCGGTGACGTTCTCGAGCTTGACGTCGCCGATCGTCAGCGCTTCCTTTTCCGCGGCCGGTTTCACGGACACGCCCTGCAGCACCATGCTGGTGTTGTCGCCGGTCACGCCGGTCCAGGAGATGTCGACGCCCTGGGCGGAGAGTGCTGCCTTCAGCCGGTCCGCGACCGCCGCGTCCTGGGCAAGGGCCGCATTCAGCGGCAGCGTGAGCAAGAAGGTCGAAAGTGCGAATTTCCGGAGAGTTGAGCGGTTGATTGTCATCGCAAGGTCCCTGAGAGTGTCCTGAAATTATTTTTCAATTCTTTGCGCCATCACCATTCCGTGACGAACTGGACGGGAAAAAGGCGTGTCCCGGCACAATGGTCGAAAATCGCGCTGAAAGGCAAACCCGATCCGAACGCTATTGGAGAATGCAGTGAATTTGGCATGAAGGTCGGGCCGCCAGCGTGCTTCGCAATAGATGCGGCATGTAACAGATTGATGTTGGCCGGCAACCTCGACCTTGCGGTTTTCTGTTGCAGAATTGCGCGCAAATCGACTGGCCCGGTGCGCGCCTCTTGCCGCGAATCACCCGCTCGGCTAGGTGCAGCCCATGGGAAAAAGGCTTTTGCCGCCTGACAATGGCGGCGGCGATCATATCGAACCGGTCGACCTGAAGAAGGCGCTGGAAGAGCGCTATCTCGCCTATGCTTTGTCGACCATCATGCACCGGGCGCTCCCGGATGTGCGCGACGGACTGAAGCCGGTCCATCGCCGCATCATGCACGCCATGCGCCTGTTGCGCCTCAACCCCGACCAGGGGTTCGCCAAATGCGCTCGTATCGTCGGCGAGGTGATGGGCAAGTTCCACCCGCATGGCGACCAGTCGATCTATGATGCGCTGGTGCGGCTGGCGCAGGATTTTTCGATGCGCTACCCCTTGGTCGACGGCCAGGGCAATTTCGGCAACATCGACGGCGATAACGCCGCCGCCATGCGCTACACCGAAGCGCGTATGACCGACGTGGCGACCGACCTGCTTGCCGGCATCACCGAAGACGCGGTCGACTATCGGCCGACCTACAATGAAGAAGACGAGGAGCCGGTCGTGCTCCCCGGTGCCTTCCCCAATCTCTTGGCCAACGGCTCGTCCGGCATCGCGGTTGGCATGGCGACCTCGATCCCGCCGCACAATGCCGCCGAGCTCTGCGACGCGGCGCTGCATCTGATCGAGCATCGTGATGCGCCGGTGGCGAAGCTGATGGATTTCGTCCAGGGCCCGGATTTTCCGACCGGCGGCATCATCGTCGACAGCCGTGCCTCGATCCTCGAAGCCTATGAGACCGGCCGCGGCGGGTTTCGCGTGCGGTCGAAATGGAACCAGGAAGACCAGGGCAGGGGCACCTGGAGCATTGTCGTTACCGAAATCCCCTATGGGGTGCAGAAGGCGCGGCTGATCGAGAAGATCGCCGAGCTGTTGATGGCCCGCAAGCTGCCGCTGCTCGAGGATATCAGGGACGAAAGCGCCGAGGACATCCGCGTCGTGCTGGTGCCGAAGAGCCGTTCGGTCGACCCAGGCATCCTGATGGAATCGCTGTTCAAGCTGACCGAGCTCGAAAGCCGTTTCCCCCTCAACATGAATGTGCTGTCGCGCGGCAAGGTGCCCAACGTGCTGTCGCTGAAGGGCGTGCTGCAGGAATGGCTGGACCACCGCCGCGACGTCCTCATCCGTCGCTCGAAATTTCGCCTCGGCGAGATCGAGAGGCGGCTGGAAATCCTTGCCGGCTACCTGATCGCCTATCTCAACATCGACGAGGTGATCAGGATCATCCGCGAGGAGGATGAGCCCAAGCAGGTCATGATGGCCCGCTGGTCGCTCACCGACACCCAGGCCGAAGCGATCCTCAACATGCGGCTGCGCGCCTTGCGCAAGCTGGAAGAATTCGAGATCCGCAAGGAATTCGACGGCCTGACCGCGGAGAAGAAGCAGATCGAGGCACTGCTGGCGTCCGATGCCAAGCAGTGGTCGACCATCAAGTGGGAAGTCACTCAGGTTCGCGACAAGTTCGGTCCGGAGACCGAGATCGGCAAGCGCCGCACGCAGTTCGCCGACGCGCCCGAGCACGACCTGACCGATATCGCGCACGCCATGATCGAGCGCGAGCCGGTCACCGTGGTGGTTTCGGAAAAAGGCTGGCTGCGGGCGATGAAGGGCCATCTGGCCGATTTTTCGACGCTGACCTTCAAGGAGGGCGACAGCCTCAAGCTCGCCTTCCATGCCCAGACGACGGACAAGGTTCTGGTCTTCACCACCGGCGGCAAGTTCTACACGATCGGCGCCGACCGGCTGCCGGGCGGCCGCGGCCATGGCGAGCCGATCCGCATCATCGTCGACATGGACAATGACCAGGACATCGTCACCGCCTTCGTCCACGATCCCAAGCGCAAGCTGCTGCTCGCCTCTTTCGACGCCAACGGCTTCATCGTTCCCGAGGAAGAGGTGGTCGCCAACACCCGCAAGGGCAAGCAGGTGATGAACGTCAAGGCGCCGGACGAGGCCAAGCGCTGCGTGCCGGTCACCGGCGATCACTTGGCCATCGTCGGCGAGAACCGCAAGATGCTGGTGTTCGCGCTCTCGGAAATTCCGGAGATGGGTCGCGGCAAGGGTGTGCGGCTGCAGAAATACAAGGACGGCGGCCTGCTCGACCTCAAGCCGTTCACGCTGGAAACCGGTCTCTCCTGGCAGGATTCGGCCGACCGTACCTTCACCCGGTCGCGCGAGGAATTGGCTGAATGGATCGGCGCCCGGGCGTCGGCGGGACGGATGGTGCCTAAGGGATTCCCAAGGACTGGGAAGTTCGGCTAGAAGCTGCCGATCTCCTCCCTCGTGGGGGAAATGGCCGGCTGGCCAGAGGAGGCGCTGTCCCGCCAGCGCATCAAATGGCTGGCTACACCTCTCGCAATTCTCGGTCCTTAAGATCAGATCAGAGGTTCACGCCCCCCTCTGTCCTGCAGGAGATTCCCCACGAGCGGGGAGATTGGCAGCTCCGCCATCACCATTTGGAGTATCGTCACGATTGCTGCACTATATCGGTGCATAACTGACCGGATGGGCCGGGGAGAACAGGGCGTTTGAAGGAAGCAAAGATCCAGAAGCCGGAACGGCAGCAGCGCCTCTTCGGGCTGTCCACACCGCTTCGTTCGGCCGTCATACCGCCGCTCTCGGCGGCGCGCTGGCTGCTGGTGCTGATCGTTGCCGCCGGCGTCTATTTTTTCCACGGCTTCCTGTTCCCGGTGCTGGCCGCCCTCGTTATCGCCTTCGCCAGCTGGCCGCTCTACCGACGGCTGCTGGTCGGCGTCGGCGGCAACCGAACCATCGCCGCCACATTTGCCATCCTGTTCATCCTGGCCTTCCTGGTGATACCGATCGCGCTTGCCGGCACCTATGCCATCAACGAGGTGCGCGAATGGGTCGGCTGGGCGATAGAGACCAACCGCCACGGTGCGGTGACGCCGCACTGGATCGCCACCCTGCCTGTGGTGGGTGAGTGGCTGAACGAGCAGTGGACGACCAATCTCGGCCATCCCGGCGGCATCGGCGAACTGATCCAGCTGGTCAGCGGCGCCAATATAGGCAGCATCTACCGCGGTGCGCTCGCCGCCGGCGGCAGCGCTTTCAGCCTCTTTCTGACGCTGCTGTTCATGATGATCGCCCTGTTTTTCGCCTATCGCGACGGCGAGAATTTCGCCGGCCAGATCGATCGCCTCGGCGAGCGCATCCTGCCCACCCGCTGGGAGCGGATTTCGCGCGTCGTGCCGGCGACCATTTCCTCGACCGTGACCGGCATGACGGTAATCGCCATCGGCGAGGGACTGGTGCTGGGCATCGCCTACTGGCTGGCTGGTGTGCCGTCGCCGGTGACGCTCGGCGCGCTGACCGGCGTGATGGCGCTCATCCCCGGCGGTGCGCCATTGTCCTTCACATTGGTCTCGATCTACCTCGCCGCCAGCGGCTCACCGATGGCCGGCCTGGCGCTGTTCATCTGGGGCACGGTCGAGTTGTTCGTCGTAGACAAGACGTTGCGCCCCAAACTCGTCGGCGGCCCGATAAAACTGCCCTTCCTGCCGACCTTTTTCGGTTTGATCGGCGGCGTCAAGACCATGGGTTTTCTCGGCCTGTTCATCGGCCCGGTGCTGATGGCGCTGCTGGTCGCGATCTGGCGCGAGTGGCTGCGCGAGGTGGAACTGGCCGACGAGATCGTGCCGCCGAATGAAATCGAAGCCGGTCCACAGATCGAGGTCCTGCCCGAACCCAGCGTGGTCAAGAAAGCCAGCGCCTGAATCTCGACCTCTACGCCGGATGGTGTACCGCGAGGTCGCCGCGGCGCTTGCGCCCATCATGCAACTGCCAGAGCGAATGGGCGACGAGCGTGACGATCAGGATGCCGCCGCCGATCAGGCTGTTGCGGGTCGGCGTCTCGGCAAAGATCATCCACACCCAGATCGGCGCTAGCACGGTTTCGAGCAGGTAGAACATCGCCACTTCCGGTCCTGAAATGTATTTCGGCCCGGCGGCGAGGCAGAAGAACGAGATCGGCATGATGACGGCGCCGTTGAAGATGATCCACCATGGCGCGTTTACGTGAAAGCCTTCGCCGCTCACCATGAAGGCCGCCAGCCCAAGCGGCAGAAGTACGCCGATCAGCGAGGTGAATCCCATATCTTTGCCGCTGGCTCGCGAGAGGGTGATGGCCACCGCGATGAAGAAAGCCGAGCACAGCGCCATGAAATCACCGAACAGCTTGCCGCTGCCAACCGAACCGCCGACGATGACCAGCACGCCGAGAATCATGACCAGCATGGCCGCGATCGTCACCGCTCCCGGCCTTTCCCGTAGGAATATCCAGGACAAGAGTGCGGCGAAGACGGTGTTGAAGGCCAGGATGAACACCAGGTCGGCGGTCGAGGTGTGGAAGACCGCGGTAACGAAGGTGATCGAGGTCAGCCCATAGCATATCGCCACGATCAGCCCGGACCAGCCGGGGATAAGCGGCGGGACATTCCGGCTCAGCGCGCGCCAGACCGACCAGATGATCATCGCGGCGATGAAGGTGGTTCCGGTTCGCAGCAAAAGGATGGTCCACGCGCCGCCATCCGCAAGGCGGATCAACGGTATGTCGACGGTCAGTATCAGTCCGCCGATGGCGGTTATCAGAAGGCCCTTCTGGTGATCATGGTGAGAGGACATGCAGGAACTTTCGCAATTGAATTGCAGGCGGCCGGTCGGCGCAAGCGCGCACTCTCTCCAGCCGAGCGGCTGAAAGACCAGCATCCCCTGCCTTGAAACAGTTTAAGCGTGGATCGGGGGAAAACTCAGCGTCAGACCGCTTCGTTGGTATAGCGCTCCCAGCCTTTTGGGCCGAGATGCTCCTGCGGCATGAAGCGCATCTTATAATTCATCTTGCGCGAACCATTGACCCAGTAGCCAAGGTAGACATGGGGCAGCCCCATCGCCTTGGCACGGGCGATATGGTCGAGGATCATGAACGTGCCGAGCGAGCGGCTTTCGAAATCGGGATTGAAATAGGAATAAACCATCGACAAGCCGTCGGCCATCTTGTCGGTGAGCGCCACCGCTATGAGTTCACCCTGGCCTTTGCCGGTGATGAAGGTGTCGGGTCCGCGCCGCCGGTATTCGATCACCTTGGTGTCGACATGGGTATCCTCGACCATCATGGCGTAGTCGAGCACCGTCATGTCGGACATGCCGCCGCGGCGGTGGCGGGCATCGAGATAGCCGCGAAACAGTGAATATTGTTCGGTCGAGGGCTCGGCGTTGTGCATAGCGCCGACGAGGTCGGAATTGTGCTGCAGCACGCGCTTCATGTTGCGGCTGGCGGTGAACTCCTGTGCCAGGATACGCACCGACACACAGGCGCGGCAGGTCTCGCAGGCTGGTCTGTAGGCGATGTTCTGCGAGCGCCGGAAGCCGCCTTGCGTGAGCAGGTCGTTCATCTCCGAGGCCTTGTCGCCGACCAGATGCGTGAACACCTTGCGCTCGAACTGGCCGTCGAGATAGGGGCACGGCGACGGCGCGGTCAGGAAGAACTGCGGCGACTGGGTCGGGTGCTGCGTCATCGAGCCTTGGAAACACTCCTTCGAATCGCTCTACCTTTGGCTCCGGCGGCGAAAAATTCAACAGGATTGTGAAGGTGTGGGCAACTCAACACCTTCACATTTGCGCTCAAGGGGGCTGCGGCTTTGCTTCAGGGCGGTTTCAGCGGCCGGTGCGGCTGACGACGGTGCCGAGCAAAAGATCGTGCAGCGTGCGCTTGCGGTCCGAGAACAGGGTCACCAGCAGGACCAGCGGCGACAGGATGACGTTGCCGGCCCAGAACAATACGGAATGGACGACCGCGGTCAGCCCGTCGATGCGGGTGCCGTCGAGACGGTCGAGGCGGATGCCCATCATCTTCATGCCCGTGGTGGCCTGGTCGGCGCTGCCCAACGTGTTCCAGATGTAGAGGATGGCGACTGCCGGCATCAGGACGCCGAACAGCATCCAGCCCAGGCCGAGGGTCAAGAGCCCGAGGAAGAACACCAGGATGGCGACCGGAATGCTCAGCAGGCCGACGATGAGATAGTCGAGCACGAAAGCCAGAATGCGCCTTGTGCGCACGCCTTCAAAAGCCCTGACATCGTCGAGCCGGGTGTTGATGATTTCGCCGTCGAGAACGCGAGCGTTCATGTCATTTCCTCGTAACAGGGGCCTGCTTAGCCTGCGCCCCACCGCACCAGAAATGGTGAAGGCTCATGGTGGAATCAAGATCGGACCGTTTCGCCGCGGCGCCAGGCGGGACAGAATGGGCTGAGGGTCCGAAGCGGTTGAATTTGCAGCACGGATGGCGTTAGCTTGCTGCGGCGCAACAAGACGCCGAGGGGACGGGGCAATATGGACTACGACATGCTGGTCATCGGCAGCGGCCCCTCCGGCCGCCGCGCCGCCGTGCAATCGGCCAAACTCGGCAAATCGGTGCTGGTGGTCGACCGGGGCCGGCGCCTTGGCGGCGTCTCGGTGCACACCGGCACCATTCCTTCCAAAACGCTGCGCGAAACGGTGCTCAATCTCTCGGGCTGGCGCGAGCGCGGCTTCTATGGACGCGGCTATCGGGTCAAGCAGGATATCTCGGTCGGCGACCTGATCGAGCGCCTGCACAAGACACTCGACCATGAGGTCGAGGTGCTGCAGCATCAGTTCATGCGCAACACGGTCAAAAGCGCGCGCGCGGCGGTGAAATTTCTCGGGTCCAACAAGGTCAGCCTGACATCGGACAATGGCGACTACAGCGAAGTCGGTTTCGCCAACGCACTGATCGCCGTGGGCACCAGGCCGCATCGGCCTGGTGACGTGCCCTTCGACAAGACCCGTGTCTTCGACAGCGACGAAATGCTTGAACTCGACCGCCTGCCACGCACGCTGACGGTGATCGGCGCCGGCGTCATCGGCGTCGAATACGCCACGATCTTTTCCGCGCTCGACGTACCGGTGACCCTGGTCGAGCCGCGCAACTCCATCCTCGATTTCGTCGACCGGGAGATCGTCGACGATTTCATCCACCAGATGCGCGACCGCGGCATGACGATAAGACTGGGCAGCGCGGTCAAGGAAATCCGCTCCAAGCCGGATGCCGCCGAGGTGGAACTGGCCGATGGCCGCACCATCCGCTCCGAGGTCGTGCTCTACGCCGCCGGCCGCACCGGCAATGTCGGCAGCCTCGGCCTCGACGTGGTCGGCATCGAAGCCGACTCCAGGGGCCGCATCAAGGTAGATCCCCAGACGTTTCAGACCAGCGTGCCGAACATCTACGCGGCCGGCGACGTCATCGGGTTTCCGAGCCTCGCCTCGACCTCCATGGAGCAGGGCAGGGTGGCCGCCTGCCATGCCTTTGGCGTGACCCTGCCCGCGCCGCCGGAGACCTTTCCCTACGGCATCTACGCGGTGCCGGAGATATCGACGGTCGGCCAGTCCGAGGAGCAGGTACGCCAAAGCGGCGGCGCCTATGAGGTTGGCGTCGCGCGCTTCCGTGAGACGTCGCGCGGCCACATCATGGGCGTCGACACCGGCTTCCTGAAGCTGTTGTTCTCGATCGAGACGCGGCGCCTGCTCGGCGCGCACATTGTCGGCGAGGGCGCCACCGAACTCATTCATATCGGCCAGGCGGTGATCAATCTCGGCGGCACGGTCGACTTCTTCGTCAACAACACCTTCAACTATCCAACCCTGGCCGAGGCCTACAAGATCGCCGGCCTCGACGCCTGGAACAGGATGGGGCGAGGGTAGATCAGCCTTCCAACTGCGACAGCAGCGCCAGCATCACGTCGGCAGAGGGCATCGGCAGCACCGCCTCGATTTCCGCCGGCCGCACGCCGGCGATCGCGGCATCGGCGCCGCCGCTGACGGTGCCGAGCGGCCCGCGAAAACCGTGTTTCGACCAGGCAAGCTCTTGCAGCTTTGGGCTGGTCAGCGCCTCCAGCAGCCTGTCGACCGCGGGGTCGACGACGATCAGCGGATGCGCCGAATAGACGGTTGGCCTGGGGTAGAGAATCTCGGGCTTGGCGCCCATGCCGGCCTGCACCCTTTGCCAGCGCGCGGGATCGGCGAGCGCCCATTCCACCAGTTGGTTCTCATAACCCACCACCATCGGCTCGGCACCGAGACCGCCGGCGATGTATTGGTCGAACAGCTTTCCCGACGAGGACGACTTCAGCCCCATGCTGCGGAAGATCGCCTTGGCCTGGTCGCCGTGCTGGGCAAGCAGTTCCTGGGTCGCCACGTCGCCGCTCATCAGGCTGAGCACCAGGCCGGCGAACATGAAACCGGAGTTGGAGCGGTTGGGATCGGTGGAGACGATGCGGGCGCGGCCATAAAGCTCGTCAATGCCGAGATCGGCCCAGTTCTTGCCGGCCAGAATGGCGTCGAGCAAGGCCTTGAGATCGAGCTGGTTGTAGCCGCCCTTGGCGGCGACCGTGACCAGCCCGCTCTTCTTCAGCCCTTCGACTACAGGTCCCCAGGTGTAGACGACGATCGGGGAGTTGAGCACGACCTGGTCGTTGCGGATCGAGACACCGCTCTTGCGCGCGAGGTCGACCATGATCGAGGAAGAGGGCCACAGGAATTGCGGTTTTTGGGTGAGCAATGCCGGCTCGCGCACCATCTCCACGGAACCGGCGACACGCGCATCGAGTTCCAGCCCGTAGCCGCCAAGCGCATGCACGACGTCCGGATCGGCCAGGAATGCCTGCTTCTCGCCGCCGATGAAGCCGAACAGATGCGCTTTGTTGCCAAGATAGCCACGGAACTCGGGACGATCCTTCAGCGTCAAATAGCCGCCGGTGCCGGCAGCGGCGGCACCCAGCAGACCCAGTCCGAAAGCGCGGCGCGAAATGGCCATCAGCGTCCGATATCCTCTTTCAACGACTCCTGAATGAGTCGCAGGTCGACGTCGAGCGTGCCGAGTTCGCTGTCGGCCAGGCTGTCGGCATAATGCACGAAGGCGTCCTGAAGCTTGGTGATGACGGCGCCGACATTGGCGAGCCGGACCTTGCTGGGTGCACGTCGGTTCGCCAGCGTCGCGTAGCCTTCCGCCACTTCCGCCGCCTGCGGCACGTAGTAGGTGAGGAAACGCCGCACCGAGGGCGCGGTTTCCGGCTTCGTCTCGACTTTGGAAATCACGTCGGCGGCGATGTCGGACAGGTTCTTCACCTTGGCTTTCATGTCCTTGTCGGCGATCGAACCGGCCGTTGCCGACAGCCGGTCCGCGGCTGGCTGCGCTTGCGCCAGGAGTTCGCGGGCGAAGGCCACTTTGCTGCCGCTGAGGGTGCTGAGGTCGAGCCCTTCGAAAAGCTGTCGCGGCGCCAGCACGAACACCAGTCCGGCAAAGACGAGGGCCGCGATGATGGCCGACACCAGGAACGGGAACTGGGTCAGAAAACCCAAGCCGACAAGCAGCACCGCAGATATCCCGCCCGCCGCGATCCAGTTCCAGTCATTGCCGAACAAGCCACGCATCCCGGCAGGCTCTAATTGTAGCCGCGCGCGGCGCGGAAGGCGCCGGCCAGATCGCCGCTGCCATCGAAGACCCGTGCCGACGTCGCCTTGGCGAGACTGTCGAGCTGGCTCTTGTCGGCGTCGCCGAAGGTGACGCCGAAGACCGGCACGCGCACGGCGGCGTTGCGCCAGTCAGCGAGAAACAGGTCCGCGCCGCCATCGGTGCGGCCATCGGTCATGATGACGATGGCCGGGAGGTATTTCGAAAGATCCGCCGTGGCAACGATCTTCTGCAGGGCCTGGTCGGCACAGGCATACATATCGGTGCCGCCGCCGGCGCGTTGCTGGGCAACGTCCGCCAGCAGCTCGCTCTGGCCCGCCGAGTCGCCTTTCGCCTCGAATGTGTCGCGCACGACGGCGTCGAAAGGCAGCACGAAGATGTGGTCGGACGGCGTCCATTGCACCAGCACCTCGCTTGCCTTTTCCGGCGTGAACAGGAATTGGGCGGCGGCCTGCAACTGTTTCTCGCCCTGGTCTTCCATCGAGCCGGAAAAATCGAAGCACAGCGCCGTCAGCGAAGGCTTGCGCAAGGCCTCCTGGTAGAGGTCGAGCGCCTTGCGGATCACGGCCGGCTCCGGCATGCGGATCGACGTCACCAGCTTGCCGGGATCAAAATTCCAATCCGGCTCGGCGGCGGCCTGGATGGCCGCGCCGCCGAGCGGCAGCCGCCGACCGGTATCGGCGATGCGTTTGCGTGCCGCGTCCGACTGCAGATAGGCGAGAAGGTCGGTGAAGAATTTTTCGACATCGGCTCCGCGTCCATGATCGATGAAACCCAGCGGCGAGTCGCCGACAGCGACGCCGTCGGCCGGATAGATGGCATAGAGCGGCTCGTTGCCCATCTGCTTGAGTTTGTCGTTGGTCTCCTTCAGCGTCGCCTCGTAGTTCCACATCGCGTCGTAGACGGTGCCCTTGCCGGCGCTGTCGACGTAAAGATCGGCGAGCCAGCCCGACGAACCGGACGAACGCTCGACGCCTTGCAGCAAGGCACTTACTGTGTCGTGCACGGCGGGATTGTCGAGGTCGCCCGGCTCGATCACCTGCTTGCCGCCGAGCGCGCTGGACAGCATGGCGAGATAGGCGCTGGCGCCCGAATTGGACTGCGTCGCCGACGTCATCAGGAATTTCAGCTTGCCGTCCTTCACCGCGGCCAGGATGTCCTTCATGAAGACCGGCTTGCCGACCAAGCCGAGTTCGGTGGCCTTGGATTTGCGCACGCCCAGAATGACCGGCATCTGCGCGATCGACGTCAGGTTGCGCACCTTGCGGCCGCTGTCGAACAGGTCGACCCAGACGCTGGAGGCCGGCCAAACCGCATCCTTGTCGAGGCCGCCAGGCTTTTGCAGTCCGAGCCCGATGTCGAGCGAGCCTTGATAGGAAATGGTGCAGGTCGCGCCTTGCTTGGCGCAGAATTCCTGGACGATCGGCTCCAGCACCGTATTCTCGGAGCCGGAGACGATCGAGAATTTGACTTGGCTGGAATTGCAGGCCGTCAAAAACATCGCGAAGGCGAGCAGCAGAACGGACGTCAGCGTCTTCGGCATGGCGGTTCCGATCAGGACTGGGTCAGCGCTTTCTTCAAGTCGATCGTCATCTGGTCCATCTGTTTTTCGGCGTCGGCCCGCTTCTGGCGGCCCTCCTGCTGGACTTTCAGCACACCTTGTACCGTGTCGATGAGATCGCGATTGGCCTGCGCCAGCGTCTCGACGTCGACGATGCCGCGCTGCGCCTGTTCCTCGACCGAAATCGCCTGGTCCTTCATCATTTTCGACGTTTGGCGGATCATCTCGTTGGTTGCGTCGGTCACGGTCTTTTGCAGTTCGAGCGCCGACTTCTGGTTGGTCAGCCCAAGCAGGATGACCATCTTCTGCTTCCATGCCGGCACGGTCAGCGCCGAGGTTGCTTGCAAATTCTCGATCAGTGTCTCGTCGCCCGACTGGACGATGCGGATCTGCGGCAGTTGCTGGATGCCGAGCTGGCGCGCCTGCACCAGGTAGAAGATCCGCTTTTCCAGGCGGTCGAGCGCCTGCACGGCGTCCTGATAGGTTTGCGCCTCCAGCGTGCCTCCAGTGTCGCCGCTAGCGGTATCCGCCGCGGCCTTCAGCTTCGGCAACTCGTTGGCGCGGTAGTCATCGACGAATTTCTTGCCGGCCTGCACATAGGCATCGAGCTTGAGGATGGAGCCCTTGGTCTGCTCATGGAGGTCGTCGAGCACGGCAATGTCGCGCCGCAGCGTGTCCTTGTGACGGTCGAGTTCGAGGCCGATGCGATCGATCTGTCCCGCCACGTCCTCGTATTTCTCCTTGAAGCGCTCGAGCCGCGCCTTGAACGAGGAGAACAGGCCGCTGAGGAAACCCTGGTCCTTGAGCGAGGCCGGATCGAGATTCTTGGCCTTCATGATGATGTCGGTCAGGAGATCGCCGGTGTCGCCGAGGTCCCGGTTGCGCAACTGGGACAATATCTTGTCGGCATAGTCGCTGACTGCCTGCTGGGCACGGTCGCCATAGACAGAAATGCCGGCACGGTCTCTGACGTCGATCGTGCTTTCGATTCTGGCGATGTCGGACGGATCGGCTACGATTGCCGGCAATGTCGAAGTGTCGTCGAGCAGAGTGATGCTGTTCTTGTCGGCCATGCAGACTTCCCCTCGGTAACAGCATCTCGATAGGTAATCTGTGACAGTGATATGTCGCCGCTGTGGAAAACGGTAGTCCGAGGCCGTTTTCGGCGGTGAACAGTGCCGTCTTCCGGCCTAGCGTCAAGAAATATCTATTCGGCGGCCTCCCGCACGGCTGGAGATGACCCGGTTCGCAGGAGCAATGGCAGGCACAGCACATAAAGCGCCGCCCCCGCGATCCAGACTGTGCCGGGAAAGACGGTGCGCGTGCGGAAATAGAGCATGGCGATGATGAAGGGTCCGAACACCGAGACCAGGCTGGTCATGCTGGTGAGCACGCCCTGCAGCCGTCCCTGATGGTCGGCGCCGACGCGTGAGGTCAACAGCGACTGCAATGCCGGAGCTCCGATCCCGCCGAGACAGAACAGCGGCAGCAGGGCGAAGGCCATCCAGCCCTGCCAGGCCAGCGCTATCGATATATAGGCCGTGCTGTCGGCGAGGATGGCGATGATCAGCGCTGCTTTCTCGCCCCAGCGCTCGGTGATCGGCCCGGCAACAAAACCCTGGGCTCCAGCATGGAAGAGCCCGAACAGCGCCAACGAGATGCCGACGGTGAACAGGTCCCAAGCGAATTTGCCTTGGACATAGAGCACCCAGATGGTGCCGCCGACTTCGCCGACCAGGGCAAGAACGGCGAAGGCACCAAGCAGCGGCAAAAGGGCCGGGAAAGTCAGCGCCCAACGCAACGGCGCCAGCGGGTTGAAAGACGGCATTTCGCTTGCGCCGCCCGCGCGCTTCGGTTCCGGCAGCAGGAAGAAAGCCAGTACCAGGTTGATCCCGTTGAGTGCTGCCGCAACCAGGAAGGGCGTGCGTAGCCAAACGTCACCAAGCAGGCCACCGAGCGCCGGACCGGCTATGAAGCCGACGCCAAAGGCGGCGTTGAGATGGCCAAAACCCCGAGCACGACGATCCTGGCTGCTGATATCTGCCATGTAGGCGGAAGCTACCGCCATGCTGGCGCCGGTGACGCCCGCGATCAGCCGGCCAACGAACAGCAGCGGCAGTGTTGGCGCGAAGGCCATGAACAGATAGTCCGCCATCGATCCCGTGAGCGAGACGAGCAAGACCGGCCGACGGCCGTAGCGGTCGGACAGGGCGCCGAGCAGCGGCGAAAAAAGCACCTGCATGGCGGCGTAGGCCGACAGGAAGGCGCCAAAAATCCAGCCGATATCGTCGACATGGCCGACCGTGCGCAGCAAGCCCGGCAGCACCGGCATCATCAGCCCGACGCCCACGGCGTCCAGTGCCATCGCCATCAGGACGACGAGATAAGCTCTTTTCACGATCGGACTCAGGAATTTATCGTTGATAAGGAAGGTTTATCACTGATAAATTCACGGCGCAAGCTGGAGGACCAGACGGATTCGCATGAAACTGGACAAGACGATGATCGTCGACGAAGCGCTAGGCTTGCTCAACGAGGTTGGCATCGATGCGCTGTCGACCCGCCTTTTGGCGCAGCGGCTCAAGGTGCAGCAGCCGGCACTCTACTGGCATTTCAGGAGCAAGCGCGCCTTGCTCGACGCGATGAACGAAGAGATCTTGCGGCGCGGCCATCGGCATCGAACACCACGGCTCGGCGAGACCTGGCAGGATTTCGTGCGCAAGAATGCCCGCAGCTTTCGCAGCGCCCTGATTGCCTATCGCGACGGCGCGCGTGTCCACGCCGGCACGGAAGCGGATCCGCAAGAGCTCGGGCACTTCGAGCGGCTGCTGGAATTCCTGGCGGGCGAGGGCATGGCGGCGATTCCAGCCATGGAATTGCTGATGACGGTCGGCCGCTACACGGTCGGCTGTGTCACAGAGGAGCAAGCCGAATATCCGTCAGGTCCGGGGCGTGGCGAAGCGCTGGATGCCGCGGCGCATGATCATCCGCTCTTGCGCGAAGCCTTGGTGCACTACCGTGCCGGCGGACACGAGGCGCTGTTTGAAAGCGGGCTCGCCCTGCTGATCGCCGGGGCAGAAGTTCGAATGGTGGCCGAACGCTGATTGGGCAGCGAGCGGTCGCAAAGGCGGTCAGCCTCCCTGTGCCGCTCCGGCCAGCCATCGCTCGACGATCGCGGCGTCCGGGTCGCCGATTTCGTGGCCTGATGGAACGATCCGGGCGTCGATCTCGCTACCGTGCCGGCTGAGCAGCGTCACCAGCGCCAACGCGAAAGGCCCGTAGGTCTCGTCCGCCGCCCCGGCAATGATCAGCGTCCGTGTGCCCATGAGGTCCGTTGAAGGCACCTTGTCGAGCACCGGCATTGGCCTCAGCAGCGCCGCGCTCCGGACAATGCCGGGATGGAGCAGCATCAGGCTCGAAACCAGATTGGCGCCGTTCGAATAGCCAATGAATGTCGCGTGGGCGAGATCGAGCCCATGGCGCGCGGCGACTTCGCTTGCGAATGCCGCGAAGGCGGCGGTTTCGACACGGATGCTTTGCTGGCCGAAGCGCGTCGGCGTGATTCGCTCGAACCAGCGAAAACCGTCCTCCTGCGGGATGCGGCCCCGTACCGCGATCAGGGGGGCGTCGGGCGCGATGCGCCTCGCCAGCGGCACCATGCTTGTCTCGTCGACACCCGATCCATGCAGCAGGAACAGGCACGCGCGGCCGCTTTTGCCGGCACCGAGGAGGCGATAGGGAAAGGCTAGATCCAGCATCGGAGGGCCATTTTCGACACTGGCGCCAGTCATACCGCATCCCGTTGATTATATGAGGCTTCGCTCAATTTGCCGGCTTCAAAACGCAATATTTTCATGCTCCGCGAAAGTTGATTGAACCAGGCTCATTCCGGCCCGTTTCTGCGCCGATACACTCCCTGTGGGAGGAATCGAAGCGGTGCGTCGGGGGTCGCATTGCTGGACATGAACAACCAGCTTTGAGGCCTTTTGTCGATGACTACCCCTGTTTCGCCAGATCGCGATTTGCGTATCTTGGAACGCGACACGCGTATCGATGTATTGCGCGCGCTGGCACTGCTCACCATCTTCGTCGACCATGTGCCGGGCACGGCTTTCGAGACCCTGACCTACAAGAATTTCGGGTTTTCGGACGCGGCCGAGGCGTTCGTGCTGATATCAGGCATTTCGGTCGCACTCGCCTACGGCACAAAGTTCCGGCCGGGTGGCCGGCTTCTGGCGACCTTGAAAATGTGGCGGCGGGCCGGCGTGCTCTACGTCGCCCACATCGTCACGACGATGGTGGTGATGGCCCTGTTCTGCGCCGTGGCGGTGTTTGCCAAGCGGCCGGAACTGCTGACGCTCATCAACATCGAGCCCTTGATGAAAAACACGCCGCAAGTGCTGGTCGGCATCGTCACGCTCGGCCATCAGCTCGGCTATAACAATATCCTGCCGGTCTATGCGGCGCTGCTTTTGATGGCGCCGGCGTTCGTCCTGTTCGTCAGCTCCAGGCCCGCCGCGGCGCTTGTCGTGTCCGGCACGCTATGGCTGGTTGCCGGAATTTGGGAGATCGCTCCGCCCAATTACCCCGAGCCCGGTTTCTGGTTCCTCAACCCGTTGTCCTGGCAGTTCCTGTTCAACATCGGCCTTGCCGCCATGCTGCATGTCAGGCGCGGCGGTGTCATTCCGGTCAACCGCTGGCTTGTCGGCGCGGCCGCGACCTATGTGCTGGCGGCTCTGGTGTGGGTGCATAGCCCGCTCTGGGGACAGATAACGTGGTTCAACCTGCCGGTGGTGATCGGCGGCTTCGACAAGACCTTCCTGTCGTTGCCGCGGCTGTTGCACGTCCTGGCGGTCAGCTACCTCGTCGTCGCCCTGCCGACGGTGTCAAACCTGTTCCGCACCAGCCCCGACCATCCGCTGGCCATACTGGGCAAAAGATCGCTGCCGGTCTTCATCGCCGGCACGGTGATCGCCATGGTCGCGCAGGTGATGAAGCTGATCAATCCGGGCGGGCTCGTCTATGACAGCCTGCTGATATCGGCCGGCATCGCCATGCAGTTCGCGCTCGCCTTCTATCTCGAATGGCTGTCGACCATCGGCGGTTCGGGCAAGGCCCGCACGGCCCAAACGGTTCCCTCGCCGGTTCGTGCGCCTTTGGGGACTGCCATGGCAAGAGCCAATCGGTAGGCGGTTCGGCCGTGCGGTTCAGCCGCGTGGCGAAGCCGTCGAGGCTCGCACGATCAGTTCGACCGGCAGTTGATGCCGGCTGACCGGCCCGTCGCTCTCCAGGATCGCCCTGACGGCAAGGCGGCCCATCTCGGCAATCGGCTGGGCGATCGTGGTCAATGGCGGCTCGGACACCGCTGCTTCCGGAACACCGTCGAAGCCGACGACGGAAACGTCGTCAGGCACGCTCAGCCCGCGTGCGCTCAGCCATTCGAGCGCCACCAGGGCTATTCTGTCCGACATGGCCAGAATGGCGGTGGGCGGCGTGTCGGAGGCGAAGATGGTCTCGAGCCCCGCCTTCGTGCTCGCCACGTCGTTGGCGGTCTCGTAGACAGGCACTTTGGACATGTCGACGCCAACCCGCGAAAGCTCCCGGAGATAGCCGGTGAGGCGATCGCGCGTTCCGGCATAGGTCGCCGCCCGAACCTGTTCGGCCGAAACAAGGCCCGTCCTGTTGTCGGCGAAGGGCAGGGCCATGACGGCGAAGCGGCGATGGCCGAGATCCGTGAGATGGCGGGCCGCCATGCCGGCGCCGGCGATGTTGTCAACTCCGATCGCGGCGACCGAGCCGTCCTCGGAGTCGAGGTCGAGCGCGACGAAGGGCAGCTTGCGCTCACGTGCCAACTCCACCAGGCGCGAGCCACCTTCGATGCAAAAGACGATGAAGCCGTCGACCAGAGCGCTCTGGATGTTCCAGGCAAGCTGCTCGTTGTTGGCGGCCGAGACCAGGGAAATGCCGGCTCCGGTCGCATCGCAAGCTTGCGAGATGCCCGCCATCATGACGCGCGCAAACGGATCGTCGAAGAAATAGGAGAGGGGCTCGGCGGTGGCCACGCCGATGGCGTTGACCTTGCCGGCCCGCAGCAGCCTGCCCTTTGGATCGGGGCCGCCATAACCCATTGCCTCGGCCGCGGCGCGAACCCGTTCGCGGACTTCCTCGCGCACGATCTCGGGGCGGCTGAATACGTTGGACGCGGTGCCGTGCGAAACACCGGCGGCCTTGGCGATGTCGGCCAGCCGTACGGGTCGTCGATTGCCTGCGGTGAGTGACGCCATTTGTGCGTGCCTCCTGACATCCATGTAGCACGTTCTTCCGCCGCATCTAGTATTTTCGTTGGATCGATTCAAATTTTGCTTGACCTGCGCCGGTTTCGATCCTAGGTTTGAATCGATCCAAGTGACAGCTTGTTCTGCTGAATAGCCAAAAAGGGAGGAGCGCCATGCATCCCGTCAACTACCTGTTCGCCGACATCTACCGCAACGACTGGAATATCGGGTCAGCCACCAACAAGGCTAGGCATCGTGGTGAGACGGGCCCATGGGTTCGCGATCTTCGCTTCTTGGTGGCGCGCAAGCGGAGCTGATCAAACCGACTTTTTTCGCGCCCGACGATTGGATCGATTCAAAGACAAGGAGGATGAGTCATGCATCCCATCAAGCATCTGTTCGAAGATATCTACCGCAACTACTGGGGCATCGCACCGGCCACACAGCGACCGGAAGCGCGACGGCGGGTGAAACCTGCTGTTGGCGGCCGTGCCCTTTGGGTCCGCCCGGAACGCCGCCGGGATTGACCTCAAGCAATCATTTCAGGGTCGTGGACGTGCCACGGCCGAGATCGCTATCGCCAGCCAGCCTGCAATGAGCAGGGTGCCGCCGATCGGCGCCGACATCGGAAACAGCCTTGAGCCCCAGAAATCGCGGGCGAGAAGATCGCCCGCGAAGAGGAGCAGCCCGGCGAGCAGAATGAGGCTGGCGATGCGCAGCCAGCGGTTCGCGCCGATAAGGCCGATGGCGAGGAAGACCGGCGCATGCATCAGCAGGAACGACGCGGCGGTGCCGGTAAAGGCGCCGCCGCGGTGGGCGGCGGCCGCCGAAAGCGCCACCCCCGCCGCGCCGACGAGGCCGCCGGCAAGCACGAGGAGGCGGCTGCCGTTTGGATCGGGGTTCATGGCCGGCGTGCTCCTTCTTTCTTCAGCAAGCGTCAGGGCTTGCGCGCTTCCAGCGCCATATGCCGCGTCCGCCGCGATTGGACGATCCAGTTGTAGGCCGCCCCGAGCGCCATCAGCACCGACGTGCCGAGAAACACCGCCGGCATGCCGAAATGGCCGCCCACAAAACCGCCGGCCAGTGGCCCCGCGACCTGTCCGACATACTGCGCCGAGATCGCCAGGCCAAGCACGTTGCCGCCAACGCCGTCGGGGATGTTGTGCCTGATGACACTGGTGATGCAGGGCAGGAGGCCGCCCAGCGCCAGGCCCATCAGGAAACGCAGGCCGATAAGCTGCCAGCTATTGGTGACAAAAGCCTGCGGGATAAGGAGCAGCGCCGAAACCGCCAGTGCTCCCACGACAACGTTCCAGTGCCCGATCCGGTCCGCGAGCTTGCCGAGCCAAGACGCCGAGAGGATGGTGCCCAGCGCGGCGGCCGACATCACAACGCCGGCGACGAGCGTCACCCTGCTCTGGTCCTCGATGAGCTGCTGCACATAGACGGTGATGATCGGCTCGATCGACATTGTGGCGAAGGCGAGCAGCATGCCGGTGGTCAGCATGGCCACGACCGGGCGCTTGTCCGGGATCTGCGACCAGCCGCTTTTCGGCTTTGCCGCCGACACCGGTTTGGCTGGCTTCGGACGCGGGCTCTCCTTGATGAGGAAGGTCGTTGCCAGGAAGGCGAGGAAGATCACACCGCCTGACAAGAGGAAGGTGGCGCGAATGCCGATCACCGGCGGCAGCACGCCGCCCAACAGGGGACCGACCAGCGAGCCCGCCGTAATGCCCGCCGACAGCACGCCAAGCGCCCAGCCGGAACGCTCCTTCGGCGTCTGCATGGCCACCAGTATGGTTGAACCGGAGGAGTAGCCGCCCGCGAAGCCGATCAGCAGGCGCAGCAGCACCAGTTGCCAAACCGTCTCGACCATGCCCGTCAGCGACATGCAGATCGCCATGCCGAAGGAGGCGCGCACCAGCATCACCTTGCGCCCGTAGCGGTCACCCAGGCGCCCCCATAGCGGCGCTACTGTGGCCGCGGCGAAGAAGGTGGCGCCATAAGCGACGCCGGACCACTGCACGATTGCCGCGTGGCCCTGTGCGCCGAGCTGTTCGACATAGAGCGGCAGGAATGGCAACAGCAGGGTCATGGCGATGAGCGTGCTGAACGAGCCCGCGAAACAGACCGCGAGATTGCGCCGCCAGTGAATGTTGTAGCCGCTTTGCTGCGTGTCTTCCTGCGTCATGCCCTGCCTGCCGGGTATCAGCGCTTGTTGCGGATACCATTTTGGGATACCAAACTGGTCTCCGTCATGAACTTCACGCCGGTCGCTGTCAATGCGGCTTCGGAAAGGGCGCGCGATGTCGCAGATGCAGAATGTCGAACGGCAGCTTCGCGAGATGATCCTGGCGCTCGAGATCGGGCCGGGAGAGCGGCTGACCGAACGCTGGATCGAAAGCCAGTTCGGCGCCTCGCGCACGCCTGTCAGGGCGGCGCTGCTGCGGCTGGAGACCGAAGGGCTGGTCGGCAGGGACGGGCGCGGCTGGACCGTTTCGCCCATCAATCTGGCCGAACTCGAGCAGGTTGCGGTCTATCGCGAGGCGGTCGAGATCGCGGCATTGCGGCTGACGTGCGGGCAAGCCGACAAGAGCGCCATCGATGTCATCGAGGCGATGCTCGATTCCTGCGACGAAAATACGCCGCGCGAGGAGTGGCATCGTGTCGGCATGGATTTTCACATCGAGCTGGCGCGGCTCTCCGGCAACGAATTCCTGTTCCGGGCGGTTCGTGACGCGATGACGCGCCTGTCGCGCGCCCGCTGGCTGGAAGTGCGTGACGAGACGGCCCTTGGCCGTGCCTGGGTCGAACATCGCGCCATTCTTGCCGCGACACGCCTCGGTCAGGCCGATGAAGCCGCGCGGCTGCTGTCGGCCCACATCGTCGGCAGCCGTGATCGGCTGGTGACGTCGCTTGCCAACGATCGACGTGGCCTTCGCGCCAGGGGATTTGCCGTCGTCGCCGCTTAATGCGGTCCATGCGCTGCGGCGCGCTGGCCGGAAAAACAGACGGGTCTGACGTGAAGCGCACTTTCGGCCTCGCTTCAAGGAAGCCGATGGCGTAAGAGCGGCGATGGAAAACAACCGGTTTGAAACACCTGTGACCGTCAAATCCGTCACGGCGGGAAGCACTCAGCTCTTGCGTTCGGCAAGGGAGGCTTCCGATTACCTCCTCAACAACTGGCCCGGCAAGCGCAGCCCCAAGCATCGTGCGGCGCTGCAGGCCTGTCACGACGCGCTCGCCGGCGACAAGCCGGCGATGAATGCCAGGCGCGCTTTCATCGCCGCGGCGCGGGAAGTGGATGTCTTCATCAGCGACAAGGCGCCAGCCTGATATTAGCTCGCGGTTTGGGCTGACAATTGGATTTGAGGCTCGGCCCGCATTAGCGGGCCGGATGCCGTTAATCCTTCGTTTCGGTCTCAGTCTCGGTTTCAGGCTTCGTACGTTCGCGCGCGGCAACCTTGGCCGCCAGCTTTTCAGCCTTCTTGGCCGCTTTCTGGCGGTCGCGCTCCTTGCGTTCCTGATCGTAGTTTGGTGCTCGCGCCATGTCGGCTCCTTTTGTGACTGCCTTGCGGCCCTGAGCCTGCCTAGGAGCATTAGCCGTCAAACACAACAGCCGAAGCGACAATGCGTGGCTGCGGCATCGAAGAGATGGGGCGCTTGCCAGATCGGCGCCACAATGATGTAGGACATGCGGGCGCCAATGAATTGAGAACCGCCCGTTTGTTTTGATCAGTGACCGATGGCCACAATTTCGCGGACCGCAGCAAAAATTTTCTATTATGCGAGAAACGTCGCGCGCGATGTCGCTCCGCAAGCGTTGTTTCGTGCCCGGCTGGCTGGCCGTCTCGAAAGGGCCAGGCTTTCCGGTGAGGCGGCGCGCCGCAGGCTGAATTACTACAACAAGTTGCAGGATGGTTTCGCGCCAAGCGCCGATGCCATGCGCATCGGCAAACTGCCCTTCACGCCGACCATGTACTATTACGACCTGAAGGAGTTCGCCCGCTACTTCGATCCCGGCCTGCTCATCGACCTGGAATTCGGCGACGTCAGGAATGTCCCCAAGGTGCCTTCGATCGTCAAGGACCGGCCAATCTGTGCTGACGACAAGAACGCGATCATCATGAAACTCGACAAGTTTCGTCATTTCCAGATGCCGGCTGACGCGATGTCGTTCGCCGACAAGCTGCCGTCCGTTGTCTGGCGCGGTGATCTCAACAATCCGATCAGGACAAGATTTCTGAACGCTGTGCGCGACCTGCCGTTCTGCGATGCCGGTTCGCACAAGCCGAACGCACCGCCCGAATACGCCAGGCCTTTTCTCAGCATCAGCCAGCACCAGCGCTATCGCTACATCGTCTCGCTCGAGGGCAACGACGTGGCGACCAATCTCAAATGGATCATGAATTCGAAGTCGCTCTGCATGATGCCGCCGCCGACCTATGAGACATGGTTTGCGGAGCGGCAGCTCGAAGCCAACGTCCACTATGTGCCGCTCGCGGCGGATTTCTCGAACCTTGAGGACCACGTCGCCTATTTCGAGCGGAATCCGGCGGAGGCGGAGCGCATCATCGCGGCTGCGAACGCCTATTGCCGGACATTCGACGACGAACAGACCGAGCAGACGATCTCCCTGCTGGTGCTCTACAAATACTTCGTGCTGTCGGGCCAGATCAAACCGGATGCCGAGGTGTGGCGCTACATAACGGGCTAGTTGCGGCGCTCGGTCGAGGCCGCCAGCCGCATTCGGGCGCTATCGGAATGCGTGGCTGGATGGTAGGGCAATCATGCTGCGGGAACCATCCCGACCTTCACTTGTTCAACCGCGTTTATCTTTGATCAAAAGAGTCCATGGCCACCCTCCAACGAACGACGGCAAAGGTCTTCTACTATGCGCGGAACGTCATGCGCGATATCGCGCCCCAGGCGATCTTCCGGCGGCGATTGGCCAGCCGCCTGCAGCAGGCCAGGCTCTCGGACGAGGCCGTGCGCCGGCGACTGAATCACTACAACAAGCTGCAGGACGCTTTTACACCAGGCCCGGATGCTGTGCGCATCGACAAGATACCGTTTGAACCGAGCATGTACTATTACGACCTGAAGGAATTTGCCCGCTATTTCGATCGATCATTGCTCATCGACCTGAAGTTCGGCGATGTCATCGGCGTGCCCAAGCTGCCGACCCTCGTCAAGGACCGGCCAATCCGCGCCGACAACGGCAATGCCGTCGTCATGAAGTTCAACAAATTCCGCCACTTCCACATGCCCGTCGATACCGTCGCCTTCGCCGACAAGCGCCCTGCCGTGGTCTGGCGCGGCGACCTCAACAACCCGATCAGGACACGGTTCCTGGATGTCGCGCGCGACTTGCCGTTCTGCGATGCCGGTTCGCACAAGCGCAGCGCACCGGCTAAGTACAGCAAGCCTTTCCTCAGCATCAGCCAGCACCTGCGCTATCGCTACATCGTCTCGCTGGAGGGCAATGACGTGGCGACCAACCTCAAATGGATCATGAATTCCAACTCGCTCTGTCTGATGCCGCCGCCGACCTACGAAACATGGTTCGGCGAGAGCCAGCTCGAGGCCGGTGTCCACTATGCGCCGCTCGACCCGGATTTTGCCGATCTCGGCGAAAAAGTGCGCTATTTCGAAGCGCACCCGGCCGCGGCGGAGCGCATCATCGCCGCAGCCAATGCCTATTGCCGCAAATTCTCCAATGAACGGGACGAGCATGCGATCTCCTTGCTCGTCCTCTACAAATATTTCGTGCTCGGCGGCCAGATCGAACCCGATCCCGAACTCTGGCGGTTTATCGGCGGCTAGCTCTGCTCTCGGCCTGACGCCGATCAGATATCGCTGCGGTCGAGAACCAGATCGGCGGGGCCGAAGCGATCCTTCGCTGTCAGTTGCTGGTGCCAGTAGGGGTAGAGCAGGGGCGGCCGGCTGACCGCGTCGAGGCGCTGGCGTTCTTCGGTGCCGAGCTTCAGGGCCGCCGCCGCAAGATTGTCCTTGAGCTGGACGTCATTGCGGGCGCCGATCACCAGCGAGGAGACGGCAGGGCGGCCGAGCAGCCAGGCAAGCGCCACCTGCGCCGCCGAGACGCCATGATCCTTGCCGATCTCGACCAGCACATCGACAATCCGCCACAGCCGGTCCTCGTCGCGGATCGGCGGCTCGAACCAGCCGGCAAGCTGGCGAGCGGTCGGGCTGTCGCGGCGGTATTTGCCCGACAGCAGGCCGCCGGCGAGCGGACTCCAAACCAGAACGCCCAGCCCCTGGTCGACCGAGATCGGCAAGAGCTCGTACTCGGCCTCGCGCGCTTCCAGCGTATAGTGGATCTGCTGGGTGACGAAGCGTTGCTGGTGACGGCTGTCGCTGATGGAAAGCGCCTTCATCACCTGCCAGCCGGAATAGTTGGAGCAGCCGATGTAGCGCACCTTGCCCTGGCTGACCAAACTGTCGAGGGCGGCAACGGTCTCCTCGAGCGGAGTGAGGCCGTCCCATTGGTGGACGAAATAGATGTCGATGACATCGGTCTTCAAGCGCTTCAGGCTGCTCTCGCATTCACGGATCAGATGATGGCGCGACAGGCCCTCGTCGTTCGGGCCCTTGCCGATCCGCATCCGCGCCTTGGACGCGATCAGCACATCGTTCTTGCGCTTGCCGCCGAGAGCTTCGCCTATGATCTCTTCGGAGAGGCCGTTGGAATAGACATTGGCGGTGTCGATGAGGTTGATGCCGGCATCGATGCACATATCGATCATCCGCTTGGCTTCGGCGAGATCGCTGTTGCCGACCGCGGCGAAGGGCCCGGCGCCGCCGAATGTCATGGTGCCAAGCGTCAGTGTCGAAACCTTCAGGCCGGAACGGCCAAGGGTGCGGTATTCCATGTCAGATCCTCACGATTTTGTTGAAGAGGCGTGCCGGCAAGGCAGGCCTGGAAGGCGACCGCGCATTTGTAGGACAATTCGGCCGGCTTGTCGCCATGCGACGACGGTCGATCGATCAGACATCGCGGAATTTGCAACGTCGGCAATTGCGCCTGTGCTGCAATAAAACCGTCACCGCCGGCCTATATTGAAGTCGGCTCAGGTGTTTCCATTCCCGGCCGCCGGCCAGCAATTTGGAGCGCCCAGTGGTAACCGACAGGGCTTGCAAGCGGAGCAGTTGATATGACCGAGCTGAAACAGAATTCCCCTGCCAAGGACTGGCTTGAAGCCGAGCTCGCCGACACGCTCGACGAGGACTATGAGCTCGAAATGTCGGAGCCGGCCCTCTCGATGGAGATCGCCAAGATCTACAAGAACTCGCATCCGCCTTCGATCGATCGCATGCAGTATTTTCGCGACCTGATCAGCCTCCAGTCCGAATTGATCAAGCTGCAATCCTGGGTCGCCTACCACAAGAAGAAACTGGTGGTGATATTCGAGGGCCGCGACTCCGCTGGCAAGGGCGGCGTCATCAAGCGCATCACACAGCGGCTCAATCCGCGTATCTGCCGCGTCGTGGCGCTTCCGGCTCCGACCGAACGCGAGAAGTCGCAATGGTATTTCCAGCGCTATGTCCCGCATTTGCCGGCAGGCGGCGAGATCGTTTTGCTCGACCGCTCCTGGTACAACCGCTCCGGCGTCGAACGGGTAATGGGTTTTGCCAGCCCCGAGCAGGTCGAGGAGTTCTTCCATGACGTGCCGGAGTTCGAGCGCATGCTGGTGCGCTCGGGCATCACCGTGGTCAAATATTGGTTCTCGATCACCGACGAGGAACAGCAAATGCGCTTCCTGATGCGGATCCACGACCCGATGAAACAGTGGAAGCTGTCGCCGATGGACCTGCAGTCGCGGGTGCGCTGGGAACACTACACCAAGGCCAAGGAGGAGACCTTCGCCCGCACCAACATTCCCGAGGCGCCCTGGTTCATCGTCGAGGGTAACGACAAGAAGCGCGCGCGGCTGAACTGCATCGACCATCTGCTCAAGCAGCTGCCGTATGAAGAGGTGCCGCACGAGGAGATCACGCTGCCGGAGCGCGTCTTCAACCCGGAATACGAGCGCCAGGTGCTGCCGCGCGAGCTTTACGTGCCGGAGAAGTATTGAGCGAGAGTTTTGTCTTTCTCCCCGTATAGTGACGGGGAGAAATGGGCTTTCGTCGAGGGTTTCTCCACCTTACGCCCGTTTGATGACGACGTGCGTGGCCAGTGCCGTCGCAACCTGTTCGCTGCACTGGTAGCCAAGATTCAGCATGTTGAGGCCCGCAAAAAGGTTCTCGCCTCTGCCAAGCAGCACCGGCGAGATCGCCACGTGCATGTCGTCGATCAGCTTTTCCTGCAGATACTGCCGGATGGTGGAGATGCCGCCGCCGACCCGCACATCCTTGCCTGACGCGGCGGCTTTGGCCTGTTCGAGAGCCGAATGGATGCCGTCGGTTACGAAATAAAAAGTCGTGCCGCCTTCCATCACGATGGGATCGCGCTTGTAATGCGTCAGCACGAAGGTCGGGACGTGATAGGGCGGATTGTCGCCCCACCAGCCCTTCCAGCTGTCGTCAGGCCACTCGCCCCGGATCGGCCCGAACATGTTGCGGCCGAGGATCCAGGCGCCGACATTCTCGAAGCTGCGCGCCGCAAAGTCTTCGTCAACGCCTGTCTCGCCGCCTTCCTGGCCAAACATCTTGCGGAAGGTGCGAGTGCTGAAAGCCCATTTGTGCAGGGCCGGTCCGCCGACACCGAGCGGATTTTCAAGGCTCTGATCGGGGCCGGCGCCATAGCCGTCAAGCGACAGGCTGAAAGCGTTGACGCGAAGTTTGGACATGAGAACCTCCTCCTTGAGAACCAGTTGTCTTTTGCAAGTGGTTTCTTCTAGCAAACTGATTTTGAATTGCAAGTGGTTTTTCGAGCCGGAAAAGGTATTTCCGATTGCCGCCAAGCTACGGCCGCCGCCTCATTGGCCGGTCGGTTGGCGCGCGACGATCTCAAGGGCCTCGCTGTGGCTGATCGTCAGTCTGCGGGCGGCAAGCGCCTCCCGCATGGCTTTCGCCATCGTCTTGGCATCGCGATAGGCAAGCATGTCCGTTTCTTCGGGTCACGGCGAAGCCTTTGTCAGTGCCCGCAATGCCGACACCTTCGCCCGACGGAGAAACGGGTCAGGAAGCATCCTCAGGAGGCGTTCGCCATACCTCTTGGCCGAGGTGCGGGCTGCCGGCCGCTCCCATCATAGCTGCAGCCGCCAGTTTTTGTCAGCGGGTTTTCGATAGAACCGCCGACCAGTCGAAAGAGTGGTGACATCTACTGAAGTGCCTTGCCCGGGAAGTCGGGCTACCCCTTCAGCATCACAGCCACTTCGGGTGCGAAATAGGTCAGGATGCCGTCGCAGCCGGCGCGCTTGAAGGCGAGCAACGATTCCAGCATCGCCTTCTCTCCATCGATCCAGCCATTGGAATCAGCCGCCTTGATCATCGAATATTCGCCCGAGACCTGGTAGGCGAAGGTCGGCATCTGGAATTCGTCCTTCAGCCGGCGGATGATGTCGAGATAGGGCAGGCCGGGCTTGACCATCAGCATGTCTGCGCCCTCGGCGAGGTCCTGTTCGGCCTCGCGCACCGCCTCGTCCGAATTGGCGTGGTCGATATAATAGGTCTTCTTGTCGCCCTTGAGCAGACCGGCGGTGCCGACCGCCTCGCGATAGGGGCCGTAAAAGGCCGACGCGAACTTTGTGGCGTAGGACATGATCGCCACGTCCTGGAAACCGTTGGCGTCGAGCGCGTCGCGGATGGCGCCGATACGGCCGTCCATCATGTCGGACGGCGCGATGATGTCGGCGCCGGCCGCCGCCTGGATGACGGCCGCCGCCGCGACTTGTTCGACGGTCTCGTCATTGACGATGATGCCATCGCGCAGGATGCCGTCATGGCCATGGCTCGTGAACGGGTCGAGTGCGGCGTCTGTGATGATGCCGATCTCGGGTACCGCGTCTTTGATGGCGCGTGTGGCGCGGTTGATGATGTTTTCAGGGTCGAGGATGTGGGAACCCGTCTGGTCGCGCAGGCCGAGATCGACGTTGGGGAAGGTGGCAAGGGCCGGGATGCCGAGCTTGGCCGCCCGTTCGGCCTCCTTGACGGCAAGGTCGACCGAAAGCCGGAAGACGCCGGGCATGGCGGCAATCGGCTCTCGGACATTCCTGCCCTCGACGACGAAGATCGGCCAGATCAGGTCGTCGACCGAAAGCCTGTTCTCCTGCACGAGCCGGCGCGACCAGTCGGCCTTGCGCATGCGGCGCAGGCGGCGGCTGCCGGTGACGTCATCGACGCTGCGCGTGCCGGCAGCTTTTGCTGGGGTGAATTTGTTCATGGCCAAAACTCCGGATCCGCGGCTTTTACCACGAGCCCTTGTGCTGACCAATGCGACACGTTTGTGCCAGCGCCGAAAGCTGCCACAGCGCTGTCCCGCCACGCCTATTGGTTCAGGGCTGCCCGTTGCCCGAAAGGATCTGTGCCGCGCCTCCGATTGCCACACGGAACGCGTCGTCGAAGCTGACACCGCGCACCTGCCAACGATAGGTCTTGCCGTGATCGGCCAGTCGCCAATCGGCGACCCAGCCCAGTTCCTTGTCGCTCCACACGATGGTGCCGGCGAGCGCTCGGTCGCCTCCGGCTTGCTTGGCCACTCGATCCAGCCTTGCCATGTCCGTCGCGCGCAGCGCTTCTTCGCCCAAGCCGGCAAGTTGCGCGGCCTTGGGAAACGCGACATGCATCAGCATCGGCCCGCTGGCATTGACGAAGGATTCGCGCATCGTCTCGCCACGCCCTTCCTCGGCGCTCAGCATGAAATGCCGCGCGCCTTGTTCGGTCGTGAGGAAGACGGTGAGTGTCGGCCGCTCGCCAAGCCAGGGCCTGCTGCCGAGCGACGCCAGCAGCCTGTCGATCACATCAGGCTTGTAGAAGCAGGTGAGATCATGCGGCCGGTCATGCGTCCCTTGCTCGTCATGGATCGGAATGCCCTCCATCCGGTCATGGTAGCGGAACGAGTCGACAAAGCTGCCGGCCTTGTCGCGCAGCGCGTCCATTTCGCGTCTGGCAAGCAGCCGCTGATCGCCCGAAACACGGACGAGCACCTTGTCGAGGCAGGTCCTGAAGCCGAGCTGACGATTTTCTTCACCCTGGCCGGTGACAATGGTCTGCGAGTGGTAAAGGTCGCCAAGGTCGGCTGCCCCCGCGGGGACATTGGTTGCCCACAAAAACGACAGGCAACTCAGAACAAAGGCAAAGCGCAAAAAATGCGGCATGGCTAACTATCCTGCTCTCGGCCTGTCGTAGCGGCCACCAATGTCTAGCATCGGCGACCGCTAGCCGCCAAGATCGAGGCGGCCGGGCTGCAGCCATTGACGCACCCATGTGCCGCCTTTAGCACTTCAGTCCCGCAGGCGCGGGAACAAGGATTCTCTGGCGATGGATTTTGGTGGAGGCGACGAAATTCGCTTCGAAAGGTTGGGCAGGGCCGGGGTCGTCACGCTGACGCGGCCGCAGGCGCTCAACGCCGTCACCCATCGCATGATCAAGGCACTGGGCAAGGCCCTGCGGTCTTGGGAGCGCGACGAGGGTGTGGATGTCGTCGTGGTCAAAGCCGAGGGCAGGGCGTTTTCGGCCGGGGGCGACATCCTGCACATCTACGAAGCCGGCCGGGCTGGAAACCCACCGGTCGAATTTTTCGCCGACGAGTATCGCCTCAACGCCTACATCGCGCGTTTCAAGAAGCCCTATGTGGCGCTCATCGACGGTATCGTGATGGGCGGCGGGGTCGGCATTTCCTTCCACGGTTCGCACCGGGTGATGACCGAGAATGCCCAGTTCGCCATGCCGGAGGTCGGCATCGGTTTTTTCCCGGACGTCGGCGCCAGTCATCTGCTGCCCGACCTTGGCGGTTCCTTCGGCATGTACCTGGCGCTGACCGGGAACCGCATTCGTTATGGCGATGCGCTGTGGTCGGGGCTGGCCACCCACACCATCAAGGCTGAAGACCAGGCAAGCTTCCTCGATCGGCTGGCGCTGACGGGCGATCCGGAATCGGTGCTGCGCGGTTTCTTTGTTCCGGCCAAGCGGGAGACCGACAGGCCGATCCTGGAGGCGATCTCCCGCCATTTCGCCCAACCGTCGCTGCCGGATCTGATCGACAGCCTGGACCGCGCGGGCAATGACGAATTCGCCACCGGGACGCTGGCAACGATCCGCACGCGCTCGCCGACCAGCCTTCGCGTCGCCTGGCGACAGATCAGCGCCGGGCAGACATTGTCGATGGACGACTGCATGAGGATGGAGTTCCGCATCCTGAACCGGATGCTGGCCGGCCACGATTTCTACGAAGGCATCCGCGCCGCCATCATCGACAAGGGCTCGAAGCCGCAATGGCGGCCGGCAGCGATCGATGCGGTTAGCGAGGCGGATGTCGAGGCCTATTTTGCCCCGCTCGGCGATCGGGAGCTCGAGTTGTGAGCGAAGTGACATCGAGACGCGTCATCCTGCAGCCCTCGACGGTCGAGGTGATCTTCGCCTGGTTCCAGCGCGTCATCGCGGGCTACTGCCTGCTGTTCGGCATCCTCTACTGGATCAAGCTGATCGGCTTCTATCCGGGCCCGCTGTGGCGGTTCGACCTTATGCCGGTGCATTGGCAGGTGGCGGCGGTGATGCTCGCCGTGTTCTTTCCCTTCGCTGCGGCGGGGTTGTGGATGCTGGCGTCCTGGGGTCCGGTGATCTGGTTCATCTGCGCGGTCACGGAGACGGTCATGTATGCCGCCTTTCCCGAGCTTTTCGGCCATCGTCTGCTGATTATCGTCTCGCATGCCTGCGTGGCGCTGCTCTATATCGTCTTTCGCGTCGTCATCTACCTGCAGAAACGACCGGCACGGCACTAATGCATGTCGCCCCGAAGTGTCCTCGGTTGCGGGACAACGACATGCATAAAATCAGAAGCCTGCGGCAGGTCGGGCGAATCCTATTCGCCGCGACATGCTGCAAGCCCTTGTACGCGTTGACGACCTGGCGACCGCCTGAATCCGGCGCGGCGATCATTGCCTAAATCTTTAGGTTAATCATCCTTGCTCGGGTGACCGTTCGTTAAGCGTCTTGCGAAACCTCTTACCGGTAAGCTCTTGTTAGCCCTAGCGTTTAAGTCGAATTTTATGAGTATTCGATAGTGTCGCGATCAAGGTGAAAAACAAAAAATCACCAAGGCGACAAACGAGAGGCAAAGACAATGATCAATTCGCGTCCGGCGGCGAAGACCGCCAACGTTTCCGACGATCGCCGCGAGGCTATCCGGTCCCTGTACATGGAATCGCTGCAGCTGGTCGAGCGCCTGCACCGCCGTCTGCTTGATGTCATCAAGGACGAATTCGACCGCAACGGCCGCTCCGACATCAACGCCATCCAGGCGCTGCTGCTCTTCAACATCGGCAATTCCGAGCTGACCGCCGGCGAACTGCGCTCGCGTGGCTATTATCTCGGCTCGAACGTCTCCTACAATCTGAAGAAGCTGGTCGATCTCGGCTTCATCAACCACCAGCGCTCGCGCATCGACCGCCGTTCGGTCCGCGTCTCGCTGACGCCGAAAGGCAATGAAGTGGCAGACGTGGTTGCCGGTCTCTATGAGCGCCATGTCGGCTCGATCGAACAGGTCGGCGGCATCAACACCGACGAGTTCAAGCAGATGAACCGCGCTTTGCAGCGGCTCGACCGCTTCTGGAACGACACGATTGCCTACCGGATGTAAGAGCATCCAGGAAACGGAGCCGCGCCGCAGAAGCGTGGCCGAAACAGCGACCTTCAGTCAGGGCCGGTGCCGAAAAGCACCGGTCTTTTCTTTCTTGCGTCCGGCCAAAGCAAATTACGGGCCAAGGCCACGTTGCCGCCATATTCCAATGGAACCGAGAGCGGCAGTGATGCTGTGGTGAAGACCATGCGTCCACCCGCAACCGTGTCGCGCCCCTTGCCTTGGTCGCCAATGTGATACGGACCATGGTTGGCTAATTGTTAAGATTGCCGATTTTAGAGTGCGGGCGAGATCGCGCGATGGTTGACGCAGCAAGTGATCGAACCGCCACAAGAATGTCTGGAACGTCCATGAGAACCAGCCGCCGCTTTTTCCTTTCCGGAGCCTCCGCGCTCGCCGCCGCCGTGATGGCTGGGCGTGCGAATGCGCAGGATGTGATCGGGGATATCCTGAAATCCTCGGCCCGCGGCAACTGGGACGATCAGTTCGATGCCCGCGCCAGCGAAGGTGGCAAGGTGGCCTCGACGCTGCCCATCTTCAGTCCCCAGACCGTCGCCTTCACCGAGCAGGCGGTCGCGCAGTATCAGAACATTGTCGGGCAGGGCGGTTGGACGGACGTTCCCGCGACCAAGAAGCTGCAACTCGGCGTCGACGATCCGGACGTGGTGCCGCTGCGCAAGCGCCTGATGGTTGCGGGCGACCTGTCGCAGAGCGCCGGCATTTCGACGGCTTTCGATTCTTACGTCGATTCGGCGGTCAAGCGCTTCCAGTTGCGCCACGGCCTGCCGGCTGACGGCTCGATGGGCAAATACACCTACGCCGCAATGAACGTTTCGGCGCAGATCCGGCTCGGCCAGTTGCAGACCAATCTGCAGCGGCTGAAGGAAAAGGCCGGCACGCTGGGCAGCCGTTATGTGCTGGTCGACATTCCGGCGGCGCAGATCGAAGCGGTCGAGAACGACCGCGTCGTGCTTCGCCACACCGCGATCGTCGGCAAGATCGATCGCCAGACGCCGATCGTCAATTCCAAGATCAACGAGATCATCGTCAATCCGTACTGGAACGCCCCGGTCTCGATTGTGCGCAAGGACATCATTCCGCTGATGCGGAAGGATCCCGATTATCTCAAGAACAGCCATATCCGCCTGTTCGCGCCCGATGGCAGCGAAGTCGATCCGATGAATGTGGACTGGTCGACGGACGATGCCGCCAAATACCGTTTCCGCCAGGATCCCGGTTCCGAAAACGCCATGGCGTCGGTCAAGATCAATTTCCCGAGCCCGGACGGCGTCTACATGCACGACACGCCGCAGCAGAGCCTGTTCGGCAAGATGATGCGCTTCGATTCCTCGGGCTGCGTGCGTGTCCAGAACGTGCGCGATCTCGTCACCTGGATCCTTCGCGACACGCCCGGCTGGGATCGCCAGCATTTCGAGGCGGCCATCAAGACCGGCCAGAACACGCCGATCCAGGTCACCAACCCGGTGCCGGTGCATTTCCTCTATCTCTCTGCCTGGTCGACAGGACCCGGCGTCGTCCAGTTCCGCGACGACGTCTATGCGCTCGACGGCAACAGCGAACTGCAGATCACGTCTTCGCTGTAACGAGCTGATATTTTTTCCAAAAAGCCGCTCTCAGGGGCGGCTTTTTTGTTGCGGACGCCGTCAGATCCACTCATTCGACCGGCTGGACGAAGCTCAGGCGATTGGCGGTGGTCGGCAAACAGCCGGGATCGTGCCATGGACGTCGCCATCTTCATTCTCGTCGTGCTCGTCTTCGTTGCGCTGTCGGGCGCGCTCGTCCGGCTGGTTCGGGTGCCGCTGCCGGTGCTGCAGATCGCCATCGGCGCGGCCCTTGCCTGGCCGGCCAAGGGCCTGCATGTCGAGATAGATCCGGAGCTTTTTCTGCTGGTGTTCATTCCGCCGCTCCTGTTCGGCGACGCCTTCGCGGCGCCCAAACGCGAACTCGTCGCCTTGCGCGGACCCATACTCGATCTCGCCGTCGGGCTCGTCTTCTTCACCATTGTCGGCTTCGGCTATGCCTTGCATTGGCTGGTGCCGAGCATTCCGCTCGTCGTCGCATTCGCGCTGGCTGCCGTGCTGTCGCCGACCGACGCCGTGGCGGTGTCCGCGATCGTCGACAGGAATGTGGTTCCGTCCCGGCTGATGCACATATTGGAGGGCGAGTCGCTGCTCAACGACGCGTCGGGCCTGGTCATGTTCCGCTTTGCGGTGGCGGCGGCATTGACCGGCAGCTTCTCCTTCGCGGGAGCCTCGCTCAGCTTCCTCTACGCCGTCGCCGCCGGCATCCTGGCCGGTGTCGCGGCGCTGTTTATCGCCGCCAAGGCGCTGCAGCTGCTCAACCGCATCGGCGGCGTGCCAGCGGAGGCGCAGGTTCTCGTCATGATCCTGCTGCCTTTCGTCGCCTATCTCGGCGCCGAGCATGTCGGTGCTTCGGGCATCCTGGCGGCGGTCACTGCCGGCCTGTTGACCGGGGCTTCCGGCATGTACCGCTTCCTCGGTGTGTCGGCGCGCATGCAGACCCTGTCGCTTTGGGCGACGCTCACCTTCGTCTTCAATGGCGCTCTGTTCATCCTGCTCGGCCTGCAGCTTCCCGACATCATCCGCAAGGTCCCACCGGAACTGTCCAGCCGTCATTGGCTGATCGAGCCGGTGGCGACGGTGCTGATCCTGACGCTCTGCCTGATCGGACTGCGCTTCCTGTGGATCTGGGTCGGCGACATCGCCCAGGCGATCGCGGCGCGCATCGGCAAACGCGAGGCCGAGCCGTTCGGATTTCGCGTCCGGCTTGCCGGCTCCGTGGCCGGCGTGCGCGGCGCCATCACATTGGCGGGCATCCTGTCATTGCCGCTCGCTTTGCAGGACGGCTCTCCCTTTCCGGCACGCGATGTGGTGATCTTCCTTGCCGCCGGCGTCATCATCTGCTCGCTTCTGATCGCCAGCCTTGCCTTGCCCAGGGTCGCGCGGGGGCTGGTCGAGCCGGGCCAGGATCCGGCGGCGGCTGAAGAGCGCCGTGCGCGCGTCGGCGCCGCCAATGCGGCGATCGCCAGGATCGAGAGCATCGCCAATGAGGCGGGCGAGGGCGAAGCGGTCCAGGCTCGGCTGGCCGTCGCCGACAGCATCGTGGCAGGTTACCGTAGACGCATCGCGGCTTCGGACGAAGCCGACGAGGCCCGCGCCGAGGCTCGCGAGGCCGGCAGGCTGGAACTGGAACTCAGGGTGGCCGGCATCGAAGCCGAGCGCTCCGCGCTGCGCGCCATGTTCCGCAGCCAGGAGATCAACGATCACACGATGCGCGCGCTGTTTTCTGAAATCACCTTGACCGAGGCCTTGTTGAAGCAGCGGCGGGACAGGAAATAGCGATCCGCCGCGATCCGTTGGCGCAAACCGGCCAGCAAATTTCGCGCTGCAAACGTGGCGAGCCCAAAACAACTGTGTTAATGGCCCGGCGAACGCAATGCATGTCGCCCAAGGCCGTTGAGTGGTTCGGGACGACGGCGTGCACGAATTTGCCCTTCCAACCCTAGGGGAACTCAGGCCATGGCAACAGCAGCGGCGGCGTCCAACAAATTCGAATCCTTCTTCGAAACCACTTTGGAAGATGCCGATCCGGAGATCTTCGGCGCCATCCGCAACGAGCTCGGTCGCCAGCGCCACGAGATCGAACTGATCGCCTCCGAAAACATCGTCTCGCGCGCCGTGCTCGAGGCGCAGGGGTCGATCATGACCAACAAATATGCCGAGGGCTATCCGGGCAAGCGCTACTATGGCGGCTGCCAGTTCGTCGACGTGGCCGAGGAACTGGCCATCGAGCGTGCGAAAAAACTGTTCGGTTGTAACTTCGCCAACGTCCAGCCGAATTCCGGCAGCCAGATGAACCAGGCGGTGTTCCTGGCGCTGCTGCAGCCCGGCGACACTTTCATGGGCCTCGACCTCAATTCCGGCGGACATCTCACCCATGGCTCGCCGGTCAACATGAGCGGCAAGTGGTTCAAGGTCGTCTCCTATGGCGTGCGCAAGGACGACCATCTGCTTGACATGGACGCCATCGAAAAGACCGCGCACGATACCAAGCCGAAGCTAATCCTGGCCGGCGGCACAGCCTATTCGCGCATCTGGGACTGGAAGCGTTTTCGCGAGATCGCCGACGCCGTCGGCGCCTATCTGATGGTCGACATGGCGCACATTGCCGGCCTCGTTGCCGGCGGTGTGCATCCCTCGCCCCTGCCGCACGCCCATGTGGTGACGACCACCACGCACAAATCGCTGCGCGGCCCGCGCGGCGGCATGATCCTGTGCAATGACGAGGATATCGCCAAGAAGATGAACTCGGCGGTGTTCCCCGGCCTGCAGGGCGGACCGCTGATGCATGTCATCGCCGCCAAGGCGGTAGCCTTCGGCGAAGCGTTGAAGCCGAGCTTCAAGGTCTATGCCGAAAGCGTGGCCGCCAACGCCAAGGCGCTTGCCTCCAGCCTCAAGGAAACGGGCCTCGACATCGTCTCCGGCGGCACCGACAACCACCTGATGCTGGTTGATCTCAGGCCCAAGAACGCCACCGGCAAGCGCGCCGAGGCGGCCCTTGGCCGCGCCAACATCACCTGCAACAAGAACGGCATCCCCTTCGATCCGGAGAAGCCCTTCGTTACCTCTGGCGTGCGGCTCGGCACGCCCGCCGGCACCACGCGCGGCTTCGGCCAGGCCGAGTTCCGCGAGATTGGCAAGCTGATCGCCGAGGTGCTGGATGGGCTCAAGGTCGCCAATTCCGACGAAGGCAATGCCGCGGTCGAGGCGGCGGTCAAGTCCAAGGTCGTCGCATTGACCGATCGATTCCCCCTCTATCCCTATCTCGGTTGATCGCTTATCTCGGTTGACCGGGCGCGAAGCGTCATCTTTTATCCACCGGCATCGCGTCACCCCTGATCGGGTGACGCATCGAACCGGAGAATTGATGATGCGCAATTTCTGTCTTGCTTCTCTCGGCGCCTTCGGTTGGCTGGCCGCCTGCGGCCCCGTTTTGGCGCAGACGCAGCCCGCCGCGGACATGCCTGCCACCAGCACTTTCGGCCGGTGGACGACAATGGTCGATACGCTCGACACCGGCCAGGACGCGCACAAGACCTGCGCGGCTTCCACAGCCTTCTTCGATGCGAGTGGCAATTCGGGCACGCTGACATTGTCGATCTCGACCGGCGACGCGCTGCCGCCCGATGCTTATCCGGCAATCTTGATTACCATCGACAACAAGAGCCTGCTAACCGGCAAGAAGATCGCGGCGACTTTCGGCGATCCCGGCGTCAAGGTTTCGACGACTGTCTATTCCAATGACGCCGTCAACGGCCGTCCGAGCTGGACGATCGACAACCAGGCCAAGGCCAGTCTTGCGCTGCTGCGGGCCATGCGCCAGGTTACCTCGCTCGATGTGGCTTTCGGCAAGCAGGCTGTCGCCAGCATTCCGATGGACGGTTTTACAAAGGCCTATCGCAATCTCGGCGCGTCTTGTGGCTTTCCAACTAAGGACGTGGCGCCATAGCGGGCTGGCCGGCGCAACTGCTTGCCGTGCTGGCAATCTTCCTCGCGCCTCGCTATCTCTGAGGTACGGCAGGCCGTGGAAAAGCGGAACTGCTTCAATCCGCACCGGAAAGGTTCTAAGCCTTTCACCCCGCCAGATTCGCGAACCCAAGGCTCTCCATGCGCTGTCCCTATTGCCAGTCCGAAGATACGCAGGTGAAGGATTCGCGCCCCGCCGAGGATGGCGCGGCGATCCGCCGGCGGCGTGTCTGCCCCGATTGCGGCGGCCGTTTCACGACGTTCGAGCGCGTGCAGTTGCGCGACCTCGTCGTGGTCAAGAAGTCGGGACGAAAAGTGCCGTTCGACCGCGACAAGCTGTTGCGCTCGGTCGAGATCGCGGTGCGCAAGCGCAATGTCGATCCCGAGCGCATCGATCGCGCGGTGACCGGGATCGTGCGCCAACTGGAAAGCTCCGGCGAAACGGAAGTGGCCTCGGGGGAGGTCGGCCGGCTGGTCATGGATGCGTTGAAATCGCTCGACGATGTCGCCTATGTGCGCTTCGCCTCGGTCTATCGCAATTTCCGTGAGGCCAAGGATTTCCACGAGCTGCTCGGCGAGCTGAAGGGGGACGAAGAAAAGAGCGAAGAGGACGCCGGCTGAGCATGGCAGCACCGCAACGCAGCGAGGCCGAACAAGCGGCCCTTGACCGCCGTTTGATGGCCGCGGCCTTGCGGCTGTCGCGCAAGAACGCCGGACGCACCTCGACCAACCCTTCCGTCGGCACGCTGATCGTGCGCGATGATGGGACCGGGCCGATGATCGTCGGAACCGGCGTCACCGCCGTCGGCGGCCGGCCGCACGCCGAGACCGAGGCGCTTGCCGAGGCCGGCGAACTCGCGCGTGGCGCAACCGCCTATGTCACGCTCGAGCCTTGCGCCCATCACGGCCGCACACCGCCTTGTGCCAACGCGCTGGTCAATGCCGGCATTGCGCGTGTCGTGGGTGCCGCCAGTGATCCCGATCCGCGGGTCTCCGGCAAGGGTTACGCCATCCTGCGCGAGGCCGGTGTCGAAGTGGTCGAAAAGGTCCTCGCCACGGAAGCTGCCGAACAGATGGCGGGCTATTTGATTCGCTCTCTGAGAAAGCGCCCGGAAGTAATTCTGAAGCTTGCGCTTTCCAGCGACGGCAAGATCGGCAGGGAAGGCGCCGGCCAGGTCGCGATAACAGGGGACATGGCGCGCCGCGAAGTCTACCTGATGCGCGCCGAGGCGGACGCCATCCTGGTCGGCATCGGCACGGCGCTGGAAGATGATCCGGCACTGACGGTGCGTTTGCCCGGACTGGAGAACCGGTCGCCGGCACGCATCGTGCTCGACCGCCAGATCAGGCTGCCGGAGGGCTCGAAGCTGGTGTCGGGCGTCGATCGCGTACCTCTTTATGTGGCGGCTTGCCTGGAGGCAGATCCGCAGCGCCGGGCCGTGCTCGAGCGCGCCGGCGTGCGCTTCATCGGTACGGAGACGCACGAGGGCGGCGTCGCATTGCCGGAGCTGCTCGAGGATTTGGCGGCGCTTGGCATGGCAAGCGTGCTGGTCGAGGGCGGCGCCAAGGTGGCGAGCGCCTTCCTGGCCGACGGGCTGGTCGACCGCATCGTGCTGTTCCAGGGACCGGAAGCGATCGGCCAAGACGGCATTGCATCGCCTGTCGACGCTGACCATATTCCGGCGGGTTTTCGCAAGCTGCGCGAGATGCGGTTCGGCGAAGACGGTTACGCCGAATGGATCAGGGATTTTCAGGGATAGCGATCGATGTTTACCGGGATTGTCACCGATATCGGCACCGTGGCCGCCACCAAGCCGCTGCGGGAAGGGGTGGGACTGCGCATCGACACCGCCTATGATCCCGAGACCATCGCCATCGGCGCCTCGATTTCCTGCGGTGGCGTCTGCCTGACGGTCACCGCTTTGCCCGACAGCGGCTCGAACGCGCGCTGGTTCGAGGTCGAGGCCTGGGAGGAGGCGCTCAGGCTGACGACGGCGGCGGGTTGGAAATCGGGCACCAGAATCAATCTGGAGCGGGCGCTGAAGATCGGCGACGAGCTTGGCGGCCACATCGTTTCGGGCCATGTCGACGGTACCGCCGAGATCGTTGAACGCAGGGACGAGGGCGATGCGGTGCGCTTCACACTCGAAGCGCCGCGCGATCTGGCGAAATTCATCGCGCCGAAAGGCTCCGTGGCGCTGGATGGCACCTCGCTCACTGTCAACAGCGTGGCGGGCACCCGCTTCGACGTGCTGTTGATCCATCATTCGCTGACCGTCACCACCTGGGGCGAGCGCAAGGCAGGCGACCGCGTCAATCTCGAGATCGATACCATGGCCCGCTACGCCGCCCGGCTGGCGGAGGCGGCGAAAGAGGGGCTTTGATCGCCTGCGGGACAGTCCGACCCACGGCAAGCTGATACGCGTCGGGCAATCTTCCGCTTGCGATCAAACCGGCTTCGGCCTAAGTCACCGGCGACTCCGGAGACATCTATGGCTGGCACATCCCAACACGGCAAGGCGTTCATTCGTCCCAAGAAGAAGGCTCACCTCCTCGTCATCGAGGCGCGCTTTCACGACGACCTCGCCGACGCACTGCTCGATGGCGCGACAAGCGCGCTCGACGAAGCGGGCGCGACTTACGACGTCGTCACCGTTCCCGGTTCGCTTGAAATTCCCGCGGTGATCACCTTCGCGCTCGACGGCATGGCCGAAGGCGGGACGGGCTATGACGGTTTTGTCGCCCTCGGCACGATTATTCGTGGCGATACCTATCATTTCGACATCGTCGCCAATGAATCCAGCCGTGCGCTCATGGACCTGTCCGTGCAGGACTCGGTCTGCATCGGCAACGGTATCCTGACCACCGAGAACGATGTGCAGGCGTGGACGCGGGCCAAGCGCTCCGAAGGCGACAAGGGCGGCTTTGCCGCGCGCGCGGCGCTGACCATGATCGCGTTGAAGGAACAACTGGGAGCGCAATCGTGAGCGAACCCGCTTCGCCCGGACAGCCTGCGGTGCGCCACGCCAACAAGCGCGGCGCTGCCCGTCTGGCCGCCGTGCAGGCGCTCTATCAGATGGATGTCGCCGGCAGCGGCGTGTTCGAGATCACCGCCGAGTACGAGGCGTTCCGTCTCGGCAAGGAAGTCGACGGCGCGCTCTATCGCGAGGCGGACGCGCAGTGGTTTCGCGCCATCCTGACCGGCGTCGTCGAGAACCAGAAGACCATCGATCCGATCATCCGCCAGGCGCTGACCGACGACTGGCCGCTGTCGCGCCTCGATTCGACGCTGCGTGCCATCCTTCGCGCGGGCGTCTACGAACTGATGAAGCGCGAGGACGTTCCTGTCGCGGTCATCGTCACCGAATATGTCGACATCGCCAAGGCCTTCTACGAAGAAGACGAGCCGAAGCTGGTCAATGCCGTGCTCGACCGCGTGTCACGCCGGGTGCGTGGCGAGGGACGCGGCAAGGACGCTTCGTGACCGCCATCGCCGTCGAGGCGGGCAAGGAGGCGCGGCGCACCGCGCTGATCCTCGCTGCCTCGCAGGCGATCATCGGCTCGGCGGCTCCCATCGCCATTTCCATGGGCGCGCTGGCCGGGCAATATCTGCTCGGCGCCGACAAATCCCTGGCGACCGCGCCGATCACCGGCTTCAATCTCGGTGTGGCGCTAGGCGCCTTGCCCGCGGCCGCCATTATCCGCTGGCTGGGGCAGCGTGGCGGTTTCATGACCGGAACCGTGGTCACCGCGCTCGGCGGGCTGGTCGCCACCCTGGCTCTATTCCACGGCAGCTTTTGGCTGTTCGCGTTCGCGTTGCTCGTCATCGGTGTCGGCGGCGCCTTCGTCCAGCAGTTCCGTTTTGCCGCGGCCGACAACGCGCCGCCGGCGTTCAAGGCCCGCGCCATCTCCTTCGTGCTCGCCGGTGGCATCATCACCGCCATCGTCGGGCCGCAGATCGTCATCTTCACGCGCGAATTATTCGCACCAGTCATGTTTGCCGGTTCCTTCGCCTCGATCCTGCCGCTGGCGGCTGTCGGCGCCGTCATCCTGTCGTTCCTTCGTTTGCCGTCGAGGACCGCGAGCAAGGTGGACGTTGCCGACGGCGATGCCCGACCCCTTTCCGAAATCGTCACCAAGCCGCGTTTCGTCGCGGCGCTCTTCTGCGCCGTCGGCAGCTACGCGCTGATGAGTTTCGTCATGACCGGCGCGCCGCTCGCCATGGTGGGCTGCGGCCTGTCGGAGGACGATGCGACGCTGGGCATCTCCTGGCACGTCATGGCGATGTTCGGGCCAAGCTTCTTCACCGGCTCGCTGATCCATCGTTTCGGCGCCGAGCGCATTGTCGCCCTCGGCCTGCTGTTGCTGATCGGCTGTGCCGTCGTTGCCTTGTCGGGCCTGGCGCTGTGGCAGTTCTGGACGGCGCTGATCCTGCTCGGCCTCGGCTGGAATTTCAGCTTCATCGGCGCCACCGCCATGGTGGCGGCCAGCTACCACCCTTCCGAAAAGGGCAAGGTGCAGGGCTTCCACGACTTCGTCCTGTTCGGCTCCGTCGCCTGTGCGTCGCTGATGTCGGGCATGGTCTACAACGCCTGGGGCTGGACGATGCTCAACTGGATGATCTTTCCGGTCGCCGCACTTTGCTTCGTGGCACTCGGCGCGCTGAAGATCACAAGCTTGCGGCCGGCTTGACGCGAATTCGAAAGCTATGCGTCCGGCGGCAGAACCTGAAGCACCCGCGCTATGAACATATGGAACTCAGCCATGTAATTGCGCAGGAAATCCTCAGTGGATTCAACCGTCACCTCGCCGTCATCCGTGATCAGTCCCGGCGTGAACTGGATATAGGCTTCGGGCGCGTTCATCTGCGGTGAGTTGCAGAAACTCAGCACGCTGCGCAGGCTTTGTTGGGCGACAGCGGTCGCGATCGCGCCCGGCGATGTTCCGATGACGGCCGACGGTTTGCGCGCGAATGAATTCTTGCCGTAGGGGCGGCTGGCCCAGTCGATCGCGTTCTTCAGTCCGCCGGGGATCGAGCGATTATACTCCGGGGTGACGAACAGCACGGCCTGGACGGAGGCGATCGCCTTTTTGAAAGCCTGGGCGGCCGGCGGGAAATTGGCGTCGTAGTCGTAACTGTAGAGAGGCAGATCCTTGAAGCCGATTTCCGTCATTTCGAGCTCGGGAGGGGCAAGTTGAACAAGCGCCTTCGCGAGCTTGCGGTTGATGGATGCCTGGGCAAGGCTGCCGATGAGATAACCGACCTTGTGTATGGCCATGACACGCTCTCCGTGTTTGCCGCCACCCTCGTGGCATTATTCACCCGATAGCGGCCAATCGCCAGCCCGCTGTTGCCGCCAAGCCCAAATCGGCGCGTCCGGAACAAAAATATTGCGCTGGTCCCCCTTCTTATGAAACCGTGTGCCCCGACTGGCCGTTGAAGCCATGCTCATATGCGGCCACCGCATTCCGGTTTACAGCAAGGGGTTTCACAATGTTTTCAGTCAAGGTTCTGGCCAGCGCGGCGATGGCGCTCGCCATCACGGCGGCTTCCGCGAGCGCTCAGGTCGTCGTCTCCTCGAAGATTGACACCGAGGGTGGCGTGCTCGGCAACATTATCCAGCTCGTCCTCAACGCCAACAACATCAAGACCACGGACCGCATCCAGCTCGGCGGCACGCCCGTGGTGCGCAAGGCGATCACCGCCGGTGAGATCGACATCTATCCCGAATACACCGGCAACGCCGCCTTCTTCTTCGAGAAGGCCGATGATCCCGTGTGGAAGGATGCCGCCAAGGCCTATGAGACGGCCAAGAAGCTTGACTACGACGCCAACAAGATCGTCTGGCTGTCACCGGCACCGGCCAACAACACCTGGGCGATCGCCCTGCGCAAGGAAGTGACGGACGAGAACAAGCTCGTCACGCTGTCGGACTTCGGCAAATATGTCGCCGGCGGCGGCAAGGTGGTCCTGGCGGCCTCCGCCGAGTTCGTCAATTCGGCGGCAGCCCTTCCGGCCTTCCAGACTACCTACGGCTTCACGTTGAAGCCGGACCAGCTGATCACCCTCTCTGGTGGCGATACGGCGGCAACCATCGCGGCCGCCGCCAACCAGACCAGCGGCGCCAATGCTGCCATGGTCTACGGCACCGACGGGGGCATCGCGCCATCGGGCCTCGTGGTGCTGACTGACGACAAGGGCGTGCAGCCGGTCTATCAGCCGGCGCCGATCATCCGCGAATCCGTGCTGAAGGAGCATCCCGAGATCGAAACGCTGCTGAAGCCGGTCTTCGCCAAGCTCGATCTCGTCACGCTGCAGGAGCTGAACGGCCGCGTGCAGGTCGGCGGCGAGCCGGTCAAGGGCGTCGCCGAGGACTTTTTGAAGAAGAACGGGTTTTTGAAATAGCGACGCGTCGATAGCGACGTCAGGGCGAGGCGCCTTATGACCCCGCGTTTCGATAAGCTCGGCGTGGTCATCGCTGCACTCGCTGCTTACGCCGCGTTTCTCGCGCCGTTCGCCACCTTCCGCGCGAACCGCATCGTTCCCGGCCAGGCACGCTCTATCGTCGAGGCACTGCCGCAGGCGATAGGGCCGTTGCTGCTCGCAATCATTGTCGCGGCGGCAATCATCGCGCTCCTCAAAACGCCGCTCGTCTTGCGCCTTGCGGCGAGCGTCGTGACGCTTGTCGCGCTGGCGCTGCTCATCGGCGTCGCCGGCACATTCCTCACTCCAGCCGGCAATACCTTTGCTCGGGTCTCGCCGGCATCCGGCTTCTGGATTCTCATCTTCGCCTTCACGCTGTTGCTCGCCGACGTGCTGACCCGGCTCAACCTGTCGCCCTCGGCGCGCGTCGGCGTGCTTGTCGTTGCGGCGCTGGCCATCGGCTTGCTGCTGATTTCGGGACGCTGGGACAGCCTCTCGATCCTCAAGGAATACTCCAACCGCGCCGACAGCTTCTGGGCCGAAGGCTCCAAGCATGTGACCCTTGCTCTCGGCTCGTTGCTTGCCGCCGTGATCGTCGGCCTGCCGCTCGGCATCCTGTGCCACCGTGTCGAGAGCCTGCGGGCCGGCGTCCTCAACGTCTTGAACATCATCCAGACCATTCCCTCGATCGCGCTGTTCGGGCTGCTGATCGCGCCGCTTGGCTGGGTCGCGGCCCACGTTCCGGGGGCCGCCGCGCTCGGTATCAGGGGCATCGGCACGGCGCCCGCCTTCGTCGCCCTGTTCCTCTATTCGCTGCTGCCGGTGGTGGCCAACACCGTGGTCGGCCTTGCCGGCGTGCCGCGTGCCGCCAATGACGCGGCGCGGGGCATGGGCATGACGGACCGCCAGCGCCTGTTCGGTGTGGAGTTTCCGCTGGCCTTTCCGGTGATCCTCACCGGCATCCGCATTGTGCTGGTGCAGAATATAGGCCTTGCCACCATCGCCGCGCTGATCGGCGGCGGCGGTTTCGGCGTGTTCGTCTTCCAGGGTGTCGGCCAGACGGCGATGGATTTGGTGCTGCTTGGCGCAGTGCCGACCGTGGCACTCGCCTTTGCCGCCGCCATCATCCTCGACGCCGTGATCGAAATGACCGCCACCAAGCGCAGGGTTGAAACGGCATGATCGAAATCGAAGGCATCACCAAGCGCTATGACGCGACCACTGTCGTCGACGACGTCTCGATGGTCGTCGAGCCGCGTACGGTCTGCGTCATTGTCGGCACCTCGGGGTCCGGCAAGACGACGCTGCTGCGCATGATCAACCGGCTGGTCGAACCGACCGCCGGCGTCATCAAGCTCGATGGTGCCGACAACCGATCGGTGCCGGGGTACGAACTGCGCCGCAGCATCGGCTACGCTATCCAGGGCCACGGCCTGTTTCCGCATCGCACGGTGGCGCAGAACATCGCTACCGTGCCGGTGCTGCTTGGCTGGGACAACGCACGCATCAAGTCCCGCGTCGACGAGCTGATGACGCTCTACCAACTCAACCCCCAGGAATTTGGGCCGCGCTACCCGCATGAACTGTCCGGCGGCCAGCAGCAGCGCGTCGGCGTTGCCCGCGCGCTCGCCGCCGAACCCAACGTGCTGTTGATGGACGAGCCGTTCGGCGCACTCGACCCGATCATCCGTACCAAGGCGCAAGAAGATCTGCTGGCAATCCAGAAGCGCTTCGGCACCACCATCATCCTCGTCACTCATGACATGGAGGAGGCCGTGCACATGGGGGACAAGATCGCGGTGATGGATGCCGGCAAGCTCGTGCAATATGCAAGGCCGGCGGAGATCCTGGCGAACCCGGCCAGCAGCTTTGTCGAAACCCTGGTCGGAGCCAGCGAAAAACCATTCAGGCTACTGTCGCTGGGGCGGGTACGCGATGCGGTGGAGCAGGGCGGTGCCGAAGGCGAGGCGATCCCCGGTGACGCCAGCCAGCGTGACGCGCTCGCGGAACTTCTCTGGTCCGGCAGGCCGGCGCTGCCGGTGAAGGGTGCCGACGGCCAGCCGATCGGCCGCGTCACCGTGGACGGACTGGTCAAGCGCGCGGCGAGGCCGGCATGAAGGCTTGGCTGCCGCTGCTGCTCAGGCTTGCGCTGGTGGTGTTGCTTGTTGCCTTCATCACCAGTCCGGGGTGGTTCGAGCCGTTGCTGAAGCCGCTGACCGAAAACAACGCTCCTGTAATCTACAACCAGGGCAGCCTGCTGACGCTGACGCTGCTGCATCTGCGCACCGTGTTGATCGCGACCGTCGCGGCCACCATCGTCGCGGTGGCGCTCGCCATCCTCGTCACCCGGCCGGCTGGCGTCGAATTTCTGCCGTTGTCGCGCAGCCTGGTCAACATCGGCCAGACCTTTCCGCCCGTGGCGGTGCTGGCGCTCGCCGTGCCGGCAGTCGGCTTCGGGGAGAAGCCGACGCTGATCGCGCTGTTTCTCTATGGACTGCTGCCTATCTTCGAGAACGCACTGACCGGGTTGACGACGCTGCCGGCTAACGTCGTCGAGGCGGCGCGTGGCGCCGGCATGACCGGCTGGCAAAGGCTCACCAAGGTCGAGTTGCCGCTCAGTGCACCGATCATCCTTGGCGGCATAAGGCTCTCCGTGGTGATCAGCCTGGCCACGGCCACCATCGGCTCGACGGTGGCCGCCAAGACGCTCGGTGAGGTGATCATCGCCGGCCTGCTATCCAACAATCTCGCCTTCATCCTGCAGGGCGGCCTGATCGTGGCGGCCCTTGCCGTGCTGATCTATGACGGACTGTCGGCGGTAGAGCGCTACACGGCGCGCCGGATGGGCCGCGAAGCGGAATGATCCTCGGGCAGACCGGCGGTCTTGCCCCGGATGGTTCCCTGGCGTGATTTCAATCGATCTAAATCGAAAGCCCTTTCGGCTCTGCCGTCGCGGTTTTTGTCTTTTGGGCGAAAGCCGGGCAAAAACCGAACAATATCTTGACGTTCGCGGCCCTGTTTCGCATACACCGATGCGAAGAGGTGGATTCCGCGCGCGGAATCCGGTCTTTGTCTCAACGGCCCAGGGAGGGGTTCTTTTGGGCCAACAATCGAGGAAAATTCGGCAATGACCATTATTTCCGCCGTCATCGCCTGCGGCCTGCTTTCAATCCTATACGCCATCTGGGCGACACGTTCGGTCCTCGCGGCCGATCAGGGCAATGCACGCATGCAGGAAATCTCCGCCGCCATCCGCGAAGGCGCCCAGGCCTATCTGGCGCGCCAATACACCACCATCGCCATCGTCGGCGTGGTCGTGCTCGTGCTCGCCTGGTGGCTGCTGTCAATCACCGCCGCCATCGGCTTCCTGATCGGCGCCGTTCTGTCGGGTGCCGCCGGCTTCATCGGCATGCATGTTTCGGTGCGGGCCAATGTACGCACCGCGCAAGCGGCTTCCAACAGCCTCGCCGCCGGCCTCGACATCGCTTTCAAGTCGGGCGCCATCACCGGCATGCTGGTGGCTGGCCTCGCTCTGCTGGGCGTTTCCATCTATTATCTTATCCTGACTCATTTCATGGGTCTTCAGCCCAACGATCGTATCGTCATCGACTCGTTGGTCTCGCTCGGCTTCGGCGCCTCGCTGATCTCGATCTTCGCCCGTCTCGGCGGCGGCATCTTCACCAAGGGCGCCGATGTCGGCGGCGATCTGGTCGGCAAGGTCGAAGCCGGTATTCCGGAGGATGATCCGCGCAACCCGGCCACCATCGCCGACAATGTCGGCGACAATGTCGGCGACTGCGCCGGCATGGCCGCCGACCTGTTCGAAACCTATGCGGTGACGGTTGTCGCCACCATGGTTCTGGCCGCCATTTTCTTCGGTGGCACCGCTGTCCTCGGTGCGGCGATGCTGTATCCGCTCGCCATCTGCGGCGCCTGCATCCTGACCTCGATCGTCGGCACCTTCTTCGTCAAGCTCGGCTCCAACGGCTCGATCATGGGCGCGCTATACAAGGGCCTGATCGTGACCGGTCTGCTGTCGATCGTCGGCCTCGGCGTCGCCACCTCGGCCACGCTCGGCTGGGGCGAGGTCGGCACCGTCGCCGGCATGACGATCACCGGCAAGAACCTGTTCATCTGTGGCCTGATCGGCCTCGTGGTGACCGGGTTGATCGTGGTGATCACCGAGTACTACACCGGCACCAACAAGCGCCCGGTCAACTCCATCGCCCAGGCGTCGGTGACCGGCCACGGCACCAACGTCATCCAGGGCCTCGCGGTCTCGCTGGAATCGACGGCACTGCCGGCAATCGTCATCGTCGGCGGCATCATCGCCACCTACCAGCTCGGCGGCTTGTTCGGCACGGCGATCGCCGTCACCACCATGCTCGGCCTCGCCGGCATGATCGTGGCGCTCGACGCCTTCGGTCCGGTCACCGACAATGCCGGCGGCATTGCCGAAATGGCGGGCCTTCCCAAGGAAGTGCGCCACTCCACCGATGCGCTCGACGCCGTCGGCAACACCACCAAGGCGGTGACCAAGGGCTACGCCATCGGTTCGGCCGGCCTCGGCGCGCTGGTGCTGTTCGCAGCCTACTCGAACGACCTGAAGTTCTTTGCCGCCAATGGCGACAAATATCCCTACTTCCAGGGCATGGGCGAAATCTCCTTCGATCTCTCCAACCCTTACGTCGTCGCCGGCCTGATCTTCGGTGGCCTGATCCCGTATCTGTTCGGCGGCATCGCCATGACGGCGGTCGGCCGCGCGGCGGGCGCCATCGTCGAGGAGGTGCGCAAGCAGTTCCGCGAGGATCCGGGCATCATGGCCGGCACCTCGAAGCCGAACTATGCGCGCGCGGTCGATCTCCTGACCAAGGCGGCGATCCGGGAGATGATCATCCCGTCGCTGCTGCCTGTGCTGGCGCCGCTCGTCGTCTATTTCGGCGTGCTGCTGATCTCGGGCTCGAAGGCGTCCGCCTTCGCAGCGCTCGGCGCCTCGCTGCTCGGAGTCATCGTCAATGGCCTGTTTGTCGCCATCTCGATGACCTCGGGCGGCGGCGCCTGGGACAACGCCAAGAAGTCATTCGAGGACGGGTTCACCGACAAGGACGGCGTCAAGCACCTCAAGGGCTCCGAGGCACACAAGGCTTCGGTGACCGGCGACACCGTCGGTGATCCCTACAAGGACACCGCCGGCCCGGCGGTCAACCCGGCGATCAAGATCACCAACATCGTAGCGCTCCTGTTGCTGGCCGTGCTCGCGCACGGCTGAGCGGGAGCGGTTGAATAACCCGCGGGGAGCGATCCCCGCGGGTTTTTCATGTCAGCTGACTGGTCGCTTGGTCCGGCATCTGGACGCCGCGTGCGCGACAGCCGCTATTCTCCGGTTTCTTCCCGCTTGCTGCCTCTGCGGTACATAGCCAACAGATCATCCACGGTCGGCTCCCGTTCAGGCATGGGTGGCAGGCCGCGTACCTTTCGCAGCATGGAGACAAAAGCACCGCGTTGGTATTTGCGGCGAAACTCGACGGATCTCGGATGAACGCCGCATGCAGCCCAAACCCTGCGTTTCAGATAACTGGATTTCTTCAGGCGAGACGGCACCGCCGCCGCGGCAAGAACGTTGACACGCAGGTCGTCCGGTATGCGCATGCGGTCGATGAGTTCCTCCTGCTCCATTGCCGTGTCTTCGAGATAACTGCCGCTGCGCTGGCCGGAGAAGATACTCAGCACCGTCAGGTGCGGCATGGTCGCGATCACGGCTCCCTTTCGCCAGGCCCGGAAGAGCCAGTCCTGCGAACTTTCGCATGAGCATTCGCTGGCAGGCCGCCAGGGGCCGAGCCAGTCCAGCGACGCCCGCCTGACCACCTGTGCCGATCCGTATCCGGCCGTGACGACGGGATCGTAAAAACCGTCTTTGCCCATTCCGTAAATCGAGGTCTTGAGAGCATCGTCTCTCGTCCGCACCGGTTCGATGATGGCGCCACGAGCGATGACGACATCCGCGCCGGTCGCATCGATCCATCCCGTGGTTGCCGCCAGATGATCCGGAAACCAGAGGTCGTCGTGATTGAGCACGGCGACAAGCCGGCCGCGCGCCCTGGCAAAACCGATATTATTGGGGCCGGATTGCTCGCCGAAATTGACGGGCAGGTCGATATAGAAGATGCGCGGATCGGCGAATTCGGCGATGATCGCCGGTGTCTCAGGGCGACAGTCGTCGCCGATCACCAGAATTTCAAAATCCTGCAGCGTCTGGCGCAAGACGCTGAACAGCGTCTGTCGCAAGGCTGCGGGACGATTGTGGGTGGCGATCACCACCGAGACGAGCGGCACGCGCTGCCCTGTTGCATCGAACAAGCGCGATCCTTCCACGCTACACCAGCTTGTAGGGGATTTGTTCGGTGTCCGGTGGCAGGCGCCAATGGTCGGGCGCGTCGTAGGCATAGGCCTTGTCGACGAGATTGAGCAGCAGGGCGATCTCCGGCCCGAGTGCCGTCACGCCGTGCCACACGCCTGGCGGGATTATGACGATCGCCGGCCGCAACGCGCCGAGTATCTTGTGCCACACCGTGCCGAAACTGGGCGAAGCCTTCCGGCCGTCATAGAGCGATATGCGGACGCTACCGGCACAGCAGAACAGCCGATCCAGCGTCACCCTGTGCGCATGCCAGCCGGTTACCGCGCCTGGATACATCGTGCGTTGAAACACCTGGCCGACAGGCGATGGATCAAGTCCCCACTCATCCCGAAAGACCTCGGTCAAATAGCCGTTGGATGTAGCGACCGGCCTGATTTCCTTGATTGTGACGCCATCGATCGACGGCGGATCGATGGCAAGCCAGTCTGATGTCACCGTCTGCCGGTCGGGTGTCCCAGTCGCCATCCAGCCAACCGGCATCGCATGGTCGTCACTGCTCATGTCCAAATCCCCCAGTCTGACGGTTTGATATGGGTTTGCCCCATCACTGGCAAGCCGGGCCCCGTTAACAAAAACCCGTGGGATCGCTCCCACGGGTTTTTGGTCGCCTGAGACATTTCTGTTCCCCAAAGTCAAGGAAGCAGGATTCTAGGGATCAGGGGGTGCCGCCGCCGGGAATGCCGGGCGCCAGCTTGCTGGCTCCGTTGATGATCTGGCTGAGGAAGTTCTGGTCCTTGCCGCCGGTTGGCGTGGTGCGCGAAATGAAGTCGAAGATCTTGCCGTCCTTCAAGCCGTAATTGGCGATCTGGGTGACGCGGCTGTCCGGGCCGAAATAGACCGCCAGCACTTTCTGGTCGACCAGCCTCGGCTTGTCGAACGCGACGTAGCGCTTGCGCGTCTGCGAAATATAGTAAAACGCCTCATTGTCGAAAGTCGCCGTGGTCGACGGCGTGCCGAGTGCAAGGAGCACCTGCTCGCGGCTGGAACCGACCGGCACGGAATCGATCGCCTGCTGATCGAGGACATAGCCTTGCGTGAACGTCTCGCTCGGATTGAGGTCGCCGATCATCTTGTTGGTGTGGCATGCCGACAGCGCCGCTACGATAGCCAGCAGCGAGATCGCGCCGGCAGCCCTGGAATTGAAACTCGACTTGAAATTCAGCGCGCGCAACAACAATTCTCCATTATATCGCCGCAACTTGCGCTGGGCCGCAAAACCGGTAAACCAGCTTGCTTGCCGATGCAACAAGGCCAATTCAACAAACGGTCCCCGGAGACCATCCCCATGTTCCAGCGCCTTTTTGGCCGCGAACGCCACGCCAACCGCGCCATCACTGACGCGCTTTACGCACAAATCGTGGCGGCGGCGCGGCAGACTGTTTTTTATTCCCACTGGAATGTGCCGGACACGCCGCTTGGCCGTTTCGAGATGCTTTCGCTGCACATGTTCCTGGTCCAGCACCGCTTGCGCGGAGAGGACGGCGTGGCGCAAGAGATCGCGCAGGTGCTGATCGACGAATTCTTTCTCGACGTCGATCATTCGCTGCGGGAACTGGGCATTGGTGACGTGGGTGTGCCAAAACGCATGAAGAAGCTGGCGAAGATGTTCTATGGCCGCACCGCCGCCTATGATGATGCGCTGGAACGAAACGACCATGACGGTCTGACCGCGGCACTTGCCCGCAATGTCCGTCCCGACGCCGGCGGCTGGCCGGAAGCGTCACGTTTGGCCGGGTATGTCGCCGACGCCAGCCGGCAACTGAGTGCGCAGCCGACCGAATCGATCGTTGCCGGCACTGTGGCGTTTCCCGTAGCCAACGGAGGCTGATCGATGAAAAACGTGGATATGCAAAGTCCGGTATCCTTTTTCGCCAATGTCGCGCGTCTGCCGCACAAAGGGCTGCCGGTTGTGATCGAGGCCGATGCCGCGCAGCGCGCGGCACTTGCCGAGGCCCATGGGCTGCTGTCGGTCGAAGCCTATCGCGCCGAACTGCTGGTTACGTCATGGAAGCGCAACGGCGTTAAGGTCAGCGGCCGTGTCGAGGCGGACATTACCCAGGCCTGCATCGTCACGCTCGACCCCATCGAAGCGCATGTTGAAGAGCCGTTCGAGGCGCTGCTCTTGCCCGAGGACTCCAAACTCGGACGGCAGGGATTCGAAGGTGGCGGCGAAATCCTGCTCGATGCCGACGGCCCCGACAGTCCCGAGACATTTTCGGGCGACACCATCGATGTCGGGGCACTTGCCGAACAGTTCTTCGGCTTGGCCATCGATCCGTATCCGCGCAAGCCCGGCGCCTCGATCGGCGCCGATGACGACACCGGACCGGCCGAGAATGAATTTCAGCAAAAACTGCGATCCTTGCTGCGAAAATCCTGAAAACCTCGCTCGCGACGGAAAAGTCGGTTGTGCGACAGCCTAAAACCGCTATTTTCGCCGAACCTTTGCGATCACTAAAACGACTTGCCGCCTAACCGTGAGATGAATACCGCGTGATCAGGATTTCCATCGATGCCATGGGCGGCGATCACGGACCAGCCGTGGTCATTCCGGCGCTCATGACGGTCGCGACCCGCCGTCCCGACATCCGCTTCGTCATCTACGGACGTGAGGAACTGGTGCGCCCGGAACTCGCCAAATTCCCCAAATTGTCCGAGGTCAGCGAGTTCTTCCACTGCGAGATCGCGGTCAGGATGGATGACAAGCCGAGCCAGGCGCTGCGCCATGGCCGCTGGAAATCGTCGATGTGGAAGGCGGTCGAGGCGGTGAAGTCGGGCGCCGCGGATGCATGCATCTCCGCCGGCAATACCGGCGCGCTGATGGCGATGTCTAAATTCTGCCTGCGCACCATGGCGACCATCGACCGCCCGGCGATCGCGGCATTATGGCCGACATTGCGCGGCGAAAGCGTGGTTCTGGACGTCGGCGCCACCATCGGCGCCGACGCGCACCAGCTCATTGATTTTGCCATTCTCGGCACCGGCATGGCGCGTTCCGTGTTCGGCATCGCCCGACCCACGGTTGGCCTGCTCAATGTCGGTGTGGAGGAGATCAAGGGCCAGGAAGAGGTCAAGGAGGCGGGACGCATGTTGCGCGAAGCCAATATGGCCTCGATGAATTACCATGGCTTTGTCGAAGGCGACGATATCGGCAAGGGTACGGTCGACGTCGTCGTGACGGAAGGCTTTGCCGGCAATATTGCTCTCAAGACGGCGGAAGGCACCGCGCGCCAGATAGCTGGCTATCTACGCGCCGCGATGAGCCGCACCCTTATGGCCAAGATCGGCTATGTCTTTGCCAAGGGCGCCTTCGACCGCCTGCGCGAAAAGATGGATGTCGGCCGCTCCAATGGCGGCGTCTTCCTGGGGCTGAACGGCATCGTCGTCAAAAGCCATGGCGGTGCCGACTCGGACGGTTTCGCCGCGGCGATCGAACTCGGCTATGACATGGTGCGCAACAATCTGCTTGATCGCATCGAGGCCGACCTCGACCTGTTTCATGCGCGCAACCCGCATGCCCTGACATCAAGGAAATCCGACGTCGTTACCGACGCAAGGGAATAGGAAAGAATTTTGATCAGATCAGTTGTGCGCGGCACGGGCGCCGCGCTGCCCCGCCGCATCATGAAGAATGCCGATTTTGAAGGTATGGTCGAGACCTCCGACGAGTGGATCGCTCAGCGCACCGGCATCCGCCAGCGCCATATCGCGGCTGATGACGAGACGACGGCTTCGCTGGGCGAGGCCGCGGCGCGTGCCGCCCTTGCCGATGCGGGATTGACCCCGGGCGACATCGATCTGGTCGTGCTGGCGACCTCGACCCCCAACAACACGTTCCCGGCTACCGCGGTCGAGATCCAGAACCGGCTCGGCATGCAGCACGGTTTTGCCTTCGACATGCAGGCGGTATGCTCGGGTTTCGTCTATGCGGTGACGACAGCCGATCTCTACATCCGCGGTGGTCTGGCAAAGCGCGTGCTGGTGATAGGCTCGGAGACCTTCTCACGCATCCTCGACTGGAGCGATCGCTCGACCTGCGTGCTGTTCGGCGATGGCGCCGGTGCGGTCGTTCTGGAAGCCGGTGAGGGGGCCGGCACGATCGCCGATCGCGGCGTCCTGGCGGCCAGCCTGCGTTCCGACGGCTCGCACAAGGAAAAGCTTTTCGTCGACGGCGGACCGTCGACGACGGGCACGGTCGGTCATCTGCGCATGGAGGGCCGCGAGGTCTTCAAGCACGCGGTCGGCATGATCACCGATGTCATCGAGGCGACCTTCTCGACCGCCGGTATTACCGCCGACGATCTCGACTGGTTCGTGCCCCATCAGGCCAATAAACGGATTATTGACGCTTCGGCAAAAAAGCTTGGGATAGCAGAGCAAAAAGTGGTGGTGACCGTCGATTTGCACGGTAACACCTCGGCTGCTTCCGTACCGCTGGCGCTGTCGGTGGCCGTCGCCGACGGCCGCATCAAGAAGGGAGATCTGGTGCTCCTGGAGGCGATGGGCGGCGGCTTCACCTGGGGCGCCGTTCTGGTTCGCTGGTAAGTGCAGAACGGTCCGGTTTCGGTCCTTGACCTTGCCGGATCAATTACTTAGGCTCTGCCGTTGTTGTGCCGATTTTATGTTTGAGCTGATGGGACGGTCGCATGGGGGGAAAGACACTTACGCGCGCCGACCTTGCCGAGGCCGTCTACCGAAAGGTCGGTCTGTCGCGCACTGAATCCGCCGAACTCGTCGAGGCGGTGCTGGATGAAATCTGCGAAGCGATCGTGCGCGGCGAGACGGTGAAGCTGTCGTCCTTCGCGACATTTCATGTCCGCTCCAAGAATGAGCGGATCGGGCGCAATCCCAAGACCGGGGAGGAAGTACCGATCCTGCCGCGCCGGGTGATGACCTTCAAATCGTCCAACGTCCTGAAGAACCGCATCCTGCGTTCCCACCAGAACAGCAAGGCCAAGGGCGGCAAATAGCCTCCATTGCACGGTTGAAAACCGGCTCCGCGACAACGGCGGACTTGAATATTGCTTCACAAACCGCTGAAATAAGGCCCGATTCGGCAGCATGGCCGGATGGGTGTTCTGGCTTATGATCGATTCCGCACCTGCGGAACTAGCTCTTCTCATTGTTGAGCGGGATCTCGTCGGAGCACCGTTCCGGGCTACACGCCAGCGTGAGGATTTCGCCCATGGACAAGAGCCCTGACGCCTTCCGCACCATCAGCGAGGTCGCTGAAGATCTCGACCTGCCACAGCATGTGCTGCGTTTCTGGGAGACGCGCTTCAACCAGATCAAGCCGATGAAGCGTGGCGGCGGCCGCCGCTACTACCGGCCGCAGGATGTCGAACTGATCAAGGGCATCCGCCATATGCTCTATGACCAGGGCTACACCATCAAGGGCGTGCAAAAGCTGCTGCGGGAAAACGGCAATCATTTTCTGGTCGCCATCGGCAATGGCGACATGGCCGCCGTCGAGGCGATCTCGCAGCGCAAGCAGGCCGATCAGGTGCCGCTGACGCCGGCAGCCCAACCGCGCGGCGGAGATGACGAACTGGTTGGCCAGCCAAGGGTCAAGCCCAGCCGCCGCTTTTTCGGCCTGGGCAAGGGCGACGAGGAAGGTCCGGTTGCGCCGGACGCGTCGAAGCTCTCGCGTGACAACCGCGCGCTGCTGCAGGAAGCGCTTTTTGACCTCCTGGAATGCAAGCGCCTGCTCGACCAGGTGCGCTGACCGCCGCGAAGCGCTTTAAAGCCTCGAAACTGGAACTCGCTTTGGGGTGAGGCGTTACGTTTCCTTCTGCAAGACAAGGAAACGCATGATGGCATCATTTTCGACCCTTTCGGACATCGACCTCGAAAAGCAGGTCGCGGCTCTCTCGAGGGAACTCGCCGCGTTGCGCAAGGCAGTGTCGAAGCGGGGTGGCGCTTACTATGACGACGGCCGTGATGCTGCTCTTGATACGTATTCGGATCTTGCGGAGCGTCTGCGCGATGCCATGCCGGCAATCCGCAAACAGGGCAGGGTGATCGAGAAATCGGCACGCGAACATCCGGCGGCGGCCGCAGCGGTCGGCCTTGTCGTACTCGGTCTGGTCGCCAGCCTGCTGTTCAGCCGGCGCTGACTGCTACCCAAGAATTTCCAGAGAGAAAATGGCGGCTCGCCCTCCGGGCGCGGCCGCTATTCCCATTGACGTCAGCGGTTGCGATACCGCTCCGGAATCTGGCCGAAGCGCGTCGGCATAGAGGCGCACGGCACCGCTGTGCTGCCGGTGCAGAAAGGCGGATCGATCGATCCGCCACAGCCGCTCGATTTCCGCGGCGATCGCCGGGTTTGTCTAGTAGTCCCGGCCTGGCATTGTGACCAGGAGAAAACCAGCCTTGGACAAGAAGCCAGGGCTGGTCTTCTCGTTGCGGTGCTTAGGCCTTGTTGCCCATCTTCTTCATGTGATGATGGTGGTGGCGATGATGGTGACGGTGATGATGGTGGTGACGATGGTGATGATGCTTTGCCATTGAGGCCGCGTCCGCGCTTGTCGCGCCGACCACCGGCACCGCGAAAGCCATTGCAGCTGCAAGCCCGAGGGCCGAGAGGAGGGATTTCTTCATTGGATCGTTTCCTTTTTCGCAAGCAGGTATCGATCGGGCCGATATCCCGACCGCCGCGAACGGAATTACGCTCCTGAATTTTTTCGTCAGTATTTCCCGATTGTAGAATCTTGTTTCTGAACTGTTTCCCAGGAACCGGCTTCCTGCCCCATGATCGCCAGGGCCGAAGCCGGCTGCTTTGGCTTACATGGGCGGGATCACACCATTGTTTCCGACCACGACGCGGCTGGAACTCAGCGTGCCGTCCGCCTCGCGCTGAGCGGTAACGAAGACCGTCGCACTTGGTTTGAGATCGGTCGGGGCGGCCGGCGCGAACGTCACGACAGGCGTTCCGTCGGGGATCGAGATATTCTTCGTCTGCCCATTGTCATAGGTCAGCGTCACGGCACGCCCGTTTATGTCGGTGACGTCCGCGACGGTCCCGTTGGTCATGCGGCTGTTCGGCTCCAGGTCCCAAGGGCGATCACCCTCTCCAGTGCCTTTCAAGGCCGCTGGAAAGACCACCACTTCCAGCGCGCCGCTGCCGCCGTCAGCCTTGGAGACGGAGGCGATGCCGACGAAATCGCCCTGCTTAATGTCTTTTACCGATGCGTTGGCGACGCCTGAAAGCTTCCAGCCGTCTTTCAGCTTGATCGCGGCCGTATCGCCTTGACGGGTTTTCACGGTCAGCAGCGACGGCTCGAAACTGACCACCGTGCCGCGCACGCGCAATGTGTCCGCCGCGTGCGCGCTGGCTACACCGATGCCGGAAAGCATGGAAATGGTGCCGAGCACGAGGAGAGGTGTCTTGAGGTTCATTGGAGTATCCTTTTGGGAAAGGCTGGCCGGAAGGAATGGTTTCACGCCAGCGACGTCGAGATAACGAACGGGTGGGGCGAAACTGCCGGGCAAAACCCGCTCGCGCGTTCAAAACAACTTGATCGGGACAGGGCGTGGCAGCCCCATGGGCATCCGGGTCACGATGCCGTGACGGCCAGATTGGCGCTTGGCAAATCGCTGGCGAGAGGGCATCTTCCTGCTCGTCTCAGGCAACATCCCATTTTGATCAAACGCTTTCAGCCAACGGAGTTGCCAATGCCCAACAATGCAAAAAGCCACGCCCCCTCCGAACCATTAGCCAACGAGATCGGACCGGACTACAACGCCCTCAGGGCAATGCGGGAAACGCGCGGGTACAGCCTCGAAGCGCTTTCGCTGACCTGCGGCCTCTCGGTCGAAGAAATCGAGGATATCGAGAGCGGCCGGGCGGCCGACCCGGCGAAGCTGCGTCGTATTGCGTCCGCGCTTCGTCTGCCGCAGGAAGCTCCTATTGCTTCCGCCGTACCGACGCTGGCCGCACAAGGCCGGCCTCAGGCATAGAATCGGCGCCAGGCATGCGCGAGAAACCCGCCAAGGTCCGCTTGGCGGGCTTCTTGTGGATGCCATGGCGTTCGCCTGCAGGCCGGGCTTGCCGATTTGCAGAACTTGCCGGTTTGCAGATTGCACGTGTCCATATGCGCGGCACCCATCCGCGCCAATCGCATCCGCCGTGCAGCGGGTCTGAACCGTGAGTTTTTCGACATGAGCCTGGATTCCGTCGGTGCCTTCTTCGCGGCTCGCGCGCCTGATATCGAGGTCGTCGTCACGCAATCAAGTTCGGCGACGGTGGCGCTGGCGGCGGAGGCGCATGGTGTGTTGCCGGCGCAGATCGCCAAGACGATCTGTCTTCGCGTCGGCGAGCGCACCATGCTGGTCGTGACCAGCGGCATCGCCAGGCTCGACAACCGCAAGTTTAAGGACCAGTTCGGCGGCAAGCCGCGCATGCTGGACGCGCAAGAGGTTGTCGCTGCCACGAGCCATCCGGTCGGCGGCGTCTGCCCGTTCGGCCTGCCGTCGCCGCTGCCGGTTTATTGCGACGTCTCGCTGCGCCAATTCGACGAAGTCGTCCCCGCCGCCGGCGCCACCAATGCCGCTGTCCGGATTGTACCACAGCGCATGGCCGATCTTACCGGTGCCGAGTGGGTCGATGTGTGCCAAGCGTAGCGCCGGATCCAATCCAGAGCCGGCGGGCAAAGGAACAGGCGATTCGAAAATTGGGTGATGCGGCAGGGCGGACTTTTGGGGACAAGTCCTGCATAAAATGGTCGGAGTGGCCGGATTCGAACCGACGACCCCTTGACCCCCAGTCAAGTGCGCTACCGGGCTGCGCTACACTCCGGACCGGTCGCGATGTATCGTGATAACCCGGCTCGGGTCAACCGAAATTCGGCGTTAATCGTGCCGGTGCGGATGTGATGGCTGGTGGACCCGGCAATACCGGCCGCAATAGCCGCTGATGGCGGTATTCGAGCGCTATGGCGCCCCAGATCAAGCCGAGCAGCAGATACATATGGCGCCAGTGGTCGATGTCGATGAAGGTGCCGAGCCCGACATTGCCGATGAAGGCGACGTAGGCGCATAGGAGGTAAGGCTGCCACGGCCGGTCGCGCAGCAGGATGCGGAATCCGGCTGAGATCGTCCAGATGACCAGCGTCAGGAACGAGACGAAGCCGAGCCAGCCATAGTCCATCAGCATCTTCAGCCAGATGTCGTGTGTGTCCTCGCCGAAGATCGTGCCGAAGACCAGCGGCCCGATGCCGAATGGGTGCTCCATCGCCATCTGAAAACCGAGCGTGTAGCGGGCGAAGCGGCCCAGGCGTGCGGTGTCGTAGCTCTGTTCCAGATGCGCGCGGCTGGAGAACATCTCCGACACACCGGGCAGTTGCAAGATGATGATGATTGCGATGGCCAGCAGCGACAGCGCGGCGATCGTCATGATCACCACCCGGAGCCGGAACATGCCGCTGGCGCTCTGCAGGAACAGGCAGCCGGTGAGCAGGATGGCCGAGACCGCGAACATGCCCCAGGCACCACGCGAGAAGGAGAAGAAAATGCCGGCGCTGATGATCAGCAGCGGCACAGCCAGCAGCGGCATACGCGTGACTGGGCCCGTCAGCAGCAAATAAAGCAGATAGATGCCGGGCAGCACCAGGAACGGCCCGAACACATTCGGGTCCTGGAAGGCGCCGGCGGCGCGGTCGTATTTGGTGAAAATTTCGGCACCGGGGAAGGCGTGGAAATAGCCCGCTATGCCAAGCAGCGACGTCGCCACCGCTGAAACGACATAGGCATTGAAGATCAGCCGGTAGAGGTTCGGCTGCGTGGCCGTAACCGATGCGAAAAACACCGCGCTGAAAGCGAGAAACAGCGACACGGCAAGATAAAGCGGGGTGTTGGCGAGATCCGCCATCTGCGTCATGGAAATCATGCCGCCGATGTTCATCGTCACCAGCAGCACCAGAAGCGGCATGGCCGCGCGCGATATCCTCAGGCCGAACAGCGCCCAGATGGCGATCAGCGCGGCCATGTAGATTTCGTAAGGCGCCGGCTCGCTGATGACGAAGCCGGACAGAAGAATGCCGAGCACGACCGCGCTCGAGGAGATCAGCGTGATCAGCTTGGCGTTGACCGCCGCGCGCGGCAGATCATGGCTGATCGCGCTCAATAGGCGTTTTCCGTGTTCAAGAGCCGGACCGGCGTCAGGAACAGGATCCGCAGGTCGAAAAGCAGCGACCAGTTCTCGATGTAGTAGAGGTCGTATTCCGTCCGCATGCGGATCTTTTCATTGGTGTCCATCTCGCCGCGCCAGCCATTGATCTGCGCCCAGCCGGTGACCCCGGGCTTGACCTTGTGGCGCGCGAAATAGCCGTCGACCACCTCGTTGTAGAGCAGGTTGTGCGACTGCGCGGCAATGGCGTGCGGACGCGGACCGATGAGCGACAGTGAGCCCAGCAGCGAGTTGAAGAACTGCGGCAGTTCGTCGATAGAGGTCTTGCGGATGAAGCGGCCGACACGGGTGACGCGCGGATCGTTCTTGGTCACCGTCTGCTTGGCGGTCGGATCCGACCGGTCGGTGTACATGGAGCGGAACTTGTAGACCTCGATGATCTCGTTGTTGAAGCCATGCCGCTTCTGCTTGAACAGCACCGGTCCCTTGCTGTCGAGCTTGATGGCGATCGCGGCGGCCAGCATCACAGGCGAGAACACGACGATGCCGATGAGGCTGAAGATGATGTCGAAGGCGCGCTTGGCGACCGAATCCCAATCGTTGATCGGCTTGTCGAAGATGTCGAGCATCGGTACTGAACCGATGTAGGAGTAGGCGCGCGGACGGAATTGCAGCGCGTTGGAATGCGCCGACAGCCGGATGTCGACCGGCAGCACCCACAGTTTCTTCAGCAATTGCAGCACGCGCGATTCGGCGGTCAGCGGCAACGACACGATCAGCATGTCGATGCGGGCAATGCGGGCGAATTCGATCAGTTCCGAAATCGTGCCGAGCTTGGGATAACCGGCGACGAGGGATGGCGAACGCTTGTCGTTGCGATCGTCGAAGATGCCGCAGATGCGGATGTCGTTGTAAGGCTGCTTTTCCACCGAGCGGATGAGCACTTCCGCCGCCTTGCCGCCGCCGACGATGACGGCGCGCCGTTCCATGCTGCCATCGCGCGCCCAGCGCCGGATCAGCCTCGACATCACCAGCCTGAGACCGTAGAGGCAGATGAAGGCGACGACGAACCAGGTGCCGAACAGCAGGCGCGAATAGTCTTGCGACATCTTCATGGCGAATGCCGTCAGCGCCATCAGCGCGAAGGTGCCGGCCCAGACCAGCAGGATGCGCCCAAAATTGGCGAGCGGCCGCATCAGGGACACCACCTGGTAGCAGTCGGTGACATCGAGCAGCACCACGGCGAGGAACGATGCGGCGGCGATCGTCAGCGGATATTGCCAGGCGAGATAATTGAAGAATCCGACATAGTAGAAATAGACGCCGAGCCCCGAGACGAACAGCACCGCGAATTCGACCATGCGCAGCACGCCGCTGACCATGATCGGCGACATCGTATCGCGCCGGTATTGCGACGCGACCTGCCGGGCAACGTCGTTCATGCCGCCGGGCTTGTCGCCATCGGCAGGCCCGTCGAAGTGACGCACCGCTTCTGATGAAAAGCGGTGCGCGGGGTCGATCTCGTTCATGGAACAGTCCGCAAGCTTCCCAGGGTGATTAGCAAAAGAGAGCTAAGAAACCCTTGAAACAACCTGTGGCTTTGGACGGGCCCGAGCTAACTTTCGAGCGCGGCGAAGTAGGCCTTCTCGATTTCGGCGGCCATGACGTCGGCGCCGAAGCGCGCCCTGAGCGTGGATTCGTCAGGCATCAATCGGCGATAGGTGGCAAGGTCGCCCAGCGCCTGGCTCATTTTGTCGGCGAGCTCGGCCGGATCCGGGCGAATCAGGGCGGGGGAGCTTGAACCGAAAATCTCCGGTATGCCGCCGACCGAGGTCGCGATAACAGGTCTTGCCGCGGCAAGTGCCTCCAGCACGGTATAGGGCATGGCTTCCGCGCGCGAAGGAACGACGACGAGCGCCCCCAGCACAAAGGCCTCCCGGGCCGGCATTGGCGGCAGGAAACGGACATTGTCTTCAAGCCCGAGGCGTTTCACCTGCGCGCGGTAGCGGGGCAGGTCGTCGCCGTCGCCGACCATCACCGCACTCGGTGCGCGGCCGAGCCGGGGAGCGGCGGCGGCCAGGGCATCGATGAAGATATCCGGGCCCTTGAGGTCCCGCATCATGCCAATATAGAGCAAATCAGCCGCATCGGCCCTGGCGGCTACCGGCTCGAATTCGGTGGTGCGAAGTCCATTGTAGACCAGCGTGTTCGGGATCGGCGGTTCACCCACCTTCCTGCGGTAGGTCCGCCGCTCGTAGTCGGAGACGAACAGCAGGCAATCGGTGAAGCGCGCCATGAGATACTCGAGCGCGAAGAACAGCTTTCCGGTGGCTGTGTTCTCGTCATAGTGGAGAGAGCCGCCATGCGGCGAATAGAGGCGGGCTACGCGAGACCTTGATACCCGCAACAATGAGCCGAACAGACGGGCATAGGCGCCACCCTTGGCGCCATGTCCGTGCAGCACGTCCGGCCGCAATTCCTTGATGATCCTGTAGGTGCGCCGGGCCGAGGCGAGGTCGCCCGGGCCGACGTGACGCTGCATTGGCGTACGATGAACGCCGAGCGCCAGCATGTCCTTCATCTGCCCGAAAAGATGCTCCTCGAATTCACCGCCGGTGGTCGAGTCGCAGACGATGCCGACCATGTGGCCGGCGGCGACCTGCGCTTCCGCCAGGTCGCGCACGTGCCGGAAAATTCCTCCCACGGGTGAGCGAAAGCAGTGGACGATCCTGAGCTTGTCCGCCACGAGGTGTCTGTCAGAACAGACGTTCGCGGACGTAGACGGTATCTCCCGGCAGCAGGGGATCGGAGGTGACCACACGGCCAGTTATCACCTTGCCGTTGATATCGCGGGTGATGTCGACGCTCTCCTGGTTGGCGCGTGGCGTGAAGCCCCCGGCAATGGCGATGGCCTTCTGCACCGTCAGGCCGGGCACGTAGGAATACTGGCCGGCGGCGCCCACTTCGCCCATGACGAAGATCGGCCGGTAACGATCGATCTCGACCGAGACGTCGGGGTCGCGCAGATAGCCCTGCCGCAATTTGTCGGCGATCTCCTTTTCCATCTGCTGCGCGGTATGGCCCCGTGCCGGTATGGCGCCGACGAGCGGGAAGGAGATATAACCGGACTGGTCGACGCTATAGCTGTTGGTCAGGCCCTCCTGTTCGAACACAGTGACGCGGACCCGGTCGCCTGCGCCGAGGCGATAGGGCTGTTCGAGGACCTCGTGGAAGGCGGCCGGCGTCGGCCGGTAGCTGGAACAGCCGGCGAGCATCGAAACGGCAAGCAGTGCGCGAAACAGGGAAGCAGTGCTTTTCATGACCGGACAGGTACCTTCGACTGGCCGCTGCGATGTCGCAGCAAACATCTGGGATCGGGTCCGTTATCATCCTGTTAGGGTTAATGGCCGGTAAAGGAGCGCGCCAATAGCGTTTTAGCAGGCAAGGTTTTGCTATTTTATCGATTTTTTGTCGGCCCCGGCAAAATCCTAACGGAAGCTTACCGTGGTCTTAACGGCTGGGTTACCATAGTTGTTTACGGTGCATGCTGATCCAGTTTCGGAGTAGGGATGCATGTCCGTTCAATCCGCGGCCGCAGACGTCGACGTTGATCTTAGGCAGCTCTTCGCCAGCCTGGGACGCAACTGGCTGCGGATTCTGGTCTTCGTTCTGGTGGTGACTGGGCTTGCCTTCGTGGCTGCATCGTTCGCGACCCGCCATTACAAGGCCCAGACGCAGGTGGAGATCGCCCCGCGAGAATCGGTCTACACGCGGCCCGCCAGCAGCAATCCAGACAGCGACAAGCCGATCCTCGACGAGCAGGGCGTTGCTACCCAGGTCCAGATAATTTCGTCCAACGAGATCCTCAAGCAGGTCGCGCAGAAGCTCGGCCTGTCGCGACTGCCCGAGTTTGACGAGACGATCAACATGTCGTCGCTGAGTCGCGTGCTGATCCTGCTTGGCCTGAAGAACGACCCGATGGATGTTCCGGCCGATGAACGTGTCCTGAAGAAGATGCGCGAGAAGCTCAACGTCTACGGCGTTGAAAAGACTCGCATCATTGCCATCGAGTTCTCCTCGGAAGATCCGAAGCTCGCGGCCGCCATCCCCGATGCCATTGCCGCCGCGTACATTGCGGGGCAGGGCGCGGCCAAGAGCGAATCGAACACCGCCGCCGCCGACTTCCTGGCGCCCGAGATCGCCGACCTGTCCAAGCAGGTCAGGGATGCCGAAGCCAAGGTCGCGGCTTACCGCTCGCAGTCCGACCTCCTGATGGGCGGCAACAATTCCACCCTGGCCACCCAGCAATTGGCCGAGCTGTCGACCGAGTTGTCGCGGGTGCGGGCCAACCGGGCCGCGGCCGAAGGCACGGCCGAGAGCGTGCGCAAGGCGCTGCAGAACGGCGGATCGCTGGATTCGCTGCCGGAAGTGCTGTCTTCCGATCTGATCCAGCGCTTGCGGGAGCGCCAGGTCGAGCTGCGCGCCAACATCGCCGATCTGTCGACGACGCTGCTTGACAATCATCCGCGTGTTCGCGCGGCCAAATCGCAACTGACCGATCTCGACGCGCAGATCCGCAGCGAAGCCCAGAAGATCATGAAGGGCCTGGCGATGCAGGCCGATGCCGCCAAGGCGCGCGAAAGCCAGCTCGTCGCCGACGTCAACACACTCAAGGCTGCTTCGGCGCAGGCCGGTGAGCAGCAGGTCGGTCTCGACGCGCTGCAGCGCGATGCCGCCGCCAAGCGCCAGCAGCTCGAACTCTACCTGACCAATTATCGCGAGGCGGCGTCGCGTCAGGATCGCAACTATATCCCGGTCGACGCCCGCATCGCCTCACCGGCTTCGGTCCCCGCAGAGCCATACTTCCCCAAGGTCGGGCCGATCGTCGGTGCTGCCGCCGCGGCTTCCCTTCTGCTGGCGGCCGTGTTCACGCTGCTGCGGGAGCTTTTCTCGGGCCGTGCCATGCGCCCGGCCAGGGGCGCGCGATTTGAGCCGATCGACGAGGTGACGATGCCGCCGGCCGCCTATCAGGAGCCGTCCACCCGCCTCGAACCGGCTGTCGCCACTGAGCGCGCCACTCGCACCGCCGACGTATCATGGCCCGAAACGGTCATGGAAACTCCGGCGCAGCCGCGGTCTGCCGCCGAGTTCGAGCCCGTCGCCAAAGCGGAGCCTATCGCCGAGCCTGAACCGTTGGCCAAATCCGAATCCTTGACCAAATCTGGACCCGTGGCAGAGCCTGAGCCCATGGCTGAGCCGGAACCCGTGGAGGTTCGGCGGCCGCGCTCCGTGCTCGGCGAGATCGACGTCGAGAAGGCAGCCGAGAAGCTGATCGCCAGCGGGGCCGCGCGCGCCATATTCGTTTCCCCCGAGGGCGATGAAGCGGCGGCGTCGGCGATCCTGGTGGCGCGCGAGGTTTCCGACGCCGGACTGCGCGTCCTGCTGCTCGACCTCACTGCCTCAGGGGCTGCCTCGCGCCCGATGCTGGACAGCGGGCTTTTCCCGGGCATCACCAATCTGCTGGCGTCGCAGGCGCAGTTCAGCGACGTGATCCATGGCGACCTCTATTCCGACTGCCATGTCATCCCCGTCGGCACGGCCGATCCCGTCCGTGCCATGCGTGCCGCCGATCGGCTGCCGATCATCATGCAGTCGTTGACAACAGCCTACGATCTGGTGGTGGTCGAGTGCGGGCCGGCCGATGCACAAGGCATCAGCCGTTTGGGCGGCGAGGCCACCGAGGTGTTCTTGTCCATGCTGGAGGCCGACGACGAGGTGACGCAGGCCGCGGTCAAGCTGATCGAGAGCGGCTATCCCGACCTGACACTGGTGACGCCGCTCGGCCACGAGCCGCCAGGCAATCCGGTGCCGGGGCGGCGTTCGGCTGCTTGAGATAACAGCTGTTCAGAGGCCCATCAGGTCTATTCGAGTTCCAGCGTCGTCACATCGAATATCCTGTTGGCGTATTGGGGCTAGTTTTCGTCTTCGGTGGGCACGGGCGCTGTCTGTCCAACGGCCTTGCGGCGCAGCAGCTTGGTGAGCTTCCAGATTGTCGGGCTGCTCTTGACAAAGGCCTTCAGCCGCGCGCCCTGGCGAAGCGCCTGTCCCAGCGCACGGCCCTTGAGCGTCAGCGGGACGAGGACGTCGAAATGCCGGGTTTCGATATCGCACCATAACCGTTTGTAAGGCTCGTCTCCGACGGAGAAATCATAAACCGCGAACCCGCTCCGGCAGGCATCCTGGATGTTGTCGAAGAACAGGAAGTCGCCCGGGCTGGTGTGGGCAAGATCATCCTCGGCGATCGCTCCGAACTCGCAGATCAGCCGCCTGCCCGAGCGGCTCGCTCCAGTGACGGCGCGCAGCTTGCCGGCGACTTCCAGCCCGTGCAGCACGAAGCAAGGCTTGTCCTCGGCAAGTGCTTGCTTGAACAGCCCGCGGAAGAAGGCGCGTGTCCGGTCGTCACCGAAGACGTTGGCGATGCCCATCTTGCGGAAGCGCTGTTCCTTCATATCGAAGAACGCGTCGAGCAGCCTCTCCACGTCGCCGTCGCTGCTCGCCTCGATGCGCCGGTAGCTACCGACAGCCTCGAACTTGCGCGTCTGCGAACGATGCTTCTTGCGTTTGCGCTTGCCGCTGGCGCGCAGCAGCAGCGCATCGAATCCGCCGCTGAGGTCGACGGCCAGCGAAAGATTGGGGCTGGCGAAGTGATCGAGCGATGCCAGCGGATTGGCGGTGCCGTCGAGATCGGGCAGCAATCTTTCCAGCGCGATGAGATCGATATCGGGCCGGAATCTGGCGATCGCCGCGAGCATCGACTGGATGGCTGTGAGGTCGCCGCTGGCCAGCCATTGCGGTTCGGCGGCGCAGAAATTGCCATTGGCGTGGCGGCCGCCCATGAACTGGGCGACCCGCAACGGGCCGCGCTTGACCACCTCCAACGCCAATGCGAAGGCCGGCTTGCCCTCCAGTTCCAGCGTGGCAATGAGCAGGTCGGGCCTGACCTTGGCGGCCCAGTTCAACACCCATGCCGCACTTTGCGCTGGAGCACAGAGCGCCGAACGACAGAACGTCGCATATGCCGCGAGCCCCTCGGCGGCGGCAATGGAAACCGACGGCCCCGCGGCATTTCTGGGTAGTGTGCGTGGCGTGGCCTGGCTCGCCGCGAGCCGCTTGCCGTCAAATGACGCGGTTGCGTCAACCATACCTCAATCCTTAAGGCGTATTGATCCCGATTTGGGGGGGCGCTCGGGCGTATTCCGTGCTTGGTTAGCCTAGGCGCAAAAGGTGAATGAATGATCGACGGTGGGGAGGCAATCCGGAAACTGGCGCTCAACGTCGCCCGTTATACCGGCCTCGCACCGCTGGCCAGGCCGTTTGTCGGCGGCATCGGCGCCATCCTGATGCTGCATCGCGTGACGGCGACGCCCGAAAAGCCCGACAGCGTCAACCGGCACCTCAACATCGCGCCCAGTTTCCTCGATGCCGTGATCGCCGACATGAAAGCGGGCGGCTATGCCTTCGTTTCGATGGATGAAGCGGTGGAGCGTATCGAGGCAGGCGGCAAGGGCGGCCGGTTCGCCACCATCACCGCCGACGATGCCTATCGCGACAACATGACCGAGGCCCTGCCGGTGCTGGAAAAGCATGGCACGCCGCTCACCATCTATGTGGCGCCCGGGCTGATCGATGGCTCCGCCCACCTTTGGTGGGATGTGGTGGAGGATATCGTCAATGCATGCGACCGCCTGACTTTGGCCACATCGAACGGCCCTGCGGTGATCGATTGCGGGACCCCCGCCAGGAAACATCAGGCCATTGCCCGCTTGCATGCCTATTTCACCACCGAGGTCCGCGAGGAAGACCTGCGGACCGTGCTGCGCGGTCTCGCCGCGTCGCATGGTGTCGACGCCGACGCCCCGCGCCTGCGCACGCTGATGAACTGGGATGAGATCCGCGCCGTCGCCGCGCACCCTCTGGTGACGATAGGCGCCCACACGATCAGCCACAGCAATCTGAAGCGGCTTTCCGAGGCCGATGCGCGGCGCGAGATCGGCGCCGTCAAGGACATGCTGCGGACCGGACTTGGCGAGGAGCCGCGCCATTTCGCCTATCCCTATGGCTATGCGAGCGCCGTCGGCTGCCGCGAAGTGGGCTTTGCGCGCGACGCCTGCTATGCCTCCGCCGTGACCACCCGCCACGGCGTGCTGCGCGCCGAACATGCCGGCTTCCTGCATGCCTTGCCGCGCATTTCGGTCAATGGCCGCTACCAGAGCCTCGCCCACATCCGCACCATGCTGTCGGGCGTGACGACCCCGCTCGCCAATGCCGGCAAGATGCTTGTTACAGTCTGACGTAAGGCATGACTGGGCAGGGCTTCAGCGCTTAGTCCGCGGCTCCAGCATCAGCCATTTGATGATGCCCATTGCCGGCAGCACCCAGAGCAGGCCGCTGACGAGGAAGAACAGGAATTGCACCAGTGCGCCCGATTCCGACAGGCGGGCGACGGCGAAGATCGAGGCGACCAGCGCGTAGATGATGACCAGCGCCAACAGCAGGAACATTCCGATCAGTTTTTTCAGGCGAATGGGCATGTCTTGGCCTCGTTGATGGCTACCGCTTAGGCCCAACGCAAGGCACGCGCAACCCACGACACCGGGCGCGACGGCGTGCCGCGCTGCGCGGCCTTGCCAGCAGGAGTGCGATGGTTCACCAATCCGCGACATTCAACCTGCCGGGACATATCCATGGCCGCCATCACCGCCGCCGCGCCTTATCAGGCCCGCGACCGCGACCTGCACAACCGGGCACTCGTGCGCGGCTGGCTCTATGTCGTGCTCCTGGTGCTGTTCGCGCTGGTGCTGGTTGGCGGCGCCACGCGGTTGACCGAATCCGGCCTTTCGATCACCGAATGGCAGCCGATCCATGGCGTCGTCCCGCCGCTCAACGACGCCGAGTGGCAGGAGGAATTCCAGCGCTATCAACAGATCCCGCAATACGCCGAACTCAACAAGGGCATGAGCGTCGAGGCGTTCAAGTCGATCTTCTGGTGGGAATGGGCGCATCGCCTGCTGGCGCGCAGCGTCGGCCTGGTCTTTGCCTTGCCGCTGCTGGTCTTCTGGGCGACGCGTCGCATCGAGCGCGGCCTTGGGCCGAAACTGGTCGGCATTCTGCTTCTCGGCGGCCTGCAGGGGGCCATCGGCTGGTGGATGGTGGCGTCCGGCCTGGTCGACCGCGTGTCGGTGAGCCAGTACAGGCTGGCGACGCATCTCACGCTGGCGGCACTTATCTTTACCGCGACCATGGTCGTCGCGCGTGGCCTTGCGCCGCATTCCGAGCCCGCGGCCGATCGCTCGACGCAGCGGCTGGCTGGTTTCATCGTGCTTCTGGCGCTGGTCCAGATCTATCTCGGCGGCCTGGTTGCCGGTCTCGACGCCGGCATGAGCTACAACACCTGGCCGCTGATGGACGGCCGGATCATTCCCGGCGATCTGCTCGTCCTCGAGCCGGCGTGGCGCAATTTCTTCGAAAGTCCGAAAACGGTGCAGTTCATCCATCGGCTTGGCGCCTATACGGTCTTCGCCGTCGCGCTCTGGCACATGATCGCCACGCGTCTGCGTCTGCCCGGCTCAACGCATGCGCGACGCGCGACACTGTTGTTCGTTCTAGTGCTGGTGCAGGCTTCGATCGGTATTGGTACGCTGCTGATGCAGGTGCCACTGCACATGGCGCTGACCCATCAGGCTTTCGCGCTCGTCGTGCTGGGCTTTGCCGCCGCGCATTGGCGCGGCACCAAGGGCGCCTACCCACTGCCGACACGGCCACCGATGAAACGCAGATAGATTCTCTATGGTCTCTTGGCAGCTGCAACAGTCTACATTGCAGTCGAATGCCTCGCTACGTCTACCGCTATGTGACTACTGCGCTCAGAAGGTGAGCCGCACCGTCCGGATCGCCGTCGCGATCGACAGTTCTCGGTTCTCCTCGATGGCATTGTCGTCCTCATGGTGCCAGGCCGCGGACAGGCAGCCATAGGCGAGCGCATGGTCCAGTATCGCTGCCGGTGATTGCCCCAGCGTCCGGGCGAAGATTTCGGCCATATGCGCGATCCGCTCCGGGGCTAGGCAAAGTGCATCGCGATCGAGCGGGTTGTAGAACATGTTGGCGGCCTCGAAGCCGGGATCGCCGAGCACGCCCTTCGGATCGATCGCTAGCCAGCCGCGCGGTCCCCGCAGGATGTTCTCGTGATGCAGGTCGCCATGCAGTGGCCTGATTTCATGCGGATTGGCCAGCAGTCGATCCGCGATGGCCGCGGCCTCGACATAGAGGCTGTCATCGCCGATGCCGCGATCGGTTGCGGCCTTCTTGAAAAGACTGGCGAACCGCTCCCTGAGTGGCTGAAGCTCGGGCGGGTAGGGATGATCGGATGGCGAAAACAATGTCGCCATCACATCCGCCGCGATGGCGGTCGCTGCGTTGTCGCCTTGTTCGTCGAGAACCTGCGACAGAAGTGTGTTCCCGCCATATTCGAGCAGCACGGAGTGCCCGTCGCGGCCGAGAAGCCGCACCGCGCCTTCGCCGCGCCGCCAGGCAAGGAAATGCTCGCCGCGCAACTCGTCGGCAACGTCGTCGAACGGCTTCAGTGCCTTCACGATGGCCGGTGCGCCGTCCTCGAGTCGCACCTTCCAGATGCGGCTCGAAAAGGTCTCGGCCATGAGTTCCGGTTCGCTGACCTTCCAGCGCGCTGGAAAGGCTGGTGCATCCATCAGAGACCGAGCATCAGGTCCATGTTCTGGACGGCCGCACCCGAAGCGCCCTTGCCGAGATTGTCGTAGACCGCCAGCAGCAGCGCCTGGGCTCTGCTGTCGTTGGCAAAGACATAGACCTTCATGCGGTTGGTGCCGTTGTAGATCTCCGGATCGATGTCAGGCACGCGTTCCAGATGCGTATAGGGCGCCACCTCGACCACGCCGCCTTGGATCGCGGCGAAATGGTCCGCAATGGCGGCGTGAAGTTCGGCACCCGTCGGCACGCGGTCGAGGCCACCGAGCTGCAACGGCACCACCGTAATCATGCCTTGCGCGAAATTGCCCACCGCCGGCTGCATGATCGGATCATGCGACAGCGTCGCATAGGCCTTCAATTCCGGCACGTGCTTGTGCTGCAGGGTCAGGCCATAGGGCAGGAATTCCGAAGCGTCCTCGCCCTTGGCGACATAATCCTCGATCATCGGGCGCCCACCGCCCGAATAGCCCGTAATGCCGTTGACCGCGATCGGGAAACTGGCCGGCAGCAGGCCTGCGGTGACCAGTGGCCTGAGCGTTGCGATCGGCCCCTGCGGCCAGCAGCCGGGATTGGCGACGCGCTTGGCCGTGGCGATCTTTTTCGCCTGCTCCTTGTCCAGTTCGGCGAAGCCATATTCCCAGCCTTCGGCCACGCGATGCGCGGTCGACGCATCGATGACCTTGGTGGTTTCGTTGGCGATCAGCGAGACGCTTTCCTTGGCCGCATCGTCGGGCAGGCATAGGATCGCGATATCGGCGGCGTTGAGGAATTCGGCGCGGGCGGCCGTTTCCTTGCGGCGCTCGACCGGGATGGAAATGATCTCCAGATCGCCGCGCTCGGCAAGCAGCGCCCGGATCTGGAGGCCGGTGGTGCCGTGCTCGCCATCGATGAAGATTTTCGGTTTCATTGCCTGATCAAATTCCCTGATATCTCGAAACTATATGCCGTTGCCATGATTGACCGTGGCGCCATTGTGGTTGCCGTTGTTCAGCTCCTCGAGCCGGGCCTTTCGCTCGGCCAGCAGACCGAGATATTGCATGGCCACCATCGAACCGGCGATCGCCGTTATATCGGCGTGATCGTAGGCCGGCGCAACCTCCACGACATCGGCCCCGACAATATCGACCTGGTTCAGCTGGCGCAGCGTCGACAGGATCTTCGCCGACGACGGGCCGCCCGAAACCGGCGTGCCGGTTCCCGGCGCATAGGCCGGATCCAGGCAGTCGATGTCGAAGGTCAGATAGGTCTTCTTGCCACCGGTGCGATCGACGATCGCGTAGGCGATGTCGGAGGCGCGCATTTCCTCGATTTCATGGCCATGGAGAATCTTGATGCCGAATGTGTCGGGCGCATGGGTGCGAATGCCGATCTGGATCGAGCGATCGGGATCGATGATGCCTTCCTTGACCGCGCGGCCGACGAAGGAACCATGGTCGATGCGCTTGCCGTCATCGGGCCATGTGTCCTGATGGGCGTCGAACTGCACCAAGGCCAGCGGTCCGTGGATGGCGGCGTGCGCCTTGAGCAGCGGCCAGGTGACGAAATGGTCGCCGCCGAGCGTCAGCAGGAAGGCGCCCGATTTCAGGATCTTGGCCGCCTCGCGCTCGATCGTGCCGGGCGTCTTCTGATGGTTGCCCGAATCGAGCAGGCAATCGCCATAATCGACCACGGCAAGGTGTTCGAACAGATCGCGCGAGAACGGGTATTGCGGGTCGTTGTCGAGGATCGCGGAGGCGCGGCGGATCGCCTGCGGCCCAAACCGGGCGCCCGGTCGGTTGGTGACGGCGGCGTCGAAGGGAATGCCCCACACCACCGCATCCGCGCCCTTCACGTCCTTGGTGTATTTGCGCCGCATGAAAGACAGCGCGCCGGAGTAGGTCGGCTCGAGGGCACCACCCGTTTTGGAGCGGGCGGTGAAGGCATGGTCGATGGTGTTGGTCGCCATTACGGGTCCTCGTTTTCATCGGGGTGCAACAACTACAGAACCGGCATGGAAGATGCCAGTCACGGCTTGGGGAGACGAAACCGCGCCGCCCGGGTGCCACGGCAAGACAGGACTTGTATCATCATGACGCAGACCGCGTTTCTTAATCCGTCGGATGCCGTGGTGTCGACCCACACCGGTACGATCGCCGGCGATCGGTTCCGGGTTCTCGATTCGTGGCGCGGCATCTGCGCGTTGCTGGTGGCGCTGTTTCATTTCCCGACCGCCTCGACGATCTCGCAGAGCAACTTTATCGGTTCGTCCTATCTCTTCGTCGACTTCTTCTTCGTCCTTTCCGGCTTCGTCATCGCCTCCAGCTATGCCGATCGGCTCGGCCGCACTCAGGAGGTCTGCCGCTTCGCGCTGGTCCGTTTCGGCCGCATCTATCCGCTGCATCTGGTCATGATTGCCGCCTTTGCCGCCTTCGAGCTGCTGCGGCTCGTGCTGCCGCAGCTGCATGGCACGGGTGCTGCTCCTTTCACCGGTGGCTTCGACCTCAGGAGCTTGGCTGCCAATCTCCTTTTGCTGCAAGGTGTCGGCTTCGAGGATCGGTTGACCTGGAACGCCCCGAGCTGGAGCATCTCGGCCGAGTTCTTTGCCTATCTCCTGTTTGCCGGCGTGCTCTTCATCGCCGGCGCGCGCGCCTGGATATGGTTGGTCGCCGCCGCTGTCACCGCGCCGCTGTTCCTGCTCGGCTTCTCCACGCATCATATGGATGTGTCCTATGATTTCGGCTTCATCCGCTGCCTCTACGGCTTCTCGCTGGGCGCCCTGCTGGCCTGGTTTCAGCATGATTCCATTGCAGGAGCGCGACAGGTTCTGGCCGCAAACGGCCCGAGGATGAGCTGGACTGTTGCCGAAATCGTCATGGTGGTCGTCATCGCTCTCTTTGTCTCGCTGGCGGGCGACAATGACGCCGGCATCGCCGCGCCCCTGGTGTTCGCCTTGGCGCTGTTTCTCTTCGCCCATGAAGGCGGCTGGATCAGCGCGTTGCTGAGGACGCCGTTGATGCTGACGCTCGGCGCGCTGTCCTATTCGATCTACATGGTCCACATCTTCGTTCAGGCGCGCCTGATCAATGTCGCCGGGCTGGTCGAGCGCAAACTCGGCCTCGGCCTGGTTGGCGACATCGTACTGCGTGGCGAGCCCGCGACCGGCTTTGGCGCCGGCTGGACGGGGACCGTGGCGATCGTCGTCATGTTCGCCGCCACCATCGCCGTGTCGTGGGTGACATGGCGCCTGGTCGAAATGCCTGCGATGGCCTGGTTCCGCCGGCTGTCGAAGCGCGTCTGACCCGCATCGCCATCCAACCGCTAATGCATGTCGCCCAAAGTGAGCTCGGTTTGGGCAAGACGACATGCATAAAATCAGGAGCTTACAGCGGTCGGGCGAATCCGATTCGCCGCGACATGCTGTAAAGCGCGGCGCCTAAATGCGTTTCGACGCGACGCGCTTTAGCCGGCTTCGTTCACCGGGATGTCACCGATGTCGCTTATCCCCGGCTCGATCCGGCAAGGAGCGATTCTCGATGCGGACGATCTGGCTGAGCCTTCTGCTTTCCACGGCACTCTCTGCCACTTCGGGTCAAGCCTTGGCCGGCGAAACCCGCGCCAGGCAGATCCTCGACCGCTTCGAACATGCCAACCAGTGGCGCGACCATGTCATGGTGGCCGCCCATCGCGCCGGCAGCATGCAGGCCGGTAAGACGCTCTATGCGGAGAATTCGCTTGCCGCCGTGGAAAGCTCGATCGCGATCGGCGCTGAAATCGTCGAGGTCGACATCCGGCGCTCGAAGGACGGCGCGTTCATCGTCATGCATGACAGCTGGCTCGACCGCACGACCACCTGCAAGGGCGAGGTCATCAACTACACGCTGGCCGAGTTGAAGAGATGCCGGCTGGTGATCGAGGGCACCCATGCCGTCACCAACGAGACCGTCTCGACATTGCGCGAGATGCTGATGGCGACACGGGACAGAATCCTCATCAATCTCGACAACAAGCTCGAAGTCGGCGACCTCCCGGGCATGATCGCGATAGCGCGCGAACTCGGCATGGCCGAGCAAGTCATCGTCAAGGAAAACCTTTGGGACCAGAACAGGATCAGCACGGTGAAGGCGGCCATGACTGCCGCAGGCGGTGGCTTCCAGTTCATGCCGATCATCGCCGATGACGCGGTCCATGATGCGGGCTTCGCCTCGACGGTCGACCACGTCTTCGCGCCGCGCGCGATCGAACTGATCAACTGGCGGGCGGGCGCCGAGACGCTGACCGAAACCGGCGGGCCGCTGTTCAGCACGCGCATGCGCGCCGAGGCGGTAAGGGGCGACTGGCATATCTGGGCCGACACCTATGCCATCGTCAACAAACCAGGCGGTTTCCTCGCCGGCGGCCGTGGCGACGAACTGGCGGTCCAGGCCAGCCTGCCGCGCGAAGCCTGGGGCTTCTGGGCCGATCGTGGCGCCACCATCATCCAGACCGACGAGCCGAAAGCGGCGATCGGCTGGCTGGCGGCGAATGGTTATCGGGTGCCCTATGCCGGCACGAGCGAACGCATCGAGCCAGCCGCGACCGCCAGCATCAATTGATCCGCCGCGTCCAAGCAAAAAGGCCGCTCGGAGGCGGCCTTTTCGGTTGTCCGAAAATTCGAAACGGTTAGCGCTTCGAGAACTGGAAGGAACGGCGGGCCTTCGCCTTGCCGTACTTCTTGCGCTCGACGACGCGGCTGTCGCGGGTCAGGAAGCCGCCCTTCTTGAGCACGGCGCGCAGCGCCGGCTCGTAATAGGTCAGCGCCTTCGAGATGCCGTGACGCACCGCGCCGGCCTGGCCGGAAAGTCCGCCGCCGACGACGGTGGCGATGATGTCGTATTGGCCCGAGCGGTTGGACGCGATGATCGGCTGGTTGAGGATCATCTGCAGGACCGGACGCGCGAAATAGGTCGCGAATTCCTTGTCGTTGACAACGATCTTGCCGGAACCCGGCTTCACCCAGACGCGCGCGATGGCGTTCTTGCGCTTGCCGGTGGCGTAGGCGCGGCCCGACTTGTCGAGCTTCTGGACGTGGACGGGGGCGGCGGCCTGCGTGTTGGTGTTGCCGGTGGCGGCGCCCAGTTCTGCGAGCGAGGAAAGCTCAGCCATCTTATGCGACCTTCTTGTTCTTGGAATTCAGCTTGGCCACGTCGAGGACTTCTGGCTGCTGGGCGACATGCGGATGCTCGGCACCTGCATAGACGCGCAGGTTCTTCATCTGGCGGCGGCCGAGCGGGCCACGCGGAACCATGCGCTCAACGGCCTTCTCGACGACACGCTCGGGGAAACGGCCCTCGAGCAGCTGACGCGCGGTGCGCTCCTTGATGCCGCCGGGGTGGCCGGTGTGCCAGTAATAGACCTTGTCGGTGAACTTCTTGCCGGTGAACACCACCTTGTCGGCATTGATGACGATGACATTGTCGCCGTCGTCGACATGCGGGGTGAAGGTCGGCTTGTGCTTGCCGCGAAGATGATTGGCGATGACAGTGGCGAGACGGCCGACGACGAGACCCTCGGCGTCGATCAGGATCCACTTCTTCACCACATCCGCAGGCTTCTGCGAAAAGGTTGTCATGTTTTCTGCTCTCGGTTCTGACCTTCGGGAGTGAAGGCGTTTCTTGTTGCTTGGATTGGCGAAAGACGCTTGTCATCAGCCAATAACAAAATTGGCGAAAGACGCTTGTCATCAGCCAATAACAAAACGGCGGCCTTTGCGGGCCGCTGCTTCGCGAAGGCTTATAGGCGAGCGGAGTAACAGCGTCAAGGTAGCGGAAAAGTCCTGTAGCGCAGAAAAGGCTGTAGAAACAGCATGTTGGATTAAAGGTATTATTTTACCACATTGGCGGCGCTCTGCGGCGGGATCGAGTAGGTGCCCGTGGCATGCGCGATCGTGTGTCCTTCCGGGCCGGCAACGATGTCAATATCGAACACCATCAGGCTCTTGCCGAGCTTCAGGATACGGCAATGGCCATCGATCGGCCCGGCTTCGGCCTTGCGCACGAAGTTGATGTTGAGGTTGGTGGTGACCGAGAGCGCATCCGGCCCGGCATGGCTGAGCACGCAGACATAGCCGCCAATGTCGGCCAGCGTGAACAGGGCAGGGCCGGACACCGTGCCGCCGGGACGCAAATGCCGTTCACCGGCATTGAGCCGTACGATGCAGCCGCCTGGAAACACGTCGATCGCCTCGTAGGCGGCGGCACTCTCGTTGAGTTGGGGAAAGACGGTTTCCATCAACAAATTGATCTGCGCTGCGGTCAGCACCGGCTTGAGGTTGGTCTGGGCGGGCATCTCGGTCTCTCGTTCTGCGCCAAGCCTGTATGGGCGCAGCCGGGTGTTTCTGGCAACATATACATCATGCTGGCGCAAGCGATGGGTGTTGGACGAAACCCGATCCGATATTAGATACTCTGCCTGCACGACCGGAATCGCGGAGATCTTAGCCATGGCCGAAATCCTTGCCATCAAGCCTGCTGCCGCCGACGAGGGCCCGGTCACGACAAGACGGGAGAAGGGCGTGCTGCGCCTGACGCTCGCCAATCCGCCCGCCAATGCCCTGTCGCTTTCGGTGATGGCGGCGCTCGTGGCGGAGTTGGAACACGCCAAGGCGGACAAGGCCGTTCGCGTTATTGTGCTGTCGGCGGCCGGCAAGGTGTTCTGCGCCGGCCACGACCTCAAGGAAATGACCTCGCGGCGTGCCGATGCCGATCGCGGCAAGGCCTTCTTCGAAGAGACCTTTGCCGCTTGCGCCATGCTGATGCAGACGATCGTGCGCCATCCCTTGCCTGTCATCGCCGAGGTGGACGGCCTGGCGACAGCCGCCGGCCTGCAATTGGTCGCCAGCTGCGACCTGGCGATCGCCTCGCATGAGGCGACCTTCTGCACGCCGGGCGTCAACATCGGCCTGTTCTGCTCGACGCCGATGGTTGCGCTGTCGCGCAACGTCTCGCGCAAGCAGGCGATGGAGATGCTCTTGACCGGCGAGACGATCGACGCCGCGACCGCCAAGGAATTCGGCCTCGTGAACCGCGTCGTGCCGCGCGAGTACCTGAATCAGATTGTCACCAAATACGCGCAAACCATTTCTTCCAAATCCTCTTTGGTGATCAAGACCGGCAAGGAAGCTTTTTACGCGCAGGCCGAGATGGGCTTGGCCGATGCCTATGCCTATACCGGCCGCGTCATGGTCGAGAACATGCTGGCGCGGGACGCGGAAGAGGGCATCGGCGCTTTCATCGGCAAGCGCAAGCCGGAATGGACGGACGAATAGGATCATGGAACCGCGCATTTCCATCATCACCATCGCCACCGAAGATCTGGATCGTGCCGTGCGCTTCTACGAGGCGATGGGTCTGAAGCGCCACGCGGGGATCACCGACGGTGTCGCCTTCTTCCAGATGGGCGACGCCATCCTCGGCCTGTTCCCGCGCCCCAGCGCCGAGGAGGACTCCGGTATCACCTTCGCCCAGGCGCCCTCGGCCGTCTATCTCGCCTACAACACCCGCTCCGATGCCGAGGTCGACGAAGTGCTGGCGCAGGCGGAAAAGGCCGGCGGGCGCATCATCAAGCCGGCCGGCCGCGCCTTCTGGGGCGGCTGGTATGGGTACTTCGCCGATGCCGACGGGCATGTTTGGGAGGTGGCTCATAACCCGGCCTTTCCGATCGCGGACGACGGCACGATTTCGCTGCCTGATTGATGGCCTACCGCAAGCAACTGACACGGCTCAAGGCACCGTACCTCAAACGGATTTTGCTCGACCGGGAGCGGGTTACGGACTGGGAAAAGTATCCGTGGAACCTGCCGCTGTTTCGCGGCCACGCGTTCGAGCTCGAATTCACCACGCCCATCACCATCATCGTCGGCGAGAACGGCACCGGTAAATCCACGCTGCTCGAGGCGATCGGCGCGCTGGCCGGCTATGACGAAGCGGGCGGCGGCAAGGGCTACCGGCCGGTCGACCATTCCGGCGCCATCGACGAGAGTGGCGCCGCACTGGCCAACACATTCCGTGGCCACTGGTTGCCAAAAGTCACCGCCGGCTGGTTCTTTCGCGCCGAATCCTTCTACTCGGTGGCCCGCTACCTCGACCAGGCAGCGCTGGAAGATCCGTTCAAGCCACCGCCGCCGGATTTCCTGTCCTGGTCGCATGGCGAAGGCTTCATCCGCTTCTTCGAGGAGCGCTGCCGCAGGCAAGGCATCTATATCCTCGACGAGCCCGAGAGCGCGCTTTCGCCGACGCGCCAGATCGAATTGCTGAAGATGCTGCGGCGCATGGACCAATCGGGCACCGCGCAGGTGATCATGGCGACCCATTCGCCGCTGTTGATGGCCTGTCCCGGCGCGCAGCTGTTCCGCATCAGCCGCTTTGGGCTCGAGCTTGCCGACTTTCGCGATACGGACCACTTCCGCATGCTGCGCGATTTCAGCAATGACCCCGATGGTTTTCTCGCCGAGGCGTTGTATGAGGACGAGACATGAATCACGATAGCTACGACAACACCTATATCGGTGGCATCCTCAATTCGGTGAAGTCGATCGCCATGGTCGGGGCGTCGGCCAATGATGTCAGGCCGAGCTATTTCGTCCTGAAATACCTGCTGGCCAAGGGGTTTTCGGTGTTCCCGATCAATCCTGGCCAGGCCGGCAAGGAAATCCTCGGCCGAATGACCTATGCCAGGCTGGCCGACATACCGGAGCCGATCGACATGGTCGATATTTTCCGCAATGCCGCGGCGGTCCCCGGCATCGTCGACGAGGTGTTGCAACTCGATCCCTTGCCGAAAGTCATCTGGATGCAGCTTGCCGTGCGCCATGACGAGGCAGCCGCCCGTGCCGAAGCGGCCGGCATCAAGGTGGTGATGAACCGCTGCCCCAAGATCGAGTATGGCAAGCTCTCCGGCGAGATCGGCTGGACCGGCGTCAATTCCGGCGTGCTGTCGTCCAAGAAGCCGCTGATGCGCCAGGGTTTTCAGAGTTTCGGCGTGCGCCAGAAATAGGCGCGGCGCAGAGGCGCAAAAAATTATTCCGCGGAACGCCGCATTATCCTGCGGTGTGATCGAAGGATCGGCGCCGAAAGGTATTTTCTTCTTTGCATTCGCACGTCGCCTTCGCCAAGAATGCGCGGCCAATTTAGGAAGTTCAAAGGGAGGTTTCAGTGACCCGTTCGCCAGGTTTCAACACGCTCGCCGTCCATGCCGGCGCCAAGCCCGATCCGGCCACCGGCGCGCGCGCCACGCCGATCTACCAGACGACCTCCTTTGTTTTCGATGACGCCGACCACGCCGCTTCGCTGTTCGGGCTAAAAGCTTTCGGCAACATCTACACCCGCATCATGAACCCGACCCAGGCAGTGCTCGAAGAACGCGTCGCGGCCCTCGAGGGCGGCACGGCCGCCCTTGCGGTCGCTTCCGGCCATGCCGCGCAGGTCATCGTGTTCCACAATCTGATGCAGCCCGGTGACAATTTCGTCGCCGCCAACAAGCTTTACGGTGGTTCGATCAACCAGTTCGGCCATGCCTTCAAGAATTATGGCTGGGAGGTGCGCTGGGCCGAAACCAACGACATCTCGACCTTCGAGAGCCAGATCGACGACAGGACGAAGGCGATCTTCATCGAGAGCCTGGCCAATCCGGGCGGCACCTTCGTCGATATCGAGAAGATCGGCGACATCGCCCGCAAGCACGGCCTGCCGCTGATCGTCGACAACACGCTGGCCTCGCCCTATCTGATCCGGCCGATCGAGCATGGCGCCGACATCGTCGTCCACTCGCTGACCAAGTTCATGGGCGGCCACGGCAATTCGATCGGCGGCGTCATTGTCGACGGCGGCACCTTCGACTGGTCGAAGTCGGGCAAATACCCGATGCTGTCGGAACCGCGCCCCGAATATGGCGGCCTCGTGCTGCACGAGACCTTCGGCAATTTCGCTTTTGCCATCGCCGCGCGCGTGCTCGGTCTGCGCGATCTCGGCCCGGCGATCTCGCCGTTCAATGCCTTCCTTATCCTGACCGGCCTCGAGACCTTGCCGCTGCGCATGCAGCGTCATTGCGACAATGCGATCACGGTCGCCGGCTGGCTGTCCAACCACCCCAAGGTCGCCTGGGTGAATTATCCCGGCCTGCCCAGCGACAAGAACAACGCGCTGCAGAAGAAATATTCGCCGCTGGGCTCCGGCGCCGTGTTCACCTTCGGCCTCAAGGGCGGCTACGAGGCGGGCATCAAATTCGTCGAGGCACTCGAACTGTTCTCGCACCTGGCCAATGTCGGCGACACCAAGTCGCTGGTCATCCACCCGGCATCGACCACGCACCGCCAGCTTTCCGACGAACAGAAGGTCAAGGCTGGTGCCGGACCCGACACGGTGCGGCTGTCCATCGGCATCGAGGATGTCACCGACATCGTCGCCGACCTCGAACAGGCGCTCGCCAAGGTCTGACCTGATATGACCGCGTTTCTTTCCGTCGACACCAAAGGCGTCGAACCCGAATCCGGCGCGCCGGCGCCGGATCGCCTGATCTCGGGCGATCCGAAATTCCGCACCTGGAACGTCGAGGAGCGCGACGGCGGCCTCTATGCCGGCATCTGGGAATCGACCCCGGGCAAGTGGCGCATCGTCTATGAAGAATGGGAGTTCTGCCACATTCTCTCAGGTGTTTCGGTAATCGCCGAAGAGGGCGGCCAAGCGCGCACCGTCAAAGCCGGTGACAGCTTCGTGCTGCGGCCGGGCTTCAAGGGAAGCTGGGAAGTGCTTGAAACGACTCGCAAGGAGTATGTGATCAAGCTTTGAAGCTTGATCACATATCGAGAATCCGATCGGATTTCCGGGCAACTCGCTAGCTAAAAATGGACGGCAAGTCGTTCCAGCCCATGGAAGTGGTATGTGTCGCGGAAGCGCGGCTGTTCGGCGAGATGCAGTTGCGGGTGCCGCTCGAACAAGGTCCTCAGCGAAACCTGCAGTTCGAGGCGGGCCAGCGGCGCACCGATGCAGAAATGGATGCCGGCGCCGAATGATACATTCTTCTGGTCGGTGCGCTCCGGCCGGAAGGTCTGCGGTTCGGCGAAGGCATGCGGATCATGATTGGCCATGCTAAGCAGAAGTCCGATCGTCTGGCCCGGCCGCACGACGATGCCGGGCGCGATTTGGATTTCCTCATAGGCATAGCGCATGAACATGTGCAGCGGCGCATCGAAACGCAGGCATTCCTCGACCGTTGCTGCCGTCAGTTCGGGTGAGGTAAAGAAGCGGCGCGGGTCGCCGCCTTGTGCCAGGATGGAGTGGATGGCATTGCCGGTCTGGTGCACGGTTGCTTCGTGGCCGGCGTTGAGCAGCAGGATGGCCGAGGAGACCAGCTCGTCCTCTGACAGTTTCTGGTCGTCCTCCTGGGCCGAGATCAGCAGCGACAGCAGGTCATCGCCCGGCTTCTTGCGCCGTTCGGTCACGTAGCCGCGCAGGAAATCGGAAAATTCGCCCGCGGCACGGTTGGCCGTCTCCTCGGTCTCACGGGTGCGGCCGTGGATATACATGGCGACCATTTGATGCGACCAGTCGAGCAGTCGCGGCCCCATCTCCACCGGCACGCCAAGCATTTCGGCGATGATGGTGATTGGCAGCGGGGAGGCGAAGGCCGGCAGGAGGTCGACGGCCTTGCCAGGTTCGAAACGATCGATCAATTCGTTGGCGAGCGCCTCGACGCGCGGCCGTAACCGTTCGACCTGACGGGAGACGAAAGCCCGGTTGACCAGTGTTCTCAGCCGCGTATGGACCGGTGGCTCCAGCTCGAGCATAGAATTGGCTTCGATGCCGTCGAATGCCTTGAGATGGGTCCTGTCTTGTCCGACACCGCGGCTGTCGGGGATGCCGGCCGGGTTCTGGCGGCCGAAACGGCGGTCGCGCAACAGCCGGTTGACGTCGCCGAAGCCGCCAAAGCACCAGAAGCCGAACTCTTCCCAGAAAAACGCATTCGAGGCTTCGTGCAGGAAGCCGTAGGCCTCGTAAGGGTTCAGGAAGAAAGCCGGTTCGCGCGGGTCGAGTCTGAGCTGGCGAGTGGCTGGATCAAAGGCCAGATAGGAGAGCGTCGATTTGGTCATGCCAGACCCATAGCGCGGCTTGCCAGCCCGGTTCCAGACCGTATGTTGCGTCCGACAGCCCGATGCATTGAGCCAGGCAGTAGGGTTGCGGAAGGTCTGAACGGATGAATGTGATCGTTGTCGGCGCGGGTATCGCCGGTCTGTCCACGGCGTGGTCGCTGGTCAAGGCGGGCCACGCCGTGTCGGTTGTCGAGCAGGGGCCGATCCCCAATCCGCTGGCGGCATCGGGCGACCATCACCGCATCATCCGCCGCGCCTACCGCGCTGGAACCGGCTATGGGCTGCTGATCACCGAAGCCTACGAGGCCTGGGACGAGATGTGGGCCGATCTCGGCGAGAACCACCTCGACGCGCGGGGCTTCGTCTGCGTTTCGCGCGAGCCCGGCGACGAGGCCGAGGAATACCGCGAGGGCCTGGAAGAGGGAAAATTCCCTTTCGAATTGCTGGGACCGGAGGCAGCCGTAGAGCGCTGGCCGTTCCTTGAGGCCGGCTCGTTCCGCTACGCCTATTTTTCGCCCGAGGGCGGCGCGCTGCATTGCCGCAAAATAGCGGCCGGGCTGGCCAAATGGCTGCGTGCCAATGGAGCCAACGTCTACGAGCACAGCAAGGTGACGGAGATCGATGCCGAGGCCGGCCATATCGTGCTCGAATCCGGCGAGACGATGCAGGCCGACCGCATCGTCGTTACCGCTGGCGCCTGGGTGCTGAAGCTGTTCCCCGAACTCGGCGGCGAATTGAAGACCTTTCGCACCGCGCTCGCCTATGTCGAGCCGCCGGCCGATCTCAGGGCCGCCTGGGAGGCGGCGCCCGTCATTCTCGATGTCGGCGGCACGACCGACGGCTATATGATCCCGCTTACGCGGGGCGCCGGCATGAAATTCGGCTCGGGCCTGCACAAGGTGCCGACCAGCGACGCCGACTGGAACCGCGAGCCGGTGCCCGGCGAGGGCGAGGCGATCCGCAACCTGTTTTCGCCGCCGATCGCCCGCATCGAGGAGTACAAGGTGACCGAAGTGGTCACCTGCGCCTATACGTTCACCGATGACGAGAAATTCCTGGCGCATGAGACCGGCAAGTGCCTGGTCGTCTCGGCGTGCTCGGGTCACGGCTACAAGTTCGGCGCGGCGGTCGGGCGTCGTGTGGCCAAAACCATTGGCGATGGCGATGTCGTCGGTCTTAAGGCCTGGCTGCGGGCCGAGGTGGCCTAAGCCTAGTCCTGGCAGTGCCTTGGAATATGCACCCGCCGCCAGCCGGATGAGCCTTCGCGCACCAGCACGCGGCGCGGGACGGTCTGGTACGCGGCGGGAATATCGATGACGCGCCTTTGCTCGGGCCGCACCAGCACCTCCTCGGCGATGCTGTCATATTGCGCCGGAATGACGACGCGCCGCGTGCGCTCGGGCTGGATCACCACCGTCTCGGCGACGCGTTCAAAGCGTGCCTTGTGCCAAACCTTGCACAACACGCGGCGGCCATGGATGACGCGCCATTCCCAGGAATAGCCGCCGCCATCGACCCTGACGGTGTGATAGACGGTCCTGGTGGCCGCAGGCACCACCTCATACCGAACCTGGGCCGGCACAGTCATCACCACTCGCTCGCGCGTGCCATAGATCGGCGGATCATAGTCGACGATCTGCTGGCCGGGAGGGCTGACCATGACGTCTTCGTAGACGGTGTCGTAAACGGCCGGTGTGTGGACGGGCTCGTAGCATTCGACGGCGCGACCACCGGCCGCCGTTTGCGAAATCGAGCCGAGCATGGTCATCCCTGCAATGGTGAAGCATGTGGTTTTCCCGGACATGGCACTCCCCGTCTGAACTGTAGGCACAAGTTCAACGTTGAATTGTAGGGGAAGCCGTTGCGGAGAAAAGCGGTTTTGGCGCATTTCGTTAAGTGACGAGGTTAAGAAACTGCTACCCTGGCGGGGCCGGTCGGTATTTGAGGTCGGCGTGGCATCAGCTGCTGCTAATTCTTGCCCGGAAGCTTGATTCGACTTACCCAGATGGCTAGGACGGGTCGGCCTTGCACAAGGATGAGCCGGCATCCTATTTACATCTTAACGATCCAGAACCGATTCTGCCCGAGCTGCCAGCCTGTCCGGCGCCGGAATCCCACCGCGAGACAAGAGATAACTGATGAAGAATCCCGTCGAAACCTACATGAACCTCGTTCCGATGGTGGTCGAACAGACCAATCGCGGCGAGCGGGCCTACGACATTTTCTCGCGCCTCCTCAAGGAGCGCATCATTTTCATCACCGGTCCGGTCGAGGACGGCATGGCGACGCTGGTCTGCGCGCAGCTCCTGTTCCTCGAAGCGGAGAACCCGAAGAAGGAAATCAACCTCTACATCAATTCGCCGGGCGGCGTCGTCACCTCGGGCATGGCGATCTACGACACCATGCAGTTCATCAAACCGGCCGTGTCGACGCTGTGCATCGGCCAGGCGGCCTCGATGGGCTCGCTGCTGCTGACCGCCGGCCACAAGGACATGCGTTTCGCCACGCCCAACGCCCGCATCATGGTTCACCAGCCGTCCGGCGGCTTCCAGGGGCAGGCGTCCGATATCGAGCGTCACGCCCAGGACATCATCAAGCTGAAGCGTCGTCTCAACGAGGTCTATGTCAAGCACACCGGCAAGAGCTATGAGGACATCGAGAAGACGCTCGACCGCGACCATTTCATGACCGCCGACGAGGCCAAGGATTTTGGCCTGATCGACAAGGTCATTTCGTCGCGCGAGGCGGCCGAGGGAGCGTTGGCATAAAGGCTAGTTGGCAGTTGGATGGCACCATCACGCGCTTTTGGCGTGTCTTGCGTCATTTCGGCCACAATTGGCTGTTCCCTCGGAGGTCGGGATTGCCTACGTTAAGGCTATGTTGATTTTCGACGGCTTAGCTTTGCGTGGGGAAGCTGCGAATCATTGCCACGTTTTCTGATTTGTGTTTCGTACGGAATACGTTGCGGGAGCCGGAAGACTGGCGGCGGCGGATTCCCGCGATAAATAGAGTATGCGCCCTTTCAGCCAGACCATCGGCGGGCGGCCATGAAAGGACATGAAAATGAGCAAGGTCGGCAACAACAGCGGTGATTCCAAGAACACGCTTTATTGCTCGTTTTGCGGCAAGAGCCAGCACGAGGTGCGCAAGCTGATCGCCGGTCCGACGGTGTTCATCTGCGACGAGTGCGTCGAGCTGTGCATGGATATCATCCGCGAGGAGAACAAGACCTCGATGGTGAAGTCGCGCGAGGGCGTGCCGACCCCGCAGGAGATCCTCAAGGTTCTCGACGACTATGTCATCGGCCAACCCTACGCCAAGCGCGTGCTGTCGGTGGCCGTCCACAACCACTACAAGCGCCTCGCGCATGCCGGCAAGAACAACGATGTCGAGCTGGCCAAGTCCAACATCCTGCTGATCGGCCCGACCGGCTGCGGCAAGACGCTGCTGGCACAGACGCTGGCCCGCATCATCGACGTACCCTTCACCATGGCCGACGCCACGACGCTGACCGAGGCCGGTTACGTCGGCGAGGACGTCGAGAACATCATCCTGAAGCTGTTGCAGTCGGCCGACTACAATGTCGAGCGCGCCCAGCGCGGCATCGTCTACATCGACGAGATCGACAAGATTTCACGCAAGTCCGACAATCCCTCGATCACCCGCGACGTGTCGGGCGAGGGCGTTCAGCAGGCGCTGCTCAAGATCATGGAAGGCACGGTCGCTTCCGTGCCGCCGCAGGGCGGCCGCAAGCACCCGCAGCAGGAGTTCCTGCAGGTCGACACCGCCAACATCCTGTTCATCTGCGGGGGCGCCTTTGCCGGGCTGGACAAGATCATTTCGGATCGCGGCAGGAAAACCTCGATTGGCTTCGGAGCTGTCGTCGCCTCGCCGGAGGATCGCCGCACGGGTGATGTTTTCCGCCTGGTCGAGCCCGAGGATCTGTTGAAATTCGGCCTCATTCCAGAGTTCGTCGGCCGTCTGCCGGTCCTGGCGACGCTGGAGGATCTCGACGAGCCGGCACTGATCCAGATCCTGACCGAGCCGAAGAATGCGCTGGTCAAGCAGTACCAGCGCCTGTTCGAGATGGAAAATGTCGATCTGACCTTCCACGAGAACGCGCTTTCTGCGATCGCCAAGCGCGCCATCGAGCGCAAGACCGGCGCGCGCGGCCTGCGTTCGATCATGGAAGCGATCCTGCTCGACACGATGTTCGAACTGCCCGCGCTCGAAGGCGTGCGTGAGGTTGTGATTTCGGAAGAGGTGGTGACCGGCAGTGCCCGGCCGCTCTACATCTATTCCGAACAGAAGGAAAAGAAGGGCAATGTCAGCGCCTGATATGGCACTTGGCCCTATATTTTTATGGAACGGCGCCCCTGCGGCGCCGTTTTGCTGTGAGGAACCGGCACAGCGTCGCGATGGAGTGGATTGGGGACGATGTTAACTCTTGATCTTTGCCCTGCCTGCCTCCACCTAACACGAGAAGGCCGAGGTGCCCGATTTCTGTGCTGTAAAACTCCCGTCATAAACGGTGGTAGGCGGAACGATCCCCGGTCGTTAATATGAGATTCGCGGTTGGCCTGATGGTGGCCGCGACATGAAAGGTTGGACAATGGCCAAAATATCCAAGGCTCCCAGCGACGGCGTCTTCGCGGTCCTCCCACTGCGCGACATCGTGGTGTTCCCGCATATGATCGTTCCGCTCTTCGTCGGGCGCGAAAAGTCGATCAAGGCGCTGGAAGAGGTGATGGGTCAGGAAAAGCAGATCCTGCTTGCCACCCAGATGAATGCCGCCGATGACGATCCCGAGCCCGATGCGATCTTCGACATCGGCACGCTCGCCAATGTGCTGCAATTGCTGAAGCTGCCCGACGGCACCGTCAAGGTCCTGGTCGAGGGCGCCTCGCGCGCGAAAATCGTCTCCTTCACCGACCGTCCCGACTTCCACGAGGCCAAGGCCACGGCTCTGGTCGAGCCGGAAGAGGAGGAGGTCGAGGTCGAGGCCCTGGCCCGCTCGGTCGTCACCGACTTCGAGAACTACGTCAAGCTGAACAAGAAGATCTCGCCCGAAGTGGTGGGTGCCGCCAGCCAGATCGACGACTATTCCAAGCTCGCCGACACGGTTGCCTCGCATCTTGCCATCAAGATCCCTGAAAAGCAGGAAATGCTGGCCACGCTTTCCGTCAAGGAGCGGCTGGAAAAGGCGATGGGCTTCATGGAAGCCGAAATCTCCGTCCTGCAGGTGGAGAAGCGCATCCGCTCGCGCGTCAAGCGCCAGATGGAGAAGACGCAGCGCGAATACTACCTCAACGAGCAGATGAAGGCGATCCAGAAGGAGCTCGGCGAGGGCGAGGACGGCCGCGACGAGGCCGCCGAGATCGAGGCTCGCATCAAGAAGACCAAGCTCTCCAAGGAGGCCCGCGAAAAGGCGGATGCCGAATTGAAGAAGCTCAGGACGATGTCGCCGATGTCGGCCGAATCGACTGTCGTGCGCAACTATCTCGATTGGCTGCTGTCGATCCCGTGGGGCAAGAACTCCAAGGTCAAGCAGGACCTGGCCTACGCGCAGAACGTGCTCGACACCGATCACTTCGGCCTCGACAAGGTCAAGGACCGCATCGTCGAGTATCTTGCCGTGCAGAGCCGCCAGAAGAAGCTGAAGGGGCCAATCCTGTGCCTCGTCGGCCCTCCCGGCGTCGGCAAGACCTCGCTCGGCAAGTCGATCGCCAAGGCGACCGGTCGCGAATTCATCCGCATGGCGCTTGGCGGCGTGCGTGACGAGGCCGAGATCCGTGGCCACCGGCGCACCTATATCGGCTCGATGCCCGGCAAGGTCATCCAGTCGATGAAGAAGGCCAAGAAGTCCAACCCGCTTTTCCTGCTCGACGAGATCGACAAGATGGGCCAGGACTTCCGTGGCGATCCGTCGTCCGCGCTGCTAGAGGTGCTCGACCCCGAACAGAACTCGACGTTCATGGACCACTACCTCGAGGTCGAATACGACCTGTCGAGCGTGATGTTCGTGACCACGGCGAACACGCTGAACATCCCTGCGCCCCTGATGGACCGCATGGAGATCATCCGTATCGCCGGCTACACCGAGGACGAGAAGATCGAAATCGCCAAGCGGCACCTGATGCCGAAGGTGATCCGCGATCACGCGCTGCAGCCAAAGGAGTTCTCCGTCGGCGAGGACGCGATCCGCGCCATCATCCAGACCTACACCCGTGAAGCGGGCGTCAGAAGCCTGGAGCGCGAGCTGATGAAGCTCGGGCGCAAGGCGGTGACCGAGATCCTGAAGACGAAGAAGAAGACGGTGAGCATCACGGCGGCGAACCTCGCCGACTATCTCGGTGTTCAGCGCTATCGCTTCGGCCAGGTCGAGGCTGACGATCAGGTCGGTGTCGTCACCGGTCTTGCCTGGACGGAAGTCGGCGGCGAGCTGCTGACGGTCGAAGGCGTCATGATGCCCGGCAAGGGCCGCATGACGGTGACCGGCAATCTGCGCGACGTCATGAAGGAATCGATCTCGGCGGCGGCCTCCTATGTCCGCTCGCGCGCCATCGATTTCGGCATCGAGCCGCCGCTGTTCGACAAGCGCGACATCCACGTGCACTTGCCGGAAGGCGCCACGCCGAAGGACGGTCCGTCCGCCGGTGCCGCCATGGCCACGGCCATCGTGTCGGTGCTGACGGGTATTCCGGTGCGGGCCGATGTGGCGATGACTGGCGAGATAACGCTTCGCGGCCGCATCTTGCCGATCGGCGGCCTCAAGGAGAAGCTGCTCGCCGCACTGCGCGGCGGCATCAAGAAGGTGCTGATCCCGGAAGACAACGCCAAGGATCTGGCGGAGATCCCGGACAACGTGAAGAACGGCATGGAAATCATTCCGGTCTCACGCGTCGGTGAGGTGTTGCGCCACGCGCTGGTGCGGATGCCGGAGCCGATCGAATGGGTCGAACCGGTCAATCCGCCGGCTTCCACGGACACGAGCGATGACGCTGGAAAGTCGCTTGCGCATTAGTTTTTTCTAAGGTTGCAGCGCACAAACAGAAAGCCGGGCCTCGCGCCCGGCTTTTTCATGTGAAAAACCCCGGAATTCCGGGCTTTTTCCGCTATTTTCCTGCCTTTTCGACTTGGTTGCGGGAACGCTTCTTTCTAAAGTCCGTTTCCTGCCGGATGAGTCGTGAGTTCCGGTGTTCTCATGGAAGGGAATTTTTATGAACAAGAACGAACTGGTGTCCGCTGTCGCCGACGCCGCGAGCATTTCGAAGGGTGACGCGCAGTCTGCGGTCGATGCAGTGTTTTCTGTCATCTCCGGCGAACTGAAGAAGGGCGGCGATGTCCGGCTTGTCGGCTTTGGCAATTTCACCGTGTCAAAGCGCGCCGCATCCACCGGCCGCAACCCGCAGACCGGCGCCGAAGTGAAGATCCCGGCGCGCACCGTGCCGAAGTTCTCGGCCGGCAAAGGTCTCAAGGACGCCGTCAACTAAGCGCGTTTTTATTTTTGAAAAAACCAGAAAAGCCGGGCTTGCCCGGCTTTTCTTTTCGGCGTATTGGGCCGGACGGTAGCTCCTCAAGCTGTCGGGGCGTCGGCGCGCATGAGGCCTTCGTTCTTGAGGTCGGCCCAGAGCGCTGCAGGGAGTTTGGCGTCCAGGAGCGAGCGGTTGCTCTCGACCTCTTCAGGCCGCTGACCGCCGGGGATGACCGAAACCACCGACGGGTGCAACAGCGGGAACTGCAGGGCGGCTTCGATCAACCTGACCCCATGGCGCTTGCAGACGGCCTCGATGCGCGCCACGCGATCGAGCACTTCCTGCGGCGCCTCGGAATAATTGTAGTAAGCGCCGGACTTCGGTCCGGTGGCCAGGATGCCGGAATTGTACGGGCCGCCGAGAACGATGCCGATGCCGCGTTTCTGGCAAAGCGGCAGGAACGATGTCAGCGCCTCCTGTTCCAGCAGCGTATAGCGCCCGGCAAGCAGGAACAGGTCGAAATCGCCGCGCTCGGCCAGGGTCTGGGCCACCTGCCATTCGTTGATGCCGCCGCCGAACGCCTTGATGACGCCCTGGTCGCGCAAGGCGAGCAGGCCATAATAGCCCGAACGCATGAACTCTTCGATGCGCCGGTCGGACGCCTCCTTGCTGCCGTGGGTGAAGATATCGACATCGTGCACGAACAGGATATCGATGCGGTCGACGCCAAGCCGCTCCAGCGAGGCCTCGAACGAGCGCATGACGCCGTCATAGCTGTAATCGTAGACCTCCTTGCGCGACGGCGTGTCGAAGAACTTGCCGATGCCGGTGCGCTCTTCTGGCGGGCAGGCGCGCATGATGCGGCCGACCTTGCTCGACAGCACGTAGTCGTCGCGCTTCCTGGATCGCAGGAACGGATTGAGGCGCGTTTCCGATAGGCCGAGCCCATAGAGGGGCGCGGTGTCATAATAGCGGCAGCCGGTCGCCCAGGCGGCCTCCAGCGTCGCATTGGCATCCTCGTCGGAGACGGCGCGGTAAAGATTGCCGAGCGGCGCTGTACCGAAACCCAGCTCCGTGAAGGTGATGCCGCCATTGCCGATGCGGTCGAAATGCCGTGTCTTCATATCTTGAAATTTTCCCGGATTGATTTGTCTGACATGACACTATCACGCTCGTGGCTTGGCAAAAGCGCCGCTGAGCGTTGGACACGCATTTTCCCGGTTGCTAGCATGAACCAAATCAAGCTGTTCCGGGGAAAAGCGTGATCAGGAATTGCCAATCCAATTCGATTGCCGGCGCGCAGGCGGCGCGGCCGTGAGCAACTCCAGCTCGGAGATGTTCAAGACCGCGCTCGACGAGCTTGGCGCGGTGCTGGCGCGCGTCGATGGCGATCGGAGCGACGCCGCCTGTGGGATGCTGGTCGGTGCCAGACAGATCGTCGTCTATGGCTGCGGCCGCGAGGCCTTGCAGGTGAAGGGCTTCGCCATGCGGCTCTATCATCTGGGCCTGCCGGTTTCGGTCGTCGGCGACATGACCACCCCGCCTGTAGGGCAGGGCGATGTCCTGCTTGTCAGTTCCGGACCCGGCGAAACCTCGACCGTACTCACCCTGATGCGCATCGCGCGCGAGGCAGGCGCCACCGTCCTGCTCCTGACCGCCCAGGCAGGCGGCAGCGCCGCAGGGCTGGCCGATTTGACGCTGCTGATCCCGGCGCAGACCATGGCCGACGACCAGGGGCCGCAAAAGACGTCGGTGCTGCCGATGGGCTCGGTGTTCGAGGGCGCGTTGTTCGTGCTGTTCGAGATCATGGTGCTGAAACTCAGGGAGATGACCGCGGCGTCGCCGGAAGCCATGCGCGCCCGCCACACCAACATGGAATAGATCATGCGCTATGAACTGATGCTGCCGCACCAGATCCGAAAGGCAATCGCCCAGAATTGGCCGGTCGCGCTGCCGCTCGGCGTGCTGGAATACCATGGCGAGCACATGGCCGTCGGCATGGATACGCTGGCAGTCATCAAGACGCTGGAGCTGTTCGAAAAAGAGAGCGATGTCGTCATCCTGCCGCCCTTCTACTATGGCGCGGCGAGTTACGCGGTGGCACCGCCGGAAGGCAGCGGCTCCGTCCAGGTCGGCGGCAATCAACTGGCGCCATTCGGCGAGGCGCTGTTCTACAGCCTGCTGCGCATTGGGTTTCGCAACATCCACGCCATCATTCATCACCAGACCGAGAATTTCGCCGCCGGCATGCCGACGGATCTCGCCTTCAAGACCGCAGGCAGACAGGCGATCTTCCGCTTCCTCGAGAAGCAGCGTGGCGAGGGCTGGTGGGGTTCAGAGACGATGGCCGACTATTATGCCGGACATGCCGAGGGCGAAAACTTCTTCAACTGGGTGCAGGTGCACCCGCTGATGCCGACCGCCATGAACGGCAAATATCCGTTCGACCATGCCGGCATCGGCGAGACATCGCTGATGCTGGCGCTATGCCCGGAAGCGGTGGACGCCGCGCATTTCGCGGACAACAAAAGCTGGTATACGGCAACTGCGGCGGAAGCCTCGGCAGCACTTGGACAGAAGGGCGTCGCCATGATCATGGATCATCTGCGCGCGATCCTGAAGGCTTAGATTAGCGCGACCTTTCTCCGACCGAGGGGAGGTGAAGACGCCCGGTCACTTCACCGCGCCAGCGGTCATGCCCATGATCAGGTAGCGCTCCAGGGCGATGCCGATGACGGCAAGCGGCGCGATCGCGGCCGTGGCAAGCGCCGCCATCGACCACCAGTTGATGCCTTGCGAGCCCGTCTGGCTGGCGACCATGACGGGAATAGTCTTGGCGTCCGTCGAGGTCAAAAGGGCGGCGAAGAAGTACTCGTTCCAGCACAGCACCATCGCCAGGATGAAGGCGGCCACCATGCCCGGCAGCGCGATCGGCATGACGATACGGAAAAAGGCGCCCCAGATCGACAGGCCGTCGACGAGGGCTGCTTCCTCGAGTTCGACGGGGATGGAATTGAACTGGTCGCGCATGATCCAGATGACGATCGGCAGCACCATCAGCGTGTAGAGCAGGATCAGTCCGACGCGGGTATCGAGCAATCCGACTTCACGGTAGAGCACCAGGAAGGGCAGGGCCAGCACCACCGGCGGCAGGATGAGCTGCGACAGGAAGAAGAAGGAGATGTCCTCGTTCTTGAACCAGGCGAAATGGTAGCGGTAGCGGGTCAGGCCATAGGCGGCGAGGCTGCCGATGATGATCGCCAGGCTCGACGCGCCAACCGAGGTGATGACGGAATTCATGAAGCGCTTGAGGAATTCGTCGCGCACCGTCGATGTCTGCAAGATCGAGTCCGGCGACAGGCCGAGCGATCGCCAGCCTTTCCAATCCGGCTGGAAGTCGACGAACGGGATCAGGTGGCCCTGGGTGACATCCACCGCCGTCTTGAAGGATGTGGTGATGGTCCAATAGATCGGAAACAGGCAGATGAAGCCCCAGCAGGCGAGCGCGCCATAGATGAAGACGCGGCTGGCGAGGAAGCTCGCCGGCGAGCGGATTTCGGATGCGACGTAGTCGGTGGTCTGAACGCTCATCTCTACCTAATTCACATTGCGGACGAAACGGCCGGCGAACTTCAACAGCCAGGTCACGAACACCACGATGATGACGAGATAGGCCATCGCCAGCATGGTGCCATAGCCAACATTCGAGCGGTCGCGGTATTCGCGGTAGATGAAGCTCGAGACCGAATCGGTGGCGCCGCCCGGACCGCCCGAGGTGACCGTGATGATGATGTCGGCAAGCTTCAGCTTGAAGATGATGCGCAGGATCACCGCCGTCACCGACACCGGCAGCATCAGCGGGAAAGTGACCTGCCAGAAGGTTTGCCAGGCCGTGGCGCCGTCGACACGTGCCGCCTCCAGCACCTCGCGCGACATCGCCTGCAGCCCCGCCAGCAGCATGATCATCATGAACGGAATGAAGGTCCAGGCGTCCAGCAGCATGATCGAGATGCGGGCGGTGATCGGGTTCGAGAAGAAGGCCGGGTCTTCCCAGCCGAGATGGCGCGCCAGCGTGGCAGCGGGTCCAAAGCGGTATTCCATCAGCGACTTGCCGATCATCCACGACACCGCGACCGGCGACAGCATGAGCGGCATCAGGAACACCACCCGGAAGAACTTTCGAGCCCGGATCTGCGCGTTGAGGAGCAGTGCCAGGCCAAAGGCGATGACATATTCGACCAGCACCGCCAGCACATAGAGCACCATGTTGAACAGGGCGTTGCGGTAGTAGGGGTCGGCGAGCATCTGCCAGAAATTGTCGAGCCCGTTGAACCTGCGGCCGCTGAAGGAGGAGAGGTTCCAATCGGTCAGCGCGATGTAGAAGCCGAACAGGGTCGGGAAGATCACCATCGCAATGGTGAACAAAAGGGCCGGCAGCAGGAACAGCGCGCGCTGGCCGTCCTCGCCGCGTGTCAGAACCTGGCCGATGCCGATCGCCACACCCCACAGCACATAGGCGTAGACCACGGGCCGCCATGTCTCGAAGCCGATCGTATCGACCTCGGTCTTGTAGAGGATCTGCACCACGATCGTTGCCAGCAGGCCGAGCGTGGCGATCGCCATCAGCGCCCAGCCCAGACGCCTGCGGCCCGGCGGGATCAGATCATAGGGGGCGGCGTCTGCCGGCCACCGGGTCGCGGTCGAAGTCTGGTCAGCCACAAATCTCGCCCGTTTGGAAGGGAAGGCTGTGGCCCGGCGTTGCCGCCGGACCACGGTTCACAGGGCAGCCTACATGCCGAGCGAGGCCTTGTAGAGCTTGATCTGCTTGTCGCGGCCAATCTGGTCGGTCAGCTTCTCCCAGGCGGCTGCGATGGCATCGGCGCCTTCCTGCGCCTTCATCTTGCCGGCGAAGGTGTTGGCCAGGATATCCTCGGCGGCGCTGTAATACTGGAAGATGCCGGGGATGCGCGGCTCGATCGCCGCGTTGGGATGGTTGTAGCTGTCGCCTTCCGACTTCAGGTATGAGGTGATGAACGCCTCGTCGTAGCCGGCCGCCACCCATTCCGGAATGTCGAAGTGCGAATTGCGGTAGGGTTGGAAGCCCGACGGATACATCGCCGTCCAGATCGACAGATCCTTGCCGCCGAGATGGGCGGCGGCCGACCATGCCGCCTTCTTCTTCTTTTCGTCGCTATCGACGCGGGCCATGACATAGACGCCCCAGCCGAGATAGGCGCAGTTGGGCGAATAGTTCGGTCCGCTGGCAAGCTTCTCCCACTTGCCGGTCTTGGAGTTGTAGACATCGTCGGAGCCCGGCAGGATCGAGAAGCCGGTGACATCGCCGATGACCGAGCTGTCATTGGTCTTGACGTTCGAGCCGACGTCGCCCCACCAGGGGATCATCGAGCCGGTGCCGGCCAGGAACTGCTGGAAGGCGGTGGTGTTCGGGTCGGCATTGATCTGGTCGGCCGGCTCCGACGGCAGGGCGTCGATGACGTCCTGGATGGCGCGTACCCAGGCCGGATTGTTGATGCGTGGCTTCATCGTGTCGGCGTCGAACAGCCAGGCCTTGTCGTCGGGATGCTTGGCGTAGGCGGTGGCACGGCTGCCCAGGAAATAGAAGCCGAACCCACCCCAGGGCTTGGGCGCGTCGAGGTAGCCGTAGACATCCTGGCCCTTGAACTTCTTGCCCTTGAGGAACTTGGTCACGGCCTGAACCTCTTGCCAGGTCTTAGGCACGCCCCATTCGCTCGTCGCCCCGCCATCCTTCCACTGCTTGGCGAGGTCGGCATCGGCAAACACGTCGGTCCGGTAGTTGAAATTGTGCGCGTCGCCGTCGATGGTGACCCGGTATTGCTTGCCATCCCACGTGCCGACGGGCGGCTTGAGGTAGTTGACGAGATCGTCGAAGTCGATCTGCTTCTTGACCCAGTCGGGCATCTCCGAAGTCAGGCCCTTGCCGCAGACGTCGCCCTCGAACGGCGCGCCCATCTCGATGATGTCGAAGTCGACGGTGCCGGTGGCGATCGACTGCTGCAGGCGGGCGTTGTAGTCGGCCTGCGCCAGGTCGATCCAGCTGATCTTGGCGCCGGTATAGGTCTCCCATGGCTTCAGGAAACCACGGAACAGCACATTGTGCAGGTTCTGGTTGTTGAGGCCCATGAAGGTGAGCTCGACGCCGGCGAACTCGCCTTCCTTGACATTGGCCTTGGTCGCCTCCAGGCAAAGCTCGCCGACCTTCTGGAAGTCGGCGTCTGTCGGCTGGCCTTTGCCAACCCCGGGGATCTGCAGGATTTTCGAGCGCAGTTCGCTTGCGGCGGAAGCCGGGCGCGTCAGCGCGCCAAGTCCGGCGCCGGATGCGGCGGCGATCGCGGCCATCGAGGCCGCGCCCTTCAATATGTCGCGCCTTGTGGCGCCGGCACGTACCAGTTTGTCGTAAAGACCTACTCGCATGGACTATTTCCTCCCAGAACGTTAGTCGTGAATCGAAAGTGCCAATCGTGCCGGGCGCTGGCCTTTTTAGAAGCGAAATCAGGACCCCGGCCTGCGTCGCTTCGCGTTCCGTTTTTTCGGGTAGAGTACCGGCGTTCGGATTGGCGCTCGTCACTATTCTCACAACCAAACGCCGTGTCAACGAGGACGGGTTTTTATCTATAAGAGACCGACTTGCCCTGACCGGTCGCGTTGGTTAGCTTCTGCGCCTGCGGCCAGTGGAGCCGATGGGGGAACGATGGCTCAAGTCGCGATCAGCAATGTGGCCAAGGCGTTTGGAACCGTCAAGGTTCTGCACCAAGTCAGCGTCGACATTGCCGATGGCCAGTTCGTCGTGCTTGTCGGCCCGTCCGGTTGCGGAAAGTCCACGCTGCTCAGGATGGTGGCGGGGCTGGAGACCGTCTCCGGCGGCACGATCGCCATCGGTGACCGTGTCGTCAATCACCTGCCGCCCGCAAAACGCGACATCGCCATGGTGTTCCAGAACTATGCGCTCTACCCGCACAAGACGGTCGAGCAGAACATGGCCTTCGCCCTCAAGCTGCGCAAGACCGATCCGGCCGTGGTTGCCGAGCGGGTCAAGCGCGCCGCCGACATCCTCGACCTCAGCCCCTATCTGAAGCGCTACCCGCGCCAGCTTTCCGGTGGCCAGCGTCAGCGCGTCGCCATGGGGCGCGCCATCGTGCGCAATCCGCAGGTATTCCTGTTCGACGAGCCGCTTTCGAACCTCGACGCCAAGCTGCGCGTCCAGATGCGCACCGAGATCAAGGAACTGCACCAGCGGCTGAAGACCACCACCATCTATGTCACCCACGACCAGATCGAGGCCATGACGATGGCCGACAAGATCGTCGTCATGCGCGATGGCCGCATCGAACAGGTCGGCGCGCCGCTGGAGCTTTTCGACAGGCCGGCGAACCTTTTCGTTGCCGGCTTCATTGGCTCGCCGTCGATGAACCTGCTCAAGGGTACCGGGCGCAAGGGCGGCGTCGAGATTGCCGGAACGCTATTCCCGGTCGCTCCGAACAACACCGTCGAGGAAGGGCGCTCCGTCGTCTATGGTGTGCGCCCCGAACATCTCGAAATCCATCCCGAAGGCGTGCCGGCGAAGATTTCCGTGGTCGAGCCGACCGGCTCGGAAACCCTGGTGTTCCTCCGCTTCGGCGACGGCGAGATGGTGGCGCTGTTTCGCGAGCGCCATGACTTCAAGCCCGGCGATACGCTGAAGCTCCGGCCAAGGCTCGACCATATCCATCTGTTCGACGCCGAGACCGGCAAGCGTCTCTGATCTCAAACGCACTCCACGAGGACCATCATGCTCAAAGGGATCGATCCGTTGCTCAATGCCGACGTGCTCCAGGCATTGCGGGCGATGGGGCATGGCGACGACCTGATCATCGCCGACACCAACTTCCCGTCCGATTCGGTGGCGCGCCAGACGGCGCTCGGTCGGGTGCTCCGCATCGATGCGCCGGCGGCGCAAGTGGTCAAGGCGGTGCTGTCGCTCTACCCGCTGGACACGTTCGTCGATGATTCCGCCGCCCGAATGGAGATCGTCGGAAAGCCGGACGAGATCCCAGCCGTGCAGAAGGAAGTGCAGAAAGAGATCGATGCCGCGGAGGGCAAGTCCTGGCCGATGGTGCCGGTCGAGCGTTACGCCTTCTACGAGCGCGCCAAGCAGGCCTATTGCGTCATCCAGACCGGCGAACGCCGCTTCTACGGCTGCTTTGCCTTCCGCAAGGGCGTCGTGCCGCCGGATGCGGAGTAGCGGCATGGCCTCGGGCAAGCCGGTCGTCATCCTCGGTGTGTTTGTCGCCGACACGGCCTACAGGGCCCAGCGCCAGCCGCGCATGGGCGAAACGATCCTTGGCAATTCCTTCAAGCTGGGGCCAGGCGGCAAGGGGTCGAACCAGGCCGTGGCCGCTGGCAAGCTGGGGGCCGACGTCGCGTTCCTGACCCGCCTCGGTGTCGATGCCTTCGCCGACATGGCCAAGCGGACCTGGAAGGATGCCGGCGTGAAGAGCGCCGCCATCGACACGCCAGACAGCTACACCGGTGCCGCCTATATCTTCGTCGAGGAGGGGAGCGGCAACAATGCCATCATCGTCAGCCCCGGCGCTGCCATGCTGATCACGCCCGAGGACATCGAAGCCAATGCCGACCTTATCAGGGGGGCCGGTGTTTTCGTGACGCAGCTCGAACAGCCGATCGATGCCGCGCTGCGGGCATTGGAGATCGCACGCGGGGCCGGGGTGACGACCATCCTCGCTCCGGCACCGGCGGCAAAGCTACCCGACCGCATCTACACGCTCTGCGACTATCTTACACCGAACGAGACAGAGACGGAGGAGTTGACCGGGCTGAAAGTTTCTTCGGTCGAGGAGGCTCGCGCCGCCGCCGGCAAGCTGCTCGAAAAGGGCGTCGGCACGGTCATCGTCACGCTGGGCGAAAAGGGCGCGCTCCTGCACACGAAGGACCGCTCCGAGCATGTTTCCGCCATCAGTGCCGGCCCTGTCGTCGAAACCACCGGCGCGGGGGACGCCTTCAACGGCGGCTTGGCCGCAGCACTTTCGCGCGGCGTGGAGCCGCTGGAGGCGGTGCGCTTCGCCTGCGCCGTGGCCGGCATTTCGGTGACCCGTCCAGGCACGGCACCGTCTATGCCGACATCGCAGGAGGTCGAGGCGTTGCTGGCCAAGCGCTGAGGCTTGCTCAGAGCTCGCGGGGACCCCGGAGCCCAGACCGTTCTGGCCTCCCGGTCAGTGGGCGTTGAGAAGCTACTGCATGACGTAGCAGCGCTTTCCCTGGTCGGGAGCGGGATCGCCGAATGCATCGTTGTCGCATTGGACGCCATTGCGGAACACGTCCTGCGTGAACCGGCCGCGGGCGCCATACCTGACCACCTTGCGGCCATAGAAATCGCAGAATTCGCCTTCCTCGGCGCAGACCGCCCACTTCTCGCGGCGTGGCTGATCGTAGTCGTCGTTCGACTCGTCACGGTCGCGCTTCACGATGAAGCAGAACTTTTCCTTGCCCGGCGCGGGATCGCCGAAAACGCGGTTCGAACAGGGTACCGCGTTGCGCTCGATGTAACGCGAGGTCGTGCGGCCCCTGGCGCCGTAGACGACCTCGGCGGGATAGGGCAGGCGGCAGATCTCACCCTCGCGAGCGCATCGCTGCAGCCGGTCGGCCGACGCGGCGGCGGGAAAAAGGACGGATGCGGCCGTCGTCGCGCCACCCAGGCAAATCAGCGTGAATATCGTGCGCGTGGAAATGTTCGGTGCAATTGACATTACGTCCTCCATGCCATTCCGGCAGCATACTGCAATGTGGCTGCCTGCGGCATGAATCGAGCGTTTTGTGGGCGATTGCGCAAGCAGATTCGCAACGACCAAGTCGTCCGCTGTCCGCAGGGCCTCTTCGTCCGTTGCTTGGCGACCCACACGAATCGCGTCGTGGATTCCAAGGCATCGCTCATGCAAGAGTGATTTTGGAGCCGAGAAGAACCGGGCCGAAGAAGGTCTTCGGACGCTGTTCCTGGAGAGATCTTTGACAATTTTATCGGCATTTCCCCGGAGCCAAGGATCATCATCCTTGAGGGGAAATGGCGCGAGTGACGGGGCTCGAACCCGCGACCTCCGGCGTGACAGGCCGGCACTCTAACCAACTGAGCTACACCCGCGCATTGACGAGCACGTGTCAGCCGTGTTCGTCGTTGGGGCGCTGGATAAGGGGTTCGCTACCGGGTGTCAAGCGCACCAAACCATCATAACGCCAAACAGGAGAAGGTTTTTTGACAGCCGGCATTTTGTTCGCAAATCCGGCCTGCGAACAGGGCATCCCGCACTCATTTGGCCTTGCGAAGCAGGTCCCGACCGCTTAAAGGTCCGGCCCGGAGCGGGCGATTAGCTCAGTTGGTAGAGCGCTTCGTTTACACCGAAGATGTCGGCGGTTCGAGCCCGTCATCGCCCACCATTCAAACTCACATTTCAAGTCAGCTGAGAGCCGGCCGCTGGCGCCTCGCGGTATCACGGCGGCACCATACGGAAATCCTTCCCCTCGGGCAGCAACTGTCCGCCATCGACGACAATGGTCGTGCCGGTGATGTAGCTGGCGTCGTCCGAGGCGAGGAACAGGAAGGCGTTGGCCACGTCGCGTGGGCTGCCGAGCCGGCCGAGCGGGATCGAATCTTCCATGTTCTTGATATAGGCGGCGCCGCGATGCTCCTGGATGGCTTCGGTGAGGATATTGCCGGGTTCGACGCCGTTGACGGTGATGCCGTAGCCGGAGAATTCCAGTGCCGCGGCGCGAATGAAGCCGTTGATGCCTGCTTTTGTCGCCGAATAGTGGCCATGGCCGGGGCTGGTGACATGCGGGCCGGTGATGGAGGAGGTGTAGAGCATGCGGCCAAAGCGCTGCGCCTTCATCGGCACCAGGGCCGCGCGGCTGGCGTTGAAGGTGCCGCGCAAATTGACCGCCATGACGCGGTCCCAGTCGTCGGCGCTGGTGTTCTCGATCAACTGCCAGGGATAGATGCCGGCATTCTGGACGATGATGTCGAGGCGGCCATGGTGTTTCAGCGAAAGCGCCACGGCGGCCTCGGCGTCGCTCATTTGCGAGATGTCGGTGCGGATGAAGGGGACGCCAAGCTCATCCGCACTTGCCCGCCCGGCCTCGGTCTCGGAGTCGGCGAGCACCAGCCTTGCACCTTCCTCGGCGAAGCGCAGCGCGATGCCCTTACCGATGCCGCGCGCGCCGCCGACGATCAGCGCCACCTTGCCTTCCAGTCGTCCTGTCATGCGAACCGTCCTGTCACGCCAATCCCCGTCTCACGCCAATCGTTGGCGAATGGTTTGCTTGAATGCATCGAGCAGCACGGCTGCTAGCACCAGCAGGCCATGGATGACCTGGGTAAAGTTGGCGGGCAGGCCCATCAGGTTGATCGCCGTGTTGATGGCAGAAAGCAGGAGCACGCCGGCGTAGACGCCGGGCAAGGTGCCGACGCCGCCCTTCAGGCTGACGCCGCCGATAACCACGGCCGCGAAGGCGTTGAACAGAAGGCCGACGCCCAGATTGGCGGTGGCGCCCGAGGTGCGGATCGCCAGCAGCCAGCCGGCCAGCCCTGCGATGGCGCCGGCGAGCACGAAGGCGATGATCAGGTTGCGGTTCACCCGGATGCCGGCACGGAAGGTCGCGGTTTCATTGCCGCCGATCATCACCAGGTGCCTGCCGAACGGGGTCTTGGCCATGATCAGCGAGAACACGACGAAACAGGCCACCGCGATCCAGGCGGTAAGCGGCAGACCGATCAGGCGCTGGATGCCGAACCAGCGGATGGCGGGTGCCAGATCCTGCGCCGAGCGGCCGCCCGAAATGACCAGCACCAGGCCGCGCACCCAGATGTAGGAGGCGAGCGTGATAATAAAGGCGCTCATCTTGACCTTGACCACGAGATAGCCGTTGAAGGCGCCGATGAGGCCGCCGACGGCCAGCGCCAGCAGCAGCGAGACCGGAACCATCAGCCATCCCGGGTGCAACTGCACGCCGAGGCCAATGCCCGAGGAACAAAACAGGATGCCCACCGCCATGGCGCTGAGAGCGGCGACGGATTCGACCGACAGGTCCATGTGCCCGGCAATGATGACCAGCGCCAGGCCGATCGACATCACGCCGAGCACGCTCGACGCCTCGATGATGTTGGCGAAGATGCCGAGCTGGAAATAGTTCGGGATGAACAGCGAGAAGACGACCAGGACAAAAAGCAGCATGAACCAGACGAGGTTGTCGAGGACGAACTCCAGGGCGTGGCGTGTGCGAGGGTTCATGTGTCGATCCGGTTGGCGTGCGGGATCAAGGCCGCGGCAGGTTGCCTGCGTCTCGTTTCATGCGGGCAGGGGCAGGGCTCCGGGCCTCGTATGGCCCGGAGCGGTCGGGCCGCCTGTCTATTCGACCGGCTTGACGGTATCCGTCGGCGGCTTCTGGTTGCCCCAGAAAGCCGGGTTGTCGACGTTTTCCTTGGTGATGGCGGCACCCGGGATCTTGATGTTGGGGCCCCAGGCTTCCTTGGTGAGGGTCGATTTCAGGCCAAGCACATCGTATTCGCCGGGCTTGATCTCTTCCTTCTTGACGACCTTGTCCATGAACATGGCGACGGCGGCGGCCTGTGCGTAAAGCGGCTGCTCGACTTCGACGTTGAGCCAGCCCTTGCGGATCAGGTCGAGGCCGACCGGTGCGCCGTTCGAGCTCATCAGCATGACGTCGCCCGGCTTCTTGCCGGCGGCCTCGAGCGAGGCGACGGCGGCGACCGACAGGTGTGCGGCATGGCTGAAGATCAGGTCGATGTCGGGGTTGGCCAGCATCTGGTCGGCAACGATGGTGCCGGCGTTGCTGGCCTCCCACTGCATGGCCGGCAGCGAGATGATCTTGACGTCCGGGAACGCCTTCATCTTCTCCTCGAAACCCTTCTGGATGTCCAGCGTGTAGGGATCGCCGGGATCGCCAAGCACCTGCAGGACCTTGCCCTTCACCGAGCCGTTCTTGGCTTTCAGAAGCTTTTCGGCCTGCTCGGCGGCGACGTAGCCGATCTCGACGGTGCCCGCGACCGACGTGAAGTCGGACGGTGTCGACGTGATCTGGCGGTCGAACTCGACCACCGGAATGCCGGCCGCGCGCGCGGCCTCGATCGATGGTTTCAGCGCATTGAAATCGACGGCGGCCAGGATGATCGCCGCCGGCTTCAGCGCGATAACGTCGTTCATCTGCGATTGCTGCGCGTCGGTCTTGTTGTCGGCGTTCAGCGTCTTCATCTCGTAGCCGGTCTGTTTCAGGAACAGCTCCAGCGCGCTCACCGAGCCGGTCTGGAATTCGTCGAGCAATGTCGGCACCATGTAGTAGACGATACCCTTGGACTGGGCGAATGCCGGCGTCAGCGTGGCAAAGGCCAGTGCCAGGATACCGAAGACAGCAAGAAGTATTCGCTTCATGTCGTTGGCTCCCTGTTAAGCCGGACCCCTCTTTGTCCCTCAGCCCGCCGGTCCGGCACCGGCAAGCGTCTCTCCGGTGATCATGTTGATCACCGCATCGGGACTTGTCTTGTTGCGTGCGACATCGCCCGCTACGACGCCTTGCCGGATGACCACGATCCGGTCGGCGACCTGAAAAGCCTGCTGCATGATATGGGTGATGATGACGACGCCGATGCCCTGGCTCGCCACCTGGCGGATCATGTCGAGACCGCGCCGGGTCTGCTCGACGCCAAGTGCGGCGAACGGCTCGTCGAGAAGCACCAGCTTGCCGCCCCAATGCACGAAGCGGTTCAGCTCGATGGCCTGCCGCTGGCCGCCCGAGAGATGCTCGACATTGGTGCGCAGTGAAGGAATGCGGGTCCCGGCGCTGGCCAGCGCCTTGCCGACGACGGCTTCCATGGCGCGCTCGTCGAGCACCGGAATGCCGAGAACCTTCCTGGTGATCTCGCGGCCCATGAAGAAATTGGCCACCACATCGACATTGGTGCACAGCGACAGGTCCTGGTAGACGGTCTCGATGCCCGCCGCCTTGGCTTCCGCCGGCGACCGGGCCAGGAATTCCTTGCCCTCGAACAGCATGCGGCCGGAGGTCGGTTCGAGACCGCCAGCTATGATCTTGACCAGCGTCGACTTGCCGGCGCCATTGTCGCCGAGCAGCGCCACCACTTCGCCCTTGCCGATGGAAAAGCTGATCCCCTTCAGCGCTTCGATCGCGCCGTAGTTCTTGGTCACATTGTCGAGCACCAGCAGGGGTTCGCTCATGCGGCAATCTCCCTGGCCGAAAGTATGTCGCGGCCGCGCTCGCGTTCGGCGGCGAACATCTGGCCGAAGCGTGGCGACAACACCCCTGAAACGGCGAGCGCCGCCGCGCCGCGCAGCACGGCATGCTGGCCGCCGCTGGCGACGATGACGCGCGGCGTCTTGCGGTCCGCGCGGGCCGAAACCGAATTGTGCAGCGGTTCGGCCGCGTCCGCCAGGCGCTCGAGCAGTTCCGATGCCGCCAGGCCGCCGAGCACGACCGTCTCTGGATCGAAGAGGTTTTCGATGATGGCGATGGTGTTGCGGAAGGTCGGGCCGACTTGCGCCACCCAATCGGCGTCGCTGCCGGCCCGGCGGCCTCGCGCCTCGAGCGAGAGGTAGCGCTCGAGGCAGCCTCGGTTGCCGCAGGGGCAAAGCTCGCCATCGGGGACCACGGGAATGTGGCCGATCTCGCCCGCATTGCCCCAGGCGCCGCGCAGAACGCTGCCGTCATGCATCATCGCGCCGCCAAGCCCGACGCCGAAATAGAGATAGTAATAGTCGGAATGGCGGGCTCCGATGCCATAGAGCCGCTCGCCCATCGCGGCGGCGGCCATGTCGCTCTCGAAGAATGCTGGCAATCCCGTCGCGGCCGTCAGCCGCTCACGCAGCGCCACATGCTTCCAGCCGGTCATCGTGGTCGGGCCGACAAAGCTCATGGAGTCCACGTCGAACGGGCCGGGAAGCGCCATGCCGACGCCGATGACGCGGCCGCCGGGCCGCTTGCCCGTGAGGTCGCGGACCATGGCGCCGATCTGGTCGAACGCGTGATCGGGCGTCGCGTTGGACGCTTCGCGGCGTGAACTCTCGATAACGTCGCCGCTGAGATTGATCAGCGCGGCGTCTATTCCAAGCGGCGTCAGGTGGATGCCGACGGCATAGCCGCCTTCCGGGTTGATGCGCAGCGTTGCCGGTGGCAGGCCACGTCCCTTCGGCTCTTCGCGCACGGACAGGATGTAGCCCTGTTCCTCCAGTTCGCGAACGATGGTCGACACGGTCTGCACGGTGAGCCCGACGTGCCTGGCGATGTCGCCGCGTGCAATCGGGCCATGACGGCGGATGGACTCAAGCACGATGCGCCGGTTGTATGGCCGCCCGAATTCCTGATTGGTCCCCCGCAATGCCATGCCTTGCGCCCCCACTTGACGTAAGGTTCGCATCAAACATTTATTTAGTCAAATGGAATTCAAAAATAATCCGGAAGCTGAGGAGCCGCGATCCTATGGCGGTTTACGGGGTGCGGGATACCGCATGACGAGGAGAGGTGTGCTCGACCGGGACCGACGGCTCCGGATTCAGCAAGCGAGCGGTTGATCTTCCTAGAGGTACTGGGCGACTTTCTTGCCGACGGTCAAGAAGCGCAGCGGATCGATCGCCTCGCCATTGTGGCGCACTTCATAGTGCAGATGCGGGCCGGTCGAGCGCCCGCTGCTGCCGGTCTTGCCGATGACGGCGCCGGCGTCCACTTTCTCGCCTACCGTCACGTCGATCTCGCTGAGATGTCCGTAGCGCGTGGCAAAGCCATTGCCATGGTCGATCTCGACCATGCGGCCATAGCCGCCATTCCAGCCGGCCTTGGTGACGATGCCGGGCGCGGTGACCTTGGCCGCCATGCCGATCGGTGCCCTGAAATCCATGCCCGAATGCAACGCGGCCGTGCCGAGAATGGGATCGGTGCGCACGCCGAACGGACTGGTGACGGAGTGGCCAGGGGCAGGGTTTGCAAGCGGTAACCGGCGCGCTTCCTTCTTGAGATGATCGAGCGTATCCAGCGCCTCGTCCAGTTCCTTGACCTTGCTGTCGAAGATCATCGACGAGTCGAGCGGAATCAGCGGTCCGCCGACGTCGCTTTCGTTCTTGCCGAAATCACTGTCGACCGGCAGTCCGGCCGTCTGCAGCGCCTGCTGGATGGCATCGGCGCTTTTGTAGGCGTTGTCCGCGAGCGTGTTGATGCGGCTGAGCTGTTCATTCTCGATGGATTTCAGCGACTGGTTGATCGAGACGAACAGCCTGTCGGCGCGATCGGCGGCTGAGTCGCTGGGCAGCGGATCGGTGCGGGTCGACCACAAGGAGAAGGGCCTTGTGTCGGCGGTGCCGAGGTCCGCGCCCAGGCTGGCAACCGCGTAGTTCCGCGCTGGCTGGCTGATGCTGCCGGTCACCTCGGCGCGCTTGTCCGGCTTGGCGGGCGCGGCCGGATCTTCGGCGGGCACCGTTCCGACATCACCTTCGGCGCGTTCGAGCAGTGGGCCGAGACGGCCATGCCGCTGGCTGAGCTGCGTCTGGCGCTCGAGCAATTCGCTGACTTTGGTCTCCATCAGTTGCTGGTCGAGCAACTGCCTGCTGGTGATGCGGTCGACCTGGGCGCGAAGCGCCGAAATGCGGTCCTCGTAGGCCTGCTGCATGCGCGCCTGGCGCGCCGTGGTGGCGCCGATCAGGTCGTCGCGCAGCACGAGATAGGATGTGGCCAGGAGGTAGCCGATGGCAATGGCGGCGAGTGCTGAACCGATGAATGCCGCCAGCCAGGGACGGATCGTGAAGTGCCTGATCTCGTTGCCCCGGGCGATGATGATCGTGTGCGGTTCCTTGCGCCTGCCGAAGACTGCGGACTGACCGGTTGCGTTCACGGGACCAAGCTTTCGTTACGACACCACGACCGCCTGATTACACATTATTAGGGTTAACAAAGGCTTGCCGTATCGGCAGCGCGACGCCGAATGCACTCAATGCAGGCGAGAGGTTGCATGGAAATCGCCAGCTACGGCCGCTACGTCGCGAAATCGTTGGCGAGGAGCACCAATGTTCCGCCAGCAGCGGTCAGTCACGCGCTGAGCAAGCTCCAGGTTTCTTAACTGTATTCGATTGCATTTAATTGACTCTTTTCGAGTAAAGACCTGCTGGTATTTCGGATTCACCGTGGCGGTAGGAATGCTGGACGACCTGGTTGGCAAGATCCTCGACAAGATTTCGGGCACCAGTCTGCTGGCGACCGGGCTTTTGCTGCTGACGGCCCTTGTCAGCGCGCTCGTGGCTTATTGGCGCACGGTCGAGGAGAAGAGCTGGAAGGAATTTTTCGAGTTCGTCGTCCCCCATGAGGTCATCACCCATCCCTCCGCGAAGGCCGACCTGCTGTTCTGGATCACCAGGAAGGCCCTGATGCCTTTCCTGATGCTGCCCGCCGGAATTGTCTTCGTCACGGCGGTGGGCTACGGGACCAACTGGCTGTTTTCGACACTGTTCCAGTTTCAGCCGCCTCTGATCGAGGGGCCGGCAGGACCGGTGACGGTGCTGATCTTCACCATCAGCATGCTGCTCGCCTACGACATTTCCTATTATCTCTATCACGTCGCCCAGCACCGCTACCCCCTGCTTTGGGAACTGCACAAGGTGCATCACTCGGCCGAGGTGCTGGTCGGGATCACCAAGGACCGGGTCCATCCGCTCGACGAGTTGATGAACCGAGCCTGGGACGGGCTCATCGTGGGGCTGTGCTTCGGCATTTGGTCGCTGATTTCGCTGAACCTTGTCGAACTGACCGTCTTTGGCGTCAACGTCTATGTCATGCGGAACATCCTGATGATGGATTTCGTCAGGCACACGCATTTCAAGATCTCGTTTGGCCCGCTCAACAACTTAATCCTGTGTCCTCATTGGCACCAGCTGCATCACAGCGTCGATCCGCGCCACTACGACAAGAATTTCGGGCTGCTCTTCTCGTTCTGGGACCGGCTCTTCGGAACATTGTGCGTGCCGAGGCCCGACGAGGACTTCAAGTTCGGACTGGTCGACCGCGATGTGCGCGACTACCAGTCGCTCGCCGGCCTTTATGTCATGCCGCTGAAGCGGATGTGGGGCCATGTTGCCAGGCGCATCCGGCCAGGAAAGCGACAGCCACGGACCGAGCGACCATCGGAAGGGACACGGCCATGAACGCTCCCGTCACGCTCTCCATCCCGCGGACACGCACCTTCGAAATCGTGACATCGGCGGTGCGCCTGGCCGAGATCGCACCGGCCTGGAGCGCGCTCTGGCAGCGGGCTGGCGGGCTTGTCTTCCAGCATCCCGACTGGATCGCGGCCTGGTGGCGCACCACCCCGCATCAGGAGCGGCGCGCCCTCAGGATTGGGCTTGCCTGGAACGGCGACCGGCTCGAGGGCGTGATAGCGCTCGCGACCTTCAGGCGCTCCGGCATCCGCATGCTCGAATGGGCGGCGAAGGATCACAGTGACTATGGCGACGCGCTGGTTGCACCCGACAGCGACCCGCAGGCGATCTCCCGCCTTTGGCAGCATGTTTTCGATCAGGGCGGCTTCGACCTGATCTACCTCAACCGTCTGCTGCCGGATGCCGGGGTTCATGCCCTGCTGCACCCGGCCCATGGCAAAGCGCTTCGGCCCAACCACCGCGGTGAAATCAGCTATCGTGTCACTGGTCCCTGGCAGAGTGGGGCGGAATGGTTCGAGACGTTGTCGAAAAAGGGCCGGCAGAACTATCGTCGCGGCCGCAAATTCATGGAAGAGAGCGGCGCATTGCGTTTCCGCCTCCTGGATGCGGATGACCCGCGTGAGCCGGTGCTCGAGCGGGTCGCGACGCTGAAGCGGCTCTGGCTCGTTCGGCATGGCCGCGCTTCGGATCTGTTCGATGAGGGCTCGCCGGTTCTCGCCGCGCTTATTTCCGTGCTGGCCGACCTCGGGCTGTTGCGCATTTTCGTGCTGGAGCTTGACGACACGATCATCGCGGTCTCGATCAACTTCGAGCAGCACGGCACGATGATGGCTTTCGTCACCACCTACGATCCCGAACACGAGCGCGCCTCGCCGGGTATGGTGCTGATGATGGACTATATCCAGTGGTCGCTCGACCGTGGCCTTGCCACGATTGATTTTCTCTGCGGCGGCGAGGATTTCAAGCGCCGCTTCGCCACGCAATCAGTCGCGCTGTCGTCGATGATGGGTGCGCGCGGCTTGCGCGGTCATCTCGCCGCACTGGCCGATCATGTGGACCATGTTTCGAAGTCCTGGAAGACCCGGCGGCAGCCGAAAGCCGACGCGGTGCCTGACGAATAGCGCCACGATCGTCGTTTGCGTCGTGTGCTTTGGCGACGCTCAAAGCGCGCGAACGGCTTCCAGAACGGCCTCGGCATGGCCCTTGACCCGGACCTTGCGCCAGATCTTGGCGATCCGTCCGTCACGGCCGATCAAGAATGTCGCGCGCTCGACGCCCATGTATTTGCGGCCATACATCGATTTCTCGACCCACAGGCGGTAGGCCTCGATCACCTTGCGCTCCTCGTCGGCGGCAAGATCGATGGTTAGATCGTATTTCGATTTGAACTTGTCGTGTTTCTTGGCGCTGTCGGGCGACAGGCCGATGACGACAGCGCCGGCCTTCTCGAATTCCGGCTTCAGCCGCGAGAAGCTGATCGCCTCTTGCGTGCAGCTTGTCGTGTCATCCTGAGGATAGAAATAGAGCACGACTGGCTTGCCGGCGGATGCGGCCAGGCTGAGCGATCCGCCGCCGTCCCGCGGCAGATCGAATTGCGGCGCGGGATCGCCTACTTCGAGGTCAGCCATATCGATGCCCTTGTTTGAGGTTACGCGCGAAGCCACACCGATATAGTGTCGACCGGGGATTCGTCCACGAGCGAGTTTGTACAACGGAAGATTGCGTGGATCAGGAGCAACCGCAGCACGAGAAGATCCGGTTCAGGCGGGACGAAATCACCGACCTGGGGGCCCTGCCGTCCGCGTGCCGCGTCCCGCCTCTTGGCCAGGCGGCGATCGGCCGCGGCTTTCGCATCCTTTCGCGAGTGTTTGCCGGCGTGGTCGCGTTCATGCTGCTGGCCGCGACGGCGGTCTATCTCATCGGCCTTTCCGGCATTGGTTCTGACCGGCTGCGCGTCGAGGCGGAGAGCGCCATCGAGAGGCTGGCGGGCGTCGACGTCAATGTCGCTGTCGGGCCCGCCCGCATCACGCTCGACAGTTCGAGCTTCGTGGCGCTGCAGGTGAGCGATGTCAGCCTGAAGACATCGGACGGCAAACCCATGGCCGATGCCGGGCGTGTGCGCTTCGGCATCCGCCTGGTGCCGCTTTTGTGGGGCGAGGTGCGGCTGACCAGCGCCAGGATCTCCGATGCCCGCATCGTCATGGCGGCGATGCCGTCCGGCGGCGACTGGACCGCGGCGCTGCGCAACGAGAACGGCCTCGTCGATCCGGAGAAGCTGTCGGACGCGGTGTTCGGCTACATCCATCGTGCGCTCGACGCCGTGCGGGAAGATTCGATGCGCCGGATCGATCTCAGCAATGTCGAGTTCGTGCTGCCCGACGCGGGATCGATCAAGCTGGTCAAGATCACCGACGCCACCGTGATTCAGTCAGGGCCGGGCGGCATGGAGTTCACCTCCGACGCGGACGTCGACGGCAGGACAGTCACCGTTGTAGCTTCCGCCACCCGTAACATCGCGGCGCATCGGGTGACGGCGTTGGATGTCAGCATCAATCTGGCGGATGCCGGCGCCACCGCTGCCGGCTCCGGCAAGCTTGGTGCCGTCGCGCTGAAGTTGACAGGATCGGAAGGGTCAGGTGCCACCGCATCACGCTTGACCGCCGCCCTTTCGTCCACCGGGTCCGTGCTGGATCTTGGCACACGCGGGCTGCTGCCGGCGGATGCCGATGTCAATGCGACGCTTGTCTATGGCTCCAACAAGATCCAGGTCGACAGGCTGCTCTTGAAAACCGGCAGGTCTTCATTCGATTTCGGCGGCTCGATCGGGCCAAAACCAGCAACCGGGGTGGCTGGTGAGGAACCCTCCTACCGTTACGATCTGACCAGCGACGGTTCGACCCTGGCGCCATCGGAATCGCCTGAGCCCGCGCTGATGTTCCTGGCGCGCATCGCCGGCGTCTACCAGCCGCAAAGCCATAAACTGGTGGCCGAGCAGATCGCGGTTCGGTCCGCCGGGAGCAGCGAGGTGCTTGGCACCGCGGCTGTGGAATTCGTCGAGGGCAAGGCTCCCGGGATCAATCTGGCGCTCAACATCCATGACATGCCGGTCTCGCACGTCAAACAGCTGTGGCCGTGGTTTTCGGCGCGCAATGCGCGGCTCTGGGTGCTGAACAATCTGTTCGGCGGCCGCGTGGTCGATGCCAGCCTCCAGTTCCAGGTGGTGCCGGATCGCCTCGGCAATGGCGTGCCGCTTTCCGCCGACGAGGTCTTCGGCCGCTTCCAGATCGAAGGCGCGCGTTTCGACACTGCCGGCCGCATCCCGCCGATCCGCGACGCGGTGGGCGTGGTCGGATTCCACGGCAACGACGTCGACGTCTCCTTGTCGTCGGGCACCGTCTTCATGCCTAGCGGCCGCACGGTGGCGGCCAGCAATGGCACGCTGACGGTCAAGGCCGCCAACCGTCCGCCGGTCATCGGCGCACTCGACATCGATGTGGAGGGGGAGGCGCCGGCCGTCGCCGAGCTTGCCTCCTACGAACCGATCAACGCCATGCGCCATGTCGGCATCCTGCCTGAGAATCTTTCCGGCAGCGTCACCGGCCACGTCAAGGCGGATATTCCGCTGCAGTCGGGCGTCGATACGGCGAAGCTCGATTGGCTGGTGTCGCTCGACTACACCGGCCTGTCCCTGGCCAAGCCGTTCGAGGGGCAGGCCGTGACGGACGCGGACGGCTCGATCACGGTCGACCCGCAAAAGGCTGTCATTTCGGCCAAGGCATCGCTGAACGGCATTCCGGCCGAACTCGATCTCGTCGAGCCGTTGGTGGATGACGGGCCGCCGCGCAGCCGCAAAGTCGCCCTTGTGCTCGACGACAAGATCCGCGCTGCCGCCATGCCCGGCCTGACGCCGCTGCTTGGTGGAACGGTGAAGGTCGCGATCGACAAGAGTGGCAGCGGCAACCAGAACGTTTCGGTCGACCTGACCAATGCCAGGCTGGACATTCCCTGGGCCGGCTGGAGCAAGGGGGCGGGGGTTCCCGCCAGCGCCACCTTCGTCATGACCAAGGCCGGCGACACCACGACGCTGTCCGACTTCGACCTCGGTGGCAAGACATTCTCCATCGATGGCAGCATCGTGCTGGTCAACGGCGCGCTGTCGTCGGCCAAATTCAGCAGGGTCACCCTGAACCGGGGCGATGACGTTTCCGTGTCGGTGAAGCGATCGGGCAAGGGCTATGCGGTCGGCATCAATGGCAATGCGCTTGATGCTCGTTCGCTGATCAAGCAGTTCACGTCCGATGTGGACACGGCGACCAAAACGACAGGAACAGACAATATTTCAGTCAGTGCGGACGTCAATCAGCTCACCGGTTTTCACGACGAGCAACTCTCCAACCTGAAGCTCGACTACAGTGCGGCCGGTTCGCGGGTGAACGGACTGAAGGTCAGCGCGACGGCGAGTTCGGGTGCCGCCATCGCCATCAGCAACACCACCGGCGACGGCAGGCGTTCGCTCAATGTGCAGTCGGCGGACGCCGGCGCCATCCTGCGGTTCCTCAACATCTATGAGCACATGGAAGGCGGATCGATCACGCTGGCGCTGACCGGGGGCAGCGACGGGCCGATGAAGGGCAAGGTCGACACCAGCAACTTCTTCATCGTCAACGAACCCAAGCTCGCCTCCATCGTCTCGACCACGCCGGCCGGCGACAGCCGCAGCCTCAACCAGGCGGTGAAGGGCAAGCTCGACACGTCGCGGGTGAAGTTCGAGCGCGGCTACGCCGAAATCGACAAGGGCAGCGGCTATCTCCGGCTGACCAATGGCGTGCTGCGCGGCCCGCGCATCGGCACGACCTTCCAGGGCATCCTCTACGACCAGAACAACAATATGGATATGACCGGCACCTTCATGCCTGCCTACGGTCTCAACCGCATCTTTGGCGAATTGCCCATCGTCGGCGCGCTTCTGGGCAATGGCCGCGACCGCGGCCTGATCGGCGTCACCTACCGCCTCAGGGGCAATGCCAACAAGCCCGTGCTCGACGTCAATCCGCTGTCGGTGATCGCTCCGGGGATATTCAGGTCGATCTTCGAGTATCGCTAGAGCGAAACGGTTTTCCGCCCGGAATTGCCTCAAGACAAATAGTTGGAGCCGTTTCCGGGAAACGGCTCCAAGGGCCTTAGGCCGGCCTGACCAGGATGTGTTTTTTCCTGCCCAATGAAAGCTTTATAACGTTTTCCGGACTCAGATCCTGAAGCGTCACCAGCCGGCGGTCGTCGCCGACCGGCTGGTTGTTCAGGCGCACGGCGCCGCCCTGGATGTGCCGCCGTGCCTCGCCATTGGATGATGCCAGCCCGGCGCTGACCAACAGCGACAGGATGCCGACACCGGCTTCGAGCGCGGCCTTGTCCGCCTCGACGGCCGGCAAAGTGTCGGCGAGAGCGCCTTCCTCGAAAGTCTTTCGCGCCGTCTCGCTGGCCTGTTCGGCGGCCGCGCGGCCATGCAGATGGGCGGTAATCTCGGTCGCGAGGATCTTCTTTGCCTCGTTGATCTCGGAGCCGCCCAGCCGCTCGAGCCGTGCGACCTCGTCCAGCGGCAATGTGGTGTAGAGTTTCAGGAACCGGGCAACGTCGGCATCCTCGGTGTTGCGCCAGTACTGCCAGAACTCGTAAGGGCTCAGCATCTGCGGATCGAGCCAGACCGCACCCGACGCCGACTTGCCCATCTTGGCGCCGGACGAGGTGGTGAGCAGCGGCGTGGTCAGCGCATAGAGTTGCGCATCTTCCATACGGCGGCCGAGATCGATGCCGTTGATGATGTTGCCCCATTGGTCGGAGCCGCCCATCTGCAGGCGGCAGCCGAGGCGCTTGTAGAGTTCGACGAAATCATAGGCCTGCAGGATCATGTAATTGAATTCGAGGAACGAAAGCGATTGCTCGCGATCGAGCCGCAACTTGACGGAATCGAACGCAAGCATGCGGTTGACGGAAAAGTGCCGGCCGACATCGCGCAGGAAATTGACGTAGTTGATCTCCATCAGCCAGTCGGCATTGTTGACCATGACCGCGTCGTTCGGGCCACTGCCGAATTTAAGGTAGGGCATGAAGTTGCGGCGGATGCCGGCAAGATTGTCGTCGATGTCTTGCGGCGTCAGCAGCTTGCGCGCCTCGTCCTTGAAGGAGGGGTCGCCGATCATCGAGGTACCGCCGCCCATCAGTGCGATCGGCCGATGGCCGGTCTGCTGCAGCCAGTGCAGCATCATGATCTGGATCAGCGAGCCGGCATGCAGGCTCCTGGCTGTGGCGTCGAAGCCGATATAGGCCGTCACCGTCTCCTTGGCGAAGAGTTGATCGAGACCGGCATCATCCGAGGTCTGGTGGATGAAACCGCGCTCGCTCATCGTGCGCAGGAAATCGGATTTGAAGGCAGGCATGGTTTTTTCCCGAAAGCGTGTGCCCGTCCAGCGCGGGCATGTGTGAACGCGCGCGTTTAGCACCCAAGCGCGATCAGCAAAAGTGGAATCCGGTTTTGCGTCGGATCGCGCGCCAACAAGGAGTCCGCGATCAGCAAAAGTGGAATCCGGTTTTGCGGCCGGCGCGGATGGCATTTGCGAATCCTTGCCTCATCCATGCCGCTGGCGTAATGAGGCGCCGCGCAAGGGCAGCGCCCGCATGCCGCGACGGGGTCGTCCCGCAGATCAGATCCGGAAAGCTCCCGCGATGAACAGAAACTACCTCTTCCTCTTTCTGTTCAGCTTGGTCATGAGTTTCAGCGGCTTGGCGAGCCTTCCGCCGATCGACCGCGACGAGTCCCGCTTTGTCCAGGCGACCAAGCAGATGGTCGAAACCGGCGACTATATCGACATCCGCTTCCAGGATGTCTCGCGCTACAAGAAGCCGATCGGCATCTACTGGCTGCAATCGGCTGCCGTCGCATTGAGCGGCGAGGGCGCGGCCGCACCGATCTGGGTGTACCGCCTTGTCTCGATGCTCGGAATCGCGCTCGCTGTCCTAGGCATCGGCTGGACGGGCACAAAATTGTTCGGCGCCAATGCCGGCCTTGCCGCCGGCCTGATGATGGCGGCGATCTTCGCAACCGCGTTCGAGGGACGCGACGCCAAAACCGACGCCATGCTTCTGGCCTGCTGCGTGGCCGCGCAGGGCGCGCTGGCGCAAGTCTACCTGGCGTCGCGCCGCAACGAGCCGGTGGCCGGCCATCTGCCGTGGATATTCTGGTTCGCGCAAGGCGTCGGGATCCTCATCAAGGGGCCCGTGGCCCCGCTTCTGTCACTGCTGACGGCGGCCGCGCTGTTTGCTTTCGAACGCGACTGGCGCTGGCTTTTGAAGCTGAAGCTCGTGCGCGGCGTCGCGCTCGTTTTGCTCATCGTGCTGCCCTGGGTCGCTTTTATCGGCTGGAAGAGCGGCGGCGCCTTTTTTCAGGAAGCCGTCGGCAAGGATATGCTGAACAAGGTCGCGTCGGGAGAGGAATCGCACGGCCTGCCGCCTGGCTTCTACATGCTAACCTATTCGCTGTTCATGTGGCCGTTCGGCCTGATCGCGGTCGGCGCCGGCCTGCAGGCCCTCAATCGTGTGCGCGACGATTTCAGGCTGCGCTTTTGCCTGGCATGGTACATTCCGTTCTGGCTGGTGTTCGAACTCATCCCGACCAAACTGCCGCATTACGTCCTGCCGGCCTATCCCGGCATGGCGCTGCTGATCGGCTGGCTGCTGACGTTGTCGCCGCAGGACGCCAATGCGCCGCTCAAGCGCTGGCAGCAGTGGTTGTGGTGGTCGACCGCGTTCGGTCTGGTGGTGGTCAGCCTCGGGCTGGCGGCGGTCTGTATCGGGGCACCGATCTACCTTACGCACAGTTTCTCCTGGTGGAGCATTCCTGCGGCAGCGTCAGCGCTGGGCGCCGGTTATCTCGCATTCTCCAGGCAGTTGCAGGTGCCGCTGCCTCGCATTGGAGCCACCGCCGCCTGCGCGGGCATCACCTATGCCTTGCTGTTCGGGGTCATCGCGCCGTCGCTGAAGCCGATGTGGCTGAGCCCGGCGATCAGGCAAGCCGTGCTTGCCAACCAGGCATGCGACACAACGGTGCTGGCCTCGGCGCGGTATCAGGAGCCGAGCCTGGTGTTTCTGGTCGGCACGAAAACGGTGCTGACCGATGTCGGAGGCGTGGCGGAGCACCTGCTCGCCGATCCTGCCTGTGCCTTGGGGCTGGCCCCGATCGGGGATGAGCAGAAGCTGAATGGCATGCTGTCGGTGCGAGGCAAATCGGTGAACCGCGTCGCTGAAATCGATGGCCTCAACTATTCGTCGGGAGACAAACTGTCGCTCGGCCTTTATCGTGTGGCCCAATGACGGCTGGGTCGATGACAGAGTCCAGTTTCCAATGCTCGTGAAATCACGCCCACCAGTTACCAGCTTCCCCCTCGGGATAGGACGCCGGTCCCTCGGCAATTTTCGTGACACCCTGCGGATCGCAAGGCGGCGCCTCGCCGTTCGGCCCGCTCGCTATCCAAACATCTCATGGTGGGCGTGGGGACTGGTCTGGGTCTTTCTGACGGCAGCCGCCTTTGTTCGTCTCGATAGGCCGGCGGGGGTAGCCCATGGCCAATGGTCGGCGGGTGCCGCCAGGCTTGCCGAATTCTTCACGCAGTTCGGACTGGGCGGCTGGTATCTCATCCCGTCCGCGCTTCTGCTTGTCGCGGCCAATCTGACGGATTGGCGAAGCCTTTCGCGGCGCGCGCTGATGCTGGTCTACAGTTGGACTTGTCTCGCTTTTCTGGTGCTGAGCGCCGTTGGCTTGTCGGGCCTGACCGTCAATGTCCTGAAATATGCCATTGGCAGGGCGCGCCCGCTCTACTTCCAGGATTTTGGCGTCCTTGCACTGCACCCGTTTGCCTTCGATGCGCGCTTTGCCGGCTTTCCGTCCGGCCACGCCACGACGATGGGCGCCGTCTTCGGTATCCTGCTGCTTTTGTTTCCGCGGCGTTGGTATATCGCCCTGGTGGTCACCGGCTGCATCGCCTCGACCAGGATATTCGTCGGCGCGCACTATCCGAGCGACACCGTCGCCGGCTTCGGCCTCGGCTGTGCCTTCGCGGTGGCGTGCGGACTGGTCTTTGCCAGGCTCGGTTTCATCTTCCGGCCGGCAGCTTCAGGATTGCCGGTCCGCAAATCATCGTTCCGGCTTGTTGCCCCAGAAAAATAAGTCGCTGCCGAACCGTACCGCGGCATATGGCGAGGCGGACATTGCCCGCCCGCCCATAGCCCCGCGAACACGCCTGGCCTGATGTCTTAACGCAGCCGCTTTGGCCTCGGATCGGACAATTCTCCCGCCAGCCGTCGATCGAGATAATCGGAGCATTCCTCGATCAAGAGATCGGCGTCGTTGGCGAAAAAGTGGTTGGCGCCGGGCAGGGTCTTCTGCGTGATGGTGATGCCCTTCTGCGTATGCAGCTTGTCGACCAGCCCTTGCACATCCTTCGGCGGCGCCACCTTGTCGGCGTCGCCATGAATGATCAGGCCCGAAGACGGGCAGGGCGCCAGGAAGGAAAAATCATAGGTGTTGGGCTGCGGCGCGATCGAGATGAAGCCCTCGATCTCGGGCCGGCGCATCAGCAGCTGCATGCCGATCCACGAACCGAAGGAATAGCCGGCGACCCAGCAGCTCTTGGAATCCGGATGCAGCGACTGCACCCAGTCGAGTGCCGCCGCCGCGTCCGACAACTCGCCGGTGCCATGGTCGAACTCGCCCTGACTGCGGCCGATGCCGCGAAAATTGAAGCGCAGCGTGGTGAAATCACGCTTCTGGAACATGTAAAAGAGGTCGTAGACGATCTTGTTGTTCATCGTGCCGCCGAACTGCGGGTGCGGATGCAACACGATGGCAATTGGCGCGCTCTTTTCCCGCGAGGGCTGGTAGCGTCCCTCCAGGCGGCCGGCCGGACCGGTGAAAATGACCTCAGGCATGAAATACTCCACGTGACATACAAGTGCGCGGTGCCCGGAAACTGTTCCTCTGGCCCCGCTTCCACAGACCTTGACGCAGGGCGAGCGTCTTCATAGAAGCTAGTTTAGAATTGTTCAAAACTGGGTGGCCGAAACGCAATCGCCCGGTCGCCCTCGCCGCAAGCCGCGTAAATAGGACGGCTTGCCTTGGAATTTCAAGGAAATAACGCCATACGTCGGCGGAATGGCTTCTGACGGGAAGAACTGGACAAAAATGGCCGCGAGACGCGCCTATCTCGACTATAATGCCAGTGCGCCGCTGCTTTCAGCGGCGCGCGAGGCCATGGTCGCGGCGTTTGATGCGGCCAACCCTTCTTCGGTCCATGCCGAGGGGCGCGCCGCGCGTAGGCTCGTCGACAATGCCAGGCGCGACGTGGCGGCACTGGTCAACGGCAAGGCCGAACATGTCGTCTTCACTTCGGGTGCGACCGAGGCCGCCTCGGCGCTTCTGACGCCGGACTGGCGGATGGGGCGCGGCGCCATTCGCATGAGCCGGCTCTACGTGTGCGAGGCCGACCATCCGTGCCTGCTGAATGGCGGACGTTTCCCGGCAAGCCAGGTAACGCGGATCGGTGTCGACGCCGATGGCATCGTCAACCTCGACGCCTTGACCGCGGCGCTCGCCGGCCACGACAAGGCCGACGGTCTGCCGCTGGTGGCGATCCATGCCGCCAACAACGAAACCGGCGTCATCCAGCCGATCGATCGCATTGCCGAAATCGTCAAGGCGGAGGGCGGCATTCTTGTCGTCGATGCCGTGCAGGCCGCTGGCCGCGTCTCGATCGACATGGCGGCTGGATACGCCGACTATGCGATTGTGTCCTCACACAAGATCGGCGGCCCCAAGGGCGCCGGTGCCATCGTCGCCGCGGCCGACCTGATGATGCCGACGCCGCTGATCAATGGCGGCGGCCAGGAAAAAGGCCACCGTGGCGGCACCGAGAACCTGCCTGGCATTGCCGGGTTTGGCGCCGCTGCACGAGAAGCCCTGGCCGGACTGAAGGCCGTCGGTGCCGTGCGGCAGCGTCGCGATGAGGCCGAAGCCATCCTGAAGACGCTGGTGCCGGACGTGGAAATCTTCGGAACGGACGCGCCAAGGCTTGCCAACACGACATTCTTCGCTATTCCCGGCGTGAAAGCCGAAACCGCCCAGATCGCCTTCGATCTGGCAGGCGTGGCGCTTTCCGCCGGATCCGCCTGCTCGTCGGGCAAGGTCGGGCCGAGCCATGTGCTGAAAGCCATGGGGCACGGCGACAGCCTTGGCGCCCTGCGCGTCTCGGTCGGTGCCGCGACCGCCGCCGAGGACATCGAACTGTTCCGCACCGCGCTGGCAAGCATTGCCGCGCGTCGGGCGGGTAGAGATAAGGCCGCCTAGCGGTTGGAGCATCGGACCGGAGAATCCGATGCTTGAGAAAAACGGATTTGGGCCTTTCGGCCTGGTAGAGCCGTGCGTTTCATGCTGGCCGGGTGAATTTCCGGTGGAGGCGCACTATATTGAACTTACGCTGCCGCGGATGCTGCTCGGGCGTCCATTTGGCGGTGCCATAGTTTGAAAACTGTCGGGCCTTGACCCCGGCGTGGATGGAGAACGCTTATGCCTGCTGTGCAGGACACGATCGATCGGGTCCGAAAGATCGACGTCGACCAATACAAATACGGATTCCAGACCGAGATCGCCGTCGACAAGGCTCCCAAGGGCCTGAGCGAAGACATTATTCGTTTCATCTCGGCCAAGAAGGACGAACCGTCCTGGATGCTGGAATGGCGCCTCGAAGCCTATCGGCGCTGGCTGACGCTGGAAGAGCCGACCTGGGCGCGCGTCAACTACCCCAAGATCGACTTCCAGGACATCTACTATTACGCGGCGCCCAAGAGCACGCCCGGACCGACTTCGCTCAGCGACGTCGATCCTGAGATCTTGAAAGTCTACGAGAAACTCGGCATTCCGTTGAAGGAGCAGGAGATCCTCGCAGGCGTCCAGAAGACCGACGCCTCGGAGTTCGAGGAAGCCAGCGACAACGTCTACAAGTCGGGCCGCGTCGCCGTCGACGCCGTGTTCGATTCCGTGTCCGTCGTCACCACCTTCAAAAAGGAACTGGCGCAGGCCGGAGTCATCTTCTGCTCGATCTCCGAAGCCATCCGCGAGCATCCCGAACTGGTGCAGAAATATCTCGGCTCTGTCGTGCCGACCTCCGACAATTACTACGCCACACTGAATTCGGCCGTATTCACGGACGGGTCCTTCGTCTTCGTGCCGAAGGGGGTGCGCTGCCCGATGGAGCTGTCGACCTATTTCCGCATGAACGAGAAGAACACCGGACAGTTCGAGCGCACGCTGATCATCGCCGAGGAGGGGGCCTACGTCTCTTATCTCGAGGGCTGTACGGCGCCGCAACGCGACGAGAACCAGCTTCATGCGGCGGTGGTCGAACTGGTCGCGCTCGACGATGCCGAGATCAAATATTCGACGGTACAGAACTGGTACCCCGGCGACGCCGAGGGCAAGGGCGGCATCTACAATTTCGTCACCAAGCGCGGCGACTGCCGTGGCGACCGTTCGAAGATTTCGTGGACCCAGGTCGAGACCGGCTCGGCAATCACCTGGAAGTATCCAAGCTGCATCCTTCGCGGCGACGATTCCTCGGGCGAATTCTATTCGATCGCCGTGTCGAACGGCTATCAGCAGGTCGACAGCGGCACCAAGATGATCCATCTCGGCAAGAACACGTCGAGCCGCATCATCTCCAAGGGCATCGCCGCCGGCTTCTCGCAGAACACCTATCGCGGTCAGGTCTCGGCGCACCGCAAGGCGACCAATGCCCGCAATTTCACCAACTGCGACAGCCTGCTGATCGGCGACCAGTGCGGCGCCCACACCGTGCCCTACATGGAAGCCAAGAACTCGACGGCGCAGTTCGAGCATGAGGCGACGACGTCGAAGATTTCCGAGGACCAGAAATTCTACGTCATGCAGCGCGGCATTCCCGAGGAGGAAGCCATCGCGCTGATCGTCAACGGCTTCGTCAAGGACGTCATCCAGCAACTGCCGATGGAGTTCGCCGTCGAGGCGCAGAAGCTGATCGGCATCTCGCTGGAAGGCTCGGTGGGCTGACCAGCCCAGATAAATATTCAGGAAACAAAGAATGCTTGAGATCAAGAACCTGCACGCCCGCATCGTCGATGACGGCACCGAGATCATCCGCGGCCTGAACCTGACGGTGAAAGCCGGCGAGGTCGCCGCGATCATGGGCCCGAACGGCTCGGGCAAGTCGACCCTGTCCTACATCCTCGCCGGCCGCGAGGACTATGAGGTGACCGAAGGCGACATCCTCTACAACGGCCAGTCGATCCTCGAAATGGATCCGGCCGAGCGCGCTACGTCAGGAATTTTCCTCGCTTTCCAGTATCCGATGGAGATACCGGGCGTCGCGACCATGGAATTTCTCAAGGTGGCCATGAACGAGCAGCGCAAGGCGCGTGGTGAAGAGCCGCTGAAAATCCCGGAATTCCTCAAGCGCGTGAAGGAAGCCGCCGCCTCGCTCAGCATGGACATGGCGATGCTGAAGCGGCCGCTCAATGTCGGTTTTTCCGGTGGCGAGAAGAAGCGTGCCGAGATCCTGCAGATGAAGCTTCTGGAGCCGAAACTCTGCGTGCTCGACGAGACCGATTCCGGCCTCGACATCGATGCGCTGAAGATCGTCTCCGACGGCGTCAACGCGCTGCGGGCGCCGGACCGGGCATTCCTGGTCATCACCCACTATCAGCGCCTGCTCGAGCACATCGTGCCCGACAGCGTGCACGTGCTCTACAAGGGCCAGGTCATCAAGTCGGGCGACAAGTCCCTGGCGCTCGACCTTGAAGCCAATGGCTATGCCGGTGTGATCGGCGAAGCCGCGTGAGATGCCAGGTCATTTTGTGCCAAAAGACGGGGCAAAGCTGATGAATATGCACACACAACCGCAGCGCACACCGGCCGAGACAGCGTTGATCGACGCGTTCGGCGACCGGCTGTCGCTGTTGCCGGGCGACGGCGCGGTGATGCTGAAGCGCGACGATGCCATCGAAGCGATCAAGCACGGCTTGCCGACGCGACGCATCGAATCCTGGCATTATACCGACCTGCGCCGCCTTTTGAAGGCGGTGCCGGAGTTCGACCCGGCCGCCACGGCGAAAGCCATCGCGCCAATCGTCGACGGTTCGACGGTTCTAAGCCTGTTGAACGGCGTATCGAGTGCCAAGGCGCCGGTTGTCGAGGGCGTCAGCGTCCAGCGCCTGTCGGAAAAACTGACCGACGGCAGCATCGCGCCGGGCCTCGATCCCTATGGCAATGACGATGCCATCGGTGCGCTGAACACGGCTTTCGTTGCCGACGGCTACTTTGTCGAGGTCGCCGATGGCGCCGAACTGGAAAAGCCGATCGAGCTGCAGAATTTGCAGGCCGGCGGCCAGACCCATGTGCGCTTGGCCGTTCGCGTCGGCACCGGCGCCAAGGCCGTCATCGTCGAGCGTCAGGCGGGCGAGGGCGCGGCGCTGACCAGTTCGGTCAGCGAACTCGTGCTCGGCGAGGGCGCCGAGGTAACGTGGCTGATCGTGCAGGAACAGCCGGAGACGGCGACGCATCTGGCACAGTTCAAGGCCCATATCGGCAAGAACGCGAAACTGACGCTGTTCGTCATGAACGCCGGCGGCAAGCTTGTGCGCCAGGAGATCATGGTCAGGACGACAGGTGAGGGCGCCGACTTCCAATTGCGCGGCATCAACCTGCTCGCCGGCGACACCCACACCGACGTGACCATGGTGCTCGACCACGCCGTGCCGCACACGACCTCGACGGAGATCGTCCGCAACGTGGTGACGGGCAAGGCACGTGGCGTCTTCCAGGGCCGCATCAACGTCCATCAATATGCGCAGAAGACCAACGCCAAGATGGCCTGCAACACGCTGTTGCTGTCCGACGATGGCGAGTTCTCCACCAAGCCGGAGCTCGAAATCTTCGCCGACGATGTCGTCTGCGGCCACGGCGCGACGGTGACCGAGATCGACCACGACCATCTGTTCTACCTGATGGCGCGCGGCGTCGACGAAAAGAGCGCACGCGGTCTGCTGGTCAAAGCCTTCGTCGCCGAGGTGATCGAGGAACTGGACGACGAGACGATTGTCGAGGCGCTGGAAGCGAAGCTCGACGAGTGGTTTGTGACGCACGGGTGAAGCTGATGAACGCACCGGGCAAGATTGGAGATTTCTACGACGTCGAGGCGATCCGCCGCGATTTCCCGATCCTGTCGCGCGAAGTCTACGGCAAGCCGCTGGTCTATCTCGACAATGGCGCCTCGGCGCAGAAGCCGCGGGTGGTGCTGGACACGATCCAGCACGCCTATTCCCAGGAATACGCCAACGTCCATCGCGGCCTGCATTTTCTGTCCAATGCCGCCACCGACGCTTACGAAAAGGCGCGGGAAACGGTGCGCCGCTTTCTCAATGCGCCAAGCACCGACAACATCGTCTTCACCTCCAACACCACGTCGGCCATCAACACCGTCGCCTATGGCTATGGCATGCCCAATATCGGCGAGGGCGACGAGATCGTGCTGTCGATCATGGAGCACCACTCCAACATCGTGCCCTGGCACTTCATCCGCGAGCGGCAAGGCGCCAAGCTGGTCTGGGTGCCAGTCGACGATCTCGGCGTCTTCCACATCGAGGAATTCGAGAAACGGCTGACCGACCGCACCAAGCTCGTGGCCATCACGCAGATGTCGAACGCGCTGGGCACGGTGACACCGATCAAGGAGATCGTGCGCATCGCGCATTCGCGTGGAATTCCCGTGCTCGTCGACGGCAGCCAGAGCGCGGTGCACATGCCGATCGACGTGCAGGATCTCGACTGCGATTTCTTCGTCTTCACCGGCCACAAGGTCTATGGTCCCTCGGGCATCGGTGTCCTCTACGGCAAGAAGGATAGTCTCGCCGGCATGCGGCCTTTCATGGGCGGCGGCGAGATGATCGAGGAGGTGACGGAAGACATCGTCACCTACAACGAGCCGCCGCATCGCTTCGAGGCCGGCACGCCGCCGATCGTCCAGGCGATCGGACTGGGCGCCGCGCTCGACTATATGGACTCTGTCGGTCGTGAGCGCATCGCCGCGCATGAGGAAGACTTGAAGACCTACGCCCACGAGCGCCTGCGCGCCATCAACTCGCTGCGCATCTTCGGCGATGCGCCCGGCAAGGGCGCCATCATCTCCTTCGAGCTGCAAGGCATTCATGCCCATGACGTGTCGATGGTGATAGACAGGCAAGGCGTGGCGGTCCGTGCCGGCACCCATTGCGCCCAGCCGCTGTTGAAACGTTTCGGCGTAACCTCCACATGCAGGGCATCGTTCGGCATGTATAATACCAGGGCAGAAGTCGACGCTTTGGCCGAGGCGCTTGAAAAAGCGCGCAAATTCTTCGGATGACGATTTTTTCGGGTGACGACCATGGATGATGTGACCACCACCGAAGCTACGCCGGAAAACTCGGGTAACGGCGTCGTTTCCGCCTCGGCCATTCCCGCTGATGAGCTGGCGCGGCTGACCGACGATATCGTCTCGGCGCTGAAGACGGTCTACGACCCGGAAATCCCGGCCGATATTTACGAGCTTGGCCTCGTCTACAAGATCGACGTCGAGGACGACCGCTCGGTCAAGATCGACATGACGCTGACCGCGCCTGGCTGCCCGGTGGCCGGCGAAATGCCCGGCTGGGTGGAAAATGCCGTCGGCGCCGTCGAGGGCGTCTCCGGCGTCGAAGTCAACATGACTTTCGACCCACCCTGGACGCCCGACCGCATGTCGGAAGAGGCGCAGGTGGCGGTGGGCTGGTACTAGCGCCGCACCTGGCACACTTGCGCCGGTGGTAAAACTTCACCATTTTAGGTGAGGAATCATTCGGCAGGCCTTGAACCTGCATGGAATGGAGAAGGAAAAACATGGGACGCTTTGCCGTCATCACGATGACCGAAAAGGCCGCTGACCGGGTGCGCGAGATCGTCGCCACGCGCGAAAACGCGCATGGCATCCGCCTTGGCATTAAGAAGGGCGGCTGCGCCGGCATGGAATACACGGTCGATCTGGTGACCGAGCCCAACACCAAGGACGACCATATCGAGCGCGATGGCGCCCATGTCTATGTCGCGCCGGAAGCCGCCCTGTTCCTGTTCGGCACCGAGATGGATTTCGAGCAGACGACGCTGCGCACCGGTTTCACCTTCCACAACCCGAACCAGAGTTCGGCCTGCGGCTGCGGCGAGTCGGTCGAGTTGAAGCCGGCCGATCTCAAGGCGCTGGCCGAGGCGCGCGCCACGGCCTGATCTTCCTTCGCCCCGTAAACGGGGCGAAGAAAGCTACTCCACCCACATACCCGTCCGCTTGTGCCAGTCCGCGATCGATTCCTCGGGATAGACGTCGAACGTCTTGTCGCCTTTGCCGATCTCAGGCTCGACCCAGTTCGCCTTGTATTTCAGCATCAGATGCACTTTTTCGGGTGGTTTCGGCAGGTCGCTGTCGATCGCCGAGGCGAAGGGATGCACCAGCTCCGGCCAGGTTGGGTCGTAGAGCCAGAGCGCCGACCCGCATTTGCGGCAAAAATTGCGCTCCCCGGTCGAGATCTCGCAGTGGGGATGCTCGTCATCCTCGATCTCGGCGCGATAGACGCCGAGATTGCTCTTGCCCCTGATGTTCAGCGTCTCGTAGGCGGCGCCGAGATTGATGGCGAAACCGCCGCCGCCCTGCTGCTTACGGCAGATCGAGCAGTAGCACAGCATGAACGGCACGGGCGTGTGGCTTTCCACCTCGAAACGCACGGCGTTGCAGCGACAGGACCCCTTGAGCAGCACAGGCATGGCTAAAACTCCGACAGGATAGCCACAACCTGTCAGCATGATTTTGGTTGCGGCGATGACAAGGCCAAATGCCAGTGACATGATCGCGGCATGGACAATGAGCGCATCGCGGAACTGTTCGAGGGCCTCGGTCCGGTCAGCATCCGAAAACTATTCGGCGGCAAAGGCATCTATTTCGATGGCGTCATCGTCGCCATCGTGCTGCGCGGCGAATTGCTGCTGAAAGCCGACGCGCAGAGCGCATCGGAGTTCGAAGCCGCGGGCTGCCGGCAATGGACCTACACCGGCTCTCGCCACGGCAAGCTTGTCGCCATGCCCTATTGGAGCATTCCCGACAGCGCTTTCGACGATCCCGACGAAATGACGGTGTGGGCGCGACGCGCCTACGAAGCTGGGCGGCGGGCGGGGAAGTAGGCTCCCGCCAGCGCGAGGCCACCCCTCATCCGGCCGCTTCGCGGCCGCCTTCTCCCCGGCGGGGAGAAGAGGTTTGCGCTGAGGCCGCAAGTTCCTCTCCCCTCGGGGAGAGGTCGGATTGCCCCGAATTGCTCTTTGCAATTCGGTCTTGGTAATCCGGGTGAGGGGGACTCTCTTGGCAGTCCCTACAGCGCCTTGGCGATCTCAGCCGCCAGCCTTGCATTGTTCTCGACCAGCGCGATGTTGGTCTTCAGGCTGCGGCCGCCGGTGAGTTCGAGGATTTTTCCCAGCAGGAACGGCGTCACGGCCTTGCCGGTGACGTTGAGGGCTTCGGCCGCCTTTTGCGCGGCTTCGATGTAGCCCGCCATTTCTTCAGCGGGGATTTCGTGGGATTCCGGCACGGGATTGGCAATCAGCATGCCGCCGCCCAAGCCCAGAGCCAGGCGTGTCCGGTAGAGATGCGCGATATCTTCCGGTCCGTGCAAGGTCAATGGCGCCCGGAACGGTGACTGCCGCGACCAGAAGGCCGGCATCGTCTCGCAGCCATGGCCGACCACGGGCACGCCGCGCGTCTCCAGCACTTCCAGCGTCTTTTCGATATCGAGGATCGCCTTGGCGCCGGCCGAGACGACGATCACCGGTGTACGCGCCAATTCATCGAGGTCGGCCGAGATGTCGAAGCTCTTTTCCGCCCCCTTGTGCACGCCGCCAATGCCGCCGGTGGCGAACACCTTTATCCCGACCATGTCAGCCGCGATCATGGTGGCGGCGACCGTGGTGCCACCGGTGCGGCCCTGCGCGACGGCGAAGCCGAGATCGGCGCGCGACAGCTTCATGGCGTCACCGGTCATCGCCAGCGATTCGCGTTCGCCGTCCGAAAGCCCGATCTTGATGCGGCCGTTGACCACCGCGATGGTTGCCGGCACGGCGCCGCCGTCAGCGATGATCTTTTCGACGTTGGCCGCCATGGCGCCATTGTCGGGATAGGGCATGCCATGGGTGATGATGGTGCTTTCGAGCGCCACCACCGGGCGCCCGGCGGCCAGGGCCTGCGCCACCGGTGCGTGGATATCGATGAAGGGGCGGGCGGTCTCTGGCGTCATCTCTGATCTCCAATCCGGAGTGCGGCGCATCCATCAGGAAAGCGTAGCTTCACCGCGCGTTATGAACTTGCCGGGTCTCATGCCACTTCCCTGGCATCCGGCACAAGGGCCAGCGCTTCCGCGAAGCTCGCCGCGGTGAATTCGGGCACCGCGTCGGCGCTTTCGATGGCCAGCGTTGCCGCGGCGACGCCCTCGCGCACGGCGTGGCGCAGCGGCTGGCCCCGCAGCAGTGCTGCGACCGTCGCACCTGCCAGCGCGTCGCCGGCGCCGGTGACATCGGCGACTTTTCTGGGGGCAGGCGGCAGGATCGAAAAGGCGCCTGTCTCATCGAAACCCAGCACAGGGCCGCTGCCGGCCGTGACCACGCCGCTGGCAAGGCCGCTGCACCGCAACCCGTCGACCATTTCCCGCTCGGCGGCCGCTGCATTGACACCGGCCAGCACGACGGCCTCTCGCCGGTTCATGAAGAGCTGGGCCAGCCCGCCGAGAACCGGTATCAGCCGCGTTACCTTCGCCGGCGAAATCGCGATGGCGAAAACCGGTTTACCGGCGGCGAGCGACAGCAGCCGCTCCAGGGCGGCCGACGGCAGATTGGCGTCGCACAGGATGGCATCGGCGGCGGCCACCTCCTGGCGTATCTTGGAACGCCTGATCTGCTTGGGAAAAGCCAGGTCGTACAGTGCCATGTCGGCAAAGCCGACGATCAATTCGCCCTCGCGATCGATCAATGCCGTGTAGCTCGGCGTGGTACGGTCGAGGAACACCGCCGAAAGATCGGCGATGCCTGCCTCGGCGATGGCCCGTGAAACCGTATCGGCCGATGCATCGCCGCCCCGCATCGACACCAGGGAGGCCGACACGCCGCGCCGTACCATGCTGCGCAACGCGTTGAAGACGCCGCCGCCGACATCCTCGCGCATCGTGCCGGGATTGGAGGCTGCCGGCACGTAGGGACCGTACACCTGGCCACGCCGGTCGATATGGGCGCCGCCCACGGCCAGGATCTTCGGGGATTCCACCATGGCGGCGATATGACCTTTGTTGTTGCGGCCGCACAAGCGCTAGAGTGCGCGACAGAGCTTCGCATGCTGGTCGGCGATTCGGCCGGGCGATACGATCGAGCCGTCTGGCCCAATGCGGAGCCCGTTCGTGCCAGAGCTTGCGAGACAAAAAAAGAACAAACCGCGATATCCTTTGTTTTTCAGTTGGTTGTCACCCCTTGCCAAATGAGAACAAAAAAGGTACAAAATGGTAGGGATTACGGATTGTCCGGCCTTCATTGACGACCAAGGGGTGATGTATCATGGCTCAGAATTCTTTGCGGCTGGTAGAGGATAAGGCAGTGGACAAATCAAAGGCTCTGGATGCGGCGCTGTCGCAAATCGAGCGGGCTTTCGGCAAGGGCTCGATCATGCGGCTCGGCGCCAACGAGCAGGTCGTCGAGATCGAAACGGTGCCGACCGGCTCGCTCGGCCTCGACATCGCGCTCGGCGTCGGTGGCTTGCCGCGCGGCCGTATCATCGAGATCTATGGGCCGGAAAGCTCCGGCAAGACGACCCTGGCCCTGCACACCGTGGCTGAAGCCCAGAAGAAGGGCGGCATCTGCGCCTTCGTCGATGCCGAACACGCGCTCGATCCGGTCTACGCCCGCAAGCTCGGCGTCGATCTTGAAAACCTGCTGATCTCGCAGCCCGACACCGGCGAGCAGGCGCTCGAGATTTGCGACACGCTGGTGCGTTCCGGCGCCATCGACGTGCTGGTGGTCGATTCGGTGGCGGCGCTGACGCCGCGTGCCGAGATCGAGGGCGAGATGGGCGATTCGCTGCCGGGTCTGCAGGCCCGCCTGATGAGCCAGGCGCTGCGCAAGCTGACCGCGTCGATCTCGCGCTCCAACACCATGGTCATCTTCATCAACCAGATCCGCATGAAGATCGGCGTCATGTTCGGTTCGCCCGAAACCACGACCGGCGGCAACGCGCTGAAATTCTACGCTTCGGTTCGCCTCGACATCCGCCGTATCGGCTCGGTCAAGGATCGTGACGAGGTCGTCGGCAACCAGACCCGCGTCAAGGTGGTCAAGAACAAGTTGGCGCCGCCCTTCAAGGTGGTCGAGTTCGACATCATGTATGGCGAGGGCGTCTCCAAGACCGGCGAACTGGTCGACCTCGGCGTCAAGGCCGGCGTGGTCGAGAAATCGGGCGCCTGGTTCTCCTATAATTCGCAGCGTCTCGGCCAGGGCCGCGAGAATGCGAAACTGTTCCTGCGCGACAATCCCGATACCGCGCGCGAGATCGAGCTGGCGCTCAGGCAGAATGCCGGATTGATCGCCGAAAAGTTCCTCGAAAATGGTGGCTCCGAGGGCAATGGCGACGACGGTTTTGAGGACGAAGCCGGCGCGATGTAGGCAACGGTCAGAATTTGGCCATAAATCCAGACTATTAGTCAATGCTTAAGTAACAGAGTTCTGTAGTACCGCGTTCCAAACCGCCGGCCTTCGCGCCGGCGGTTTTCGTTTAGGCGGCCCCGCAAGTGCCGGTGCAAAGCGCGAATTGGCCCAATTCCGTGTTTCTGGACAGGGTCAAGAGCTACGGCTAAAAGGCCAGCTCCATCTTCTAGAAAATACAGAGCCATCTCCCGCCGGTCCGGCCGGCGGCTCTCTTGAAAAGGCAGTATCCATGAGTGGCGTCAACGAGATCCGGTCGACCTTTCTCGACTATTTCCGCAAGGAAGGCCACGAGGTCGTGGCCTCGAGCCCGCTCGTGCCGCGCAACGATCCGACATTGATGTTCACCAATGCCGGCATGGTGCAGTTCAAGAATGTCTTCACCGGTTTGGAGAAGCGGCCCTATTCGCGCGCCACCACAGCCCAGAAAAGCGTCCGCGCCGGCGGCAAGCACAACGATCTCGACAATGTCGGCTATACCGCGCGCCACCTGACCTTCTTCGAGATGCTCGGCAACTTCTCCTTCGGCGACTATTTCAAGGAGCGCGCCATCGAGCTTGCCTGGAACCTCATCACCAGGGAGTTCGGGCTGAAGAAGGACAAGCTGCTGGTCACCGTCTATCACACGGACGACGAGGCGGCTGGCTTCTGGAAGAAGATCGCCGGTTTCTCCGACGATCGCATCATCCGCATCCCGACCTCGGACAATTTCTGGGCGATGGGCGACACCGGTCCTTGCGGACCATGCTCGGAAATCTTCATCGATCGTGGCGAGCACATCTGGGGTGGACCTCCCGGCAGTCCCGAGGAAGACGGCGATCGCTTCCTCGAATTCTGGAACCTGGTGTTCATGCAGTATGAGCAGGTGACGAAAGAGGAGCGCGTCGACCTGCCGCGCCCGTCGATCGACACCGGCATGGGCCTGGAGCGCATGGCGTCCATCCTGCAAGGGGTGGAGAGCGTCTTCGAGACCGACCTGTTCCGTCATCTGATCGATGCGGCGTCCTCGGCACTTGGGCGCGCGCCCGACGCCGAAACGGTTGCGTCCTATCGCGTCATTGCCGATCATCTGCGCTCGTCCTCCTTCCTGGTCGCCGACGGCGTGCTGCCGTCGAACGAAGGCCGCGGCTATGTGCTGCGCCGCATCATGCGCCGCGCCATGCGCCATGCGCAGTTGCTGGGGGCGAACGAGCCGCTGATGTGGAAGCTGGTGCCGGCGCTGGTGCGCGAGATGGGCCAGGCCTATCCCGAACTGGCACGCGGCGAAACGATGATCGCCGAGACCCTGAAACTCGAGGAGACCCGTTTCCGCAAGACGCTGGTGCGCGGCCTCGGGCTGCTGTCCGAGGCGACGGAGAAGCTCGGCGCCGGCGACATGCTCGATGGCGAAACGGCATTCAAGCTCTACGACACCTATGGCTTCCCGCTCGACCTGACGCAGGACGCGCTGCGGCAGCGCAGCATCTCGGTCGACCTTGCCGGCTTCACCAATGCGATGGAGCAGCAGAAGGCGGAGGCGCGCAAGCACTGGGCCGGGTCCGGCGAGGCTGCCACCGAGACGGTTTGGTTCTCCGTGCGTGAAAAGACCGGCGCCACCGAATTCCTCGGCTACGAAACCGAGCAGGCGGAAGGCCTCATCGAGGCGCTGGTCAAGGACGGCAAGACCGTCGACAGCGCCGGCAAGGGCGATGCGGTCGCCGTGGTCGTCAACCAGACGCCGTTCTACGGCGAGTCCGGCGGCCAGATGGGTGACACCGGCATAATCTCGGGCGAGGGCTTCTCGATCGAGATTTCCGACACGCAGAAGAAGGCCGATGGCCTCTTCGTGCATCTCGGCAAGGTGGTCGCCGGCACGGTCAGTCCGGGTGCCGCGGTCGAACTTAAGGTCGATCATGCCAGGCGCTCCCGGCTGCGCGCCAACCACTCGGCGACGCACCTGATCCACGAGGCGTTGCGCGAGGTGCTGGGCACCCATGTCGCGCAGAAGGGTTCGCTGGTCGCACCCGAGCGTCTGCGCTTCGACATCTCGCACAACAAGCCGATCTCCGCGCAGGAGCTCGAAGAGGTCGAGCGCATGGCCAACGAGATCGTCGTGCAGAACGGCCCGGTGACCACGCGCCTGATGTCGGTCGACGACGCCATTGCCGAGGGCGCGATGGCGCTGTTCGGCGAGAAATATGGCGATGAGGTGCGCGTCGTGTCGATGGGCACCGGCTTGCATGGCGCCAAGGCCAACCGGCCCTATTCGGTCGAGCTCTGCGGCGGCACGCATGTCAGGGCGACCGGCGATATCGGCCTGGTGCGCATCGTCTCGGATGGTGCTGTCGCCGCCGGCGTGCGCCGCATCGAGGCATTGACCGGCGAGGCCGCGCGCAGGCATCTCGATGAGCAGGACCGACGCCTGAAGACCACGGCGGCGACGCTTAAGATTTCGCCCGCAGATGTGCCAGCGCGCGTCGAAGCGCTGCTCGAAGAGCGCAAGAAGCTCGAAAAGGACCTGGCCGAAGCGCGCAAGAAACTGGCGCTGGGCGGTGGGTCGCCTGCTGATGCTCCTGCCGCCAACGAGATCGTCGCTGGCGTCGGCTTTCTCGGCAAGGCGGTGTCAGGTGTCTCGCCAAAGGACCTGAAGCCGCTGGCCGATGCCGGCAAGACTTCGTTGGGTTCTGGCGTCGTCGTGTTCGTTGGCGCCGGAGAAGACAACAAGGCGAGCGTCGTGGTCGCTGTCACCGATGATCTCGTCGGCCGTTTCAGCGCTGTCGACCTTGTTCGCGTGGCCTCCGCCGCATTGGGCGGGCAGGGCGGCGGCGGCCGCCCCGACATGGCGCAGGCCGGCGGCCCGGATGCGTCGAGGGCCGATGATGCGATCGCGGCAGTGAGGGCGGCGCTCGAGGCAGCGTAGCTACCATGCGTGGGGCCAGGCGGGATCCCTTCTCTTGGGGCAGCGCTGCCCCTCATCTGGCTGCCGCCATTTTCTCCCCGTAGAACGGGGAGAAGGGCGCTTTCGTCGCGCCCTTCGCCAATCGCCCTCGTTGCAGAAGAGCGCCGACAACGCGACCAGCCTCTTTCTCCCCGTTCACGGGGAGAAATGCCCGGCAGGGGCGGCGCGACGTCGAGGAAGCTCACCTCGAGTTATACGCTTTTTCGGTACGCACGAAGCTCGGGCGGCCAGCCATTCGCAAATACAAATCCCAGATGCCTGCAAACTGCGCCAGCAATCCCCGCCCTTCTGGAACCTTGACGAAGTAGGCGATGATCGGCGCCGCGTGCAGATCGGCCAGGGTCAGCTGGTCGCCGAGCAGCCAGGGTCCATCTTGCTTCAGCGAGGTCAATACCTTCAGCACCGTCTCTGCCTGCCGCAGGCCATCCGCGATCAAGCTCTCGTCGGGCACTTCCTTCTCCAGACGCTCGACCGCGACATCCCAGACCATGGCCCGATAGCCATAGGCGTCGAACATGCCGATGATCTGGTTCATCCGCGCGCGGCCGCGCGGATCCTTTGGCTGCAAGGGTGGACCGTCGAAAGCGTCGTCGATATAGCGCGCGATCGCACTCGACTCGAACAGGCGGAACCCCTCATGCTCGAAGGCCGGGATGCGGCCGAACGGGTGGTGCTCGAAATACCAGGCGGGGATGCCCCCGGCGGCAAAGACATCGACCGGCACAAGCTCATAGTCGACGCCCTTCTCCTCCAGCGCCATGCGCGCTATGCGCACGTAAACACTGTAGTCCGCGCCGTACAGGACCGGTTTGGCCATGCTGCCAGTCCTTGCCTTCGTTTTCGTTTGACCCAAAAAGCGAAGGCTCCTTTTGGAGCCTTCGGCATGTGGAGCGGGAGATGTTTACGCCATTGCCTTCTGCAAATTCTCGTCGATCTTGTCGAGGAAGCCGGTGGTCGAGAGCCAGGGCTGGTCGGGGCCGATCAAGAGCGACAGGTCCTTGGTCATGAAGCCGCTCTCGACAGTCTGGATGCAGACCTTTTCCAGCGTCTCGGAAAAACGCTTCAGTTCGGCGTTGTCGTCGAGCTTGGCGCGGTGCGCGAGGCCTCGCGTCCAGGCGAAGATCGACGCGATCGAATTGGTCGAGGTTTCCTCGCCCTTCTGATGCTGGCGATAGTGGCGGGTGACGGTGCCGTGCGCGGCTTCCGCTTCGACGGTCTTGCCATCCGGCGTCATCAGCACCGAGGTCATCAGGCCGAGCGAACCGAACCCTTGCGCCACCGTGTCAGACTGGACGTCGCCGTCATAGTTCTTGCAGGCCCAGACATAGCCGCCCGACCATTTCAGGCTCGAGGCCACCATGTCGTCGATCAGGCGGTGCTCGTACCAAAGCTTCTTCGACTTGAACTCGGCCTCGAATTCAGCCTCGTAGACTTCCTGGAAAATATCCTTGAAGCGGCCGTCATAGGCCTTGAGGATGGTGTTCTTGGTCGACAGGTAGACCGGATAGTTGCGCAGCAGGCCGTAGTTCAGCGACGCCCGGGCGAATTCGCGGATGGACTCGTCGAGATTGTACATGGCCATGGCGACACCGGCGCCGGGCGCGTCGAACACGTCGTGCTCGATGACTTGGCCGTCCTCGCCGACGAACTTGATCGTCAGCTTGCCCTTGCCGGGAAAGCGGAAATCGGTGGCGCGATACTGGTCGCCGAAGGCGTGGCGACCGACGATGATTGGCTTGGTCCAGCCGGGCACCAGGCGCGGCACGTTCTTCATGATGATCGGCTCGCGAAAGATGGTGCCGCCCAAAATGTTGCGGATGGTGCCGTTCGGCGATTTCCACATCTTCTTCAGCTTGAATTCCTCGACGCGCTGCTCGTCGGGGGTGATGGTCGCGCATTTCACGCCGACACCGTATTTCTTGATGGCGTTGGCCGAATCGATGGTCACCTGGTCGTTGGTGGCGTCGCGATGCTCGATGCCCAGGTCGTAATATTCGAGCTTGAGGTCGAGATAAGGGTGGATCAGCTTGTCCTTGATGAACTGCCAGATGATGCGGGTCATCTCGTCGCCGTCGAGTTCGACGACCGGGTTCGCCACCTTGATCTTCGCCATGGAAAGAATGCCTCGTTGCTGGGAATGGGACGGCCTTGCCCGCGTGGCGTCGGCCGGGGATGCCGCCCGTATATCAAAGCGCTTTTGGCCACGCAAACGGCGATCGGTCACGAATGTGAGCCCACGGCGCCGTCATTTGCGAATGCTTCATTTTCGCGGCCGAATATGGCAGGGGACGCTGAAATGCCGCAAACAGCAGTTCATTGACAATCATGCCCATTACCAAAGATCCCGATAACACCGCAGCCGGCCCGGCGATCATCCTTGTCGAGCCGCAGCTCGGCGAGAATATCGGCATGGTCGCCCGCGCCATGGCCAATTTCGGACTGTCGGAACTGCGTCTGGTCAATCCGCGCGATGGCTGGCCGAGCGAGAAGGCGCGTGCCGCCGCCAGCCGTGCCGACCACGTCATCGATGCCGTCAAGGTTTTCGACGATCTGGCCTCGGCACTTGCCGACCTGAACTTCGTCTTCGCCACCACCGCAAGGCAGCGCGACGGTTTCAAATCCGTGCGTGGACCGGTGGAGGCGGGCAGGATGCTGCGCGCCCGTCACGCAATGGGGCAACGCACCGGTATCCTGTTCGGTCGCGAGCGCTTCGGCCTCTACAATGACGAGGTCGGCCTCGCCGACGAGATCGTCACTTTCCCGGTCGATCCTGATTTCTCCTCGCTCAACATCGCCCAGGCGGCCTTGCTGATGTCCTACGAGTGGATGAAGTCGGGCCTGGAGGACGAGACCAGGACCAATTTTTCGGGGCCGGAGATGAAGCCTGCAAGCAAGGAAGAATTGCACGGCCTGTTCACCTATCTCGAAGGCGCGCTCGAGGCGCGCGGCTATTTCAGGCCGGCGCCGAAGAAGCCGAAAATGGTCGACAACCTCCGCGCCGTGCTGACGCGGGCAGGCTTTGCCGAGCCGGAGCTCAAGGTGCTGCGCGGCATCATCTCTTCGCTTGACCGGTTCTCGCCGGCGATGCCGCGCGGCGATGGGTCACCTGGCGATGACCCGAGGCGTTTGCCCGCGGCGGCGGCGCGCGCCCGCAAGGCGGAGGCGACTGGTCGGGCGCCGGACGCTAGCGGCGACGACACGGACACGCCACTGCTCGGCGGCAAGGGAACCGACAATGACTGACCAGCCGATCCTGATGTTCGATTCCGGCGTCGGCGGTCTGACCGTGTTGCGCGAGGCACGCGTCCTGATGCCCGACCGGCGCTTTATCTATGTCGCCGACGATGCCGCTTTTCCTTTTGGCGCCTGGGAGGAGCCGGCCCTAAGAGAGCATATACTAGGATTATTCGCCAAACTGCTCGACCGCTTCGCGCCGGCCATCTCGGTTATCGCCTGCAACACCGCCTCGACACTGGTGATCGATGCGCTGCGCGAAAGATTTCCCGGCCATCCCTTCGTCGGCACGGTGCCGGCGGTCAAACCGGCGGCCGAGCGCACGCGCTCCGGGCTGGTCTCGGTGCTGGCGACGCCGGGCACGGTGAAGCGCCAGTACACGCGCGACCTGATCAGCAAATGGGCGCAGAAATGCCATGTCCGCCTGGTCGGCAGCGACAGGCTGGCTGGCCTGTCCGAAGCCTATATGCGCCAGGGCTTCGTCGACGAAGAGGCCGTGCGCGCCGAGATCGAGCCATGCTTCATCGAGCGCGACGGCATGCGCACCGACATCGTCGTGCTGGCCTGCACGCACTATCCCTTTCTGGTCAATCGCATGCGCAAGACCGCTCCCTGGCCGGTCGACTGGATCGATCCGGCCGAGGCGATCGCACGGCGCGCCCTTTCGCTGCTGCCGCCGATCAATGGGGCGCTGCCGCAAGCCGAGCCTGATATCGCGGTCTTCACCTCGGGCAAGGCGGACTTCGCCGTCAGCCGCCTGATGCAGGGGTTCGGGCTGACCGTTCACTTGGACAGCGGCAAAGCCGCCCGCCACTCAAACAGGTTCGAAGACGATGCTGCGTTGATCCGGATCGGCCAGGACTAGCCTAAGCGTCAGACCATCACCCTGTCTGAGCCCCGAGGCCTTCACGGTGGCAACGACAGCCATGTCGGCAAGCTGAATGCGCACGCCATAGTCGACGAAGTCGGTGACGACGGCTTTGAACGTCTCGCCCTCGCGCCCCTCCAGCATTACCGCCTCGGCAAGGTCGATGGCCGCGTGGTTGATCTGCGAAGCGCGGCTATCCGCGCGTCCCATCGCCTTCGGCAGCCTGGCAAACGCGTCGGTAACAGCCTGGGGCACGGTCTGGCCGTTGGCGATAGCCAGCGCGCAGCGCACGACATAACGATCGGCAAGGCGCCTCAGTGGGGCGGTTGCATGGGCATAGGTCGCGGCCATCGCCTCATGCCATGGGACAACGCCGTCCTGATACGGTTGATAGGATGCGCCGGGGCTTGCATGGCGGATTTCCAGCATCAGCGCCGCCTGATGCGGATCGGTCGGATCGAGGGTTCGCTGATAGTCCCGCAAGCTGGTCGAGGCCGGCCAGGACAGTCCGAGAGCCTGTGCCGCGTTGCGCAGCCTTTGAACCTTGAAGGCATCCGGCCCCGACATCACCCGAAAAAGGCCGGTATGATGCGCAAGCATGGCATCGGCGATCGCCATGTTGGCGGCCAGCGAAAGCGCGGCGTTGTCCTGCTCGGATTGCAGAAGCGGCCTGAACGAAAGCCGGAATGTGCCGTCGGCAAGCCTTTCCACCTCCTGCTCGGGTGGGTCGACGCGGGAAGCCCCACGGCGCCGCTCATTCGCCGCCATGCGCCGCGCCATTTCGGCGAAGCCGGCCGGGACATCGGAGGCCTTCACGCTGTCATAGGCGAGCTTCGCGCGGCTTTGAATGATTGCCCGCTCCGCGCCGTCCAACTTCGTCGCGCCGTCCTGCGCAACCCGAACCGTGAAGATAGCAGCTGGACGGGGTCCATCCGGCAACAGGCTCGCCGCACCCTCGGCAATTACCGGCGGATAGAGCCCGGCCTTGCCGTCCGGCAAGTAAAGCGTCTCGCCCCGCGTCCAGGCTTCGCGATCGATCGCGTCGCCGTCCTCGACGAACCAGGCCACGTCGGCGATGGCGTAATGAAGCAGAAGATCGCCACCGCTGGCCTCGATCGAGAACGCCTGATCGAGATCGGTGGAAGCAGCCGGATCGAGCGTGACGAACGGCATTTCAGTTCGATCGGCATGCTGGTTGGGCACACGTTTGGCCGCCGCCTCCGCCGCGGCAAGCACATCGGCCGGAAATCCGTCCGGAACGTGGAATTCGGCGCGGATTTTCGCCAGTCCCGCGGAGAGAACCTGTGAGGGATCGGTCAGGGATTTCATTCAGCCGTCCTACACTGGGGTTCCGGACACGAGAAGGCTGCCGACGAAAATCGCCGAGCGCGGCCAAGGGTTGGCACCAGGCGGACGGGGAGCAGCGCCACTGGCGCTGGAACCGCCGCCGAAGCGTGGCGTTTCTCCTGACAGCAAAGGAGACCCGCCATGCCAGCCACTTCGAAAGCCCAGCAGAAAGCCGCCGGCGCCGCACTCTCCGCCAAACGCGGCGAGACCAAGAAAAGCGAACTCAAGGGCGCCTCCAAGGGCATGTATGAATCGATGAATGAAAAGCAGCTTGAGGAATTCGCCGAGACGAAGCGCAAGGGATTGCCGGAGAAAAAATCCTAAGGATTGAGCGCTCGAGCCAGACTACCTTGGAATGAAAAAGGGCCAGCGACGTTCGCTGGCCCGGGAATTGTGGCGTTGAACAGTCTTACCAGCGGCAGCGCCGTACTCTCTCGACGATCACCCTGCGATGGCCATGCCGCCACACCACTCGCTTCTTCACGACGATGCGGCAGACCTGCTTGTGGCCGTGCCAATGACGCGCCATGGCCGGCTCAGGGGCCACCGCCATCGACCCGGCAAGCACCGCGGCCCCTGCCAGGGTAAGGAAAAACTTCTTCATGCAATTAAGCTCCTCTAGCTCCAGTCCCTTCCTGGTGCCGCTGGCGCAAACCTCCCGCCACATCGGCATCGCATCAACGCCTTGGACGCTATACGGTTGCGTTGCGCCGCGCCACTCACAAGCTTGACACCGGTTAAATCTCGGTTTAACCAGCCGCCAACGCCGGGCAGCGATGTCCGGTGTTTGTTTTGTATACGCAAGATCTGTCACGACAATCGTTTCCGATCTTGTTTGAACTGACGTGTCCCGTGGGTTTTCCGCCGCGTTGCGTGGGAAAACCCTGTCAGGTCTCGAAAACGGAGGCCAGAGGAGGGCGCGTTTCCTTCACCCGGACCAAGAGGTGCCGGGTGTGTTGTCTTTGAAAGGGAATGCGATGAGCAAGCGCGAATCCGCGAAATACAAGATCGACCGCCGTCTCGGCGAAAATATCTGGGGCCGCCCTAAGTCCCCGGTCAACAAGCGTGAATACGGCCCCGGCCAGCATGGCCAGCGCCGCAAGGGCAAGCTTTCCGACTTCGGCCTGCAGCTCCGTGCCAAGCAGAAGCTGAAGGGCCACTACGGCGACGTGTCGGAAAAGCAGTTCCGCAAGGTCTATGAAGAGGCCGATCGCCGCAAGGGCGACACCTCGGAGAACCTGATCGGCCTGCTCGAATCGCGTCTCGACGCGGTTGTCTACCGCTCCAAGTTCGTGCCGACCATTTTCGCCGCCCGTCAGTTCGTCAACCACGGCCACGTCAACGTCAACGGCAAGCGCGTCAACATCGGCTCGTATCGCTGCAAGCCGGGCGATGTCGTCGAAGTGCGCGAAAAGTCGAAGCAGCTGGTGATCGTCCTGGAATCGGTTGGCCTCGCCGAGCGCGACGTGCCCGACTACATCGAAGCCGATCACAACAAGATGACCGCGACCTTCTCGCGCATCCCGGGCCTGGCGGACGTTCCGTTCGCCGTGCAGATGGAACCGAACCTGGTCGTCGAATTCTACTCGCGCTAAGCGAACGCTTTTTTGCGATACCGGAAAGGCCGCCCTCGAGGCGGCCTTTTTTGTTTCGGGCACCCGTTTTGCGGCGTGTCGCTAAAATCAATTTCGATTTTCCAGACAATGCGCTAAGCCGGGCGGAAGTCACATCCGGGGCCGTCGCGCCATGAACATGCAGCCAGACATCGAAACACTAGAACCGGCCGCCGAAGGCGGCTCTCACCCGCTGTTCGCCGATGTACCGTCCTCGGTCGAGTTCAACAAGCTGCGCAAGCGACTGCTGCGGCTGACCCGCCAGGCGATCGAGGATTTTTCGATGGTGAAGCCGGGCGAGCGCTGGCTGGTCGCGCTATCGGGCGGCAAGGATTCCTACGGTCTGCTGGCCATGTTGCTTGATCTCAAATGGCGCGGGATGCTGCCAGTCGAGTTGCTGGCCTGCAATCTCGACCAGGGCCAGCCGAATTTCCCCAAACATATCCTGCCCGACTATCTCGACACCAACGGCATAGCGCACCGTATCGAATACCGGGACACCTATTCGGTCGTGACCGACAAGCTCCCCGAAGGCAGCACCTATTGCTCACTCTGCTCGCGGCTGCGGCGCGGCCATCTCTACAGGATCGCGCGCGAGGAAGGCTGCTCGGCCCTGGTCCTCGGCCATCATCGCGAGGACATCCTCGAAACCTTCTTCATGAACCTGTTCCACGGCGGGCGGCTTGCCGCCATGCCGCCAAAACTGCTCAACGACGAAGGCGACGTCATGGTGTTGCGGCCGCTGAGCTACTGTGCCGAAATCGATCTGGAGAAATTCGCTGCCGCGATGCGGTTCCCGATCATCCCTTGCGATCTCTGCGGCAGCCAGGAAGAGCTGCAGCGCAACGCCATGAAAGCGATGCTCGAGGACATCGAAAAGCGCATGCCCGGCCGCAAGGACACCATGATTCGCGCTCTGTCCAACACCAGGCCGTCGCATTTGCTCGACCGAAAGCTGTTCGATTTCGCCGCCCTCAATGAAACCCTCGCGATCAGGCAAGACATTTCCGATGACATTTGACGACACCGCGATCGACTGGCTGGCCGGCATTCTGGCCGAGGCAGCCCAAGCCGAAATCATGCCGCGCTTTCGCCGACTGGGCGACGGCGACATCAGGCAGAAGACTTCCGCCGCCGACCTGGTGACGGAGGCCGATGTCAACGCCGAGCGGCTGATCACCGCCAGGCTGCGCGATCGCTATCCCTCTGCCATGGTGGTGGGCGAGGAGGCCTGCTCCGAAGATCCGGCGCTGCTCGACGGCTTGGGCGATGCCGAACTGGCGTTCACCGTCGATCCGGTGGACGGCACCTTCAATTTCGCGTCCGGCGTGCCGCTGTTCGGCGTCATGCTGGCGGTCGTGGTCAGGGGGGAGACGGTCGCGGGCATCATTCATGATCCGGTGGGCAAGGACTGGCTCATCGCCGCCAGGGGTGCCGGCAGTCATATCAGGCATGCCCATGGCAGCCTGGAGAAAGTGCGTGTGGCGGCGCCAGTGCCGATCTCGCAGATGACCGGCGCGGTGTCCTGGCAATATCTCGACGAACCGGAGCGCTCACGCTTGGCGCGCAACCAGACCAAGGCACTGTCGCAGTTCGCCTATCGCTGCGCTGCTCACGAATATCGCCTGCTGGCGAGCGGGCATGCGCATTTTGTCGTCTACAACAAGCTGATGCCCTGGGATCATCTGCCCGGCGTGCTGATCCATCAGGAGGCCGGCGGCCATGCCGCTCGGATCGACGGCAGCGCCTATCTGCCTTCGCATGTCGACGGCGGCCTGCTTGTCGCGCCGGACCAGGACAGCTGGCAGGAACTGCGCCGCGAGCTGTGGGCGGAATAGGACCAATTCCTGTGGCTTGAACCGTTGTATGATCGAGTCGGGCGTTTTGGCGGAGGCTCTCGGATGAAACCTCGGTTCGCAATTTTTGCGGCGGCTCTTGCCGTGGTGCCGTTTGCGAACGCGGCAATCGCGCAAGAACGCCCCTGTCACAGTCCCGATCCTATCGACACCATCAAGGAGATGTCGGACGCTATCTATGCCTGCTGGAAGCCGCCACCCGGAACCGCGGGCATGTCCTTGACCATCCAGTTCTCGCTTCGTCGCAACGGGACGCTGATCGGGACGCCTCGCGCCACCTATTCCGATCTGGGGGTCGATCCGCGGCTCAGCCGAGCCTTCGTGGCGTCCATTCTCAAGGCGCTCGACGACGCTCTTCCATTGCCCTTTTCAAATGGCATGGGCGGAGCGATCGCGGGGCGGATGCTCTCTCCTCGCTTCACGGCGGCGCTTGAACGCGCATCCTGACGCCACCAGCAGACGACAATCAATGCAGGTCGGTGACGTGGCCTGAAACGGGGGCGTTCTGCGGCTGGAACATCTTGCCGCGTTCCGCAAACAGGATCATCAGCAGCGCGGCCACCGAGACGCTGCAGAAACCGGCGGCTAGCGGCGTCACCGTGCCGTTGAAAGCCTGACCGATCAGCGTGCCGAGAATGCCGCCGAGAAAAGTCTGCATGAAACCCAGGATGGACGACGCCGTGCCGGCCAGCTGGCCAAGCGGCTCCATGGCCAACGCATTGAAATTGGCTCCAAGACAGCCAAACGGCAGCATGGCACTGGCAAAGAAGGTGATGAACAGCCAGAGCGGCATCTTCGTTTCCAGTGAAACCACCAGCCAGGCCAGGCTGATCACCAGAAACAGCAACAGCGCGCTTTGAGACAGGCGGCGCATGCCGACGCGGCCGACAAGGCGCGAGTTCAGATAGTTGGAGAAGGCGAGTACGCCCGCGACACCGGCGAAGATGACGGGAAACATCTCGCCGACGTCGAAGATGTTGACGTAGATCTGCTGCGCCGAGGCGATGAAGCCGAACATGGCGCCGAAGATGAAGGTGCTGGCGAAGGCATAGCAGAGCGCGATGCGATTGGTGAGCACGATGCGGAAGCCGCCGAGGATGGATGAAACCGTCAGTGGCCGGCGATATTCGGGATGCAGCGTCTCGGGTAGGCGCAGCAGCGACCACGCCGAGACGATCATGGCTCCGACGGCCATTGTGACGAATATCCAATGCCAGGTCGCGAACAGCATGATGAACTGGCCGATGCCTGGAGCCACGACCGGGATCGCCATGAACACCATGAAGATCAGCGACATGACTTCGGCCATACGCCGGCCGTCGAATGTATCGCGCACGATCGAGACCGCTATGACGCGCGTGGCAGCCGCGCCAAGGCCTTGCACGGCGCGGCATATCAAGAGCGTTTCAAAGCTCGGCGCGATAGCGGCCGCGGCGGCCGCCGCCACATAGATGATCAGGCCGGCGACGAGCGGCGATCGACGCCCGAACCGGTCCGAGATCGGCCCGAAGAACAGTTGGCCGCCGCCGAAACCCAGTATGTAGGCGGTGACCACATATTGCCGATGATTTTCGTTCTCGACCCCCAGCGAGGCACCGATCTGCTGCAGCGCCGGCAGCATGATGTCGATGGCCAGCGAATTGAGCGCCATCAGCGCCGCGCAGAGCGCGATGAACTCCCAGCGCGGAATCGCCAATTGACTTGCCGGGGGCGAGGTGCTTGCCCCTTGCGGCGCTGATTTCTGCTGGTCCACGGCAAGTCCGATCTCTCAAACGAAAACGCGCCGGCGGGCCGGCGCATTTGGCTCGTCCTGGTCCCGGGATCCGGGCTTGTAAAATTGCCGAGGTGGGGCCGCCCCGGTGGCTTGGGCATGTCGATACCGACACGCCCAAAACTGAAGTCAGGCGGCGCCTTTGACGCTCACGCCCTTCTCGACCAGAAAGGTCTGCAATTCGCCGGCCTGGAACATTTCGCGGATGATATCGCAGCCGCCGACGAATTCGCCCTTGACGTAGAGCTGCGGGATCGTCGGCCAGTTGGAATAGTCCTTGATGCCCTGGCGCAGTTCGGCGGAGTCCAGAACGTTCACGCCTTTGTAGTCGGCGCCGATATAGTCGAGGATCTGGACGACCTGGCCGGAAAATCCGCATTGCGGGAAGCCGGGCGTGCCCTTCATGAAAAGGACGACGTCGTTGCCCTTCACTTCATTGTCGATGTAGTCGTTGATGCCGCTCATGGAATATCCTTTCACGCCTGTGGGAGTCAGGCTCGAAACATGTCCCTCAAATAAACCCATAGGTTGCCCGAAACAAGACTTTAGCCATGCCATCACCCGAATGGCGCAAAGAATGGACGGTTTTGGGCCAAGCGTGTCGGGTGGAAATGCCTCAGTCGGGAACGCTGGTCTGCAGCGCCAGCGCGTGCAGCACGCCGCCCATATTGCCCTTCAGCGCCTCATAGACCATCTGATGCTGCTGGACGCGGCTTTTTCCGCGAAAGCTCTCGGCCACGACCTCAGCGGCGTAATGGTCGCCGTCACCGGCGAGGTCGCGAATCGTCACACGGGCATCCGGTATGCCGTCCTTGATCAGTTTTTCGATGTCGTGGGCGTCCATTGCCATTGCGGAGATTCCTGTTTCGGAAGGGCGGCGGCGCGGCGGCCCATGTGATGAGAGTCGGGCAAGCCTAAAGCCTTTCCAATCCGGATTGAAGCGGTTCTGTCCAGTGTCCGTTCTGTTGGTGTTCAGGCGATGGGTTCACCCGGCCCCTGCGCCGGCTCATCCTCGCCCATCGAGAAGGCGCGGCCAAGGCTGAAGACCAGCACGTAGAGCGGGAGGTTGATCGCCATGTTGGCGATCGGCAGATAGCTGGTCATGCGCCAGGCGGGCGAGAAGAACGGCTGGCCGTAACCATCGCAGACAAGCGAAGAGCCGTACTCCCATAAGGCCCCCAAGACGACCGAGACGGCGAAGAGCTTCATGCAGGTGACGACGTGTCTCGTCCGCGCCTGGTCCGGCAGAAGCCGGTTCCAAAGCAGCAGGCAGATGATCGGAACCGCATAGATGAGGTTCTGCAGGACAAGCATGGGAAGCGTGCCGTTGGCCGCGGCGAGGAATTCTCCGCGCGTTTCCAGCCTGGGGCAAACCTCGCTCGATGTCGTCGAGAGCAGGAAGAAGACGAACGGCCCGAGGCACCAGAAGAAGAACAGCGACGGCCAGAAGACGACTGCAAGCAGCGCCCGGACGGCCAGTTTCTTATGATTGAGCAGGATCTCTGGACAAAACGGTTTTCCCTTTGTCCAAGAAAACCGGTTTCCACCTTTCGGGATCATGCCCTGGTCAACTGGCCTGATCCATGAAGCGCGGGAACCAGCCTTCATGGGCGGCGGTCAAGTCGCTGACCGGGATTGCCCTGGCATCGCCGAGCTTCAACGCGGCGCCGCCGGTCGAGCCGATCCACGGCGCGAAAATGCCGAGTTCGCCCTGCTGCTTGCGGATGGCGTCCCATTCATCGCCATGCGGATCGATCGACAACGTCAGGAGATAGCGGCCCTGGTCTTCGCCGAACCAGACCGGGATCGGATCGGTACCGACAAGCCCGGGAACGGTCGCGCCGATGCCCGACGCCATCGCCATTTCGGCCAGCGCCACCGCAATGCCGCCATCGGAGACGTCATGCGCGGCCGTGACGATGCCGGCAGCGATCAACGAGCGTACGTGGTCGCCGACGCGCTTCTCGTGGTCGAGGTCGACCGGCGGCGGCGGGCCGTCGCTGCGGCCGTGGATATCCCTGAAATAGACGGACTGGCCAAGATGCGTTCCCCAGGAAGCCGGTGCGCCGACCAGCAGGATCATCTGGCCTTCCGCGGCGAAACCGATCCGCGCCATCTTCGACCAGTCTGATATCAGGCCGACGCCGCCGATGGTCGGTGTCGGCAGGATGCCCTGGCCGTTGGTCTCGTTGTAGAGCGAGACATTGCCCGACACGATCGGGAAACCAAGCGCCCGGCAGGCGTCGCCGATGCCTTTCACCGCGCCCACCAACTGGCCCATGATCTCAGGCCGTTCGGGATTGCCGAAATTGAGATTGTCGGTGGCGGCAAGCGGCAGCGCGCCGGTGGCGGTCAGGTTGCGCCAGCATTCGGCCACCGCCTGCTTGCCGCCCTCGTAGGGGTCGGCTTCGCAATAGCGCGGCGTCACATCGGAGGAGAAGGCCAGCGCCTTGGTCGAATGGCCCTCGACCCGCACCACGCCGGCGTCACCGCCCGGAAGCTGCAGCGAATTGCCCTGGATCAGCGTGTCGTATTGTTCCCACACCCAGCGGCGCGAAGACAGGTCCGGTCCGCCAAGCAGCTTCAGCAGCGCATCGGCGAGGTCGGCCTGCGGGATATCGTTGGCGGCAAGCGGCGCCGGCTTCTTCGGCTCGACCCAAGGGCGATCGTATTCGGGAGCCTTGTCGCCGAGATCCTTGATCGGCAGGTTGGCGACCTCGTTCCCCTGGTGCCGCACGCGGAAGCGCAGATCGTCGGTGGTCTTGCCGACGATGGCGAAGTCGAGGCCCCATTTGTGAAAGATCGCCTCGGCCTCCTTCTCTTTTTCAGGGCGCAGCACCATCAGCATGCGCTCCTGGCTTTCCGACAGCATCATCTCGTAGGCGCTCATGCGCTCCTCGCGCACCGGCACCTTGTCGAGGTCGAGTTCGATGCCGAGGTCGCCCTTGGCGCCCATTTCGACCGCCGAACAGGTGAGGCCGGCAGCACCCATGTCCTGGATGGCGATCACGGCGCCCGAAGCCATCAGTTCGAGAGAGGCCTCCAGCAGGCATTTTTCGGTGAAGGGATCGCCGACCTGCACGGTCGGGCGCTTCTCGTCGATCTTGTCGTCGAATTCGGCCGAGGCCATGGTGGCGCCGCCGACGCCGTCGCGGCCGGTCTTGGCGCCGAGATAGACGACCGGCAGGCCGACGCCCTTTGCCTCGGACAGGAAGATGGCATCGGTCTTGGCAAGGCCGGCGGCAAAGGCATTGACCAGGATGTTGCCGTTGTAGCGGGCGTCGAAATTGACCTCGCCGCCGACCGTCGGCACGCCGAAGGCATTGCCGTAGCCGCCGATGCCGGAAACCACGCCCGCGACCAGATGCCTGGTCTTGGGATGGTCGGGCGCGCCGAAGCGCAGCGCGTTCATCGCCGCGATCGGCCGCGCGCCCATGGTGAAGACGTCGCGCAAGATGCCGCCGACGCCCGTCGCCGCACCCTGGTAGGGCTCGATGAAGGAGGGATGGTTGTGGCTTTCCATCTTGAAGACGACGCAGTCGCCGTCACCGATGTCGACCACGCCGGCATTCTCGCCCGGGCCCTGGATGACTTGCGGGCCGGTGGTCGGCAAGGTGCGCAGCCATTTCTTCGAGGATTTGTAGGAGCAGTGCTCGTTCCACATCGCCGAGAAGATGCCGAGTTCGGTGAAGCTCGGCTCGCGACCGACCAGGTCCAATATGCGCTGATACTCATCGGGCTTCAGCCCATGCGAGGCGATGAGGTCTGATGTGATCGGGACGGAATTGGAAGTGGTCATGGGCGGCGATTTATGTCCATGGAGCAGGGATTTTGAGTCTCCTCTTATCGCAAGCCTTGCGGTCGATACACCCGTCGGCTGAGGAAAAAGGCAGAAAGCAACAGGGCGATAGATCGCGGCAGGCCTTTTGGTGAGCAGCGAAAGGCGTCCACCCAGCTTTCAAGTCCCCGCAAAACCAAAATGGGGAACGCTCCGATGCCCCGGTCGTTAGGTCCCTATCACCGAGGAGACAGAATCATGGCTACCAAGCAAGGCAAGAACGACAATCGCCTCTCGGACAAGGAAGCTCTCCATATCGCGGAGACCACCGACGTTTCGCCGCGGCAGGCCAAGGAATTGGCTGAGAAGCACGGCAAGGAAAAAGCCGAGAAGGAAGCCAAGAACTTCAAGGCCGAAGGTTGATCCGGGTCTGGTTCTGACAAGTCCAGTGTCGCAAGTCGACGTCTCGAGGCAGCAGGGCGGGTGGCCGCGAACGGTTCAGGAAAAACTGTCGTAGCCCGCGCGGCCCTCGTCCAGCAGCCGCCTGATCACCGCGACGCCGCCGGCAACATCCTCGCGCCCGCTCGGCTGCGAAACACCGAAGCGCACCCCATGGAAAACCCGCTCCGAGCGCCCCGCCTTGAATTCATCCTCATCGTCGATCAGCACGCCATGCTCCAGGCAGGCATTCTTGAACGTGCCGGAAAGCCAGGGATCGGGCAGGGTGAGCCAGACGAACGGCACCTTGTCGTGCGATCTGAATGAGAAGCCCGCCAAACTTTCGCGCACTATGGACATGCGGGCGCTGATCTCCGCGATGCTGCGCTTGCGGATTTCGCTGGCCTGGCCGGAAAGCACCAGCCGGGCATTCACCTCCGCCAGCAGGAATGGCATGCCGCCGGTCATCATCTTGTGGGCGACCCGGATGCGATGGCGATAGGCGGGCGGGCAGGAGAGCCAGCCGCCGCGCAGTCCGGCGGCGACCGACTTCGACAGGCCGCCGGCGATGATGGTGCGCTCGGGCGCGAATTCGGCAAGCAGCGGTGTCGGGTCGTCGGTCAAATGGCCGTAGAGGTCATCCTCGATCAGGATGACGTTGTAATCACGGGCGATACGCGCGATCGCCTCGCGTCGCGCCGACGACAAGGTCACCAGGGTCGGATTCTGCGCCGTCGGTATCAGGAAGATCATCTTGGGGTGCTTTTGCGCGCAGACGCGTTCGAAATCCGCCGGATCGAGGCCTTCATCGTCCGAGGCAACCAGCGCGGTGCGCCGGCCGATCAGGCCGGCGCTGCGGGAAATCTGGGAGTAGGTGAGGTGCTCGAAGGCGACATAGTCGCCGGGCGTGGTCAGGGCCGCGATCGCGGCCATCACCGCGGCGTGGGTACCGAGGGTAGGCACGATTGTATCGATGGTTGGCCGGAAGGCATTCCGGGACAGCCAGCGGGCGCCGGCTTCGTACCAGCGATCCGGGAAGTCGCGCGTGTAACTTGAGATCTCATGCGGATGGTCCTGTGCGGTGCGCGACAGGACGTCGGCTACAACGGCGCCCTGGCCGATATCAGGGGCTGCCGTGCTGTCGAACCGCAACTTGCCCTTGGGGGCATCGACATAGCGCGTGCCTTCCACGCTGGTGTCGGGCGCCTCCGGCTTCGTAACTCCGATGTTCTGGCTAAGCACATAGGTCCCGCGTCCGACTTCGCCGCTGACGAGACCGCGCTCGCGCAGCAACTGATAGGCCCGCCCGACGGTGCCGACCGTGGCGCCGATGTCGTAGGCAAGGTCGCGCTGTGGCGGCAGTTTTGCCCCCGCGCCGATCACTCCTCGATCGATATCCGCCTCGATGGAAGCCGCGAGACGCTGATACAGCGGGCCTGAACCGGTGAGATCTGGAATCCAATTTGTCATGGTGACAATTTTCTATATTGCACCGTTTTGGGAGTCAATACATACCGGCAATGGACCCAACCGAGGGTGCAATTGACATTTGGCAGAAAGAAAATGAATACAATCGGAACATTCCGCCACTCGGAAACCCAATTGCTCGGTCAGCCTGCTCGCCCGTCCGGGCAGCGCGGCTTCGCCGGCCGAATTGTGCATGTGATCAGTTCGCTGGCGAAATGGATCGACCGCCTGCTGGAGCGCCGGCGCGGCCGACTGGCGCTGCTGGAGATGACCGACGATCAACTCAAGGACATCGGCATCTCACGCTGCGACGCTCACCGCGAAGGCATCAAGCCGCTCTGGGAATAGCGGCCCGTCTATCGGGCGCCTTTGCTCCCGAGGCGCCCGATAGCGTGGTCGACGAAAACGGCGACGACGCATATCACCAGGAAAAGTGTGGTTATGGCGAGCGCGGCCACGGCGACGCTCTCAACGCCGTTCCTGGCGACATCGAGGAAGGGATAGGGCACTTCGCCCGCCAGCGGCGCGCGAGCTAGCGCATAGGCCAGATAGGCGATGGGATAGAGCACCCACCAGGAGATGTCGCTCCATCGCGTCCTGCCATCGGCGCCCGATATCAGCCACCACAGCACGAACAGCACCGGCGCCACGTAGTGCAGCAGGACGTCGCAGAGCAGGAACAGGCCTTGCGGCTGCCAGAGCCGCGCCAGAACCGTGGCATAGACGATGAACACCAGGGTGATCGAAGCCGCGACGCCCGCGCGCATCCGCGGTCCGGCAAAGGCCGGCAGCCACGCATAGAAGCTGGATGACAACAGCGAGGCGTGGACCAGCACGGCGCCAATGTTGGTCAGGATGGTGAAGAAGCTGAAATAGAACACGATCGAGCCGAGCAGGCCGCGGCCCGCTACCATCGAAGCCGGAATGGTGATCAAGAACTGCAAAACGAGCGCTATCAAGCCAACAAACAATCCCGCGATCTGCAGGAACCGGCCCATGGCAGGCTCAGGCGGTGGCCGCGCAGGCCGGATTGCCCGCCTGCCAGCGCGCGACATCGGAGCTGATGCGTGCGCCGAGCGGGTCGTTCATCAACGGTCCGAAGACGTCGACACGGCTTGAATTGCCCTGTGCCTGCACGACCAGCAACGGTTTGCCACCATAGTGCTTGGCCGGCACCAGAAGGAAGCGCGGGGTGCCGCTGAACGAATTCAGTTCATTGGCCATCTGATACTGCCTGAAGGCCGGATCCTTGCTGGCGATCCAGCATTTGTGGGCCGATATCGCCACCTGTTCCATGGAGAGCAGCGCGGCGCTCTTGCCGGACGGCACGGGCGTGCTCTTGGGGCTCGATTGGCAAGATGCCAAGGCAAAGCCTGACACGGCGATCAGGGCGATCGTCCTATTCTTGATCAAGCGGCACCCATTTCGAGTTCGGACAGAGAGATCTTCAGGCCGTCGGTCATCTCGCCCCACACCCTGGACAATGCCGGATGCTGCGAAGCGATCTGCTCATAGGCATCGAATCTGGGATAGGCGTCGAGCAGGTCGTGGCGGCCGGTCATGGCGCGGAAATTGTTGAAGATGAACCGCGTCGGCGTCAGCCAGGCATCGGCGAAACTGATGTCGCTGCCGAGCGCGAAGGGGCCTTGCGCCATGCGTGCCTCGATGGCGGCCAGCCCATGGTGCAGACGGGCGAATTGGGCGTCGATCTCGGCAGTGTCGCGCTTCGGCACGAAATGCAGTTCGAAAAGCTTCATCGTCGGTGTGAGTACGTCGAGATCGACGATGCGGGCAAACATGCGCACCAGCGCGCGGTCCTTCGAATCGGGCGGCAACAGAGCCGGTTCGGGAAACCGTTCCTCGAGATATTCGGCGATCACCACCGATTCGACGATCGTTTCGCCCGAGCCGGTGATCAGAACCGGAATCCGGTTCATCGGCGAGATGGCGCGAAACGCCTCGGGGATCGGAAAACCGGGCGGCGGCGCGATGATCTTGATCGGCACGTCCTTGATATAGGCCAGTGCCCGCACGATCGAAGAGTAGGGCGACAACGGCCGCGAATAGAGTTTCATGACCCTCTCTCCCTCACGCTATGATCTTGAATTGCCGCAATTCTTAAGGTTGCGGTTGCAAACTTCAAGCGGCAATGCCCAAGGCGCCTTCGAACAGCGCTCTGCCGTCATTGCCGCCATGCGCTGCTTCTATCAGATTCTCGGGATGCGGCATCAGGCCGAGTACATTGCCTTGTTTGTTGACGATGCCGGCAATGTCGTTGATCGAGCCGTTCGGGTTGGTGCCTTCGGCATAGCGGAACACCACCTGGCCTTCGCCCTCGAGACGGGCAAGTGTGTCGGCGTCGGCAAAGTAATTCCCGTCGTGATGCGCCACCGGCGAGCGGATGATCTGGCCCGGCTGGTAGCGACGCGTGAACATGGTGTTGGCGTTGGCGATCTCGAGCTTGACCTGCCGGCAGACGAATTTCAGCGAGGTGTTGCGCATCAGCGCACCTGGCAGCAGACCGGCCTCGACGAGAATCTGGAAACCGTTGCAAACGCCGATGACCATGACGCCCTTGGCCGCCTTTTCGGCGACCGCCCGCATGACCGGCACGCGTGCCGCGATCGCGCCGCAGCGCAGATAGTCGCCAAAGGAAAAACCGCCTGGGATGGCGATCAGGTCGACATCGGGAATTTCGGTGTCGGTCTGCCAGACGGTTGCCGGCGCCTGTCCGGAAATCTTGGTCAGCGCCGCGATCATGTCGCGGTCGCGGTTGAGGCCAGGGAGAAGGACGACGGCTGATTTCATTTTGGTTCGTAAGGCCTTTGTGCTTCGGCAAGTTCGCGCGGGTCGAGACGGCGCTCGATATGTTCTAGCCAATCATCCCGGCGAGCGAGCACGCCATAGATGTTCTTCACGTCACTCTCGGTGGCTATCAGATGACCGCGGATGGAGCCAAGCTCGGATTTTACCTCTCCGAGCGTCAAATCCATCCTGTCCAACCGTGATTGAATGGACTTGAGGCCTTCAAATATCAAGCTTCCATCGCTCTCGGCCATCAGTTCCTCCGGCACAACTTCAGGTAAGCGTCACACTATAATTCTCAATCACCGTGTTCGCCAGCAGCTTGTCGCACATGGCCTTGAGATCGGCCTCGGCCTTGCCCTTGTCGCTTTCCGAAAGCTCGACGTCGAACACCTTGCCCTGCCGCACTTGGCCGACGCCATCGAAGCCCAGCCCCGACAGCGCGTGTTCGATCGCCTTGCCTTGCGGGTCGAGCACACCATTCTTGAGGGTGACGGTAATGCGGGCCTTGATCACGCTGGACATGCTCCTGTTCTGAACGTTGGGCGCAAGCCGCTGTCAGTGCGGCTTGCCTTTGAGGCCATCGGTCGAGGCGACAAGCACCGGACCGGTAGGACGCGGCGGCTCGTTCTCGTTCATGATGCCGAGGCGGCGGGCGACTTCCTGATAGGCCTCGACGAGGCCGCCCATGTCGCGGCGGAAACGGTCCTTATCGAGCTTGTCCTGCGTCGCCACGTCCCACAGGCGGCAGGAATCCGGCGAAATCTCGTCGGCCACGACGATGCGCATCATGTCGCCCTCGAACAGGCGACCGCACTCGATCTTGAAGTCGACGAGCTGGATGCCGACCCCCATGAACAGGCCGGAGAGGAAATCGTTGACGCGGATGGCCAGCGCCATGACGTCGTCGATCTCCTGCGGGCTTGCCCAGCCGAACGCCGTGATGTGCTCTTCCGAAACCATCGGATCGTCGAGCGCGTCGGCCTTGTAATAGAATTCGATGATCGAGCGCGGCAGGACGGTGCCTTCCTCGATGCCGAGGCGCTTGGACAGCGAACCGGCGGCGACATTGCGCACCACCACCTCGAGCGGGATGATCTCGACTTCCTTGATCAGCTGCTCGCGCATGTTGAGCCGGCGGATGAAGTGGGTCGGGATGCCCATGCGGTTCAAATGATTGAAGATGTATTCGGAAATGCGGTTGTTGAGTACACCCTTGCCGTCGATGACCTCGTGCTTCTTCTTGTTGAACGCGGTTGCGTCGTCCTTGAAGAACTGGATCAGCGTGCCCGGCTCGGGTCCCTCATAGAGGATCTTGGCCTTGCCTTCATAAATGCGGCGGCGATTTTTCATTTGAATTTTTCTCTGGATTTGCGGACAGGCGGCAAGCGACCACTTCCTGTCCGTCCGCCTGAATTAATGCGGCGACGGTGACGTTCAATGCCGGGTCTATCCCAATCACACCGTTTGCTCAATCGGCAAATCCTTTCAATCAACCGCTTTCGGGACTGAAATGCCGCAGCGCAGCATATGACGAAGCATATTGACCGGCCCGCGACCTTTTGGTTTGTGCTTCGGCAACACACATATCCATTGCCAACGAATCGGATTTGACCGGAGGGACGCCATGAGCAGCATGAAAGACCGCGAAGAGGGCTTCGAGCGCAAATTCGCATTCGACGAGGAGCTTCGGTTCAAGGCTTCGGCGCGGCGCAACAAGGCGCTTGGTCTGTGGGCAGCCGAAAAGCTCGGAAAGTCCGGCGCCGATGCCGATGCCTACGCCAAGGAAGTCGTTGTTTCCGACATTGAGGAAGCCGGCGACCACGACGTGTTCCGCAAGATCCGCAAGGATTTCGATGCCGCCGGCGTCGAGCAGTCCGATCACCAGATCCGCCGCACCATGGACGAAATGATGGCGCAGGCGATCGAGCAAATCAAGAACACCTGATCCGGCCGCTTTCTGGCCCAATCGACCGCCCGGCCGATCCGGGCGGTTTTTCTTTGCCTTTGCGGCGGTTTCCGGCTGAAACTGCCGACGTTAACGAGGAAAGAGATTAGATGTCCCTGAAGTCCCGTCTTGCCGCAGATGAAACGCTGGTAACCGCCTGGTCGGGCGTGCCGGATGCCTTGACCGTGGAGATCCTCGCCAGGCAGGACTTCGATGCCGTCACACTCGACATGCAGCATGGCGGCCATCACGAGGACAGCGTCCTGCGCGGCCTGGCACCGGTGCTGGCCCTGGGCAAGCCGGCGCTGGTGCGCATTCCCGTTGGCCGTTTCGACATGGCCAGCCGCGCTCTCGATTTCGGCGCCGAGGCGGTCATTGCGCCGATGGTCAACTCGGTGGCCGATGCAAAGCTATTCGCCGCGGCCATGAAATATCCCCCGCTCGGCGAGCGCTCGTGGGGTCCGACCTATGCCTTTCCCCGCTATGGCAAGGGCGACTATGCCGAATGGCTGCGCGACACCAATCAGCGCACCATGGCTTTTGCCATGGTCGAGACGCGCGCCGCGCTCGATGCGCTTGACGGTATCCTCGACACGCCGGGCATCGACGGCATTTTCCTCGGGCCGTCCGACTTCTCGATCGCCTGGACCAACGGCACCACGGTCAATTCGACGCTGGAAAGCATGATGGAGACGGTGGCTTCGGTTGCCGAGCGCACCCGCAAGGCCGGCAAGCATGCGGCGATCTATGTCGTCGAACCGGCTATCGCCGGCCGCGTCGTGTCGATGGGCTATCGCCTGCTCGCCACGGGTTCCGAGCACGCGCTGATTTCATTGGGAGCAAGGACCTTGCTCAAGGACATGCGGGACTCGATCGGATCCTGAACCAGCGGACTGCTGTCGCCAGCGTGTTGCTCAGGCCTTTGCACCGCGAGCGCCGTGGCGGCCGATCCGCCGCGTCTGATCCTGTCGAACAAAGCGCCGAGCGCCTGGACCCACCAGTTGTTGAAAGCCATCAGCGGCAATGCCGCGAGGATCGACCCAGATATCGCGGCGGCAGCGCCGAGTGCGGCGGAGTCGCTTGCCAACAGCGCCCATGATCCCAACGAGCAGATAACGGGTACATGCACGAGGTAGAGCGGGAAAGACAGGTCGCCCAGGAAACGTGCGGCCTTGCCGGAGCCATGACGGTGGGTCATCCATGCTCAGCACGGCGTAAACCAGCATGATGCTTGCCGGGATGGCCACGCAAGCTTGCCGCAAACCGATATCGGAAGCTGCAATATCGAGCACGGCGAAGGGCCGGTATATTCCGACAGCATCTCCTGCATAACCCAGCAGCACCAGCGAAATAATCGCCATGGCCCCTCTCACCCATCGATTCGGGCGAAATCCCATGGCGAGAAGCGGATAGAGTAGGAGGCTGGCCGGAAAGGCACAAAAAAAGAAGCTGACTTGCACCGCCAAGAATACGCCTGTTGCTATGCAAAGCCAGGACAATAGCGCCCAGCGGCCTTGGAAGAAAAAGACGATCGGGGCGAGGGCGAAGGTCAGCATGCTGCCCCAGAACTCGATCGTCATGGTCCACAGGCTGCTGTCGTAATATTTGTCGCCGTAAATGAATGTCCGCCACGCTCCTTGCAGGAATGCGTCGGAGAAACTCACTGTCTCCCGCGACAGTACCTTTGAAGCATTGCCGAATCTGCCGAGCCACTCAGATTGAGCGACCGCCGCTGCATCCTCGAAGAAATACAGATCGAGCTTGAAGATGACACAGGACGATAGAACCACAACAAGCACGGGTCCAGCCAGACGAGGCAAACGTTTGATCGCACCCAGCCGAAGGTCTTGTGCGTCGCGGGACTGGAAATAACGCTTCACAAGCACATAGGAAGAGAGGACGAAAAACAAGTAGACGGCAGAGCCGCCATTGAAAGCGATGAAAGCCAGACTTGTCTTAAGCGATTGCGCAGCCGCCTCTTCGCCCGCCGCGGACGGCGCAAAAGCACACAAGATATGCCAATTGAGAACGATAAGCGCTGCGGCACCTCTCAAGAATTCGAGTGAAGCGTCCTTGCGCAAGCATTGACCTCTGTTTCAAGGGCGAAGAATTGGCAGCCCGGTTCAAGCACGGATGATCATCCAGAAAGCAATTTCCACTGCTTCTGAATAGTTAACGCTGGCCTCTTAAATTATTATTTATTCGAGTCCTGCAGTTTGATCGAATGCCATCGTGCGTTGATTTTGGCGCGCCTCAGAGGTCCGTCAGAAACTTGGCGAAGGTCATCGATCCCTCGGGCCAGGGGCCAAAGCCTGAATCCTCGCTGAGATGGCCGGTTTCTCCGGCATCTATGAACAGCGAGCCCCAGGCGCCGGCGATGTCCTCGGCGACATCGAAAGGGCAGAAGGGGTCGTTGCGGCTGGCGATCACGATGGAGGGAAACGGCAGCGGTTCGCGAGGATAAGGGCCGAAGGTCATCAGATGTCTTGGCTTGATCTTGGGATTCGCGACGTCCGGCGGTGCCACGAAGAAGGCGCCGGCGACCGGCTTCCGGAACTGCGGAATGGCTTGTACGGCCGCGGCCACTCCAAGTGAGTGGGCGACGAGAACGACAGGTCTCTCGGCCTCGTTGACCGCCTTGGCCACACTCGCCGTCCAGTCCTCGCGCACCGGTTTCGACCATTCCGCTTGCTCGACGCGGCGCGCCGTGGACAGTTTCGATTGCCAGCGGGTCTGCCAATGCTCAGGCCCCGAATTGGTGTATCCGGGAATGATCAGAATATCTGCGTCCTTGACTTTCATGGCGCTCAGATAGCGAGCGCGATTGCCTCATGCAACCGTTGATGGGCAGGCTTCCGGTCGCAACGGTGAACACCATGTTCGCTTTTCGCTGTCTTGTGTGAACGATGAAGATCGACGATCTCTGTCGGGAGAGAAACAGCCGTGGAGGACCGGGATTTTGGCGCTGACACGACGTAGAATGATCGGCGCCGCTGGCCTCCTGGCTTTGGGAGCTTCGCGAGACGTCGCCGCAACGGAGACAATGATGAGCGAACTGCCATTTGCCGCCACCACCCCGGTGAGCGTCGCCCGCGTCGGCCTGAAGGCGCGTGATGCCGAAAGTCTTGCCGCCTACTATCGCAAAGTCGTCGGACTGCAGGAATTGAGCCGCGCCGACGGCGCGATCACGCTCGGCGCCGGCAGCCGTCCGCTGCTGGTGCTTGAGCCGGACAGCTCTGCCAAACCGGACGATCCGCGCAGCGCCGGCCTGTTCCATACGGCTTTCCTGCTGCCCAGCCGTGCCGATCTCGGACGCTGGATCAACCACGCCATCTCAGACAAGATCGCTATCGAGGGCGCTTCGGACCATCTGGTCAGCGAAGCGCTCTACCTGACCGATCCCGAGGGCAACGGCATCGAAATCTATGCCGACCGCCGCCCGCAGGATTGGAAATGGAACGGCGACAAGATCGCCATGGCGACCGAGCGGATGAACATTCCGTCTGTCGTTGCCGAAGTGCCGGCCGGCGATGCAGGATGGCAAGGCGCGCCGGAAAACAGCATTGTCGGCCATGTCCACCTGCGCGTCGGCAGACCGGAAGAAGCCGAAGCCTGGTGGAACCAGGAATTCGGCTTCGACACGGTCGCCAAATATGGCGGCCAGGCGGTGTTCCTGTCGTCGGGGCATTATCACCACCACATCGGCGCCAATGCCTGGCAAAGCGCCGGCGCCGGCCGCCGCGACCCCTCCCGCTCGGGCCTTGCCTGGGTCGAGATGCGTTCGGACAATGTGAGCAGCGAAACGACCCGTGAAGATCCTTGGGGCACGGTGATCAGGACCGTGCCGGGGAAGGGTTTATTGGCGGAAGCGTTTTTCTCCCGTACGGTGACGGAAGAAGGAAGCTAACTCACCCCTCCGAACACCCGCTTGAAGATCGTGTCGACGTGCTTGGTGTGGTAGCCTAGGTCGAATTTCTCGCGGATTTGCGCCTCCGGCAGCGCGGCTGTCACTTCCTTGTCGGCCAGAAGTTCCTCAAGAAAATCAGCGCCTTGTTCCCACACCTTCATGGCGTTGCGCTGCACCAGCCGGTAGGAATCCTCGCGTGACAGGCCGGCCTGCGTCAGCGCCAGCATGACGCGTTGCGAATGCACGAGGCCGCGAAACTTGTTCATGTTGTTCAGCATGTTGTCGGGATAGACGACCAGCTTGTCGACGACGCTGGTCAGGCGTGACAGCGCGAAATCGAGCGTCACGGTGGAGTCCGGGCCGATCATGCGCTCGACCGAGGAGTGCGAGATGTCGCGCTCGTGCCAGAGCGCCACGTTCTCCATCGCAGGCAGCGCCATGGAGCGCACCATGCGGGCAAGGCCGGTGAGGTTTTCGGTCAGCACCGGGTTGCGCTTGTGCGGCATCGCCGACGAGCCTTTCTGGCCCGGCGAAAAATACTCTTCCGCTTCCAGCACTTCGGTGCGCTGCAGATGCCGGACCTCGATCGCCAGCCGCTCGATCGAGGAGGCGATGACGCCGAGGGTCGCGAAGAACATGGCGTGGCGGTCGCGCGGAATCACCTGCGTCGACACCGGTTCCGGCTTCAGTCCGAGCTTACGAGCCACATGTTCCTCGACATAGGGCTCTATGTTGGCGAAGGTTCCGACCGCGCCCGAAATCGCACAGGTGGCAATGTCTTCGCGCGCGTGCACCAGCCGCTCGCGGCAGCGCGAGAATTCGGCATAAGCCTGCGCCAGCTTTATGCCGAAGGTCGTCGGCTCGGCATGGATACCGTGGCTGCGGCCGATGGTGACGGTGTCCTTGTGCTCGAAGGCGCGGCGCTTGAGCGCTGCAAGCAACGTATCGATGTCGGCCAGCAGAATGTCACTGGCGCGGGTGAGTTGCACCGCAAAGCAGGTGTCGAGCACGTCCGAAGACGTCATGCCCTGATGGATGAAGCGTGCATCGGGCCCGACGAATTCGGCAAGATGGGTAAGGAAGGCGATAACGTCATGCTTGGTGACGCGCTCGATCGCGTCGATCTTCTCGACGTCGAATTCGGCCGCGCTTCCCTTTTCCCAGATGGTTTTGGCCGCTTCCTTGGGGATGACGCCCAGTTCGGCCAGCGCGTCGCAGGCATGGGCTTCGATTTCGAACCAGATGCGAAATCGGGTTTCGGGCGACCAGATGGCGACCATTTCCGGCCGGGAATAGCGAGGGATCATCGGTCATTCCTGATGTGTCGGAGGGATTTGTCCGCGTCCTAACAGAGGCGGACCAAATGCTCAACGCTGCTGCCGTGCAAACCAGAGGCTGACGGCGAACAAGGCGACGAAACCAAGCGGGAAATAGAGCCGGATGCCCAGCACCACGAACTGGTAGGACGCCACCGCCATCGTGAAGGCGAGCTGAAAGCCCCAGGTGAGGGTGAATACGGGCGCATGCCATTCGGCATAGTAGGAGCGGTATTGCAGGGCATACAGCAGGGCGGTGAGGCCGATCGTTGCGGCAGCAAGCCCTACGAATATCGCCGCGAAGGCGACCTCCCGGCCCCTTCCGAGCGAAACCAGCCGTGCGGCAAACAGGCCAACCGGAAAGGCCAGGGCGCCGCCGACGGCAAACAGCAGGGACACGGTGCGGATCTTGCCCGGCGTCACCCAATTGTCCAGCAACAGGTTGACGAGTGCGCTGGCGCCCATGGCGGCGGCCCACAGCAGCGCACCGAGAAGCGCTGCACGCAGTGTCGGCATGGCGCCGCGAAGGTGGTGCAGGGCGCGATTGCGCCTGACGGGTTGGACAAGCTCTGTCACAGGCGGCCGGTCACGGCGATCCAGCGAAAGTCCGGCCCTTCGAAGCCATACTGGCGCACCGCGATCAGCACCGCATAAGCGCTGAGGCTGTCCATCGAGAACGTCTGCACCGCGCCGATGCGGTAGCCGTTCGGGCAGCCCCGGCTCTTGGGGATCGCTTTGTCCTCGTGCAGCAATTTGGTGGTGCCGCCATCCCGCGCCTCGATACGCAGCAACCGGAAGCCATTGATCTCGCCCTGGCTGGCGCAACTTTCGGTGTCATTCATGCCGATCTCGTCGAGCCGGAACTCGAGCGGCTGGTCGACAGGGGAAAAGATCGGTCGCGGATTGACCACTATGCGATGTGGATCGGCCGAAAGCTCGGTCACCGGGTTGGAGCCGGCGGTGATGCCGCGGTTGGCACTCAGCTCGGCCTGGCTGACAATGGCCTCGCCCTTTTGCCGGGCCTGAAGGCGGGCAGCGTCGAGCGTTGCCTTCTCGTCGTCGAGCCGGACCCTGACCGGCGTGCCCTTGAGAAAGCTGTCGTTGCTCGTGTCGATGTAATACCGGTTGGCATAGGGAAAGCCCGACCCGTCCTGGATGCCGTACTCCTCGAAGGCGAACACGCCGCCATCCCGGGTGAAGCCCAGGATTTCGAGCTCCGCGACATCGCCGGCCTGGGCAATCGACGCCGCGAACTGCGTGGCCAGGCAAACGGCAAACAGAAAAAGCGTCCGCATTGTCATCGCTCCTTCGGCCTGATCGCTTCAATCCCTAGCACGACGAGATCAAAACGTCGTGCGGACCAAGGCCGATGCATCCAAACCGCTCGTCATTTGTTATTGTCGGCAGTCCCAAGGGAAACCCACCCCAATGGAGAAGCTAACATGACCGACACCAGCAAAATTCGTGAGCACATGGAAGTCGTCGGCGCCGACGGCGTGCATATCGGCACCGTCGACAAGGTCGATGGTCAGCGCATCAAGCTGACCAAGGCCGACAGTGGCGAGGGGGCTCACAAGGGCCATCACCACTATATTTCACTGGCCCTGGTTGCCGAGGTCGATGGCAAGAAGGTGTGGCTGTCCGCGAATTCCGATGTCGCGGTGACGTTCGAGGAAGAAAAATCCGATCCGGTTTGATCGACGGCTTTAGCCAGCCTGGTGACGTGACGACCAGACGGGAAACAGGTCGTTGTCGGCTGGCGTCGCGGCAAACACGCCACGGCTGATGGCGCGCGCCATAGTGGCGCCGGCGGCGGCGTAGAGGTCGATTGCCGCGTCGGCGGTCAGTTCGACCCCGCTCTTGCCGGTGGCCAGCGCGAACACCAGGTCGCCGTCGGCCGGCGTATGGGTCGGCCAGATGGCGCGTACGAAGCCGTCATGCGCCGAAATTGCCAGGCGTTTGGCGGCGGCCTTGGTGAGAACCGCGTCCGTGGCAATGACCGCGATGATCGTGTTGCCGCCGCTGTCCATCTGCCGTCCGTGATCCTTGTCCCGGTATTTCAGCAAAATCCGCTTCGCGTCCTCGGGCATGGGCGAGGGATAACCAAGCCCGCCGAATTCATCGCCGATTTCGAAGGGTGCCGCCCAGAAATGGCGGGTGCGGCCGACGGTCACCGAGCCGGTCGGGTTGACGGCGGCCAGCGCGCCGATGGTGATCCCATTGTCCAGCAGTGTCGAGGCGGAACCCAGGCCACCCTTCAGCCCCGACGTCAGTGCACCGGTTCCGGCGCCCGCCGTGCCAAATTGGAAATCGACAGCGGCAGTCTGCACCGACTCGTAGCCGAGGTCGCGATAGGGGGGATAGCGGCCCCAGTCCTTGTCGCCGCCATTGCGCAGGTCGAAGAGGATCGCCGCCGGCACGATCGGTACGCGGAAGCCGCCAACCTCGAAGCCGATGCCGCGTTCGCGCAGTGCGGCCTGCACGCCGGAGGCAGCATCGAGCCCGAAAGCAGAACCGCCCGACAGCACCACGGCATGGATCGTCTCCACCAAATTGTGCGGTTCCAGCAGATCCGTCTCGCGGGTGCCAGGCGCGCCGCCAAGAATCTGGACTCCCGCGACCGCCGGCTCGTCGCAAAGGACGGTCGTCACGCCGGACTTCAGCCTGGCGTCGGAAGCATTGCCAACGCGCAGGCCCATGACATCGGTGATGAGATTGCGTGGACCGGTGCGGAACATCAGTTGTTTTCCAAGGGCACGAAGCGGGTGCCGTCGAAGCGGAAGACACGGTAGAGGCTCTGGCTGAGGTCGCCCTTGTCGTCGAAGCGGACCGGTCCGATCGCCGTGGTGAAATCATGCCCGGTGAGTGCCTCGGCCAGCGGCCCGCCGGAGCCTGCTGCGTCCGACGATGCGGCCTTGGCGATCTCGACCGCAGCATAAGCCGGCAGGGCGTAGCCGTCCGGCACGATCTTGTGCGCGGAAAAGTTTTCCAGCACTTTGGGATCCGCGACATCGGCCCATTCGGGTGGCGCGATCATCAGCGTGCCGGTCGCGTAAGGCACGTCGCCGGGCGGCGTGCGCAGGTTTTCGCCGCCGGCAAGGACGATGCCCGTCTGGAGCTGGGCGGCATCGCGCCCCATAATGGCGATGTCGTCGCCATCGCCGCCGGCAAAGACATGCGTGGCGCCGGCCTTTTTCAACCGTCCCATCAGGCCGATCTGGTTGTCGAGCTGCGGCCGGAACGTGTCGACGAAGACCGGTTTCAGTGCCGCCTGCTCGGCAGCAGCACGAAATGTTTCCGCCATCTCGCGGCCATAGATAGTGCCGTCGTCAATGATCGCGAACAGCTCGTTCTGCCATAGGCGGGTAAGGGTGGAGGCGACGGCATTGCGCTCGTCGTCGCCTCGCGGGCCGAGGCGATAAACCGGCCAGCCGGTCTTGGCGCGGCGGTCGGTCAGGCTTTCGGTTCGCACACCAACGGTGATGGCGGGAATATTGGCGTCCTTAAGGACAGGCATCGCCGCCTCGATCGCCTCCGTGCAGAGGAAGCCGATCACGACATTGACCTTGGCTGCCACGAATTCCCTGGCCGCCGCGGCGCCGCCGTCGCCGGTGCAAGCGTCATCAACGGTCTTGAGTTGGATGCCGTCCACCTCTGCCGCGAGCCCGGCGCCAGCCTCGATCTGCCTGCCGAGGATGGCCGATGGTCCCGACAGGGGGGCTGCGACGCCAATCGTGAGCGTCTGTGCGCTGGCGGCGCCGGCCATGAACAGCCAGGCCAGCGCTGCGGTTATGGTTGCCCCGGATCGCATGCTGCCGAAGAATTCCTCCAAGCCCGCGACGTCGCGCAGGCGTCAAATTCCCGCCAAGACCTAAAGGCTGCCCGGCCTTGGTGCAACACGCGAATTCGGGATATGGGCCAAGCACTTCGCTTGTGGCATGTGATGTCTGGCCATATATGTCAGGTGAACAATGGCCATGGAATCTTCCAGTGCTGAAGAAGAACGATATTGGACCGCAGGCCTATCGCGACGCGATGAGTCATTTTGCCGGTCATGTCCATGTGGTGACCACCGACGGACCCGCGGGAAAGCGGGGGACGACGGTGATCGCGGCTTGCTCTGTGTCGGATACGCCGCCGACCATCCTGGTCTGCCTCAATCGTGAAAATGCCAAGAATGAGCTGTTCGTGAAGAACGGCAAATTTGCCCTGAACACGCTGGCTTCGCACCAGGAGCCGCTGTCGATTGGATTTTCCGGCATGACTGGCCTGTCGGTCGAAGAGCGCTTCGCGCTCGGCGAATGGGATGTGATTTCCACCGGCGCGCCGACGCTGAAGGGCGCGCTCGCCGTGTTCGACTGCGAACTGATCGACACCAAGGACCTGGCCACCCATCGTGTGCTTTTTGGCAAGGTGACAGGCCTGCGTATGGGCGATAATTTGCGGCCGCTGATCTATCACGCCCGCGGCTACCACGTCCTGGAAAGTGGGGCCGCCGCACCCACGGAGAAGGAATGAGCGACTTGAACCCGCGCCCCGTGCCGCGGACGATCGACGAAACGCTCGATCTCCTGACCGGCGCGGACTATGTCGCGGACCGGTCGCTGGCAACGGTGCTTTTCCTGTCTCTGCGCATGAGACGGCCGCTTTTCCTCGAAGGCGAGGCCGGCGTTGGCAAAACCGAGATCGCCAAGGTGTTGGCCGAGGCGCTTGGCCGCCGGCTGATCCGTCTGCAGTGTTATGAGGGGCTCGACGTCTCCTCGGCCGTTTATGAGTGGAATTACGCCGCGCAGATGATCGAAATCCGCATGGAGGAGGCCGCCGGCAAGGTCGACCGCTCCGCCATGGAGCGTAACGTTTTCTCCGAAAAGTACCTGATCCGCCGGCCGGTGCTCGATGCGCTGACCGGCAAGACGGGCGCAGCCCCGGTTTTCCTGATCGACGAACTCGACCGCACCGACGAAGCCTTCGAAGCCTTCCTGCTCGAAATCCTCTCCGACTTCCAGGTGACTGTGCCTGAACTCGGCACGATCAAGGCGGAAGAGCCGCCGATCGTCATCATCACCACCAACCGCACCCGCGAAATCCACGATGCGCTGAAGCGGCGCTGCCTTTATCACTGGGTGGACTACCCCGATGCCGAGCGCGAACTGGAGATCGTGCGCCGCAAGGTGCCTCGGGCCAACCAGCGGCTTTCGGCCGAAGTGGTGTCCTTCATCCAGAAGCTGCGCCAGATCGAGCTGTTCAAGGTGCCGGGCGTCGCCGAAACCATCGACTGGGCCGGCGCGCTGACCGAACTCGACAAGGTGGCGCTCGATCCGGAGACGGTGTCCGACACGATCGGGGTGCTGCTGAAATACCAGGACGACATTGCCCGCATCGGCGCGGGCGAGGGCCGGCGCATCCTGGATGAGGTCAAGGCCGAGCTCGCGGCGGCGGAGTAGGGTGGTGAAGGCGTCCCGACCCGACCCTGGAGAGGCGACGGCGGACGGCCGGATCGCAGACAACATCGTCTATTTCGCCCGCGCCTTGCGCAAGGCCGGCATGCGGGTCGGGCCCGCTTCGGTCAAGGACGCGATCGAGGCGGTGCTCGTCGCCGGTATCGGCTCGCGTGATGACTTTTACTGGACCCTGCACGCCGTTCTGGTCTCGCGGCATGAGGATCATGCCACCTTCGACGAAGCTTTCCGACTGTTCTGGAAATCGCGCGAATTGATCGAGAAGCTGCTGGCGATGTTTTCGCCGGTGGCGCCTGACGTCAGGCAGAAGCAGAAACCGCGCGCGGCTGAAAATCGCGTCAGCCAGGCGATGTTCGAGGGTCATCAGAAAAACCAGACGCCTCAGGAAATCCCTGAGATCGAGGTCGACGCCCGCTTCACCTTTTCCGGCAACGAGCTGTTGCGGGGCAAGGATTTCGCGCAGATGAACGCAGTCGAGATGGCTGACGCCAGGAAGGCGATCGCGGCGTTGCGGCTGCCTGTCGACATGGTGCGGACCAGACGCTTCAAGGCCGATGCGCATGGCCGCCGCATCGATCCACGTGCCATGATGCGCTCGGCGGCGCGCACCGGCGGTGAATTGATCCTGCCGAAATTCCGCTCGGTCCGCGAAGTTCATCCGCCCCTGGTGGTGCTGGCCGATATTTCCGGTTCGATGAGCCAATACACGCGCATCTTCCTGCATTTCCTGCATGCGCTGACGGAAAAGCGCCGGCGCGTGCACACTTTCGTCTTCGGCACGCGGCTGACCAACCTGACCCGGCAGATGCGCCACCGCGACCCCGATGCCGCCCTTGCCGATTGCTCGGCGGCGGTCAAGGACTGGTCGGGTGGCACGCGCATCGGCGATACGCTAGCCGAGTTCAACCTTGTATGGTCGCGACGTGTGCTGGGACAGGGCGCGGTGGTGCTTCTGATCACCGACGGGCTGGAGTGCGACGATATAGGGGGCTTGGCGGAAGAAATGGAGCGGCTGCACAAATCCTGCCGGCGGCTGATCTGGCTCAATCCGTTGTTGCGCTTCGATGGTTTTCAGGCGCGCGCCCGCGGCGTCAAGGCGATGCTGCCGCATGTCGACGAATTCCGCTCGGTGCACAATCTCGACGCGCTCGCCGATCTCTGCGCCTCGCTGGACAAGAAATCGGTCCTTTCCGTCGATCCACGGCGGTGGATGGAAGCTGGCGCAAGGCGCGCCGCATAGCCATATATTTCCGGCTTTTGGAAAAAACAGACCCTGAGAGAAGCAACGATGAGTGACAGTCTTTATCTCGATGAGGCCCGCGACCCGCTGATCATCGCGGAAGCCTGGATGAAGGACGGCAAGGATGTCGCGGTCGCGACCGTTGTCGAGACCTGGGGTTCGGCGCCGCGCCCGGTCGGCAGCCACCTTGTCATCGATGCCGATGGCAATTTCCACGGCTCTGTTTCGGGCGGTTGCGTCGAGGGCGCTGTCGTGACCGAGGCGGCCGACGTCATCGGCTCCGGCAAAGCCAGGATGCTGGAGTTCGGTGTTGCCGATGAGACCGCCTGGCAAGTCGGCCTGTCCTGCGGCGGCCGCATCAAGGTTTATGTTGAGCGATTGGGCTGACCTCCGATGGATCCTTATGCGCTGAAGACGCTCAATGCCGAGCGGCGCGCCCGCCGCGCGGCGATCCTCGTCACTGATCTGGGTGATGGTCGCGACCGTATCGTGCGGGAGGGCGATCATGTCGCCGGCGATCTCGGAGCGGCGATCGCCAAGGCGTTTCGATCCGGCAATTCGGGGTCCGTCGAGGCGGAAGGGCGGACCTTCTTCCTCAATGCGCATCTGCCGCGGCCGCGTCTCGTGGTGATCGGCGCCGTGCATATCAGTCAGGCGCTCGCGCCGATGGCCCGGATCGCAGGCTATCCCTTGGAGATCATCGATCCGCGCACCGCCTTTGCCACATCGGACCGCTTTCCCGATGTCGCCTTGCATGCCGACTGGCCGCAGGACGTGCTGGAACGCCAGCCGCTCGACGCTTACACCGGGCTCGCCGCCGTCACCCATGACCCCAAGATCGACGATTTCGCGTTGAAGGCGGCACTCGACGCCAACTGCTTCTATGTCGGGGCGCTCGGCAGCCGAAAGACGCATGCCAGGCGCGTCGAGCGCCTGCTGGCGTTGGGCGCGAGTGCGGACCAGATCGCGCGTATCCACGCGCCGATCGGGCTGGACATCGGGGCGGCAAGCCCCGCCGAAATCGCCGTCGCCATTCTCGCGCAGACCATTCTTGCCTTCCGCTCACGCGGCCTCGATGCGAAGGGCGCGGCGGCGTGAAATTCGGTCCGATCCCGATCGACGCGGCCGAAGGGGCGGTGCTGGCGCATGCGACCGCGGCCGGCGAAAAGCGATTTCGCAAGGCGCACAGGCTGAGCGCCGAAGATGTCTCCACGCTCAAGGGGGCAGGTGTTTCGCAGGTCGTTGCGGCCGTGCTGGCGCCGGACGATCTCGGCGAGGACGCCGCGGCGCAAAAAATTGCCGAAAGCATGACCTTAGGCGGCATCGAGGCGAAGCCCGCCGCTACCGGCCGGGTCAATCTCCACGCCAAGGCGGCTGGCATCTTCACCGTCAATGCCGCTGTCATCGATGCCATCAATGCGGTCGATCCTGCCATCACCATCGCGACGCTGGCCCAGCACGCGTCGGTCGAAAAGGGCCAGATGGTCGCGACGGTGAAGATCATCCCCTTCGCGGTCTCTTCCTCGTTGGTGGCTGCCGTGACGGAAATCTGCGCCAGCGGCGAAATTTTTGCCGTCAACGCCTATCGGCCGATGCGTGTCGGCGTCATCCAGACGGTGCTGCCGGGCACCAAGCCAACCGTGCTCGACAAGACGCTGCGCGTCACCGAAGCCCGGCTGGCGCGCTCCGGCGGCTGGCTGACGGCGGAGCGCCGTACGCCGCATGAGATCGCCCCTGTCGCCGAGGCCGCCATCGCGCTTGCGCGCGACAACGACATGGTGGTGATCTTCGGGGCTTCCGCCATGAGCGATTTCGCCGACGTCGTTCCGGCGGCGATCGAGGGGGCGGGCGGTACCATCATCCGCGCGGGCATGCCGGTCGATCCCGGCAATCTGCTGGTGCTCGGCACACTCGGCGGCAAGCGTATCATCGGCGCGCCTGGCTGCGCCCGCAGCCCCAAGGAGAACGGCTTCGACTGGGTGCTCGACCGATTGATTGCCGGCCTGGACGTCACCGCGCGCGACATCGCCGGCATGGGCGTCGGCGGCCTGCTGATGGAGATACCGACGCGGCCGCAGCCGCGCGAGCCGCTGCCGGCCAAAAGTCGGCTCAAGGTCGGGATCGTGCTTCTGGCGGCGGGCCGGTCGAGCCGCATGGGCGGGCCGAACAAGCTGATGGCGCTGTTCGACGGCCAGCCGCTGGTGCGCCGCACCGCCGAACGCGCGCTCGCCTCGAAGGCTTCGGGCACGATCGTCGTCACCGGTCATCAGCGCGAGCGGGTGCGCGCGGCATTGTCGGGCCTCGACGTCACCTTCGCCGACAATCCCGATTTTGCCGATGGTCTGTCGACCTCGCTTAAGGCCGGCACTGCCTATCTGCCCGAAGACGCCGCTGGTGCGATGATCGTTCTGGGAGACATGCCGGGTGTCGCATCCGACGACCTCGACAGGCTTATCGATGCCTTCCGCAGGGCCGGCGGCAACTCGGTGGTCCGTGCCACGCACCAAGGCAAACGCGGCAACCCGGTGCTTTTGCCGCGCTCGTTATTCGCGGCAATCGCCCATCTCGAAGGCGACACCGGCGCTCGCCATCTGGTCGAGGCCGAAGGGCTCGATGTCATCGATGTCGAGATCGGGGAGGGCGCGTCCGTCGATGTCGACACCCGAGAGGCACTGGAAGGCGCGGGCGGCGTGCTGCAGGATTGACAAACGGAGGCGGCATTAGCATGCCTGCGGTATGGCTATTCGTACCGTCGCGTGCCGCGCTTTCGTCACGGCAATGCTTTTCTTGTTTTCCTCGGCCGCCAGTGCCGACACATTGTCCCTGAAACCCTTCAAGGACGATCTCTTCGCCTATCCGGCGACGCTGTCATCCGACAGCAACGGCGCCTACACGGTCCTCGACTACCGCGAGATGCGCGACATCAACCAGCGCGACGAGGTGCCGGAAAAACGCGTGCATGCCCAGTACACCGACACCGGCGTGCGCAAGGTGCAGCAGGATCTGATGCTGAAGACCGATGCGGGCGATGTCAGGCATGTCGCCGTCGGCAAGACGAAAGGAGCCGCCATCATCGTGCTTTACCTGCACGGGCAGGGCGGCAGCCGCAAGCAAGGCGTCGACGACTTCACCTTCGGCGGCAATTTCAACCGGCTCAAGAACCTGATGGCCGGCAATGGCGGGCTCTATATTTCTCCGGATTTTCCTGATTTCGGCGACAAGGGCGCAGCACTGGTCGCCGCCCTGATCGACCATTATGCCGAACAGTCTCCGGGCGCGAAAATCTTCGTCGCCTGCGGCTCGATGGGCGGCGCGCTGTGCTGGAAACTTGCCGCACGCAAGGATACTGGTGGCCGCGTGAATGGACTGCTGCTGCTCGGATCGCTGTGGGACGAGGGCTTTCTTGCAAGTCCCGCCTTCAAGCGTCGCGTGCCAGTGTTCTTCGGCCAGGGCAGCCACGATGTGGTCTTTCCCGTGGCCAACCAGGAAGCGTTCTTCCGCTCCATCCTTGCCAAATCAAAAAACTATCCGACCCGCTTCGTGCGCTTCGAGACCGGCACGCACGGCACGCCGATCCGCATGGTAGACTGGCGCGGCACGCTCGACTGGATGCTGTCGAAGGCACCATAAGCCTGATGCGCTAGAGGGTCTAAGGCGCGGTGTTGTAGTCGACGACCGTCTGCGGGTTCTCCTCGCCGTCATAGGACGCGTCGACGTCATACTGGACCAGCGAGAAATCGCCGTTGCGGAACAGATATGTCCCGGCATCCGAAGCATCGCCGACGCCGCGCCATTTGTTAAACGTGGTGATGGTGTGAGCATTCTGGTCATAGTCGGAATTGACCGCCCACCCTGTGGTCCGGAAGCCGATCACCGTTACACTCAACAGCTTGCCGTCGCTGTCGTTGTTCTCGTAGCGTATATCGGTCTCCGGCTCGGCGAACTGCAATTGCCTGACACCGTCCACCTCGTCGGTCATGTAATAGACCGAGCTTTCATTGTAGGCGGCGGCCGAGCAGGAGAAGTGGAACAGCCGGGTCTCCTTGTCAGGATCGTTCGGCTGAGCATTCCTGTCCTTGTATTTGATCGAAAAGACCTCTGGCTCATTGGCCAGGCGGTCCTTGTCGCATTGGTCGCCATAGGTCGCCAGGAAGGCCTTCTTGGCCTGTTCCAGTGCGGTGTCCTTTTTCGGCGGCGGCGGGCCGTCGCCGCAGCTTGGCGGCAACGCCTCGTCGAAGTCGGCGGTGGAGGGCTTCAGCGCTCCCTTGTCGATGAAGATAGGCTGGAACGGCGGCGCCTGGATCTGGGCGTTGACCTGGCGCAGCGTATAGCAGCCGGCGAAAACCTTCGCCTCGCCCTTCTTGTCGGTTGCCTGGATAGCGACCGGGACGTTGTAATAGATGCTGCCCGCCGCGCCCTCGTCCGAAATCGGACCGGTCTTGACCTCCACCTTATCGGTGCCGTCATAGCCTTTGACGAATGTGTCGAAATCCTTTGCCGGCTTTGTATCACCGAAGTAGCCCCAGGCGCGGGCGAATTCATGCCGGTTGATGGCGCTGTAGAGTGAATGCACGACCGCATCCGCGCTCGACCGATCATCGACGTAAGGCGCTTCGGGCGTATCGACTGCGGCCAATGCCGCGTGGCCTGTCGTGGCAAGGGAGAGAAGGGCAGTCGCTGCGAAAAGGGCGCGTCTCATCGGGAATCTCCGCTCGATAACGAAGATTCTACCACGGCGATTGCGGCGACGTGGTGACGCCATGCGCCCGCCGCTTGAAGAATCGCGCCTGAGAGCGCTACGTCCTCGCGCCGGCGTTCCTGCCGGACAGGAGATCCGACGTGACGATATCGATGTATGAGGCATCCGTGCCCGTGTTTTCAGCCAGGCTGAAAGCACTTTCCAGTGTGCTGGCTGCAGCCGAACAGAATGCGCTTGACCGCAAGATCGACCCGCAGGTGTTTTTGACGGCGCGGCTGGCGCCCGACATGTTCGCACTTGCCAGGCAGGTGCAGATCGCAACCGACCATGCCAAGGGCGCGCCTTCACGGCTGGCCGGCCGCGAAGTGCCTAAATATGAGGACAATGAAGCAAGCTTCGCCGATCTCGAAGCGAGGCTCGCCAAGACGGTCGCCTACCTGGCGACTTTTTCCGCAGCCGATATCGACGGGTCGGATGACCGGATGATCGAACTGAAGCTGGGGGGCCGGGAAACGACGCTGAGCGGCACGCAATATCTGCTGCATGTGGCCATGCCCAATTTCTATTTCCACCTGACCACCGCCTACGACATCCTGCGCCACAATGGCGTGCCGTTGGGCAAGGCGACATTCCTCGGATCGCATTGAGAAATCAGACTTTGGGATGTCCCGGGTCGATCCGGGACATCTCGCACCTGCTTAGCGGATGGGCATTTCGCGGGCGATGCGCGGGAAATCGGCGGGCTTGATGCCGATGTCGGCGCGCTCGGCATTGCTCATCGAATAAAGGAGCGCCAGCGCCGCGCGATATCTCAGATGTTCCTGCGGGCGCGGCCGGGCGAACATTTCCGTGAAGAAACCCATGATTCAGGCTCCTGGTTGGTCCTCCACATCAGGCAATATAGATGAATCGTGAAGATTGTGCAGTGCAGCATATGCATGCCTGCCATGTCCGGATGGTTTTTGAATTTTTTTGCAGCAAGGTGAAACTCTTGCGCCGCGCCCAACGTAGGCTTCGAAGCTGGTACATGACCAGTTTTCCTCGCCGCTCCTGGCGAATTTCCGGACTGCATGAACATGCGGTCCGGCTTTTGCCTGGGCATGCGGCAACGATCCCCTGAAGGGAAATTAGTTAAGACCGGCGGCATTTATTTTTAACGAGCTGGTTCTATGGTCTGAAACTCGACTGTCGGGCATGGGGGAGGCTGATATCGCTACCGGCGCCAAGCGGGATTTTGCGTCACTGCTCGACGACCTCTTCGTTGCCACCGAAAAGGGCAACGGCAGTGAGGGCGTAGAGACCGGCGCGCGCCCATCCATCCCGTTCGACTATCTCTCGGTCGCCGATGAACTCCATTCCGGCCGCATCAAGGTATCCGCTGCGGAATATCGCGAGGCCGGCGCTGATCTGGCCAGCGAATTTGCCGCCGTGCTTGAACAGGCAAGGCTGGCGCTGGCTGGCGAAGAGCCGAAGCCGGAAGAAACATTGCCGCCAATCGATCCTGAATCGATTGCGGTCGAACTGGGTCTGGAGCAGTTTAAGAGCGCCGCCGACTTCGGCCGCATGCGCCGCAGCTTTGCTTTCGCCAACCATCCCGATCGCGTCGCCCCGCATTTGCGCCAGCGCGCCATGATCCGCATGCAGGTGGCCAACATGCTGATCGACGAGGCCAAGCGCCGCGCCGTGGCCGCCGCACGACGCTAACCCCGCTCTGCTCACGCAAAAGTCGGCCTGGCAAGGCTTGGAGAGCGCTTCCGCTTTTCCTATAAGATGCGAACTCCTCCCCGCGCAGCCGCGCATACATGCCCTCCGGAGCAGAATTCCATGCACAAACGCCGTCTCGGTCGGACCGATCTTCTTGTTACCCAGATCTGCCTTGGTTCGATGACCTGGGGCCAGCAGAACACCGAGGCCGAGGGCCATGCCCAGATGGACCTGGCCTTCTCGCGCGGCGTCAATTTCATCGACACCGCCGAACTCTATCCGATCCCGCCCAAGGCGGAGACGCAAGGACGGACGGAGAAGATCATTGGCAGTTGGATGAAGGCCAAGGGCAACCGCGACAAGGTGATCCTGGCCTCCAAGGTCGTCGGCCGCACGGCCAACAGCTGGTTTCGCGGAGACCGGCCCTCGCAATTGGTGCGGGCCGATATCTTCGATGCCATCGACAAGTCGTTGGCCAAGCTTGGCACTGATTATCTCGATCTTTATCAAATCCATTGGCCGGAACGGGACATCCCCTGGGGCGCCAACCCGACGCGCGTCGGCGCCGTGGCGCGGCGTGCCGATTCTGTCGGCGCACCGGTCGGTGAAACGCCGATCGCCGAGACGCTCGCGGTGTTCGATGACCTGGTGAAGGCAGGAAAAATCCGCCATTTCGGCCTGTCCAACGAGAGTTCCTGGGGCGTGATGCGCTTCCTTGCAGAGGCCGACAAAGGGATCGGTCCTCGCGTCGCCTCGATCCAGAATGCCTACAACCTCGTCAACCGCACTTTTGAGGTGAACCTCGCCGAGGTCTGCGAGCGCGAAGGGGTGTCGCTGCTTGCCTATTCGCCGTTGGCCCAGGGTTATCTGACCGGCAAATACGATCATGGCGCCCGCCCGCAGGGCTCGCGCTCGCAGCTGTTCAACCGCGGCCAGCGTTACGAGACGCCCAATGCCGCCGAAGCGCAGCTCGAATACAATGAGCTGGCGCGCTCTTTCGGCCTGGAGCCGGCGCTGTTTGCCAATGCCTATGTCTCGAGCCGGTCCTTCGTGACCTCCAACATCATCGGTGCGACAACCATTTCCCAACTGGAGATGGCGCTGTCTTCGGTGGATGTCGTCTGGACTGAAGAAATGCAGAAGGCGGTGGATGCCGTTCACCAGAGGGTCGGCAATCCCTGCCCGTGACCGAGCCCGGAATTGTCGTGTAGCAGCAAAGGGATGGAGACGATGGTGGATTTTTCGATCGAGGCCGTGCGTGGAAAATTCCCCGCTCTCTCACTGACAGACAACGGACGCCGGCGCATCTATCTCGACAATCCTGCCGGCACGCAGGTGCCGCAGGCCGTGGCCGACGCGGTGTCGCGCTGCCTGCTTACGACCAACGCCAATCTGGGCGGTTATTTTGAAACGACGATCGCGGCGCAGCAGGTCGTTGACGAGGCGCACCTGGCGATGGCCGACTTCCTCGGCGCGGCGAGCCGGCACGAGATTGTCATCGGCGCCAACATGACGACGTTGACCTATCATATGTCACGTACGCTCGGCCGCACGATGAAATCAGGCGACGAGATCATCCTCACCCGCATGGATCATGAGGGCAATGTGTCGCCCTGGCTGCAACTGGCCGAGGACCTCGGCCTCGTCGTGCGCTGGCTGCCGTTCGACGAAAAGACCTGGCAGGTCGAGGAGGCGACGCTCGCCGGTCTGCTGTCCACGAAGACAAGGCTGCTGGCGTTGAACTACGCCAGCAATCTCACCGGCTCGATCAACCGGGTCAGGTCCTTGACCCAACTTGCAAAACAGGCCGGCGCGCTGGTTTATGTCGATGCGGTGCAATTCGCACCGCATGGGCTGATCGATGTGCAGGAGCTCGGCTGCGATTTCCTGATCTGCTCGGCCTATAAATTCTTCGGTCCGCATATGGGTATCTTGTGGGGCCGGCGCGACGTCATCGACGGTCTGCAAGCCTATAAGTGCCGTTGCTCCTCGAACGGCTTGCCCGAGCGGTTCGAACTCGGCACGCCGCAGATCGAACTGATGGCCGGCTTGACCGCCGCGGTCGACTATTTCGCCGAGCTCGGCGCGGCGGCAGGTGAGGGTGGTTCAAGAAGGCAGAAGATCGCCAAGGCGTTCCAGGTCTCCATTGCCCATGAAAACCCGCTGGCGCAAAGGCTGATCGATGGCTTGTCCGACATTTCCGGGCTGACGGTCCGAGGCATCACCGACCCGAAACGGCTCGGCGATCGTGTGCCGACCGTCTCCTTCACCGTCGATGGCATTGTCCCCGAAACGATCGTGCGGCAGATGAACGCCGAGAACATCTTCGTGTGGTCGGGCCACAACTATGCCTGGGAGATCGTCCATCAGCTCGGCATTCCGGCCGAGCAAGGCGTCGTGCGCATCGGCATCGCCCACTACAACACCGCGTCCGAAATCGACGAGACGCTGGAGAGCGTGCACCGGGTGATTGCCATGCTCAGGCAGCAACGCTCCTGACTTGGGTTTGAACTCTCACCGCGCCTTGCCGCCAAGGCCGGTGAGGAATGCGGTGAGATTGTCGCCGAGTTCGTCGCAGAGATAGCCGCCTTCCTGGACGATGACCGCCGGTAGGCCGAGCCCGGCGATGGCCTCGCCGATGCGCGAGAAGCCCGGCGTCGTCACCGAAAGCCCGCCGAACGGATCGCCCTCGAACGCGTCGAGGCCGAGCGCCACGACCAGCACATCGGGGGAGAAGGCGCGGATACGCTGGAACGCCACGCCGAGCGCTTCCAGAAACGCCGCATCCGCGGATTTGCGCGGCAGCGGCAGGTTGAAATTATAGCCAAGCCCGGGACCTTCGCCGCGCTCGTCGGCATGGCCCCAGAAGAACGGGTAGAACCGCACCGGATCGGCATGCAGCGACACCGTCAGCACGTCAGGTCGCGCATAGAAAATGCCTTGCGTCCCGTTGCCGTGATGCAGGTCGACATCAAGGATCGCCACGCGGGCCGCCTGCCTGCGCAGCACTTGCGCCGCCACGGCTGAGTTGTTGATGAAGCAGAAGCCGCCGGCGACATCGGCGAAGGCGTGGTGGCCGGGCGGGCGGCACAGCGCATAGGCGGCCGACGCTCCGGCCATGACGGTTTCGGCGGCCTCGACCGCGCTCCAGGCGCTCCACAGCGCGCTCTGCCATGTCTCGCCCGATATCGGGCAGGCGGTGTCGGCCATGTGGTAGCCGGCTTGGGCCACTGCTGAGGCCGGATAGGAGCCGTTGCGGGCGATCGGGTGGATGTTGGGAATGACCTCGGCCGACGCCCCGTCGATCCGCTGCCAGCGTTCGAAAATATGTTCGAGGAAGTCGAGATACTCGGGTGTGTGCACCGCCGAGATCGGACCGAGGCCGTGATCGCGCGGTCGCTCGATCGTGCAACCGGAGGATTTTGCGCCGGCTAACAATCTTTCGACGCGCTCCGGCTGTTCAGGGTTGGGCTGCGCCGCGCCACTGGAAAGAAAGGCCTTGGGATCGTGGCGCTTCTGCTCCTGCGCATAGAAGGCCTTCATTGCTGCTCCCCATTTTCCGGCGCATCGGCGAAGGCGAAAAAGGCATCACCGATGATTTTCTGCGTCTGCTCGTAGCTTGACCAGGCAATGCCCAGCCGTTCGTAAAAGGCCTTGGCACCCTCATTGTCGGTGTCGACCGACAGCCTCAGATACACGCCGCCCTCTTTGCGGCACTCGGCAGCCACGCGTCGCAGCAGGCGTTCGCCGATCTTGCGGCCGCGAAACCGGTCCTCGACATAGAGGTCCTGCACATAGACGCCAGGCCGTCCCATCCAGGTCGAGAAGATCGGGAAATGCAGGCACAGCCCGGCGAATTCGCCGTCGACTTCTGCGATGAGGGTCGAGAAGGCGGGTTTTTCGCCAAAGCCCCAGCTTCTGAGATCGTCCGCCGTCGAGATAATTTCCTCGGGCGCCCCGATATGAGTGCCAAGCTTCAGGATCGCCGCGTGAATGGTTTCGACGTCATCGATGGTGCCGGGGCGAAGGATAACCGCACGCGTGACAGGTACAGTGGCAGGAGCGGGCGCTGTCATCTCGTCAAAAAGCCACCCTGTCGCCGCCCTTGAGCGCCAGCATGTCACGCGCTTCGGCCGGCGTGGCGACCTCCAGCGACAGTCCATCGAGAATGCCACGGATGCGCCGCACCTGGTCGGCGTTGGACTTCGCCAACTGGCGGCCATCATAGAGGCTGTCCTCCAGTCCGACCCGCACATTGCCGCCCATGGCTACGGCGATCGAGATCAGCGGCATCTGGTTGCGGCCGGCGGCCAGCACCGAAAACTGGTAGCTGTCGCCGAACAATTTGTCGGCGATGCGCTTCATATGGATGAGGTTGTCCGGGTCGGCGCCGATGCCGCCCAGGATGCCCAGCACGAATTGGATGAACAGCGGCCCCGAAACCAGCCCCCGGTCGCGGAAATGCGCCAGCGAATAGAGATGGCCGACATCGTAGCACTCGAACTCGAAGCGGGTGCCGCAGCCCTTGCCTAGCCGCTCGATCACGCCTTCCATGTCGGCGAAGGTGTTCTTGAAGATAGTGTCGCGGGTGGCTTCGAGCAGCTTCGGTTCCCACTCGTGCTGCCAGTCCCTTGGCTTGTCGAGCATCGGGAACAGCGCGAAATTCATCGAGCCCATATTGAGCGAGCACATTTCGGGCTGAGCCCGAAGCGGCGCCGCCAGCCGCTGGTCCAGCGTCATCAGCGAGGAGCCGCCTGTCGTGATGTTGATCACCGCATCGGTCGCCTGCTTGATGCGCGGCAGGAACTGCATGAACACTTCGGGGTCGGCGGTCGGGCGGCCATCCCGGGGATCGCGGGCGTGCAGATGCAGGATCGAGGCGCCGGCCTCGGCCGCGGCAATAGCGTCCGCGGCGATCTGGTCCGGCGTCACCGGCAGATAGGGCGACATCGACGGCGTGTGTACCGAGCCTGTAACGGCGCAGGTGATGATGACTTTTCGCGGCGCCATTTCCGCTACCCCCGACCTTCGACCGGCAGGTCGAATTCGCCCGCCAGAACCTCAAGCGAGTCGCCGATGATGGAGATGATCTCGCCGACCTGCTCGCCGGTGACGATCATCGGCGGCGCGACCATGAAATTGTCGCCGTCGACGCCGCCCTTGACCCTGCGGCCATAGATGATCAGCCCGCGCTCATAGGCGAGATCGAGCAGGCGCTGCGTGGCTTTCTTGCCCTGCTCGATCGGTTTCAGCGTATCGGGATCGGCGACCATTTCGGCGCCCGTAAGCAGCCCCTTGCCACGCACATCGGCAATGAACGGGAACCGCTTCGCAAGTGCCTTCAATCCGTCCATCAGCACGTCGCCCATGGCAGCCGCATTGGCAATCAGGTCGAGCCGGTCCATTTCGCCCAACACCGCAAGCCCTGCGGCGCAGGCGAGCGGATTGCCGGCATAGGTGTGGCCATGCTGGAAGCCGCCGGAAGCGAGCAGCGGCTCGACCAGTCGCATCGGTGCGGCCAGCGCGCCGAGCGGCGCATAGCCCGACCCCAGGCCCTTCGACAGCGCGACGATGTCAGGCTTGCAGTTCCAGTGGTCGCCGCCGAGGAATTTGCCGGTGCGGCCGGCACCGCTCATCACCTCGTCGTGGATGAGCAGGATGCCGTAGCGATCGCAGATTTCGCGGATGCGCGCATAATAGCTGTCGGGTGCCACCAGGGCCGCGGTCGCAGCACCCCCGATCGGCTCCATGATGAAGGCGACGACGCTTTCGGGATCTTCGGCGAGGATCTTATCCTCCAGCATGTCGGCGTAGCGGACGCCACGCTGCTCCATCGAGAGATTGTCGCGATCGCGCCAGGCGGCCGGTGCTGGGACGGTCGGCATCACCCGCATCATCGGCGTAAAAGTTTCGGCCAACGCGTCGTCGCCGGTGATCGAAAGCGAACCGAGCGTGCCGCCGTGGTAGGAAGGAAACCGCGTGATCACCTTCCAGCGGCTGGCCTGGCCGGTGGCCACAGCCCATTGCCGCGCCAGCTTGATGCAGGATTCCGTCGCTTCCGAGCCGCCGGACACGAAAAAGATGCGGTCCATGCCTTCCGGCAACTTTCCAGCCAGTTCGCGCGCCAGTTCTTCCGCCGGCTCGTTCTCGAAATGCAGCCGGTAGGCGAAGGTGGCGCGGTCCATTTGCCGCTTCATCGCATCGAGCACATTGCGGTTGGAGTGGCCGATATTGGCGACCATCGGGCCGCTCGATCCGTCGATGAAACGGCGACCGTCCTGCGTCCACATGTAAATGCCTTCGGTGCGGTCGATCAGCGGCCGGCGCAGGCTGGAGAGGTAGAACAAATGCGATTGGCGCCGGGCATCAGTGTCTTGAACGGCGGTCTGGGCTTTCGACATGTCAGGACTTTCCGAGATAGCGGTCGAGGACATTCTGGGTGACCCGTTCGACCATCGGGTCTTGTCTTAGCAGGCCGGCGACCCATTCGCAGCTTCCGGCATGGAACACCTCGCCCTTGCCGCGCGGGAAGTTGACGATCATGCCATTGCCGCGTTTGACCTTTTCGAGATTGGCGTCGCTTGCCTCGCCAAACAAGGTTTCGGCGGTGAAGCGGCCATCCTCGTCGGTGAGGAACTGGTCCTCGATCGGAATGTCGGCGCTTTCCTCGACCTGGCTGGCCATGCCGACGGCCAGCACTTGCAGGCCGTCAGGCGCGCCGCTGTCTGGCGTGGGGTAGGGCAGCCCGCCGCGGATCTCGAAATCGAGCCCGTCGACCTCATAGCCATAGACATGGCTGTCGGCGCCCAGCAGGTCACCATAGTAGATGCCGGTGCCGGCAAAGGCCCAGTGCTCCGGCCGATAGACCGGAAAGCCGCGTACGCCACGTGGCGCGCAGCCACCCCAGCCGGCATAGACGCCCCGTGTCGCATTGAGCCCGAAGGTCGCCGAACCCGGCCGGCCGATTTCCGGTGCTTCCCAGGAATTGGTGGCGCGGGTCACGTCGCCGCCGCGATAGGCCGGGTCCTCGGTGCGGGCGCGATATTTGTAGCAGACCTGCCGGCGGCCCTCATCTTCCAGCCGCGTCTGCCACATGAAATTGCCGGCAAAACGCGCCGCATGGCCGCCGCGTTCGACATAGAAGTCGACCGCGTCGCGCATCTCCCAGGTCCAGTATTCGTCATGGCCGACGAAGACCGCGCAGTCATAACCGTCGAGAATCTCGGGCGAGAAGTGGAGGTCATGCTGACTGGCGAGGTCGACGCCGTAGCCTGATCGTTCGGCGAAGCGAAAAAAATGACTGTCGTAGCTGGCCCAGCCCGACGAGGCGTATTTCTTCGAATGGCCGGTGGCGAGCGCCCATTCCATGTGCGGATAACGCGGCACGGTCTTCGGCGGCACCGCCACCTCCAACGGCACGCGCGGTGCATCCCCGGGCAACACGACGAAGCCGCGGCACCAGGGGCGCTGCGTTGACACGATGGGCGAGTACTGGTCGCGGTCGGGCCCGGTGATGCCCTGATAATGGTTGGAGCCGCCCCAGGTGTTGTAGGCAAGCCAGGTGCCCGTCGCCGCCACCTGCAGCAAACGGCCAGGTTTCTTGCCGGGCTGGGGAGAGACGATGAAAATGTGGTGACTTTGGATCGGCTTGCCGTCACGTCCGTCGGCGGTCAGCGTTATCAGGTAGGCGCCGGAGGGCCAGTCGCTCTCCACGCGAAATTCGAAGGAGGCTTCCCAGCCGCAGCCTTCGACCGAGCATTGCTCCGGACTCTCCTGCCAGCGCGCCGCAATGTCCGATTTCTCGAATACTCTCGTTTCGGTGCCGCCATCGCGGATGATCCTCATGCCGAAGGACGGAGCGGTCGAGCTGACATGCAGCGTAACTGTCTCGCCGGCGCGATACGAAAACCGGTCGCTGTAGCACCAGATTTCGCCGCGCTCGCCATCCATGCCCGGCCACTCGTAATAGTGGCCGCGCACCGCGTGGCAGCGCTGCTCGGCTGTCAGCCCGAAATCGGGGAATTCGGTCGGCGGATTGATCATGAAGCCCTGGCCCATCTGAGGCCCATTTCGGCGATCCGCCCGCCAGGCGTCAAATGGAAACGATCATGCCAGCATTCGTTAGCCGCACCCTTGGCCGCCTTCGCCAAACCGACTATCTCAGTAAGACGGCGGCAGTTCCGCCATGGGGACAGGGCATGCTCAGGGTTCAACAGGTCAAGGTCGACGACATCTACGTGCCCACGGCGCGGAAGAAGACGCTGCACCCCGAGACCGTCCGGCATCTGGCCGAGGACATACTCGAGAACGGCATGAAGACGCCGATCCAGGTCCGCCACGATGGCAAGCGGCACATACTTGTCGAAGGCCTGCACCGGCTCGAAGCCGCCAAATGGCTGGGCGAGACCGTAATCGACGCCTACCTGGTGCAAGCCAAGCGGCACTGACACGCGCTCCGCTCACGGTTTTCAACCTGCGTTTCCAGAATTTTTCGCGGGCGATGTCGGTTTGCTTTGCGTCGGCTCGTCCTTGGGACGGAAGCCAGATCAAACCGAGGAGACCACCGTGGCCACCAAGCTCGACATCGCCCCCGCCGACGACCGCGAACTGGTTCTCGCCCGCATCATCGATGCACCGCGCGGGGACGTCTATCGCTGCTGGACCGAACCGAAATTGATCACGCAATGGTTCGCGCCAAAGCCGTGGACGACGCCGCGTGCCGAGATGGATGTGCGCACCGGTGGCAACAGCCTGGTCGTCATGGCAGGGCCCGACGGCAACGAGTTCCCCAACCCCGGCGTCTTCCTCGAGGTCGTTCCCGGCGAGAAGATCGTCTTCACCGATGCTTATACCCAGTCATGGGTGCCATCGGAAAAACCGTTCATGACAGTCGTACTGACCTTCGAGGACGAGGGCGAGGGCAAGACCCTCTACATCGCGCGCGTCCGGCACTGGAGCGTCGCCGACCGCGAGCAGCACGAGGCCATGGGCTTTCACGCCGGTTGGGGCCAGTGCACCGATCAGCTCGAAGATCTCGCCAGGACGCTCTGACAGAGCCACACCGGAGGAGTTCGATATGTCCAAAGTTCTGTTTTTTGCCATTTTGCCTCGGCCCCTGCGCTTCTCGCTTGCCCGGGCACCATCAATGCAGAGGAGACAAAGCCTGCCATGACGACCGAAACGAAAACACTGCCGAAGCCACAAAAGTCTGGCCTGCTGCCGATCAACGGCGTGAATTACTATTACGCCGTCTATGGCAAGGGTGAGCCGCTGCTTCTGCTGCATGGCGGCCTCGGCTCCACCGACATGTTCGCGCCGATCCTGCCCAAGCTTGCCGAAAACCGCACCGTCATCGGCGTCGACCTGCAGGGGCATGGCCGCACCGCCCTTGGCGACCGGCCATTCAGCCTGCAGGCGATCGGCGACGACATGGCTGGTATCGTCAACACACTCGGCTACGACAAGGTCGACGTCATGGGCTATTCGCTGGGCGGCGGGGTTGCCTTCCGCATGGCGGTCCAGCATCCCGAGGCCGTGCGCCGGCTGGTCCTTGTTTCGACCGGTTATGCCGCCGACGGCTTCTACGACGAGATGCGTCCGCAGCAGGCACAGGTGAGTGCCGCCGCCGCGACGTACATGAAAGACACGCCGATGTACAAATCCTACGTCGCCGTCGCCCCGCATCCGGAGGACTTCCCGAAACTGCTCGACGCGCTCGGCAATTTCATGCGCCAGAACTACGACTTCTCGGCCGACGTTCCCAAGCTGAAGATGCCCGTGATGCTCGCCTATGGCGACAGCGACATGTACAAGCCCGAGCACGAGATCAAGTTCTACCAGATGCTCGGCGGCGGCCTGAAAGATGCCGGCTGGATGCGCGAGAACCTGTCGCGGAACCGGCTGGCCATCCTGCCCAACCGCACCCACTACGATGTCTTCTTCGCTCCGGAACTGACGGCCGCCGCATTGCCGTTCCTCGACGGCGAGACCAGGGTGAAGAGCTGGGACGAGGTGGTCGGCGAAGCCGAATGACCCCTGCCTTCTCCGCCGGCCGTCTCCTGCGAGACAGCCGGCGTGCTGTTCAGGAAGCCTTGGCCCGGCGCGGCTGCCTCAGATGCTTGATGCCGCTCATTTCGACGAAGTTCGTCGCCGACTCCCAGAGATAGTCGCCGTAAAGAAACGGCGCGAAGGGTTCGGCGCCGTCCAGCGGCAAAGGCGAGATTTCCGCGTCGACGCGTGGCTCGTGGAAGAACGGGATCGAGAACCGCACCGTTTTTGGCGCAATGACCCGGTGCCGTGTCGCCCGCACGCGGCCGCCGGTCCAGCGTTCCAGCAATTGGCCGAAATTGACCGCCAGCGTGCCATCGGCTGGAGGCACGTCGATCCATTCGCCGGCGAGGTTCTTCGCCTGCAAGCCCTCGACGCCGTCCTGCGCCAGCAAGGTGACGAAGCCTGAATCGGCATGTTCGCGGCCTATGATGGTGCGCGTCTCGCCTTTGTGGGTCACCGAAAACTCGGGCCCACTGGTATCGACGCCCGCACTGGCGTCGCGCAGCGGATAGCGGATCAGGCGCAGCGTCGAGATGCCACCGTCGAAATAGGCATCGAAGGTCATCTCAGGCAGGCCAAGCCCGCGGGCGATCGACCGCATCAGCATGGTGCCGACCGTTTCCATCACGCGATAGTAGTCGGCTGCGGCAGCGCGCCAGCCCGGCAGGGCATGCTCGTCCGGCAAGGGTGTCGGCTCGCACAAGGGATCGTCGGAAGCCGTGCCTCGCGCCGCATCGGCAAGGTCTGGCCCCATGTCGATGCCTTCCTTGTAGGAAACGGCTTGCGGCTGCAGCGGAAACCAGCCGCGGTAGAAATTTTTCTTGGTGTGATCGAAATTCCAGCGCAGCAATTCCTGCTTCTCGGCGTCAGGAAGCGCGAAGATGCGCAGCAATTGCGCGCGCTTGTCGGGCGTCAGCCAGTCATCGCCGGGAAAATCCCGGACCGCCAGGAAGCCGATGCCGGCCGCCGCGGCCATGATCCCGGCGTCGGCGCGGTCGCGCGCGGGCGAGGGCGACCCGAACAGGGCCGCGATGCCGATCGTTTCGATGTCGGGTGTCATGACAATCCTGCTGCATCACGATAATCGATGACCTTGTATCAAAGCTTTTCAATTGACCCAATCGACCTCGCCGTTACTTTTGCCGCCTGTTCACTCCACCAATGGATCCAGGCGATGGCAAAATACGAGGGCGGATGCCTGTGCAGGGCCGTGCGCTATCGCACCGATGCCGCCCCCATCAACGAGCGCATCTGCCATTGCCGGCTTTGCCAGAAGGCGATCGGCGCGGCGTTCAATGCGCGTGTTCTTTTCCGCATCGATGATGTGACGGTCGACGGCCCGTTGGCCACGGTCAACACCTCGCCGGACCTCAAGCGCGGGTTTTGTCCGGCCTGCGGCACGACGCTGTTTTCGCGGCGCGATTCCGCCGGCATCATCGGCGTGACGACCGGTTCGCTTGACGACCCGTCGCTGTTCAGGCCCCAGATGCACATCTGGACCGTCTCGAAACAACCCTGGGTGATGCTGGATGACGGCCTGCCGCAATTTGAAGGCGCTCCGCCGGCCTAGCCTCCTTCTTCCCCGCCAACGGAAAGGACGTGCCCCAGGATGACCAAAAATTAATCCAAAGAGACACGTGATAGCCGGCAAAGCGTCATTGGCGGGCCATCTTTGTCTCCCTATCTAAGCGTCGCGGGCCCGGCATTCGAGGAGACGACGGATGAACGACAGCATCAGCACCCTGGACGAGCTTTTGAGCGATCCTATGGTCCTGCTCGTGATGGAACGTGACCGTGTGCGCCCGGAACAGGTGCGCATGCTGCTCGAGCGGGCTCGCCGGCCCTCCACGGAGGAGCCTGTCGTGCCGCCCGCGCATGTTATTGCCAGGACCTGCCAGAAACTTTGGCTCTGCCCGTAATCGTCTTGCCAACCTCCACCCATGGGAGCATCGCCGGCCCTTCGGGCCGGTTTGAACCGTGCGCGTCCGACGCGGCGGTGCCAGCTTACAAATCCGTAAATTGATTATCCGCCGCATGACGGTATGCCTTGCCGGGCACCGATCTCCTCCGACGGTGCCTCCGCAACTCCGATCTCTCCCCGGATGGAACCCGACATGGCTGATATCTGCACGCAAGGCGTCGACACGGGCTTTGTCGGCCTTGGATTTGCCAAGGTCGCATTCCTCGGCCTGGTGCAAGGCATAACCGAACTGCTGCCGATTTCCTCGACCGCCCATATGCGCATCGTGCCGGCGGTGCTTGGCTGGCAGGATCCGGGTTCCGCCTTCTCCGCCGCCATGCAGCTTGCCGCCCTTGCCGCCGTGGTCAGCTATTTCTGGGCCGATGTCAGGGATCTCCTGTTCGGTTCGATCGACGCTCTCACACGGCGCGATTTCGCCGATCGGCATTTCCAGCTGGCTTCCTGGATCGTGCTGGCGACAATCCCGATTGTGATCGCCGGCGTGGTACTTTCGGGTGTTCTCAACGCCTGCAATTCGCCGTTGCGCAGCCTGAGTGTGATTGGCTGGGCCTGCATAGGCATGGCGATCCTGCTGGCCCTGGCCGAGATTTTCGCCCGCCACAAGCGCACCATCGGCGAAGCGTCGCTCGCCGACGCGCTTCTTGTCGGTGTCGCCCAGGTCGGCGCGCTGATCCCGGGCGTCTCTCGCTCCGGTTCGACGCTGACGGCGGCACTGGGGCTCGGCTTCAAGCGGGCCGAGGCGGCACGCTTCTCGTTCCTGCTCGGGCTGCCGGCCATCGCGCTCGCCGGCCTCAAGGAATTGTGGGAACTGCACAAGGTGCATCTCGATGCCCATGGATGGTCGGTTCTTGGCCTGGGGCTGCTCGTCGCCTCGATTTCGGCCTTCTTCGCCATTTGGGGCCTGATGCGTGTTCTGGAACGCTTCTCCGCCTGGCCCTTTGTCATCTACCGTGGCCTGCTTGGCGTCTTCCTGCTGCTGGGTGTGGCGATGGGATGGCTCGTCTAGCTCCCTAGCCCGAACCTCGGTGTTGCGCTGCTGCAACCCTCGAAGGGCATGCGGCGTCCCTCAAAGATGTGATCGGCCGGTTTGGTTGACTTCGGGATATAACCGCCCTTAACGTTCTGTTAACAAAACAGATGGGCGGGGCCGGATGGCATCCTCGATGGGTTGGCGCCGGAAGGCGAAGGGGCTGGGGCTGGCGATTGCCCTAATTGCTTTCTGTTCGGCGGCGAATTCCGCTTACACGGCTCCCGTTTCCATGGCTATCGGCGGCTCGACGTCCCAGCCGATTGGCCACTATGATTTTTGCAAGATTCATGCCGCCGAGTGCTCGATCCGTTCATCCGACAGCGAGCCGGAACAGATGACTGGCAAGCTGTTGCGGGAGATCAGCGCCGTAAACCTCTCGGTCAACGCGCGCGTCAAGCCGATGAGCGACATGGACAATTACGGCAAGGAGGAATGGTGGGCCTATCCGGACAATGGCTTCGGCGATTGCGAGGATTACGCGCTGGAAAAGCGGCGTGAGCTCAACAGCCTGGGCATCGCCATAGCCAATCTCCTGATGACGGTGGTTCGCAAGCCGGACGGCGAAGGCCATGCCGTGCTGACGGTGCGCACCGACAAGGGCGACTTCATCCTCGACAATCTCGTCGACAAGGTTCGCCTCTGGAACCAGACCCCGTATCGCTATCTCAAAAGACAGGCGAGCGACAATGCCGGGCGCTGGGTCTCTATTCTTGCCGGCGAGGAGAAGCTGGTCAGCGCCGTCAAATAGTCGCTGCCGACGTCCGGGCGATAACCATACTTCTTTCAGCAAATCCTTCATCGTGCCGGCAAGCGGTGCTATCCACGACAGTTCGTAATGGCAATCCGGAACGCGCATGGATTTTTTGACCGTCCTGTATTCGGCGCCCTTGCTGCTGAGCTTGTTCAAGGCCGCGTTGCCGTACGCGGTCGCCACGACAGCGGCATTCGGCCAGTGGTTCGCTTCGGTGCCGCCGTGCCGCGACGTCTCCTTCGAGGCTACGAGCTTCCTCGTCTGCGAGGTCGATCCGAAGCTCTATTCGATCGAACTGTTCTGGAAAGACCCGGCAGGCAAGCCTTTTCAGTCGCTGCACAATCTCGACAACGCCCAGCGCATGGCGGGCCGGACCATGCTGTTTGCCATCAATGCCGGCATGTACCACCCCGATCTCAGGCCGGTCGGCCTTTACGTCGAACGCGGCCAGGAAATGGCCGGTGTGAAAACGGGATCGGGAAGCGGCAATTTTTCGCTGCAGCCGAATGGCATTTTCTATATCAGCCGCGGCAAGGCCGTGGTGCGGGCGACCAAGGACTTCGTCAGGCAGCGGCCAGCCACCGACTATGCGACACAATCAGGGCCAATGCTGGTAATCGACGGCCAGCTTCACCCGAAATTCCAGGCCGACGGCACCTCGCGCAAGAGCCGCGACGGCGTCGGAGTGCGAAAGGACGGTGTTGCCGTCTTTGCCATCTCGAACGGCACGGTGACGTTCCATGCCTTCGCTCGCCTGTTTCGCGACGCGCTCGGCTGCGACAACGCGCTCTTTCTCGACGGCACGATATCGAGCCTGCTCGCTCCGGCCATCGGCCGCAACGACGACTACTGGAATCTGGGGCCGATGATCGGCGTCTTCAGGAAGCGCGGCTGATGCACGGCGCCCTCAATCGCGAGACGCGCTAAATCCGTGCATCATGCCTGCCGCGCAGTCTGACGACCAGCACGGCGACGATGATCGCTACCACCATGGCCGCGATCACCGCCAGGCCGAACAGGCTGGTCGCGTCGAGTTCGGGCAGATTGTCGGCTCCTTTCGCCACCAGCCATCCAGGCGACAGCACGACCGGCGCCCAGATGATCGCCGACAGGATGTTGGCGACCTGGAAGCGCCGCCTGTTCATGCCCATCATGCCGGCGACCAGCGGCACGGTGGCACGCACCGGACCGAAGAAGCGGCCGACGAAAACGGCGGCGACACCGTAGCGGTGGAAGAACAGGCGCGCCCTGGCAGTCTCGCGGCGATAGCGGTTGAGCGGCCATTTGTGGACGACGCCACGCCCCAGCCATTTGCCGAGAAAATAGGAAATGGTGTCGCCAAGCGCCGCGCCGAGCATCGCGGCGAGGAGAACGGGCAGGGGCTGGACGATACCGGCGCCCACCAGCCCGCCGACGATGATCAGCACCGTGGTGCCAGGCAACAGGATGCCGACCAGCACCAGCGACTCGCCGAAGGCCAGCAATCCGACCACGAGACCCGCCCAGGCCTGATGGTTCTCGATGAAACATACGCTCTGGTCGATGAACGACTGCACGCAAGCTCCGTGTTGAAAGTGTTCCTCAGCTGCCCTGTCGAGCAAGATCCTGAGTTCGTCGAGCTTGCCGTCGACGAGCCAGCCGTAATAATTCTCGACCGGCAGCTTGCGGCCCTTGGCGCGGGCAGGGCCGCCGCGCCGCACCCCGTTCTCAACAGCCACATCATGGCCCTGTCAAGGCTTGGCCGGGCCGCTGCCGACGACTGTCGGAACGCGGCCACAGCTATGGTAAAAAACTTGATTCAAACTTTATTGGTAATTTCTCGTTCATAACTCGTCTGGTTGTCCGTCGGCCGTCGCCTTCGGTCTGTTGTGTTCGAGTACAGGTCCAGATGCGGTTACCAGGCGTCGTGAGTTTCGTGATCGCATCGCTCTGCCTTGCCGGCTGTTCGTCGACATCGGGCATGGATGCGCTCGACATGCAGAAGCCGTCCAATGAAGTCACCAGTTCGGTGGTGCGTCCAAGCGCGCCGATCGCGTCCGTTCCGGTGGCCAGGGCAAACGCGGCGCGCAAGCGGATTGAGGCTGCGGCAGAGGACACCACCGCTCGGCCTTATGGCCTTGCCGAGGAAGAGACGGTGGCGTTTCCCGCACCCGAACTGCCCGACAGCGTCGAGCCGCCGATCGAGGAGGCAGCCCTGGTGTCGCCGCCGAAGCTGTTGTCGCGGGCGGCACCGCCCATGCTGGCCGGCCCGGTCACGCGTTATGGCTTCCGCGATGCCAAGCCGATCAATTTCGGCCGCTCGTCGCCCCGTCACCTTGCCGTGCACGGGGTGGACGTGTCGCGCTGGCAAGGCAACGTCAACTGGGAGAAGCTGCGCGCCCAGGGCGCCAACTTCGCCTACATCAAGGCGACCGACGGCGGCGACCACCTCGACCCCCTGTTTATGAAGAACTGGCGTGATGCCGACGCGGCGGGCCTGAAGCGCGGTGCCTATCATTTCTTCTACTGGTGCCGCACCGCCGGCGAGCAGGCCGACTGGTTCATCCGCAACGTGCCGAAGGTCGACGGCGCGCTGCCGCCGGTGATCGACGTCGAGTGGAACGGCGACTCCAGCTGCCAGCGGCGCCCGTCGCGCGAAAAGGTCCTGGAGAAGATGCAGGTGTTCATGGACAAGCTGGAGCGCCATTACGGCCAGCGGCCGATCATCTACACGGCGCCCGATTTCTATCGCGACAACCTTCAGGGCGCATTCCCGGATTACCCGTTCTGGCTGCGCGCCGTGGCCCGGCATCCGTCAAAGGTCTATCCCGATCGCAAATGGCTGTTCTGGCAGTATTCCGGCTCCGGCCTGTCGCATGGCGTGACCGGCCGCATCGATCTCAACGTCTTCCATGGCGATGAGCGGCAATGGCGCGCCTGGGCCGGCGGTGGAGGTCGGGCCATGATGGCCGACGCGGATTAGAACCGATGGTTTCGCGTCGGCGCTCGTCCTGTCCACCTATTGGAAGTGGTTGCTCCCGCCGTTCTTTTCCTCGCTCAACCGCAGCCGCGCCCTCAAGCCCATGATCTCGGCGATCGCGGCATCGATCATGGCGAGAAGGGTCAACGTGTCGTGCTGGGTCGGATCGGCCCTGACATAGGCGAGCTGGTTCAGTATATCGGTGTCATCTTCGGTTTGTTCGCTCATGAGCATCGTCCCGGCTGTCGTCTCCTGGATATTTCATCCGATCGGATCGATCGTCCTTTTATCACGTCATCGTGCGGATGGCCCGCCGCATTGGCCACCAGTTCCTGGCGCGGTTCCCACCGTGCTTCGGATACGTTCTCGGAGGCAAGATGGAGAACATCGGTGTGAGGCTTCGGCTCGGTGGGGCACTGGTCTGCTTGCTGACATTGCTATTGCCCGCGAGCCCGATGGCCGCGGGTCTGCAAGACGCCACCGCCGATACGCTCGACCGCTGCCTGGATGATCCAGCCAATGGCTCTACAGCAGGCCAAACCGACTGCGAGGCGACGGCATCAGGCGACTACGATCGCCGCATGAATGCCGCCTATGCGACACTCCTGCGCAAATTACCGCGCCAGGCAGCGCAAAATCTTCGTCTGTCACAACGCGCCTGGCTGGCCTTCCGCGACAGCGAGGCGAAGACACGGGGCGCTCTCTATGAAACAAGGCAAGGCACGATGTACGTGCCCATGCAGGCTGCCGACGCCACCAACATCATCCGGGATCGCGCCCTTCAGCTGGAGGGCTATGTTCGTGTCATGGCAATAGAGGATGCCGAATAGCGGCTGGTCGCCGCTCCCATGGCCACGCGACAGCATTGAACCTTGCCGGCGGTCATTTCCTGATCTTGCGAATAGACAAGACATTGCCCTCGCCATGCTGTCTATATGCGTGCTGCTGTACTCTAGTCGTCGGGGGGACGAGTTGGAGCTCAAGTTTCTGTTGGTCGGCTTTGCCTGCGCGGTCGCTGGCATGCTGTCGATCGTCACCTTCCTGAAATGGCTCGAGGTCAAGGCGGCCAGCCGCTGGTTGCCGACGCCTGGAAAGATCGTCTCGTCGCGCGTCGAGGCGCGCGAGGTGACAAGCTCGGGTACCGGCTCGGAGAGCAGCACCTCGACCGAAATCCGCAACTTTCCGGCCATCACCTATGAGTACAAGGTGGGCGGCAAGACATTTCAAAGTTCGCACTACAGCGTGCAGGAGAACCTCGGAAATTTCGAAGTCGCGGAAACCCTTGCGCGGTTTCCGCGTGGCGCGGCGGTAACCGTGTTCTATGACCCGTCCAGCCCGGGCAAGGCCGTGATCGAGCGCACCATGCCGGACGGCGCCTTCAAGTTCATGGTCCAGCTTTCGGCGGGGCTCGTGGTTGGTGCGCTGGTGTTGGTGTTTTCGGTCGGTGGCGTGCTGGAGGCTATCGGGCCGCATCTGCCCAAGCCGCGGAACCTCGGTGCGGCGGCATTCCTGCTGTTCATGGGGCTTTTTGTGCTGCGCATGGGCTTTGCCCAAAGATCGATGGCCGGACAAGCGGCAACATGGCCGACCGCTGCCGGCCGTATCGATGCGTCCGGCCTGCAGGCAATCAAGACCCGCGACCGGTTTGAGGGCGGTGGGTACCGGCCCTGGCGCACGGTGTTCAAATCCCGCATCGTCTACAGCTATGGTGTCGCCGGACAGCGCTACAGCGCCGATCGCGTCGCTTTCGGCGCCAGCGTGACGGCCTCGCTGCCCGGCCTCGTCGGCGGTCAGGCGCGGCGCTATGTCGAGGGCAGCAAGGTCGACGTTCGCTATGACCCCGCCAACCCCGCCTCGGCGGTGCTCGAATGCCGGGTGCGTGGGCTATGGCTGCTGTGGGTCTGCTCGGCAGGCTTTCTCGGCGGCGCGGCCTTGCTGGTCGGGTTGGTCTGAGTGTCACCGCCTTCAGCAGCGCACGAGAGGTCCGCTGTCGAATCCGCGCCAGCTCAACCGCACCGTCGCGCCGTCGATTTTGATATGGATGGTGCGAGAAAATGGCTCGTCGAGCGATGGGTCCGCGCCGTAGCACTGGCTGGCGCGAACCACCCAGCCGATGGCGGTCTTGCGAAAGATCGCGTGCTCGCAGCCAAGGTTGGGAAACGACAGGGCCGACTGATCCACAGTGAAGACAGTCTGGCGCTGGACGTCGGCGGTCGCATGGCAGTTCAACCTGTCCCTGGACCACGTCCCGACATAGGGCGCTGCCGCTACGGCCGGCACAATCGCAGTTGCGGAGATCGCTATGATCAGTGCCAAACGCTGCATCTTTTGTCTCCTGGGCCGCTGCGTTCGATCATACAGGTTGCGGGTTTGTGTGGAGCAAGTTTTCGATCGAGGCACGATAAACGCAGCGGTTCCGGATTTCGCTTATGGTTTTGTACCGATGATGCGACTGTGCAGCCCGGCACGCAGCCGGCCCTGCTTCACAACAGATTGCCCGAGATTTCGATGATCATTCGCAAACTGGCCTTCGTTGCCCTGGGTTCGCTCGGGCTCATGCAAGCGGCGGGCGCCAAGGAATGCCTCCTGAGCCACGCCACCTACCAGGAGCCACGCTCGGGCGCGGTCATGCAATTCCGGCCGCTGGGCAACGAACCGGCGGCACTGACGACGCAGGTGTTCTCGCTGGCCGTGCCTCATACCGGCATAAGCCTGCCGGCCGATATTACCTGGACCAACGGCAAGAACTCGTTTCCGCTCGGTACCATCCGCCACCCCTGCACCGACGACGACCGCGAAGCGGGTCTGCAAGACGACAGCGGGCTTTGCCGGATATGGGACGGGCAGGTCTATGCCTTGACCGGAGGCGGCGCCGAGCAGCTGAATTCGCGCGAAGCGACACCGGCGCCGAAAGGGTTGCTGTTGCCGGATTTCGGCGCGGCTTTCACCGAATGGGCCGATTTCGCCAATGCCAATCCGGATGGCTGGGCATGGGATGCCTTCACTTTGACGGGATGCAGCGATGAATAGTGCCATGAGATCGATCGTCTGGACCTGCGCCCTGTTCGCGTCCGTGACGGTATCTGCCGGGGCGCGTGCGGAGGAGCCGGTACCATCGCGGCAGCCGATCGACAAATGCGTTTGGGAAAAACTGACGGACAGGACGATCGGCCTGGTCGCATGGGCGCAGCGCTGCGATTCCGGCTTTCGCCAGATCCATTTCGAGTTTGTCGGCAATGCGCTTGCCATCAAATACAGCGATGGCGGTGCGCCAGATCCGCTTGTCGAGATGTTCGACATCCAGCCTGGCGAAACCGCGGAGGCTGCCATGCGGCGTGTGTTCCTGGAAAAGACCGACAAGGCCGTCAACGCCCGCTGCGTGCTCGCGCCTTACACGGAGGGCACCGTGCCCGCCGGCGTCAAACGCTACACATTCAGCCCCGACGCCGCTTATGCGAAAGAGCTGAAGGCGCAGGCCAATGATGAGGTACCCGAACCGCCCTGCGGCGATTGGGGCGAAATGCCGGACGGGATTCAGTATTTCGAGGTGCCGGCGGGTGCGGCGCGAAAACTGCTGTTCGTCCGCGTGGGCCAGGATGAGCCGTTGTTTGATGAGCAGACGCTGCGGGTGTTGCCGTAGGGTAGGCACAGAGCAAGAGACGATGATTCAACTGAATTAGGCCGGTTCGTATTCCTTCCAGAGCTTTTCCCACATCTCTAGAAGAGATGCGTACCGCCTAACAAATTCGTCTCTCTCGTGGCCGCTGAAAGCAAGATCAGAAGGCGCAAAAGATTGGCCTCGTATCACATCGAGAATCCTAAATTCATCAAGAGGATATTTGCCCACTGACGTAATGATTGCCCAAAGCCCAAGCCGCGCTCCGTCGGCAGTTAAGGGAGGTTCTTCCGAAAAGTATGGGTAGATGATGCGGTTCTTCGAATGCCCGATTGCAAGAGCGAATAGGTTTTCGACCTTGACCGTGCATTCAAGTTCCTGGAAATCGATTGCTCCTTTGACCGCCAGCATCTCAGATTTGGAGGCTTCGTTCGTCCATCGCCGTTTGTTGTCCCACCAATCAAGAAATCCATCCCTTAGCGCGCGGTACAAGCGCTCGCGCCCTTTGTTAGTGGCGATCCGCTCAATGACAGCGAAGTGAAGGTCTTTCTCGCCGTTCACGTGGGCTTTCGCATCGTGCCAGAAGGGCACATGGAAATCGCCGCCTTCGGCTTTTGCCCCTGCCTGTTTCCGAATCTCATCACGAATGTCGGCCCGAAGAATCGATACTTTCTTCGCGTCTTCGGCAAACATCAGCGTGAGCACCTTACGCAGATGTATTTTCTTAAGTGACATCGATAATCTCCAAGAGAAAGGGTGCGAATGAAGAGGCCACCCCAAGGGGTGGCCTCTGGATCACTTTTCTTTGCGCACGCCTTTGAAAGGCTTGTCATCAGCCTTCTGATCCATGAACTTGCCGGTATCGGTATCCCGTTTAGTCCAGCGATCATTCTGGGGATTGTAGACTTGGGACCGGTCGCGCACTGCGCCATTCCGGTGACCGTCATCCTTTGGTGGGTTGGTGGCCATGCTCTTTGCTCCTTTCTCCCGCATCACTTTGGTGCCCCGCGCTTTTGTCACGCTTGACATCGGTTGATCACGAGAACAGCATGCCCACGCTTTAGCGAGCGAGTGAGCGGCAAGGGCGGCGGGTCCGCCTTGGCTGTTCACGAAGGGCGGTGCGAGAAATTGCACCGCCTTTTTCTTTGCACGTGTGAATCTCTGCCATGATTCGGTGTTTGCCAAGCCCCACTGTTATCCACAGGGCCATGTTGACGAATCAAGGCGTTGACTGTTATTCCTTTATAGCTACATCTACGCATGCGGACTTCCTCAAGCACCATATCTATGTGTTTGGGCCAGTCAATGCCTTTGGTGCGAGAGCTGTGGACAATCATAGTTATCCACAGCCGCCATCCTAGATTTCATCTCAATTTCCGTCGTCGAAAAACCGAATCACCTCAGGTCGAGATTCCGTGCGAGCTGGGCGTCTGGAGGTCTTATTGGGCGAAGGTCTTGTTGGCCTAAAATGAACGGCCCGATCTTGCGATCGGGCCGACGACTTTACGGTTCCGCCGCTACTTTCCTCAGCTGCACCCGCTCGTGGCACCGCAAGTATCGCACTTCTCGCAAGTCCCGTTCCTTACCATCGTAAAGTTCTGGCATTCGGAGCAGGAATTGCCGGTGTAGCCCTGCAGCAGCGACTTAGCGCGGCGGTCGGCGGCGAGTTTCTTCGCTTCGGCCGCTTCATGGGCCGCCGTATCGGTGAACAGCGCCGCGGTGGTATCGGTCGAGGCATCGGAGGCCGCTTCCTCGAAGGCGATGTCTTCCGCCAATTCCCTAGCCCGCTCCTCGTAGTCGCGCTTGTAGGCGACCGCCTCGTCGGTTGCGGGCTTCAGCGCCAGCACGTTGGAGCCGGAGAAGGCTGTCGGCGCCGAGCGGGCAGGGGTGCCGGAGCCGGCAAAGCCCTTCGGCTCGCCTGCCCTCGACACCAGCTTCACTGGCGAACCGCGGGTCAGGCCCTTGGAGACTGCGTCGGTCTTGCCTTCGCTGATGCCACGGCCGAGTGCGGTGTTGGAGAAATCCGACTGGTCGACATGGGCGAGATCGTTGCGGCCGAGATACGAAATGGCCAGCTCACGGAACACATAGTCGAGGATCGACGTCGCGCTCTTGATGGCATCGTTGCCGATGACCATGCCGGCCGGCTCGAACTTGGTGAAGGTGAAGGCGTGCACATATTCGTCGAGCGGCACGCCATACTGCAGGCCAAGCGAGATCGCGATGGCGAAGTTGTTGAGAAGGCCACGCAGGGTGGCGCCCTCCTTGTTCATGTCGATGAAGATCTCGCCGAGACGCCCATCGTCATATTCGCCGGTGCGCAGGAAGATGGTGTTGCCGCCGATCTTGGCCTTCTGCGTATAACCCTTGCGGCGGCCGGGCAGCTTTTCCTGCTCGCGCGACACGCGTTCGATGATGCGTTCGACGATGCGCTCGGTGATCTGCGCGGCGCGCGCCGCCGCCGGTGCCTGGATCAGCTGCTCGACCGCATCATCCTCATCCTCCTCGCCATCGGCGAGCAGCGAGGCATTGAGCGGCTGCGACAGCTTCGAGCCGTCGCGGTAGAGCGCGTTTGCCTTCAGCGCCAGCTTCCACGACAGCATGTAGGCGCTCTTGGCGTCCTCCACCGTCGCGTCATTCGGCATGTTGATGGTCTTGGAAATGGCGCCGGAAATGAAGGGCTGCGCCGCCGCCATCATCTGGATATGGCTGTTGATAGACAGCGAGCGCTTGCCGATCTTGCCGCAGGGGCTGGCGCAGTCGAACACGGGGAGGTGTTCGGCCTTGAGGAAGGGCGCGCCTTCCAGCGTCATCGCACCGCAGACATGGATGTTGGCGGCCTCGATGTCCTTCCTGGAGAAACCCAGTGCCGGCAGCATTTCGAACGAGAAGTCGTTGAGCTGCTCGTCGGTGAAACCGAAGGTCTCCTTCACCCAGTCGGCGCCGAGCGTCCACTGGTTGAAGACGAACTTGATGTCGAAGGCCGACTTCAGCGCCGCGTTGAGCGCCGCGATCTTGTCGTCGGTGAAGCCCTTGGCCTTGAGCGAGCCGGGGTTGACGGCCGGCGCCTGGTTGAGATTGCCGTGGCCGACGGCATAGGCCTCGATCTCGGCGATCTGGCTCTCGGAATAGCCCAGCGTGCGAAGCGCTTCCGGCACGGCGCGGTTGATGATCTTGAAATAGCCGCCGCCGGCGAGCTTCTTGAACTTCACCAGGGCGAAATCGGGCTCGATACCGGTGGTGTCGCAATCCATGACCAGGCCGATCGTGCCGGTCGGCGCGATCACGGTTGCCTGTGCGTTGCGGTAGCCATGCTCCTCGCCGAGTTCGATGGCGCGGTCCCAGGCGGCCTTGGCGTGGATGGCCAGATCCTGCTGCTTCAGGTCCGATGCGACGAGAGGCACAGGATTGACGGCCAGCTTCTCGTAGCCGTCCTTGTCGCCATAGGCGGCGCGGCGATGATTGCGCATTACGCGCAGCATGTTCTGGGCGTTGCGGTCATAGTCCGGGAAGGCGCCGAGCTCGGAGGCCATCTCGGCCGAGGTGGAGTAGGCGACGCCGGTCATGATGGCGGTCAGCGCGGCACAGATGGCGCGGCCCTCGTCGGAATCGTAGGGAATGCCCGAGGTCATCAGCAGGCCGCCAATATTGGCATAGCCGAGGCCCAGCGTGCGGTAGTCGTAGGAGAGCTTGGCGATCTCCTTCGACGGGAACTGCGCCATCATGACCGAAATTTCCAGCACCATGGTCCACAGCCGCACCGTGTGCTCGTAGGCTGCGATATCGATGGTGCCGTCGGTGTTGCGGTAGGGCAGCAGGTTGATCGAGGCGAGATTGCAGGCCGTGTCGTCGAGGAACATGTATTCCGAGCACGGGTTGGAGGCCCGGATCGCACCGGCCGAAGCGCAGGTGTGCCAGTCGTTCATCGTGGTGTTGAAGTGCAGGCCGGGATCAGCCGACGCCCAGGCGGCGTAGCCGATCTTTTCCCAGAGGTCCCGCGCCTTCAGTGTCTTCAAGACCTTGCCGTCCTTGCGGGCGGTCAGGTGCCAGTCTGCGTCCTCTTCAACGGCGCGCAGGAAATTGTCCTTCAGCGACACCGAATTGTTGGAGTTCTGGCCCGAAACGGTGAGGTAGGCGTCAGAATCCCAGTCGGTGTCGTAGGTCTTGAACGCCATCGAGGTGTAGCCCTGCTTGGCGAACTGGATGACGCGGTAGATGTAGTTTTCCGGCACAGCCGATTTCTTGGCCAACTTGATTTCGCGCTTCAGCGCCGTGTTGATGGCTGGATCGAAGCAGTCGTTGTCATGGCCTTCGCAGTTCACACAGGCCTTCATGATCGCTTCGAGATGCTTCTTGACGATCTTGGAGCCGGTCACCAGCGAGGCGACCTTCTGCTCTTCATTGACCTTCCAGTCGATGAATTCCTCGATATCGGGGTGGTCGGCGTCGACGATGACCATTTTCGCCGCACGGCGCGTCGTGCCGCCCGACTTGATGGCGCCGGCGGCGCGGTCGCCGATCTTGAGGAAGCTCATCAGGCCGGACGAGCGGCCGCCGCCGGACAGCTTTTCGCCTTCGCCGCGCAGCAGCGAGAAGTTCGAGCCGGTGCCGGAGCCATATTTGAACAGGCGCGCCTCGCGCACCCACAGATCCATGATGCCGCCCTCGTTGACGAGGTCGTCCTGCACGCCCTGGATGAAGCAGGCATGCGGCTGCGGATGCTCGTAGGAGGATTTCGACTTGGTCAGCTTGCCGGTGAACGGGTCGACATAGAAGTGACCCTGGCTAGGACCATCTATGCCATAGGCCCAGTGCAGGCCGGTGTTGAACCATTGCGGCGAGTTCGGCGCGACGCGCTGGGTCGCCAGCATATAGGCAAGCTCGTCGCGGAAGGCGCGCGCGTCTTCCTCCGACGCCTTGAAGTAGCCGCCCTTCCAGCCCCAATAGGTCCAGGTGCCGGCCAGCCGGTCGAAGACCTGGCGGGCGTCGATCTCGGAGCCGTAGCGCTCGGCCTCGGGAAGCTTGGCGAGTTCGGCTTCGTCGGCGACGGAACGCCACAGGAAGGAGGGGACGTCGTTCTCCTCGACCTTCTTCAGGCGCGCGGGAACGCCGGCCTTGCGGAAATATTTCTGAGCCAGGATGTCGGCGGCGACCTGGGAAAACTGCGCAGGCACATCGATGTTGTCCAGGCGGAACACCACCGAGCCATCCGGATTCTTGATCTCGGAAAGCGCCTTGCGGAATTCGATCTCCGCATAAGCGGCCCCTTCTTGGCCTGCATGTCCTGGCTTGGTGAAACGACGCTCGATGCGCATTGGTCCGGTCCCTTTTGTCTACATATAGCGCTTTCATCAGGGGATTTCTGCCCCAAAAGACGAAACGCGCAGTCCGCCGTTTGCCGGCATTGCGAACAATGCCGGCATCTCCTCTTCGCAGGCTCGGCCACGCACACGACAATACGCCTTGCCAGGCATCTGCCGAGGCTGCCAACCGGCCCGCGGGCCCCTCAAAACTGAATTTTTCGATTCCCTCACTCGAGGGAAATTCACACTATCTAGCGTCGAACTTAGCTGCAAACACTAAATATAGTATTAACAGACAATTTATTCCAGTCCGACAATTCTCCCTTTCGTCGCCCACCCAACCCACGATCCCAACGCTTCCGCCGGCCTCGTAAACAGGCGGAAATGCGGGCAAAACGCACATAATCCGGGAAAAAGACCGGGCTCAGAACTTTCCGGTCGCGCTCTCAACAGGAGCGCATGGCCTATAAAAGGCGACTCGTTTCGAGCCGTCAAGGATTCGTTTGCGTAGCTTTTGTGACCCCAACATCTTGTGTGTCACACATGTGGATAACGGGGATAGAATCGACCCGCCGTCGGCCATCTCCCGGCGGTAAGCCGGTGCGATCGTTGGCCAGCGGCACGGGCGCTGCGAAACATTTGCTGGGATGCCGCAAAAAGCCAGCCAAGCCGGTGGGCCGGGCCTCAGCCGTAGTGTAGCTTCGGCTTGGGTTCGGTCCCGTTGAACTGTACGCCGATCCGGTCGCTGCGGCGCCAGCGGACCTCGCAGCGATAGGCGACGCCGTCGAGCGGTATGTAGAGAAGGAAATGATCGGGAACCCTGGCTTCGGCCGGTAATTTCAGTTCGGCGCCGCCCGCATGCTGGTTGCGCACCATACAGGCGACTTCGGAATTCTGGATCCCCGTGATGACTGTTCCACCTTTGAGCACGCGCGGGCGATGCTCGCGCTGCGGCTCGCCGGGGTCGTGCTGAAGTGGGTCTGCGGGATTCGCCATCGATCAAACGCCAGGAACGATCGATCCTAACCACCAAAAATTAGCAAACCCTTGCGGCACAAGGTTGTGCGTCTGCCGCGAAAGGCGCCGATCAGGAGAACCTGCGTGGGTCGGCACAGAAATAGGCGATGATCTGGCAAAGGTCGGGTTCATTGACCATGCGCACGGCTTCGCTGGAACTGACCCATTTGCGGGTGCGGGAGTGCTTTTCCTTCCAGCGGTCCGCGATCTTGTCGACGTGCAGTGGGAACACCAGAACCTCGCAAGGCACTTCTTCGCCCGAAGCCAGCACCTTGGCATAGAAATAGCGGCCGGCTTCGAGATGAGAGATGTTTCCGCGCAAACCGGCTTCCTCGGCGGCCTCGCGGGCGGCCGCTTCGCAGAGCGGCTCCCTGGCTTCCGGCCAGCCTTTTGGAAGCACCCAGCGGCCAGTATCACGGCTGGTGATCAACATGACCTCGACGCCGTTCCCGACATCGCGCCAGGGCAGGGCGGCAACCTGCAGACGGCACGGCGCCGTGCCGAAGAGTCGCCTGACCCTTTCAGCAAGGTGGTTGTGCGTCGTTGGCCGTGTCAACATCGGAGAAGCTAGCCCCAGCCTCCAGAATCGTTTGCCGTCTCATGAATCTTACGGCTAATTGTGACCAATAAAAGTAAAAACTTCGGTCACGCTGGCTGATTTCCACCAACAAGGGTCGATTTCACAGGATATCTTGGCGGCGGGTGCCTCCGCGCAAGCAAATATTGGCCGTCGGCGCTGGCTTGATTGGAAAAAAGCAGCTTGCCGCGAATCAGCCGGCGTGATCGTCGGCGATTGGCTTCTGATAGGTGAAACCCATGTCCCAAGGGAAATAGATCCAGGTGTCCTGGCTGACCTCGGTGACGAACGTATCGACCAGCGGCCGGCCTTTCGGCTTGGCGTAGACGGTCGCGAAATGGGCCTTCGGCATCATTGCCCGCACGATGCCGGCGGTCTTGCCGGTGTCGGTCAGGTCGTCGACGATCAGCACGCCGGCGCCATCGTCGGCCAGCAAGGCCGGTGTGATCTCCTTCAGCACCTGCAACTGCCCTTGGCTGGTGTAGTCGTGATAAGAGGCGACACAGACCGTCTCGATCACGCGGATGCCGAGTTCGCGCGAAATGATCGCCGCCGGGACCAGGCCGCCACGCGTGATGCAGACGATAGCCTTCCACTGACCTTTGCTGGTGCCGGCAAGCCGCCAGGCAAGTGCGCGCGCGTCGCGATGGAACTGGTCCCAGGAGACCGGGAAGGCTTTTTCGGGAAGGGACATGTCTCGCGCACTCCACGGCACGCGGCGGCCGCGTGCAAGAAACAGGGGAATGCGCGCGGAATTAACTGGAAACCCCCGGACTTGGCAAGGGTGGCCGGCAGCAATCGCTGTGGACTTATCGCGACAGGAAGGCCGCGACCTGTGCCGAGCGCAGCACCGTGCGTGTTACCCCGCCGAACAGCAGCTGGCGCAGCCAGGAGTGGCTGTAGGCGCCAAGCACCAGCAGATCGGCGCCGGTCTCGGTGATCCTGTTCTGGATTATGTCGTCGACCGAGGTGCCGCCCGATTTCTGCACCGAGACGCTAACGGTGGCGCCGTGGCGCGACAGGGCCGACGCGATTTCGGCGCCCGCGGCCTCCGGGCGCTCGTCGAGCGTATCGGGCGGATCGATGACCAGTATGTCGGTTTTCTCGGCCTCGATGATGAAAGGCAAGGCATCGAACGCGGCGCGCGCGGCCTCCTTGCTGCCGTTCCAGGCAAGCAGCACGCGTTTGAAGGTGGTGACCAGCGGACCCCCACTCGGCACCACCAGCACCGGCCGGCCGGCGTCGTAGACAAGCGTATCGACGTCGGCACTCGGATCGCCGCCGGTCTCGCGTTGGGCGGCGATGATGAGATCGGCGGCGCGCACGCTTGAGATGCCGGTCAGTGCGCTGTCGCCGGAGAAGCTCTCCAGGCTGCGCCATTCGAAGGAAAGGCCGGAATCCTCGATCCGCTTCAGGAAGACAGCCTGGAGTTTGTCGGCCCGCTCCCGGTTCATGTCGGCAGAAACCTGCAGGAATTCCGTATCGGGAAAGCCCGTCGCCGACGTGTAGGGCACCGGGAGCGCCTCGGCATGGATGCCGATCAGATGGCTCTCGAAGCGGCTGGCAAGCGGAATGGCGCAGTCGAGCACCCGCTCGGCGTCCTGCTCGTTCTGCAGAATGGCAACGATGGTCTTGAAACGCATGATGACCCCTCGATCGTGCGAGCGACGAGCCCCGCGCCATGGAAACGCTGTAGCGTCGTTCTTGGTTCCGGTTTGCAGCGGATCAGCTCGCCTCAGCCGCGAAGCCTGCCACCATGGCCTCGACGTCGGCGCGCGCGGCTTCAAGCGCCTCCGCGCTGCGGGCACGAACGACCAGTTCGGTCCAGAACTTGCCGTCGCCATACTTGGGGTAGGAGCCGATGATCGTATCCGGATGGGCTTTCTGGATCTCGCCCAATGGCCCGCCGACAAGGCCCTCGCCGAACGGACAGTGCACCGTGGCCGACAGCATTTTGGTGCCGGCTCTCAAGGTCGGCACGACATTGTCGAGCATGGCCTGGAAGATCGAGGGCACGCCGGCCATGACATGGACGTTGCCGATGCGGAACCCGGGCGCCACGGAGACGGGGTTGTCGATATGGCCGGCGCCGCGCGGCATCCGCGCCATGCGCTTGCGCGCCTCGGTGTATTCGATGCCGCGCGCGGCATAGCTCGCCTCCAGCAGGGCATAGGCCTTGGCATCGTATTCGCAAGGCACGCCGAACGCCTTGGCGATCGAATCGGCTGTGATGTCGTCATGCGTCGGGCCGATGCCGCCAGTGGTGAAGACATAGGTATAGCGTGCGCGCACGGCATTCACCGCCGCGACGATCTCGTCTTCCTCGTCGGGAACAATGCGCACCTCCTTCAGGTCGATGCCGATCGCCGTCATGATATCGGCGAGATGGCCGATGTTCTTGTCCTTGGTGCGGCCGGACAGAATCTCATCGCCGATGACGAGCATGGCGGCAGTGACGATTTCAGGCATGGAACGCTCCGGCAGGACGGGTCGCCTGAAATAGCGCGGCGGATGGGCGGCGGCAATGCCGTCCAAAGGCGAACGATCCGACACGTCCACCACACCTGCATTGCAGTACCAAGCGCGGCTTGACCAGGATGGGAACAAGCCCTTCCGGATTGTCCTCGGTCGCGGAGGGCGACCAGGGCCGAGGTGGTGCCGCAATCCGTCGCGCCCGAACAGGTCACAGCCTTCGAGCGCATGGCGGCACGCGCTTTTGTCACCCGACATCACCGCCACTTCACGAGAATTTCAGGGAACCATTCGGCTGACGGTCAGGTTTACCCCGTGTCGCATCCCAAGGCGGCCAAGATCAAGATACGGAGTAAAATCAATGTACAGGAAACTTTTCGCAGCATCCGTCCTGACGATCGGTCTCGCCACATCGGCGATGGCCCAATCGTCGGACGCTACCTATTCCAACCATCACAATTGGTGGCTGTTCGGCAATGAGGATTCCTCGGCCATCGACCAGAGCACCACTGGCAGCATCAACGCCGACGGCTCTGGATTGAGCACTCTTGGCAACCCCGGCCCGGCCGGGCCTTGTGCCTCAAGCACGCCAGGCCCCGATGCGAACGCTCAGGGCAACGTCAACGATCAGTATTGCGGCAAGTAAATAGGCAGCCGCGTATTGCCTGCCGCGGGACGCCGTCTCTCCTGGCGTCCGCGGCTGGCGCAGGGCTGGCTTAATCCGAGATTTCAGTCTGAGGCCGATCGCGGCCGTCGGCCAGTTCCTCGTGCCATTTGCCCTCGGCGTCCTCATACTGGATACCATCGGTGGAGCCCGCCACCTGCTGTTCGGCCGAAGCGATCTCGGCGGCACGCAATGCATCCTGATGGGTCGGAAATGTCTCCGAGAAGGTCGCACCGACCTTGTAGGCCCAGCCACCGTCATGCTCGACGATCTTGTAAGTCAGCTTCGCCATCAAAACCTCCAGTTAAAAGGTCCGCCTGCTCAATGCAGCCGGTCGTCGGGCAGCCGGTCGTCGGGCAGCTTGTCGTCGGGCACCAGCACTTCCGATTCCCTGGCCGCCTCGATCAGTGCCCGGCGCGCTTCCGCTGTCGAACGATAACCTTCCAGCACTTTGAGGCAAGTGTCGAGGGCATCACGATGACGAGGCCCGCGATTGAGCGGCCACACCGTCATCAAGCACTCGGCCGCCTCCTGGGTCGAGCGGATATGGCGATATTTGCCGACATGGCCAAGCTCGACCACGACCGGCGTTTCAAAAGGTTTGTTGTCCATCATCATGGCCGCAACGCAAAGCAGCCAATTTGGTTGCAAAAGTGGCCTTCGGCCTGCGCCCAAAGGTCGCGACGCCGTTGCGCAAGCGCGCCGGCGTCGGGAGAAAGGGCGATCAGCCGGCGGCCTTCATCCAATGTTCCATCGTCGTCACCGAGCGGGCGAGCTGCGGCGCCGGATGAATCTTTTCGCTGAACGTGGCGGCCGCACGCCATCCCCAGCGCGGATCGGCGAGGAAGGCTCGCGCCAGCGCCACCATGTCGGCGCGACCCTCGGCGATAACAGCCTCGGCCTGTTTCGGGTCGTCGATCAGGCCGACCGCCCGGGTCGGGATGCCCGCGCCCTTGCGCACGGCTTCGGCCAGATGCACCTGATAGCCGGGGCCGGTGGGTAATTTCTGCAATGGCGAATTGCCGCCGCTCGAGCAGCAGAGGTAGGCGACGCCTTCGGCCTTCAGCGCTTTCGCCACCTCGACCGCGTCCGCGACGTCAAAGCCGCCATCGACCCAATCCTTCACCGACAGCCGTGCGCCGAGCATCAGTTTCGGCGCGGCTTTCTTCACCGCCCTGGCGATCTCGACGACGAGACGCATCCGGTTTTCCAGCGAGCCACCCCAGCGATCCGTGCGCTGGTTGGACAGCGGCGACAGGAACTGGAAGATGAGGTAGCCATGCGCCGCATGCAGTTCGATGAAGTCGAAGCCGGCACGGTCGGCCCGCCTTGCGGCGTCCGCGAACCGCTCGACGAGCTGCAGGATTTCCTCGTCGTCCAGGGCGCGCGGCACGTTCCAGCCGGTGTCGTAGGCGATGGCCGAAGCCGAGACGGTCTGCCAGGGATCCTCGTTTGGCTGCAATGGGCCGCCGCCTTCCCAGGGCTTGCGGTTCGAGGCCTTGCGGCCGGCATGCGCCAGCTGCGTGCCGAACTTAGTGCCGGGTGCGGCCACGCGCTTGGCCGCATCCAGCGCGCGCCGCGCGGCGGCTTCATTGTCTTCGGAATAGAGGCCGAGACAGCCATGGCTGATGCGCCCGCGCCGCTCGACGTCGGTCATCTCCACGGTGACCATGCCGGCACCGGACATGGCAAGGTTCATCCAGTGGTAAAGATGCCAGTCGCTGGCCGAGCCGTCCTCGGCGGAATACTGGCACATCGGCGCCACGGCGATGCGGTTGGGGAAGGTGAGCCCATCGAGGGTGATCGGCTGGAAAAGCGAAGTCGTCATGGAAAAACTCCGGGAAGGGGAATGCGCTATCTAGGCGACGGCAACCGTCCATACCACACACGAGACGGTGAAGCGCGCGCTGGCCCAATCGCCGGATTGCGCCTGTTCCGCTTCGCGGCTACGCCTGCGTCCGCCAGCCAGCATCGAGGTGTCATATGGAAGACCGCGTTCGTATCCGCTCGGAAGAGGTTCTCTCCGACGACTGGGCGGTCCTGAAAAAGACCGTGCTCGACTATCGCCGGCGTGACGGTCAATGGGAGACGCAGGTCCGCCAGACCTATGATCGCGGCGACGGCGCGGTGATCCTGCCCTATGACCCCCAGCGTTCGACTGTGCTTCTGGTGCGCCAGTTCCGTTATCCCGCCTATGTCACCGGCCACCGCGAGCCGCTGATCGAGGCCTGCGCCGGCTTGCTGGACGAAAACGATCCGGAAACCGCCATCCGCAAGGAAGCCGAGGAAGAACTGGGTTACCGGTTGAAGGACATCGAGCGGCTGTTTTCGCCTTATATGAGCCCGGGCAGCGTCACCGAGCGGCTCTGGTTCTTCGTCGCGCGCTACTCGCCCGCCGACCGCATCTCGGCCGGCGGCGGCGCTCCGGAGGAGGGCGAGGACATCGAGGTCCTGGAAATGCCGCTCGACGAAGCGCTGGCCGGCATCGCCGATGGCCGCATTGTCGATGCCAAGACCATCATCCTGATCCAGCACCTGAAGCTGAATCCGGTGACGGCTTGATCAGAGACCGAGCGATCTCAATTCAGCCCGCGTGACCCAACAGTCGGGTGGTGGCCGCGTCACGATGATGTTCGGAATTAACGCGATCGACGCCTTCGACGGTTATGGCGAACGTGCCGTTTTCCGTCCTGGCTATCCAGCCCTTTGCTTTCAGATACCAGAGGTGAAACTCGAGGTGCTCTTGCGGACAGCCTGACATTCGTTCGAGTTCTTCGTCGCCTATCCCGGGATGATTGACGTCCTGTCGGCGTTTTACATACAGCAGTGACAGCACTTTGGCTTGAATGACGGAATCTCGATCGAAGCCCTTTGTGTTGCTCGCCTCATCGGTCAGCTCGGCCCGGTGGTTCAGATGCGCCTTGTACTGAATGTCGTACTGCGCACGCTTGACCGGATCCTTGAGCGTGTTGTGAGCCTCAAGAATATCGCTGAAGCGTGACTCGTTGCCGGTGACTTGGTTGTCGGGGTGGTAGCGCATGGCAAAATGCCGAAAAATGCGTTCTATCGTCTCCGAATTGGCATTCGGACTGATTTCCAGCATTTCGTAGAAGTCGATGAACATACCTGGCTTCCCCCATGCCATTCTCGCCGTTTGTGTCTCACCGTCAGGTGACAATTTTGGCAACGACCATAGAGTATATATTTCACGATTTACTAATGTGCCGAGCGTACAAAGGGTCAGATACACGAATTAAGCGAAAACGTCAGACCTTTGCGTCCTGAGCTGCAGACCTTGGTCTGGTAGCATTTCGCTCGTCGGAGGCGGCTTGCCATGACCGATAAACCTTCTGAACCTCCAGTAGAGCGTCGAACGCACTTACGCGAGGTGGTTTTGAAGGAGGCGTTCATAATCACGCAGGATGGCGAAATAGGCTGCGCCGTCAGAAACCAGCATGAGCATGGCGCCGAGTTGCGTGTCGCTGCGGGGGTTGAAGTGCCAAATACCTTCCGGCTGCGCGTGCCGTTGGACGGTGCGACTTATCGAGCGGAAGTGCGCTGGAGAAAGGGCGAGCGACTGGGCATCCAGATCCACGGCAATTTCACGCTGAAGATCACCTAAAGGCGGTAAGCCGGTTGATATGAGGGCACCCAGCACTGCGTTGCCGGTGGCTTTCGTCGTCTCGCATCCCGCCGCCATCTCATCAATTCTGACGTTGTCGCCGATCGCTTGCTATATATTAGAGCAAGCGCATATTATGCCTTGGGGACCAGGGCGGGGAATTGAGAATGTGCAGCACCTGTGATGGCAAAGCGGTCGACCGGAGGGACTTCCTCAAAGTCGGCGCGGGGCTCGTTGCATTCGGCGTTGGTGGGGCCACATGGTCGGCGCGCGCGGCCCAAGGTGCGGTGACCGCGCTGAGCCTCGATGACGCGCTCGCCGCACTGAAATCCGGCAACGAACGCTACGTCGGTCACCCGGAACTCTGCTCGATAGACCTTGCCGCGCAGCGGAATGCTGTCGCCGCACACCAGGCGCCCTGGGCCACGATCATCAGTTGCGCCGACAGTCGCGTTCCGCCTGAACTGATTTTCGGCGGTCACGGCGTTGGAGAGCTGTTCGTCGCCCGGAATGCTGGCAACCTCGTCGACACCGCCACGCTCGGTACGGTCGAATACGGGGCAGCGGTGCTCGGCTCACCCTTGATCGTCGTTCTCGCGCACACAAACTGCGGCGCCGTCAAGGCGGCGTGCGACGTAGTGACCAAGAACGCGACCTATCCTGGCGCGATCGGTCCGATGATCGAACCGATCCTGCCCGCGGCGATAGCAGTGCGGAGCGAAGCGGGCGATTTCGTCGACAACACCGCCAAGGAAAGCGCACGGAGGACCGCGAGGCGCCTAGCCGCCTCGAGCAAGGTGCTAGCCGGCCTCATCAAGGCGGGGAAGCTGAAGATAGTCGCGGCAATCTATGATTTGCAAACGGGTGCGGTGACTTACATCGAATGACACACCCGTCATCGAGATCGAAGGCTCTGGGGGCCTCGATGCGTCGGGGTCTGGCTTCGCTTGCCTTTCGGGGCGGTGACGGCCGCAATATCGGCCACAAGGGCCGCAGCAGGCGTTCGGCAGGGCGCAAGGACGCGCCGGAATAGTGATGGCGGTCATCAACTGACGCCTTGCCATTGCCAATCGGAATGAGCGGCATGCGCGAAGCTTTCATCGCAATGGTAATCTTCCTATGCCTGACGGTGGCCGCGCTCGCCAGCACGGCGATATGGCCAAAATTGCCGGCCAAACATCGTGACGACGACACGAACACCGTGGTTCGGCACGCCGCGAACCTGTTCGGGGTCATGACCTCGCTGATGCTCGGCCTGATGATCAACTCGGCCAGGAACACCTTCGAATCGATCGACCGCAACGTGCACGCCTATGCGACCGAATTGATCCTTCTCGACAGGACCTTGCGCCAATATGGCCCGCAAACCGACACGGTACGCCAGCCGCTGGTCGTCTATGTGCAACGTGTGGCGGGTGATTCTTCGCCCACCAGCGAGACGCTGGTCGCCGCCAACCGGCTCTCTGAGCAGTTGCTGGCCGAAATCGACACCCGGCTGAGTGCGCTGGCGCCGACCGACGATGCGCATGGCTTCATTGTGCAGGACGCCCGCCAGCATTTGCAGAAGGTGCTGGAGTTGCGCTGGGTGCTGATCGAGCAGTCGGAGGGCACGATCCCGGTGCCTCTGATCACGCTCCTGGTTACCTGGCTGGTGCTGATCTTCGCCAGCTTCGGCTTCAGGGCGCCACGCAATACGATCACCGTTTCGACCTACGCGGCATCGGCGGCTTTGGTTGCCGGGGCGATCTACCTGATCTTCGACATGGACGTGGCTTTTTCCGGCCCGATCCAGATTTCAATGGCCCCGATGGAGAGGGCGCTGTCCGAGTTACAGCAGTGATCCGTAGCAGTGGCACGCGGCTAAATGATGCTGCGGCGGTTCAACAGAGAAAATCAAAACAAATCTGAAGACTTTTTCTGGTGCGGACGACGGGAATCGAACCCGTACGATCAGAGATCGAGGGATTTTAAGTCCCTTGCGTCTACCAATTCCGCCACGTCCGCAGGCACGTCCTTTTCAGATGCCAGACACAGCCCGTCAAGTCGTGTTCTGCGGTGGCCGAACGCGCACCCAGAGGAGGTGGCATAACGATACTGGCGCGATCGCGGAATTATCCGCGCCGCGGGCATCGGTAAATATCTGCGTGGCGGATCTGATCCGCCTAGGCCGGCGCCTCTCAGGCCAACCCATCCCCCCGCCCACTTGGGGGCGCCGGCCGCCCCCTTTCCAGCGAGTGGCCGCGGCCGTTGTAAGCCAGGGCCGAAAACGTCGCCCGTGGAACTACGTTCAGAATTTGTAACTGAGATTGATGCCGACCGTGTTCAGTTTCACGCTCTGATCGCGGTCGTTGAAGGGGGCTGGTGCCTCGTGTTTCTCTGAGCCGAAGTCGTAGTAGCGATATTGCGCGCCGACGACGAACTTGTCGGTCAGCGCGTAGTCGACGCCTGCGCCCACGGTCCAGCCGACATTTGTGCCCGTGTTGTCGAACCCTGGCCCCGAGGTCTGCGACGTCTCGATGCCGGCAAAGGCAATGCCGCCGATGCCATAGACCAGCAGGCGGTCCATTGCGAAGCCGGCCTTGGCGTTGACCGACCCGAACCACTTGATGTCGGCGCCGAATGTATCTCCCAGGCCCGATTGCGCCGTGCCGTCGACCGAGGAATAGTTGAGGTCCGCCTCGGCGCCCAGCACTGCCTGATCAAACTGCCAGAGGCCGGCGACATGGCCGCCGACGAACCCACCGCCGACGTCCGGCGTGATGGAAAACGGCGCGCCTTCCGTCGTGGTGATCTCGGAGCGGCCCCAGCCATATCCTGCCTGCAGGCCCGCATAGTAGCCGGTCCAGTCGAAGCCAGGCGCGGTCATCGGCACATCGACTGTCGCGTCGGCAGCAAATGCCGGCAAGGACAGGGCAAGAAGACCGGCACTTGCGACCATCAGGCGATGCATCGAACTCCCCGAGAAGAGTCATAGACCCCAGGTCGGAGCCTAACCTGATTTTCGGCAAAACGGAATCGGATTTCTGCAAACGCGGTTAGCGTCCTCGCGGGTCTCGAGGAGTTGGCGGGTAGCGTGCTGCCGCGATTGCGGTGGCGCGCGCCTCGTGCGAAACACCGCCATCGTGAGAGGATCCTTTATGCGCATCTTGTTCCGCTTGGTCGCGGCCGTCGCGGCGGTGGTGCTGGTCGGTCAGGCCGCCGTGGCCGAACCGCTGACGCTCATCATTGCCAAGGCCGTGGCCGTTCCCGATTCTGTTTCGGGGCAGGCCATGCTCAGCCTGAAGCTCACTCCCGACAGCGGCAAAGCCTGTGCCAGGTTTACGGGGGCAAATGTCGGCAAGATTGTCGATCTCAGCATCGACGGCGCCGTGGTGATGTCGCCGCGCGTCGTGGAGCCGATACGCGGCGGCGAAATCATGGTCAGCGGCACGTTCAAGGGCGGCGAGGTCGAGCGTATCGCCGAGCGGATTTCAGCCGGCGACGCCAAGGTCGAAGTCGACGTGAAACCGGAGTAATCCGGCAATCTCCAAGCAAATCCATTCTTCCTCGCTGGCCAAAACGCCGTCGGCTTGGCACAGTCGGACAAACAGGAGTCTTTGATGATCAGGAAGCCGCCCGTCCGCGCGACAAAACCCAAACCGTGGACCGAAATGGCGACCGATCTGGTCGATGTCGCTATGGGCCGCAAACCCGCCGATCTGGTCATCCGCAACGGGCGCTGGGTGAACGTCCATTCGGGCGAGATCATCGCCGGCACCGACATCGCCATATCGGGCGGCCGCTTCGCCTATTGCGGGCCGAATGCCAGCCACACGATCGGGCAGGGCACCAAAGTGGCCGACGCCGGCGGCCGCTACCTCGTGCCCGGCCTTTGCGACGCGCACATGCATGTCGAGAGCAGCATGGTCACGGTCACCGAATTCTGCCGCGCCGTCATCCCGCACGGCACCACCTCGATGTTCATCGATCCGCACGAGATCGCCAATGTCCTGGGCCTGCCGGGCGTGCGGCTGATGCATGACGAGGCGGTGGCGATGCCCATCAACGTGCATGTGCAGATGCCGTCCTGCGTGCCGTCGGCACCCGGGCTGGAGCATGCCGGCGCCGAGCTGACCGTTGCCGACGTTGCCGAGGCCATGACTTGGGAAAACATCATCGGCCTCGGCGAAGTGATGAATTTTCCAGGCGTCGCCGCCAACGATCCTGTCATGTCGGGCGAGATCGCCGCGACGGTTCGTGCAGGCAAGACGGTTGGCGGCCACTATGCCTCGCGTGACCTTGGCTTGCCGTTCCACGGCTATGTCGCCGGCGGACCCGAGGACGATCACGAAGGCACGCGTGCCGAGGACGCCATCGCGCGCGTGCGCCAGGGCATGAAGGCGATGCTGCGGCTGGGCTCGGCCTGGTACGATGTTGCCTCTCAGATCAAGGCGGTGACGGAGAGCGGCATCGATCCGCGCAATTTCATCCTGTGCACCGACGACAGCCACTCCGGCACGCTTGTCCAGGACGGCCACATGGATCGGGTGGTGCGCCACGCCATCCAGCAGGGGCTGAAACCGGTGACCGCGATCCAGATGGCAACGCTCAACACCGCTCAGCATTTCAAACTGGAACGCGAGATCGGTTCGATCGCGCCGGGGCGGTTGGCCGACCTGCTGGTCGTCTCCGATCTCGCCGCAATGAGCATCGACGAGGTCTATGCGCGCGGCGTCAGGCTGGCCAAGGGCGGCAAGCTGGACATCGATATCCCGGCCTATGATTATCCGAAGACGGCGAAGAACACCGTCAAGTTGGGCAAGGAACTGAAGGCCGGCGATTTCGATATCGCGGCACCCAAGGGCGCCAACGAGGTGCGGGTGCGGGTGATCGGCGTCATCGAGAACCAGGCACCCACGCGGGCTCTGGAGGCCGATCTGCCGGTCGAGGATGGACTGGTCGCGATGGATCGCCGCAACGACGTCTGTCAGATCGCGTTGGTCGAACGGCACAGGGGCACGGGTGGCGTCACCAATGCCTTCGTCTCCGGTTTCGGTTACATGGCCGACTGCGCCATGGCCTCCAGCGTCGCCCATGACGCCCATCACATCATCTGCGTTGGCACCAACAAGCAGGACATGGCGCTGGCCGTGAACCGACTGGGGGAAGTCGGCGGCGGGGTCGTGCTGTTCTCCAGGGGCAAGGAACTGGCGCTGGTCGAAATGCCGATCGCCGGACTGATGTCGGACGAGCGGGCCGAGATCGTCGCCGCCAAGGCCGAGAAACTGACCGCGGCGATGCGCAAGATGGGTTGTTCCCTGAACAATGCCTACATGCAGCACTCGCTGCTGGCGCTGGTGGTCATTCCCGAGCTCAGGATTTCGGACGTCGGCCTGATCGACGTGACGACGTTCCAGAAGGTCGATCTGTTCGTCTGAGACCAGTCGTCCGCTCGTGGCTGCTCAGCCGCCGGTGGCGATGGTCAGCACCTTGAACGGCGTCGTGATGATGACTTCGGCGGCGGAGCCGACGACCTTTCCCAGGCCCTGACCGATATTGGCGAGCTGTGCCGGGTTCTCGTCCGCGGCGAGCCCGGCCGGCGTGCGCAGCCGGTCGCCCAGCAATTGCACCAGGAACGGGTTGTCGGCGAATTTCGCGTGGTTGAGGCCGCCGTCACCGCCTTTCGTTTTGGTCAGATCGACCACCGACACGCCATAGGAGGCGAGATCGGCGGCATCGCCATAGTCGCCGACGCGCGGTTTGTCGCCGGAGATGAACGAGGACAATTTGAGCGCCCGGTCGTCGCCCGAAAGCAGCACGGCGAACGGCTTGTTGGGTTTGCCATAACGGATCATCTGCTTCTTGAACACGTCGACATCGATGTCCGGTGAGGCAAGGATGACATAACCCAGTTTGCCGCCGAGATCGCGGTCGCCGGTGATGGCAAGTTGGCGCAGCGCCTCCATCGTCAGCCAGGTTCCCATCGAATGGGCGATGATGTCGATGCTCTTGACGCGCGTCTTGGCGAGCATCCTGAGCGTTGCCTCGAGATCGTCACGGGCGGCGGTGGAACTGTCCTTGTCGTAGATGTAGCCCGTCGTCTTGGCGCTCGATGCCCATGAGAACAGCACCGGAGTGCCCGGATATTTGGTGTCGTGGGCGATCTGCGTCAGCCGGTAGATGCCATCGTCGAAACCATTGTTGAAGCCATGCACGAAAACCAGCGCCCGGTCGCCGCGCATGGCGATGTCGGAGCCGACCGCCTTGGCGAATTGCGGCGCGCCTTCGTAGAGGGTGACGTCCGTGGCCGCAAAATCCTTGGCCGGATTGCTGTTGGCGGAACCCTTGGCGCGCTCGATGTTGCCGACCTGATGGCTCTTCGGAACCGTGACGTCGACCCGCGCGAAACTGGTGGTCAGGGAACGGTCGCCGTCGAAGACCTGTCGCGGGTCCTTCACCGCTTTCTGGCGGGTGGTGGCGACAAATATCTCATGGGTGGCCGCAATATCGGATGCCGGTACGGTGACCGTCGTCTTGTTGAGCAGATCATGCGTATTTCCGGCGCAGCCAGCGACCAGCAGCGCGAACGCGACGACACCGAAACTCTTCAAGCCCAAGGCCACGCGTCGGCTCCCGCATAGGGGGACGTCAAACGCATGACGTCGCTCGATACTCCGATAAGGCCAGAGGCGGGCGCGGTCCAGTTCAAAGTGAGCCGATCGTTCGGCGATGCCGGACAGGCACGGCGAAATCCGCTGCGCCGCATCTACTGCCCAAGCAGGCTGATGCGATCGGTCACGTCCCGGTCGCTGGCGAAACCATCGTCCTCGCGCAGCCGCTGGCCGATCATCTTCACCAGTGCCGGATTGTCGGCGAATTTCGTGTGGTTGAAGCTGTCGCTGCCCTTGACCTTGGAGAGATCGACGACCGTCACGCCATAGGAGGCAAGGTCCGCGGCATCCTTGTAGTCGCCGACGCGTGGGCGCGAGCCGGCGATCAGGCCGGACAATCTCAGCGCGCGATCGTCATCAGACAACAGCAGGATGAACGGCTTGTCGGGCTTGCCATAGCGGCGCATCTGGCTCTTGAACACATCGACGTCGATGTCGGGAGAGGCGAGCACCACGTCGCCGAGCTTGCCGCCGAGGTCGCGGTCACCGGTGATGGCGAGCTGGCGCAGTGTCTCCATCGTCACCCAGGTTCCCATCGAATGGGCGACGATGTCGATGCGCCGCGCGCCGCTCTGCGCCAGCATGCGCAACGTCACTTCGAGCTGGTCGCGGGCGGCACTGGCACTTTCCTTGTCATAGACATAGTCGGTGGTCTTGGCTCCCGAGGCCCACGAGAACAGCACCGGCGTTCCCGGATAACCGGAATCGTGGACGATCTGGGTCAAGCGGTAGACGGCGTCGTCGAAGCCGGTGTTGTAGCCGTGGACGAAGACCATGACGCGGCCGCCGCGTGCCGCTATGTCGGCGCTGAGCGCGCTGGCGAATTTCGGCTGCGTGTCGTAGCCGACGACTTCGGAAGCCATGAAATACTTGGCCGGATCGTTCGATTTGCCGCGTGAGCGCCGCTCGATCTGCCCGGTCTGGTGGAGACCGGGAACGGTGACGTTGACGCGGGCGTAGTTCAGCGTCGCCGAGCGTTCGCCGTCGAAAACCTTGTTTGGATCGTCGGAGGCCTTACGGGTCGTGGCAATGAAGATCGAGTGGTTGCCTGCGATTTCCGTTACCGGCGCGGACATGACCGCGCTGCCGAGCAGTTCCTCGGTTTTGCGGCCGCCGCAGCCCGCCACCAGCAGCGCAAGCGCAAGAATGCAAATCGTCTTCAAATGCACGTCAAAAATCCACTCGAGCCCAAAAAGGGCCAATCCACCCTCCGCGATATCTCCCCAGCAGGCGAAGTGCGGCAGAAGTAAGTCGTGTCCAGCCAAAATGCGGTCGGCGCCTCGCGACCGTGGGCGCAGTGTTGCGCGAAAGCCAAAGCGGGTGGCAAGGCCGCAACGTCGCACAAGTCAGGCACCTGCAACTGGCCGGATGTCGAACTTCCGCGTCCACCAATGCGCGGCTCAGCGCGACGAAGAGGCATGAACAAACGTCCCCAAGTGCTTGCTAGCATTTCGGGAAGGCGCCGTTGCGGGCACGGGCTCGACCGGGCAATGGTCTTGCGGGGCCGGATGTGTAATAGGGTTCTCCTCTAACTCGCCCGCGGGCGATCCCGGGATGATCTTGCCATGACCAGCTTTTCCTCGCGCGTCGCCACCGCCGCCTCCGCGATCCGCCAGATCTTCCCGGAAACGCCGCTGCAGGAAAATGACTATCTGTCGAAGAAGACCGGCGCGCGGGTGCTGCTGAAGCGCGAGGATTTGAGCCCCGTGCGCTCCTACAAGATCCGTGGCGCCTTCAACTTCTTCCGCAAGGCGCTTGGCGAAGGCAACCAGGCCGAGCTGTTTGTCTGTGCGTCCGCCGGCAACCACGCGCAGGGCTTCGCCTTCGTCTGCCGCCATTTCGGCAAGAAGGGCGTGGTGTTCATGCCGGTGACGACGCCGCAGCAGAAGATCGACAAGACCAGGCTGTTTGGCGGCGATTTCGTCGAGATCAGGCTGGTCGGCGATTTCTTCGACGACTGCTACCGCGCCGCCTTCGAATTCACCGAAAGATCCGGTGCCCACATGGTGCCGCCCTTCGATCACAAGGATATCATCGAGGGCCAGGCGACGGTCGCCTACGAGATCGCGGACCAGATGCCGGGCGGGCGCATGCCCGACATCGTCATGCTGCCGGTGGGTGGCGGCGGGCTCGCCGCCGGAGTGACGCACTATTTCGCCGATCAGGGCCGCGAGGCGCGTTTCGTCTTCTGCGAGCCGGCCGGCGCGCCGAGCCTGCGCGAGAGCCTAGCCGCGGGAAAACGGCTGAAGCTCGCCAAGGTCGACAACTTCGTCGACGGCGCGGCGGTCGCCGAGATCGGCCGCGAACCTTTGCGCTATCTCAAGGAGTTTGCCGCCGACAGCGTGCGGCTCATCCCGGAAAACCGGCTCTGCGCGACCATGATCGAGATGCTCAACATCGAAGGCGTGGTCCTGGAGCCCGCCGGCGCGCTGGCGATCGACGCGCTGAAGGATTTTTCCAGGAAGGAGATCAGGGGCAAGACCATCGTCGCCGTGGTCTCCGGGGGCAATTTCGATTTCGAGCGGCTGCCGGACGTCAAGGAACGGGCGCTGCGCTTCGGGGGCCTGAAGAAATACTTCATCATCCGCTTTCCGCAGCGGCCGGGTGCGCTGCGCGACTTCCTCGACATGCTGGGTCCGGACGACGACATCGCCCGCTTCGAATATCTGAAGAAGTCGGCGCGCAATTTCGGCTCGGTGCTGATCGGCATCGAAACCAAGGATCGGCGCAATTTCGATCTCCTTGAGGCAAATTTCGAGGCCGAGGGCGTCCAGTATCAGGACATCACCGAAAACGAGACATTGGCCGGGTTCATCATATGAGCGGAAAGATCTTCATCGCCCTGTTTTCCGGCATCAATGTCGGCGGCAACCGCATCGTCAAGATGGCGGAGTTGCGGGCCTTCTTCGAGGATCTCGGCTTTTCCGATGTCGCCACCTATGTGCAGAGCGGCAATGTCGTGTTCCGGGCCGACAAGGGTGATGCGGCCGCGCTGACCAAACGGATCGAGGCGGCCTTCGAGACAAAATGGGGTTTCCATTCGCGCATCATGGTGCGCGATTTCAAATGGTTCGAAAGGCTGGTGCGCGAAAATCCATATCCGGAAGCGGCCGCCGACCACACAAAGCTCCACGCCTATGCGCTGGAGCGTGAGCCGACCGCCGACGAGGTGGCGCGGTTGGCGGAAAAGTGCACTGGTCCCGAGCGTTTCGAGGTCAAGGGCGACGTGCTCTACCTCAGCGCGCCGGACGGGCTCGGCAAATCGGTGTTCGCCAACCTCATTCCGCGCACGTTGAAAGTGCCGGGCACGGCACGCAATTGGCGTTCGGTGCTGGCGCTGCTGGAGATGGCGGGCAAGTCCGGCAGCGATTGATCCATGCGTCTCGCCGGAAATGCGCGGCGGCGACACGCATGAACGAACTATGCCGCCTCGGCGCGTTTCCAGTCGAAGGCCAGTTCTTCGCGGAACGCAAAGCGCTTGATGTGGTCGGCAACGACGCTTTCGAGGCGCTCGATCGAAGCGGGCTCGTCGGTCGATACCGTGATGTGCAGCGCTGCCCCGTCGGCGTCCATGACCGTACGGCCGAGTGAAAGGTCGATGATGCCGTGGTTGGGGTCGAACTCGACGGGAAACTTGTGCGCCCAATGCTTGCACAGCTGTTGCAGATAGCGGCTTGCATGGGCCGTGGCGACATTGGCATGGCTTGTCGGCATGAAGGTTCTCCGAAGCTCAATCTCATACGAGGCGCCGCTCTTCCGGGCAGGCGCCATGGCTGCATAGATAGGCACAACCTCGCCAAACACCATCGAGTGGCCGCCGGCCACTCGAAAAGGTGATCGATTACCAGCTTCCGGTATTCGCCATCGATGCCCACGGCTCGGCCTTGGCCTTCGCTGGGCCTTTTTGCAGAAGCTCGATGGAGATGCCGTCAGGCGACTTGATGAAAGCCATGTTGCCGTCGCGCGGCGGCCGGTTGATGGTGACGCCATTGTCCATCAGATGCTGGCAAGTGGCGTAGATATCGTCGACCTCATAGGCGAGGTGACCGAAATTGCGCCCGCCCTTGTAGTCTTCCGGATCCCAATTGTAGGTGAGTTCGACCAGCGGCGCCTTCTCGTTGATGCCGCTCTGCTCGTCTTCCGAAGCGGCCAGGAAGATCAGCGTGAAGCGGCCCTGCTCGTTTTCATAGCGGCGAACTTCCTTCAGGCCGAGCTTGTTGCAGTAGAAATCGAGTGAGGCATCGACATCGGCGACGCGGACCATGGTGTGCAGATAGCGCATGTGTTTTCCTCGATCTGTTGGGTTGCGGCGCAACATAGGGTCGGCCCGGTCAAAGGGCAATCGTGGGGCGGCAAGCGGTGCCGGCAAAGAACAAATCCGGTATTCCCGCAATGAACCGTGAAAAAAGGCACGTCAGGTCTTGCACACACCGGAAGCCGCGGTGTTAATCTGGTGTCAAGAATCAGTTGCGGTGTTCTTGAATAAAGGGGGCATTCTTATGGGGGAAAAGGCCTCTTTGACGGGGCGGGCCAATACCCTTGGCGACGCTTTGTCTCACGATGAAGGCGGCGATGCCGACCTGGCCGAGATTGCCGGCGCCATCAAATGGTTCGATGTGGCCAAGGGCTATGGCTTTATCCTTCCCGATGACGGTGTTTCGGGCGATATCCTCCTCCATGTGACTTGCCTTCGACGGGACGGCTTCCAGACTGCCCTGGAAGGCGCGCGCGTGGTCTGCCTGGTCAAGCAGGGTGAGCGCGGGCTGCAGGCGTTCCGTGTGCTTTCCATGGATGTCACCACCGCCGTCCATCCCGCGGAAATGCAGGAACAGCGCACCCACGTCTCCGTGACTCCGGAGAGCGGGCTCGAACGCGCTTTGGTCAAATGGTTCAACCGAACCAAGGGGTTTGGTTTTCTGACGCGCGGCGAGGGCACCGAGGACATTTTCGTCCATATGGAAACCTTGCGGCGCTACGGCATCACCGAACTTCGGCCGGGGCAGGTCGTGCTTGTCCGTTTCGGCCGCGGTGACAAAGGCCTTATGGCCGCCGAAATTCACCCCGATATGGGCACCTTGCCGGTCTCGCATTAGGGCGATCCGGCCGAGGATTTCATATGACACACAGGAACGGGCTGACGGCGGGCGTGATGTGCGCTGTGGCTGCCGTCATGGTCGCCGCCGCCGCATTCTTCTATTTCCAGGTACCCAGCGCGGCCGATGGCCGGGCCATGATCCTTCCCGTCGATCCCGCGCCGCTGGTTGTGGCGACGAAAAGCGGAGATCGCTCGTTTTCCATTGAAGTCGCCGACACCGACGCGGAGCGGGAGGCCGGGCTGATGTATCGCCAGGAGATGGCGGACGACCATGGCATGCTGTTCGTTTTTCCGATCCAGCAACAGGTCGGCTTCTGGATGAAGAACACGCCGATGCCGCTTGACCTGATCTTTATTGGTCAGGACGGCAAGATCCGGGCTGTCAAACAGGGCGTACCGCAGTCCGAGGCCGTCATTTCACCTGGCATACCCGTGCGTTTCGTACTTGAACTCAAGGCCGGCACGGCCGCCAGGAACGGCATCGAATATGGCAATCTGTTGAGCCATCCGGCCATCGGCACGGTCTCCGGTCCGAGCTCGCCGCCGGCGGACAAGGGCGATGCGCCAAGTGGCGGCGGCTGAATGCCGATGGTGGTGTAGCCGATGCAGTTTTTCTCTCATGACGGGTTCGATCTAGCCTTCCTCGACCGCCAGCCGGCATCTGGCGAGGGCGATCCGGTGCTCATGATCCACGGCTTTGCATCGAGCCATTATGTCAACTGGGTGTCGCCCGGCTGGTTCAAGACGCTCAACGATGCCGGCTACCGCGCCATTGCCTTCGACAATCGCGGCCACGGCTCGTCATCCAAGAGCTATGAGGAGGCCGACTATACACCGGCGAAAATGGCTTCGGACGCGGCAGCCCTGCTCGGTCATCTCGGCATCGAGCGCGCCCATGTCATGGGTTATTCGATGGGCGCGCGCATCGCGGCCTTCCTGGCACTGTCCGACCCGGACAAAGTGGCGACGCTGGTTTTTGGTGGCCTCGGCATCGGCATGATCGATGGAGTAGGCGATTGGGATCCGATCGCGGCCGCCCTTCTGGCCGAGGATCCGGCCGCGACCACCCATCCGCGCGGTCGCTCTTTTCGCGCCTTCGCCGACCAGACCCGCAGCGACCGCCGGGCGCTTGCCGCCTGCATCGTGACCTCACGGGAACTGCTTGATGAGCAGGATATTGCCCGCATCGCCCAGCCGACGCTGATCGCGGTCGGTACCACCGACGACATTGGCGGATCGCCGGACGAGCTTGCGGCGCTGATGCCGAACGCCAGGGCCTTCCACATCGAGGGCAGGGACCATATGCTGGCCGTCGGGGACAAGACCTTCAAGCAGCGCGTGCTGGAGTTTTACGCCGAAAATCCGCTCTGAGGCTCCGGAGTTTGGGGACGAGCATCTCGGGTCGCGAAATGATCTAAATCAGGTCTAGGCCTGCAGCGACCGCGCTATGTTCCGCCTTGCCTGCGGCTCGAAGCGCTGCCGGAACTCCTGCGTGTGAAAAATATGCGGGCGGGCAAGGAAGCTTTTCAGCACCGCGCCGCGGCCGGCACGCCACATCGGCTCTTCCACCCAGCCATATTCGTGGCGAACCGCGCGTTCATAGGCGTCGAATGCATCCGGCGCGGCACCCAGGATCGAAAGATCCATGTCGAGGAACAAGCTGGCGTCGCGCGTCGCCGCAACGTCGTCGAACAGCGGCAACTGGTGCGTGGCGGTGGCGAGTATCATTGCGCTGACGCGGCTCAGGCGCCCGGCATCGATGCGGCCGGCGAGCTTTTGCTCGGCAAGGGCGGCACTTTGCGCTTCGTTGTCCTTGGCCCTGCTGTCATACACGGCGTCATGGAACCAGATCGCCGCTTCGACGGCCTCGGGGTCGTCCAGAAGCGTTCGATAGTCATCGGCCAGCTCCAGCATCGCTTCGATATGGGTGAGGTTGTGATAGTGGCGATCGCCGGCCTTGTAGAGGACCGAAAGCTCGGTTTTCAGGGCATCGTCGATCAAGGGTTCGTTTTCCATGGCTGCTTGAATTCCCGCGAACCAAATCCATTTGACACAGCACTAAGGAAAATTGAGTTCAATCATGCTATGAACTGGCTTATATGTGCGGCCAGATGGCAGGCAGACTAGCAGGACGCAGGACGAGACGTCGATGAACAGCATCAGCATTTCCCGCCAAAGCGCGTTGCAGCCGGTCGATCCGATCTGGCGTTCGATCCGCGACGAAGCGATGGAAGCGGTCAACCGCGACCCCTTGCTGGCCGCGTTCCTCTATTCCACGATCCTTAACCAGGAGAGTCTGGAAGAGGCTGTCATCCATAGGATCGCGGAGCGGCTTGCTCATCAGGATATCGGCTCCGATCTCATCCGCCAAACCTTCAAGTCGATGCTCGCCGACGACAAGGACTGGCCGACCACGGTACGCGTCGACATCCAGGCTTATTATGACCGCGACCCGGCTTGCGACCGGTTCATCATGCCAGTGCTCTATTTCAAGGGCTTTCATGCCATCCAGACCCACCGGCTGGCGCACTGGCTGTGGAACCACGGCCGCAAGGATTTCGCGCTCTACCTGCAGAGCCGCTCGTCCGCGGTCTTCCAGACCGACATCAATCCGGCCGCGCGCATCGGCAAGGGCATCTTCATCGATCACGCCACCGGCCTCGTCGTCGGCGAGACCGCGGTTATCGAGGACGACGTGTCGATTCTGCATGGCGTGACGCTGGGCGGCACCGGCAAGGCCGGCGGCGACCGCCATCCCAAGATCCGCCACGGCGTGCTGATTGGCGCCGGCGCCAAGATTCTCGGTAACATCGAGATCGGCCATTGCTCCAAGATTGCCGCCGGATCGGTGGTGCTGTCGCCTGTGCCGCACAACAAGACGGTAGCCGGCGTACCGGCCCGCGTGGTTGGCGAGACCGGCTGCGACCAGCCTTCGCGCCAGATGGACCAGCTTCTGCCGTCGCAGAAGATGGACCATGTCATCAGTTTCGATATCTGATTTGCCGGCAGTTGCCCCGGATGAATGCCCGGCAGCGCTGCCGCTTCCGGTGCAATAAGGCCGGCTTGCCTTTACATCGCCATTGTCGACGTGCCAGAAGCGCCGTTCAAACGAGCAAGCCGATGATCGGAGAAGACTGTTGAAGCCGGACGAAATCAGAAAGCTGGACGCCTATTTCAAGCGCGTCTTCCAGAACCCCAAGCTTGAGGTCAAGGCACGGCCGCGCAAGGAAGATTCGGCCGAGGTCTATGTCGGTGACGAATTCCTCGGCATCGTCTTCAAGGACGAGGACGACGGCGACTACAATTTCTCGATGGCGATCCTGGACATCGACCTGGCCTGAGCCCGCAATGCCACGGCAGGCCGCATCGAGCGCGGCCGGCCTCTTCTGCCTGTCAATGTCCGGTCTTTAGGATTCGCCCCGCCTTGGCCGTGATTGCCGCGTCTAGCGTCTGCCAGTCGTCAAGGAATTCCCTTGGGAAGCGATAGGTAAGGCTGAGATCGTCCCCGACATGGATATCCCGCTCGCAGGGCGCCAGCGATTCGCCGGCGCTCGGCCCGCTGAGGCAGCGGGCCACGAAAGGGTCGGTGCCCGCGCGCTTGCCGACGACCAGCACCTCGTTCAGGTAGCCTGATTTCTCATTGAACCCGTAGACCGTCGTGCCGCCGGGGCCTGGTATGCCGGGCTGGATGATGAGCGCGCTGTAGATCGGCCCGAACCGGCCGCTCATGTCGCGCGACATCATCTGCTGCTCGAAGGACAGGAAAATGATGTTCCTGTTGGCTCCGGCGTGATTGAAATCATCGCGCGACGCCTCGCTGTAGCCGTCCAACTGGGGATAGCGCATATAAAGGTCGAGGCGCGCGGCGACGCCGTCGCGCCGGGCCTGCTCGAACCGGATGAAATTGGCCGGCACGGTGATGACGTTGTTGCCGATCACCACTTCGCGCACGGTCGCGTCGTCGGTGTAGCCGGCCATGGCAATGGAACGGCCGAACCATTTGCCGCCGAGGCTGATGGCTATCGACAGCAAGGCCAGAGCCGCGAACGCGTAGAACACCCGCTTCATCAGCATGGAATCGACCACGGTCAGTTTCGGGCCGTCGGCGATCGCTGCCTGCTTCATCTCGGTCCTCGTTCCACCGCCAAACGGCCATCCGTGTGTCCGCGGTCCAAGTGTCCCTTGACGGCACACTTCGCACGGCACGGCCCTTGCAGACTTCCTGAAACGACTGTGCGATTGCATGGTAAATGGAGGGTTAATGTGGCCCAGATGGAACTCTTGCTGTTCGCTTTTGTCGTCGGCTTGACGGTTTGCGGTCTGGCGGGCTCGACAATGGAGCTGGTATCGGGTCGCAAGGTCGCCTTCACCGAACCCTATGTGTCGCCCGCCCATGTGCTGCGCTCGCTGGCTGTGACCGCGGGCGCCGGGCCGTTCATGCTGGTCAACGATGCCCTTGACGCCAGGCGCGCGAACCGCATCTCGACAGTGGCGCTCCTGTCATGCGGCTGCACCGCTATTGCCTGGTCGTTGGCGCTGGGCATCGTCGTACTGGCCATTGCTTCCTGGGCCGTCGGTCTCCTAGGGTTTCCAGCCTGAGGCGATTCGGAGACCGACAATGCCGCTTTATGCGATCGATGGAACGGAGCCGAGCTTCGCCGACGCGGACTCGAACTGGATCGCGCCCGATGCGACGCTGATCGGCGACATCAGGATCGGCCGCAATGCCGGCTTCTGGTTCGGCGCCGTCATCAGGGGTGACAACGAGCCCATCGTCATCGGCGCCGACACCAATGTGCAGGAACATACCGTCATGCACACCGATCCCGGCTTTCCGCTGACCGTCGGCGAGGGCTGTACGATCGGCCATCGCGCCATGCTGCATGGCTGCACGATTGGTGACAACAGCCTGATCGGCATGGGGGCCATCGTGCTCAACGGCGCCAGAATCGGCAAGAATTCACTCGTCGGCGCCGGCGCGCTGGTCACCGAAGGCAAGGAATTTCCGGACAATTCGCTGATCGTCGGATCGCCAGCCAAGGCGATCCGGGTGCTGGACGACGCGGCGGTCGAGCGGCTGCGGGCCTCGGCCGCGCACTATGTCGCCAACGCCAGGCGCTTCAAGGCGGGGCTGAAGAAGGTCTGAGGTCTCGGCCGGCATGCCGTCGGCCACCGGCGCCTATCAATCCCGGTTGCCGGTTGCTCGCTCGGCAAGGGCTGCCCGCAGCAGCGATGCGCCCCCCTCGAACCCTGCAATCTCTGCTTCTTCCAGCGCTGTCGTGCAGTGGTCGATGCGAGTCCTCAAAGAGGGATCCGCGCCGGCGGCAAGAAGCAGGCGGATCGCCTCGGCGTCTCGCATGGCCACGGCGTGATGGAGCGGCGTCCAGTCGTTGACACCTCGCATGTCCGCACCGGCGCCGTGATCGATGAGGATGCGGATGATGTCGAGCTTGTCCGCGCGCTCGGTGGACAGCGCCGCGATGATCGATGGAAATCCGGCATGATCGTCGTAGTTTGGGCTCGACCCGGCGTCGAGCAGCGCCGCGACGAAGGCAAGCGGGCTCCAGTAGATCGCGTATTCGAGCGGATGACCAAGGCCGAGCTCAAACGGCATGCGCTCGTCAAACCAGCGGGGCGAACGGCCCAGGACGGTGCCGAGGGCCTCGAAGTCGCCAGCCTTGAAGGCATCGTCGATCGCCTTGAACAGACGATGGCGTTCGCATCGATCTTCCGGAATTTCCTGCATGGCTGCGGTCCAGAAGGCGGAGTTGCCGACTGACAATATCTCGATCTTCCGCCTGTGGAAATTTATATCACAGTGTACTGATGTCTTCCCCGAAATGGCGGAGCCGGCCCGGGGACGGGGCCGGCTCCTTTGACCCGGTCGTTGGGGACGGGGAGGGTGGGGACTCGACCGGGTTTCTCGTTAAGCGCGTGCAACGCGCCTGATCTCATTGGCGTCCTCAGCGGACGCTGGCGACCGCGTCGGAACGGCCGTCGTTGATCGTCACCCAAACGCCGGAATTCTCCGTCGATTGACGCTTGAGATAGGTGTAGTCGGTGTCCGTCCAGGACAGCACCTTGGTTTCAAGATTGTCGAGGATGAACTCGCCGAGGCTGGTGCGCACGGTCAGCACCGCGTGGCCGTCGCCATTCGGCTGGCGCGCAACCGTCATCAAGAGGTCGCCGGCCGGCACGCCCGCATTCATCAACTCGCGGCGCTTTTCCAGCGCGTAGTCCTCGCAATCGCCATAGCCATTGTCCGGGTAGGCCCAGTATTCCTCGGCACCGTAGTTTTCCATGTCGGTGCGCGGCTTGATGCGGGTGTTGACCGAATTGTTGACGCTGACGATCGTCGCCCAGAGCTTGCGGCTCAGGTCGACAGGCGCCCCCTTGGCGGTCTTCTCGTTGCATTCGCCGGGGATGCGCTGGCAGAATTCATAGTGGCCAACAGGCTGCGTCGTGCGTCCGCCGGTATGCATATAGGCCGGTCCCGCGGCATATGCTGATCCCCAGGCGGAAAGCTGCATCGCCATTGCCATCAGCAACAGCTTGCCCCTCGTTTTTTTCATTGTTCAGTCTCCCCGTTCGAAGGAGACAGTGCCACATCTGGATTTATTCGACGCAAAGGCCCGAAGTAGATTTTAAGTAAAACGCCTATAGAATAAACGTAAAATTTGAATCATTTTAGTATTGAATTGGTTGGATTGCTGCACTGGGGTTTCGGCAAATTCGGCCTCGCCCGGACCATTTCCGACTATGTCGACCTGCCGTCCAAGATCTATCGATCGCCGTACCCCGAAATCGAAAAAGCCGGCCGCGAGGGCCGGCTTGACGGGCATGCTTTGCGGCCGATCAGGCGCGCGGCGTGTTGAATTCGGAATCGAGCGTCTCGGGGCGCTGGATGACGGCGAATTCGATGGCGACGCCATCTTCGAAATGCCGGACGATCTGACCCCGCATCGTGCCGAGCATGACCTGGACGCCGATCGCCGGTTTCACGTCGATCTCGATCGCGGCGCCCGACAGCGACAGATCGATGATCCGGCACTGATACTGGCGGCCGTCGGTGAGCTGCAGCACGCTCGTCGGGTTGCGGGGCGAGACGCGCTCGTGGCGGCGGTCTTCCGGCAGGTCGAGTTCGTGCTTGTTGGCAAGCCATGTCAACTGCGCGGCGAGTTTGTCCTTCTTGCGGTCGGACGCGATCACCGTCATTGCGAAGCCATCCGGCAGCGTGCGTGTCAGCACACCCTCGATGCGGCCGATATGGTCGATATAGGCGATGACTTTCTCGCCGGGCATGCCAATGCGGTCGGTGCGAAGCGCCACGTTGCCGGGCGACATGTCCACCACCTGGCATGGGTGCTCGGTGCGGTCCTCCAGCATGAAACGTCCGTAGATTTTGACCCGGACGCGCTGAAAGTTACGCCTTTCAGCTTGGGACGGCGCGTAGTCGACCGCCGCTGACCTCATGACTGCCTACACCCCGTTTGGCATTCCCGCGCGTGGATGCGAGGAACTTCAGCAGAGAACTACAACAAATCGGGTTAACAAAGGGGAAAAACGAGCCTGCAAGACCATGCGATCGTCAACTATTCGTCCCGCCCGCCATCGAAAACGACGAGATGGCGGATGCGGCGGGCACGACCGAGCGCGGAGATCGTTTCGGGCGCCTCGATCTCGTCGGGAACGAGCGAGGGAACGTTGATCGCCGGACGGCTGTTCAGAAGTTCCTTCTCCGGGTCGATGACGCGGATGGAATCGATCAAGGCGTCGGTGATCGGATCCGCGCCCAGCCAGAACGGCTTCTCCACGGCGCTGATCACGCCGAGGCAGCGTGGATTTTCGATGCCGCCGTCGAGCGGCAAGGCGAGCAATTCGAACTTGTTGGAGCGGCCGTTGCGGCTGAAGCCCTCGAAAATGATCAGCACGACCGATTTCTGCTCGAAAACCCCGTGAATGAGCCGCGAAACCAGCCTCTGATCCTTCTCCCGCCATAGCGACGGGAAGGAGAATCCCTTGAGTTCGCGGCCGTAGGAGGCGCAGAGCCTGGTGCCGGCCAGGCGAAATACAGGCTGCCCACGCGTGTCCTTTTCGAGGATGAACGTGTCGGCCAGCAGCGACTTGATATCGGCCGGCTCGACTTCCGATCGCTTCGGAGCGGGGCGTCCGTCACGCAGGCGGTTCCAATAGTGGAACAGCGTGATCGATCCGTTTTGGTTCATACTACAAAGCTCCGCGCATTCTGTCGTCTGATGTCCCATCGGTGAACAGAAGGGCGCCCTCCGATGACCTACATGCGTTGGGGAGCAGGAAGCGTGCCAGCGTCGTTAACACTTGTTCACGGGTCGGGGCCGTTAAGGTTAACAACTGGTTTACGTTGCGCCCTGGGCCGCCGCGTGGCACACCAAAACCACTCCAGAAGCGATCGTTTCGCGACGATCGGCAGCACTTCAGTCAAGAGTTTTAGGGGAGCAGGGGCTCGACCGGCCGTTCAGGGGAAACCTTGGACGGCTTCTTTTTTGATTCGCCCCTTTGATTCGGAGCGGGACGATTCGCCGTTTGCGGTTCCATCGGCGGTGATCTAGATGCTCGCCAGACCGAACCAGCCCAGTCGAACCAGCCCAGTCGAACCAGCCCAGTCGAACCAGCCCCGTCGAACCAGCATCGAGTGCGATTGCAGATGAGCGAACAGCAAAATCCGTCCGAGCCCGAACCGGCCGAGACCATGCCGCCACCGGTGCGTGAGCCGGTGTTCAATCTGCCGCCGATCGTGCTGGCGGTGATCGGCATCTGCGCGGTCGTCTACCTGCTGCAGCAATATGCGCTGAACGACGCCCAGCAGATGACGCTGCTCTATGACGGAGCTTTCATTCCCGTCCTCTATACCGGCCGGTACGGGTTCGACTGGTTTCTCTTCACGCGGCCTTTCACCTATGCCTTCATGCATGGCGGCTTTGCCCATATCGCCATCAACATGGTCTGGCTTGCCGCCTTCGGCTCGCCGCTGGCCAATCGGCTCGGCGCGCTTCGGTTCGCGTTGTTCTTTGCCGCCACGGGATTGGCTTCGGTGGCACTCTTCTGGGCGATGCATCCGTATGGAGAAGCGCCGCTGGTCGGCGCATCGGGCGCCATATCGGGCATGATGGGGGCTGCGGCGCGCTTTGGCTTCCGCACCGACCGCTCGGCCGGCAAGGCTGCTTTTGCCGGCCCGGTGCTGCCGGTCGGGGTCGTGCTGCGCTCGCGCGGCGTCGTCATCTTCCTGGCCATGTGGATGATCATCAATCTGGCCACCGGCCTTCTTGGCTTCGCGCCCGGCGTGGATGGCCAGGTCGCCTGGGAGGCCCATATCGGCGGCTTTGTCGCGGGCTTCTTCGGCCTGCGCTGGTTCGACTGGATATGGCAAGCGCCCGAATGGGAGACCTCCGACCGGGCTTGAAATGCAACCGATCACGGCGCACGATGTTCACTCTTATGTGAAAGCCGGTCAGGGCAGGAACCGGTTGGCAAAGTAGAGGAGGACGCCATGACGGTTAAGGCCATTCTCGAGCAAAAAGGCCATGACGTGTTGACGCTCGGGCCGAACGAAAAACTGAGCGAAGCCATCCGCATCCTTGCCGAGCACAGGATCGGCGCGCTGGTCATCACCAATGGCGATCGCAAGATCGTCGGCATCCTTTCGGAGCGCGACATCGTGCGCGTGGTAGCCAGGGAAGGCGGTGCCGCGCTCGATATAGCTGTGCGCTCGGCGATGACGCCGAAGGTGAAGATCTGCAACGAAAACCACACCGTCAACGAGGTGATGGAGATCATGACCAGGGGCCGCTTCCGCCATCTCCCGGTGGAAAAGGACGGCCTGCTCGATGGCATCGTATCCATCGGCGACGTGGTCAAGCGCCGCATCGAGGACGTCGAGCGCGAGGCCGAGGAAATCCGGGCCTACATCGCCACCGCCTAAGCGGTCGGCAACCGCCGGCCGGGTGCCGGCCGGCGGCACCAAGGCTACCTGTTGTCGAGTTCGGAGCGAACGAGTTCGAGCCCGAGCCTCGTGATGCGGTAGGGCCCGCCGCCGGACGACGAAACCGCCTTCTTGCGTTTCAATTTTCGAAACAGGTCGAGATCGACGCCGGGGTAATGCCAGCCGTCGCGGGTCAGGCATTTGACCGAGGCGATCCGTTTCTTGTCGTTCCTTTCGATTTCAATGCGTCCGCCCTGCGCGAGCAGGTGCAGGATGCGCTGTTCAATGCGCGAAATATCCATGTGAAGAGTTCCCGGAAAACGAAAAATACCGCCGCCGCGAAGCTTCGCGGCACGGGGTTTCAGGTTTTCTGCCCTGCCTCGCTACGAGGTCAGGGCCTCACCGGGACTGCGCGTAAGTGGACATCCACTCTCCATTGAGACGAACGGATACAGGCGAAAGCGGTCGAAGAGGCCAGCCCCCGGGTTTTCGCCCGCGGCTTTGCGCTTGTCTCTTTTGGCGGTTTGCACTAGCGAAGTTGCATTAATGCACTTCAGTCCGTAGGCCACAATGAGCATCATCGACACCCGCACACCCGACGCAAAACGCCTGATATCCGGCGCCACCGGCGACTGGGAGATCATCATCGGCCTCGAGGTGCACGCACAGGTCATCTCGGAAGCAAAGCTGTTCTCCGGCGCTTCGACCGCTTTCGGTGCCGCGCCCAATGCCAATGTCAGCCTTGTCGATGCGGCGATGCCAGGCATGCTGCCCGTCATCAACGAGGAATGCGTCAAGCAGGCGATCCGCACCGGCCTGGGGTTGAAGGCGCAGATCAACCACAAGTCGGTCTTCGACCGGAAGAATTATTTCTATCCGGACCTGCCGCAGGGCTACCAGATCTCGCAGTTCAAGCAGCCGATCGTCGGCGAGGGCACGGTGATCGTCTCGGTCGGCCCCGACCGCCAGGGCGAGTTCGAGGACATCGAGGTTGGCATCGAGCGCCTGCACCTGGAGCAGGATGCCGGCAAGTCGATCCACGACCAGCACCCGACCATGTCATATGTCGACCTCAACCGCTCCGGCGTGGCGTTGATGGAGATCGTGTCGAAACCTGACATGCGCTCCGGCGATGAGGCCAAGGCCTATGTGACCAAGCTGCGGACCATCATGCGCTATCTCGGCACCTGCGACGGCAACATGGACGAAGGCTCGTTGCGCGCCGACGTCAATGTCTCGGTACGCCGGCCAGGTGGCGAATTCGGCACGCGCTGCGAAATCAAGAACATGAACTCGATCCGCTTCATCGGCCAGGCCATCGACTACGAGGCGCGCCGGCAGATCGCCATCATCGAGGATGGCGGCAAGATCGACCAGGAAACGCGGCTGTTCGACGCCGTCAAGGGCGAGACGCGCTCGATGCGCTCCAAGGAAGAGGCGCACGACTATCGCTACTTCCCCGATCCCGACCTTCTGCCGCTGGAATTCGACCAGGCCTATGTCGATAGGCTGGCCAAGGAATTGCCGGAACTGCCCGATGACAAGAAGCTGCGGCTGATCTCCTCGCTCGGCCTCTCGACCTACGACGCCGCGATTCTGGTGTCGGAAAAGCCGATCGCCGATTATTTCGAGAAGGTGGCGGCCGGTCGCGACGGCAAGCTCGCCGCCAACTGGGTCATCAACGATCTGCTGGGTGCTCTCAACAAGGCCGGCAAGGACATTGAATCCGCCCCGGTTTCGCCCGACCAGCTCGGCGCCGTCATCGATCTGATCAAGGAAGGCACCATCTCCGGCAAGATCGCCAAGGACCTGTTCGAGATCGTCTGGAACGAGGGCGGCGATCCGCGCCAGTTGGTCGAAAGCCGTGGCATGAAGCAGGTCACCGACACCGGGGCCATCGAGAAGGCGGTCGACGAGGTGATCGCGGCCAATCCCGACAAGGTCGAGCAGGCTCGCGCCAAGCCCACCATGGCCGGCTGGTTCGTCGGCCAGGTGATGAAGGCGACTGGCGGCAAGGCCAATCCGCAGGCCGTCAACGACCTCGTCAAGGCCAAGCTGGGCATCGAGTAAAAGCATGTTCGTTCGCACCGCCGGGGATCGCGACCTCGCAGCCGTCCGGGCGTTGCTGCTCGAGACCTGGCATGCGACGTATGACGCCATCTATGGCGCTGAGCGGGTCACCGAAATCACCAATGAATGGCACTCCATCGCCTCGTTGAAGGCCAGGCTGGCAAAGCCGAACAGCGAGTTCCTCGTTGCCGATGACGGCAAGCGCATTGGCGGCATGGCGTTTGCCGAAGCCGTCGATGGCGGCGGCGTGGTCATGCTCAGGCAGATCTACGTGCTTCCCTCGCTGCAGGGCCGCGGTATCGGCGGCATGCTCCTCGACGAGATCATCGAGAGTTTTCCGGAAGCTCACCGCATTCGGCTCGAAGTGGAAGAGAAGAACACCCGCGCCGTTGCCTTTTATCAGGCCAACGGCTTCGTCCAGATCGGCCGCACCGAGAATTGCGGCTCCGCCAGCTCTGCCATCCCGGCGCTGATCTATGAACGGGTACTTGCCGCCTGAGCACCGTGGCGGCGTGATCACCTTCGCGCGAGCGCGCGTCGCGGGATCTGTTTTCGTTTGACGGCCCCGGTGTCCGGCACCAAAGCTGCCTAGGCCGACCCGCGTGAAGCCGGAATAAACCGACACACGCGGGATGGCTTTGGGGGGAACCATGCCAAGTCTGCCGGAACTGATGCCGACCGAGGTGTCGGACGAAACCTTTGGTGGCGTCACCTATCACATAGCGGGTGAACTGGTGCCCGTGCTTTCCGTCGATGTGACGCGGATGCCTGTCTATTTCGAGCACCACATCCTGCTGTGGAAGAATTCCACAATCACCATCGGCCTGAAATCGCTGAAGGGCGCGCTGAAGCGCATGATGGCCGGCATGCAGATCTTCGTCACCGAGGCGTCGGGGGCGGGCATCATCGCCTTCAGCCGTGATGGGCCGGGTCACATCGTGCCGATTCACCTGCGGCGAGGCGAGGAGATCCAGGTCCGCGAGCACCAGTTTCTGGCCGCCACCGGCAATGTCGACTACACGTTCGAACGCGTACGCGGCCTGGCGACGATGCTGTTCGGCCAGAGCGGCTTCTTCATCGACCGGTTTCGCGGCGATACCGGTGACGGCATCGTCTGGCTGCACGGCTATGGCAACGTTTTTGAAAAGACGCTCGCTCCGGGCGAGATCATAGACATCGAGCCCGGCGGCTGGCTGTTCAAGGATGCCTCGGTCAGGATGGAGACCAAGATCGACCGGCTGTCGAGCGGCTTCTTCGGTGCCAACTTGAATTTCATCGTCAACCGCTTCACCGGGCCGGGCAGGGTCGGCATCCAGTCGATGTACCTGCATATGCCGACCGAGGAATAGGCTGGGAGCCAGAAGCCAGACGGATGAAAGTCTGGCCAGCGCGAACGCGGCGGTGACTTATCAGCGGATCGGCTCCCCGTGCCATGGCATCGGCAGGGCGAGCCTTCGACTTGATCGAGAGTACGAACGCCGGTCAGGCAGTAGGAACTTCCACATTGTCGATCAGCCTGGTTTTTCCCAGCCAGGCGGCGGCGAGAACGCGGCCCGCGCGGTCGCGCCGCCATGGCGTGAGTGTCAGGCTTTCGCGGGCCTCGACATAATCCACCTTCTGGAAGCCGGTCGCGACCAAGACGCGGCTTGCTTCGGCGATCGTTTCCTCCTGTCCTGCGCCCGCCGCCAGCGCAGCAGCTGCCTTGCGCAGAATGACGTTGAATTGGCGAGCGATCTGGAGTTCGGCTTCATCGAGATAGGCGTTGCGTGACGACATGGCGAGGCCATGCGCGTCGCGTATGGTCGGCGCGCCGATGATCTCGACGGGCAGGTCGAGGTCGCGGCAAAGCTGCCTGACGACGCAAAGCTGCTGGTAATCCTTTTCGCCAAAGATGGCGAAGTCGGGTGCGGCCTGCAGGAGAAGCTTGGCCACCACTGTGGCGACGCCGTCGAAAAAGGTGGGGCGAAAGTCCGTTTCGAGCCCGGCTGACGGGCCGCCTACCGAGATCTTCGTGGCAAAGCCTGCGCGATACATCTCGCTGACACCGGGCGTGAAGGCAAGGTCGGCTTTGACCGCGGCCAGCATGTCGAGGTCGCGGGCCAACTGGCGCGGGTACTTGTCGAGATCCTCGGTCGGTGCGAACTGCGTCGGGTTGACGAAGATCGACACCACGCAACGATCAGCCCTTTCGAGGGCGATCTTGACCAGCGAAAGATGCCCGTCATGCAAGGCGCCCATGGTCGGCACCATGGCGATGCGTTGTCCGTCGCGCCGCCAGTCGCGGATTCGCGCGCGAAGCGCGGCAACGCTGTCGACGACGTGGGGCCGGCTCACGCGTCATCCCCGCCGTTGGTTTTTGAAAAGACGTGGGCGGGCCCGGGGAAAACGCGATCCCGCACCTCCGATGCGTAGCGCTCCGCGGCATGCGTGATCACGCTGCGCAGGTCGGCGTATTGCTTGACGAATTTCGGCACGCGGTCGACCGTCAGCCCGACCATGTCGTCGACGACCAGGATCTGGCCGTCGCAATCGTCGCTGGCGCCGATGCCGATGGTTGGAATGGCTATGCGGCGGGTGATGTCGGCGGCGACCGTCTCGATCGTGCCTTCGATGACCACCGAGAACGCGCCGGCCTTCTCGACCGCCAGCGCGTCGGCGATCAGGGCGGCTACAGTCTCGTCCGTGCGGCCCTTGATCTTGTAGCCGCCATCCTTTTTCACCGATTGAGGCTGCAGGCCGATATGGCCCATGACCGGGATATCGGCGGCCACGATCGCGGCAATCTGACGAGCCATGTCGACGCCGCCTTCGAGCTTCACCGCCTGGCAGCCGGTCTCGCCCACGATGCGCCGTGCCGAGGCCAGGGCTTGCACGGCGGACCCCTCATAGCTGCCGGCCGGCATGTCGACGACCACGCAGGCCCGGGCCGAGCCCCTCATCACGGCTTGGCCGTGCGCGATCATCATCTCCAGAGAGGCGCCCAGCGTCGTCTCGTGGCCATGCAGGACCATGGCGACGCTGTCGCCGACCAGGAGCAGGTCGACATGGGGATCGAGCAGGCGGGCGATCGGATAGGTGTAGGCGGTGAGGCAGACGATCGGCGTGCCGCCCTTGCGGCGGCGAATCAGGTCGGCGCCGACGCGAATATCGGTGGTCGGCAATTGCGTGGCCAATCGTCGCCTCCTTCAGCCCCAGCGGGACAGGATTTTCGCATGGGCGCGCAGAGCTTTAGAAAGAGCGGCAAGGCTTGGCAAGCGCGCATCCGGTCACCCCCGGGGATCACAGGCTGGTGTCGGGTCCCTGGCGCGCCATTTGCGCGCTCCTCGTGGCAAAACCCTTGCCTTCCCGAAGGCCTGACGCCATAAGCAGGAAACGGGCGCCGCCAGCGCGAGGGTTCTGAGATGAAGACTTTCCTGACGCAGTTTTTCACCTGGTGGAACAGCCAGACGCTGGGAACGCGCCTGCACACATGGCGCTACGGCAAGAGGGTCGGCCAGGACGAGGCCGGCAATGTCTATTACGAAGGCGATATCGATTCGGAAGGCCGCACGCGTCGCTGGGTCATCTACCGCAACTATTCGGAAGCTTCGGCCATTCCGCCGGGCTGGCACGGCTGGATTCACCATCGTGTCGATATCGCTCCCCCCAGCGATGACTACCGGCCGCGCGACTGGCAAAAGCCGCATTTACCCAATCTGACCGGCACGCCATCGGCCTATCGTCCGAAGGGCTCGGTGCTGACCAATCAACACCGCCCGCAGGTCACCGGCGACTACGACGCCTGGACGCCGGGCTCGTAACGGCGCGAGTTGCAAAGGTAAGGTGCAGGCCGGTCCTTTATCGCCACAATTGGTGTTTAGCTGCTTGCTGATCAGAAAACGGCGACTAGCCTTGGCGATCGACGGAATCACCTGGGCGCGAACCACCGGTACCCCTGCATGAGCTTTTTCAACCCGATATTGACGGGCGGCCTGACGTTAGCAGCCAGCCTCGCCGTCAGCACCATCGCCTTTGCGGCTTCACCCGCACCCGCCGCCCCGGCGCCGGCGGCGCCCGCGGGATCGGATCGCATCACCAACCCGGTCGCCGAGTTCGCCGGCATCGACAAGATCACCGGCCGCATCATCACCTTCGATGTTTATATCGACGAGACGGTGCAGTTCGGCGCCCTGCAGGTCACGCCGCGCGTCTGCTATTCCCGGCCGCAGAACGAACAGCCGAAAACCGATTCTTTCGTCGAGGTCGACGAGATCACGCTCGACCGCAAGATCCGCCGTATCTTTACCGGTTGGATGTTTGCGGAAAGTCCGGGGCTCAACGCCGTCGAACATGCCGTCTATGACGTCTGGCTGAAGGAATGCAAGCAGAAGTCGGATGTGCCGGCGCCCGATGCTGGCAAGAGTGGCGCGACCAAGGCCGATGGGGCGAAAGCCGACGCGTCGAAGCCAGCCGCGACCAAGCCAAAGCCCCCGGTCGCTCCCGACGCGGCACAGCCCGACGACGCCGTGGAACCGGCTACGACGGACACCAACTGATCTCTTGGAACCGCCATGGCTGGCGCGCGTTGGACCACCACCACGCGCGTTGAGGATACGCCAATGTCGGACAGCAAGCGGATCATGGCCAACAAGGCCGAGTTGCTGGAGCTCGAAAAGGGGTTCTGGACGGGCGACACTGCCTACTATGCTGCCAATGTCGACACCGAATGCCTTGTGGCGTTTCCACAGATGGCACAGGCCATGGACAATGCCGATCTGGCCAAGACCGCAGCCAAACCCAACCGCTGGCGCGACCTCGACATCGAACTCAAGGGAATAATCGAACCCGGCAGCGATATCGTCATGCTGACCTATGAAGCGCATGCGACGCGCGAAAATGGCGAGCCCTATGCGGCGCTGGTCAGCACCGGCTACGTCCATCGCGTCAATGGCTGGAAGATGATGTTCCATGCGCAGACGCCGATCGAGGCGTCGCCCAAGTAGGGCCTGATCCTACGGAAAAAAGACCGCTTCGCCTTTTAGCGCGTCTGCCAGCATCTTTTCGTATTTGCCGCGCGGCACGTCGACCGCGCCGAAACGCTTGAGGTGCTCTGTCGTGAACTGCGTATCGAGCAGCGCGAAGCCGCGTGCCTTCAGGCGCTCGACGAGATGCACCAGGCAGGTCTTCGACGCGTCCGTCTCTTTGGAAAACATGCTTTCGCCGAAGAACACCCGCCCGAGCGAGACGCCATAGAGGCCGCCGACCATACGCCCCTCGCGCCAGGCCTCGACCGAGTGGCAATGACCCATGCGGTGCAGTTGCACATAGGCTTCGCGGATCGGCGCATTGATCCAGGTAGAGCGGCGCTCCTCACGCTTTTCGGCGCAGCCATCGATCGTCGCCTCGAAATCGAAATCGAAACGGATTTCGAACAGGTGCCTGCGGATCGTCTTCTTCAGGCTTTTGGGGGTGTGAAAATCATCGAGCGGGATGATGCCGCGCGTCTCCGGCCGCACCCAGAAGACTTCTGGGTCACCAGCACTTTCGGCCATGGGGAAGACGCCCGAGGCGTATGCCTTGAGCAGAAGGTCGGTTGGGATGCGATAGCCTGGCGCGTAGGGACGGGTCATCGCGTCATTATAGCGGCAAGTTGAGGCTATTCGCCCTTGGCCAGATATTTTTCCAGCCAGTGGATATCGTAGTCGCCATTGGCGATGTCGGCATTGCCGACGAGATCGCGAAACAGTGGCAACGTCGTCTTGATCCCGTCGACGACGAATTCGTCGAGTGCCCGCCGCAGCCGCATCATGCATTCGACGCGGTTGCGGCCATGCACGATCAGCTTGCCGATCAGGCTGTCATAGTAGGGTGGGATCTTGTAGCCCGAATAGACGCCGGAATCGACGCGGATGCCGAGGCCGCCCGGCGTGTGAAAATGCGTGATCGTGCCGGGCGAGGGGGTGAAAGTGCGGGGATCCTCGGCGTTGATACGGCATTCGATGGCGTGGCCGTTGAACTTGATGTCTTCCTGCTTGACCGAAAGGCCGCCGCCGGACGCGACGCGGATCTGCTCGTGGACCAGATCGATGCCGGTGATCGCTTCCGTCACCGGATGCTCGACCTGCAGGCGCGTGTTCATCTCGATGAAATAGAACTCGCCGTTCTCGTACAGGAACTCGATGGTGCCGGCGCCCGAATAGCCGAGATCGGCGATCGCCTTGGCGCAGATACCGCCGATGCGGGACCGCTCCTCGGCGTTGAGCGCCGGCGAATTGGCCTCTTCCCAGACTTTCTGGTGGCGCCGCTGCAGCGAGCAGTCGCGCTCGCCGAAATGCACGCCGCCGCCGAAGCCGTCGCCAAACACCTGCACCTCGATGTGGCGCGGTTTCTCCAGGTATTTCTCGATGTAGACCGCGTCGTCGCCGAAGGCCGCGCCCGCTTCCGAGCGTGCCGTCTGCAGTGCGATTTCGAGGTCTGCCTCCGTATGCGCTACTTTCATGCCGCGTCCGCCGCCGCCGGCCGACGCCTTGATGATGACGGGATAGCCAATCTCGGCGGCGATGCGCCTGGCTTCTTTTTCCTCGGTCACCGCACCGTCGGAACCGGGCACAACCGGAATGCCGAGGCGTTTTGCCGTGCGCTTGGCCTCGATCTTGTCGCCCATGATGCGGATGTGGTCGCCGGACGGGCCGATGAAGGTGATGTTGTGCGCCGCCAAAATGTCGGCGAACTTGGCGTTCTCCGACAGGAAGCCATAGCCCGGATGCACGGCGTCGGCGCCGGTGATCTCACAGGCCGCGACGATCTGGTGGATGTTGAGATAGCTGTCGCGCGACGGCGGCGGACCGATGCACACGCTTTCGTCGGCGAGCCTGACATGCATGGCGTCAGCGTCGGCGGTCGAATGCACCACCACCGTCTGGATGCCGAGTTCCTTGCAGGCACGCAGCACCCGGAGCGCGATTTCGCCGCGATTGGCGATGAGGATCTTCTGGAACATCAGGTCCGCTCTACTCGATCACGACGAGCGGCATGCCGTATTCCACCGGCGTCGCGTCCTCGAACAGGATCGCCGTCACCGTGCCCGCGCGCGGCGAGGGGATCTGGTTCATCGTCTTCATCGCCTCGATGATCAGCAGCGTCTGGCCTTCCTTGATCTTCTGGCCGACCTCGATGAACGGCTTTGCGTCCGGCGACGGCGCCAGATAGGCGGTGCCGACCATGGGCGAGGTCACCGCGTTTTTCGACACGTCGACCGCCGCCGGGGCGGCCGCGGGCTGGGTTGCCGTTGGTGCATAGGTGGGCTGCGGGGCCGCAATCGCGTGAACGGCGGGCGCCTGCCGCGACACCCGTACCTTCAGGTCGCCGAGTTCCACCTCGATCTCTGTCAGGTTGGTGTCGTTCAGTATGCCCGCCAGATCGCGGATCAGTTGCTGGTCAACACCGGTCTTCTTTATCGACATTTTCGAGCCTTCTGTTTGTTGGCCGGTCATAGGCGTGCGGCCAGCGCTTGCAGCGCCAGCGTGTAGCCGAGCGGCCCAAAGCCACAGATCATGCCGACAGCGACCGGCGCGACCATGGAGACGTGGCGGAACGGTTCCCGCGCGTGAATGTTGGAAAGGTGAACTTCGGCAACCGGCAATGGCGCGATCGAACGGATGGCGTCGTGGATTGCGATCGAGGTATGGCTATAGGCGCCTGGGTTGATGACGATGCCGGCGGCTTTGTCGCCGGCCTCCTGGATCCAGTCGACGAGATCGCCCTCATGGTTCGACTGACGGAAATCGATCTCGATCCCAAGCGACGCACCTGCCTGCTTGCAGTCGTCGGCGATGGCGGCAAGCGTCTTGCCGCCATAGATGCCCGGCTCGCGCTTGCCGAGCGCGTTGAGATTGGGACCGTTCAGGACAAAAACCGTTTTCAAAAAAACCGACCTTTTCCGGCGCCGGCATCAAGCCGGCGCGCTGGGCCTCTATACCGGGCATAGTCGCCCGCGGAAAGAGCGCAAGTGCGTTCTTTCACTGTCCACAACAGGCCGAAATGCGCCCGTGAAGAAAACCGCTTGCCGCTCAAAGCGCGGCTTTCGCCGCCTCGATCTTTTCGGCAAGCACTTCCTGCCCGAGCGCCCCGAACACGACCTCGTTGCCGACGACGTAGGACGGGGTTCCGGTGATCTGCAGTTTGTTGGCAAGATCGTAAGTTTTGGTGAAGGCCTCGGTGATCGATGGGTCCTTCATCTTCTCGTGCAATGTCGCCTCGTCGGCGCCGAGCGAAAGCGCGATCTTAATCGCGGTTGCCTCGGTGGCGCGCCCCTGGCCGCCGAGCAGCGCATTGTGGAACTCGCCGTATTTCTCCGGCATCATCAGGTGAAACGCCATCGAGACGACGCTCGCCTTCTGCGAATCCGGGCCGAGGATCGGGAATTCCTTGAGCACGAAACGCAGGTCCGGATCGGACTTGGTAAGCGCCCGCATGTCCTCGATGGCGCGTTTGCAGAAGCCGCAATTGTAGTCGTAGAACTCGACGATCGTGACCTTGCCGTTCGGGTTGCCGACAACGCCGTCGAAGGTGGAATTGAAGATCTGGTCCTTGGCGTTCTTGATGACGCCCAGTGCCGCGAGCCGCTGTTCCTCCTTCTGCTTGGCCTCGAGCGCGTCCTGCACTTCCAGCAGCACTTCCGGATTCTTCAGGAGATAGTCGCGGATGATTCCCTCGACCTCGGTGCGGTCGATTTTAGTATCGGCCGCCGTCTGGACAGCCTGTGCCGTTCCGGCCTTCGCAACCTGCGGACTGCCGGCCACGAAACCGAAAGCCAGCATGGCAAGGGCGACCGCAACCCCCGTGGTGCCCAGCAGCAGTGCCTTTTTCATCGTTGTCGTTCCTTCTGCCTGTTTTCCGGTCTGGCTGTGTCGCAGCACGCGGCCGGAAGGTTCATGAGATTACTGGCTCTTGCCTGACGATTTGTAGTTTATGATGTCCTGGGCGCGTATCCAGCGCGGCTCGCCGCGCTTCATCTGCTGTTGCGCCCGCATGGCGAAGATCTTGGCATCCTTGTAGTTGCCGGAATAGAAATGGCCTTCGGCGGTGGCAAGCTCCGCGCCCGGTATGTCTCCCAGCTCCCCGTAAGCCTGCGCCAGGTAACGATATCCGGTGGAGTTTTCCTTGTCGCGGCCCAGGCCATTGTTGATCTGCACGACAGCTTTCTTCAGCGAGTCGGGCGTGCCGACCGCCATCAGCGCCTGGCCAAGCGAGACAGGCAGCAGGCCGGACCGTGCTGGGTCGAGGCTGACCGCTTTGGAATAAGCGTCGGCAGCATCCGCGGGCTTGTTGGCTTTCATCAGAATATCGCCGCGCAGCTCCTGGAAGTAGGCATTCTTGGGCTGCGCCTTGATCAGGGCGTTGGTCTTGGTGAGCGCCGCGGCGATGTTGCCGTAGAGATAGGCCGACTGGGCATCGCCATACAGCGCCGCCATGCTGCCCCGCATCTTTTGCATCAGCCGCGTCGCGGCGGCCTGGCCTTCCATGTAGACGGCAATCTTCACCCGCATCATGTCGTGGCGCTGCTGCAGTGCCGGCGCGTCGATCTTGTCGATGTTGGGGCTCTGTTTGACCAGCACCTCGAGGTTGGCGATGCGGTCCTGCGGCATCGGGTGGCTGATCCGGTAGGGATCGACCTGCGCGCCCGACAGCGACAGCGCGGTCTGGAAGCGGTGGAAGGTCTTCAGCATGCCCATGCCGGACTGGCCGGTGGCATTGAGATAGGTGATGGCCGAGCGGTCGGCCGTGATTTCCTCGGTGCGCTGGTAGGCGAGGATGCTGCGCTGCGCCATCTCGCCGCCGCCGGCCGCCACGCCCATGCCGGCGCCGGCAAGGCCGCGGCTGTTCGTGGTCGCACCAGCAACGATCGCGCCGGCACCGAGCAGGGTGGCGATGATGGCCATGGTCTTGGCGCGTTCGAGCTGGTCGCGCAGTTTCTGCTGGTGGCCGCCGGCGATATGCCCGGCTTCGTGTGCGATGACGCCGATGATTTCGTTCGGCGTCTCAGCCGTCATCAACGCGCCGGTGTTGATGAACAGCCGGCGCCCGGTGACGAAGGCGTTGAAGCTGGAATCATTGACCAGCACGATGTCGATGCCATCATTCGCCAGCCCGGCGGCCCTGAAGATCGGCCGTGCATAATCGCGCACCAGGGCTTCGATCTCGGCGTCGCGGACCACTGGCACGCCTTGGGCGAAGGCGGTCTGCGAACCCGCAACCGCAACCGCGGCGGCAAGCGAAACCGTTGCGAAGACACGCGCTGCCCGGGCAATCGTCGATCTGGGTCGGCTCAACATAATGTGTCCACTGGTAGACGAGCGGGCGAAAGATGAAAAGTCGGCGCCTGAAAAACTTCCTCAACTTGTGATCCTCACATCAATCGGGCATTTGTGCGGCGCATGCGTCAGGACCTGGCGCGCTCAATCCTCGGGACAGGGGTAAAAATGGTCGTTTCGCTCTCCCATCGCGGCAATGTCGAGCCGTTCCACGCCATGGATGTGCTGGCCGAAGCGAACCGGCTGAGGGCTCAGGGCGTGCCGGTGATCTCCATGGCGGTCGGCCAGCCATCCGATCAAGCGCCGGCTCGGGTCCGTGCCGCCGCCGCCAAGGCGCTGGAGGTTGGACGCATAGGCTATACCGACACCTTGGGTCTGGCCTCGCTGCGCAAGGCGATCGCCGGGCATTACGCGGATCATTATGGCCTCGATGTCGACCCCGGCCGGATCGCGGTAACCACCGGATCGTCGGCGGCCTTCAATCTCGCCTTCCTGGCGATGTTCGATCCGGGCGACCGGGTCGCCATCGCCGCGCCCGGCTACCCCGCCTATCGCAACATTATGGCAGCCCTTGGCATCGACGTGGTCGAAATCGAGCTCGGCGACGCGGCTTATCTGCACGCTGGCCATCTGGAAGCCGCGCATCGCGAGGCGCCGCTGAAGGGTGTGCTGTTTGCAAGTCCGGCCAATCCGACGGGCGCCGTCATCCCAGCCGACGAGCTGGCGACGCTGATCACCACGGCGGAATCGCTCGGCATCGCCGTCATTTCCGATGAGATCTACCATCGGTTGGCCTATGGCGCCTCCGACACCACGGCACTCGCCTTCAGCGACAGCGTGACGGTGATCAACTCCTTCTCGAAATACTACTGCATGACCGGCTGGCGCATCGGCTGGATGGTTTTGCCGGAAGAACTCGTGCGGCCGGTCGAGCGCATCGCCCAGAGCCTCTACATCTCCCCGTCGGAGCTGTCGCAGATTGCGGCGATCGAGGCTTTTGCCGCAACCGAGGAACTGGAGGCGGTGAAGGGACGCTATGCCTGGAATCGCGAGCTCTTGATGAAGCGTTTGCCGGAGCTGGGTTTTCCCCTGGCGGCGCCCATGGATGGCGCCTTCTATGCCTTTTGCGATGTCACCCGGCACAGCAATGACAGCATGGTCTTCGCCCGCAGGATGCTGGCCGAGGCGCATGTTGCAGCGACACCCGGCCGCGATTTCGACACCAGGGCGGGGCATCGCACGATGCGGTTTTCCTATGCTGGCAGCCACGACGACATGGTCGAGGCGATGGCGCGCATCGAACGCTGGTTGAGGTAGCGTCATGCCGGAAGTCGAACAGGCCCCCAAACTTGATCAAGCATTGGCGGAAGTCGCGGCGGAAATGGCGGAACGCACCGATCGCGGCGATGTCGCGACCTATATTCCCCAACTGGGCAAGGTCGACCCGAAGAAATTCGGCATCGCGGCCGTTACCAATGATGGCCGCACGCTCGTGGCCGGCGATGCCGACCAGGCGTTTTCGATCCAGAGCATCTCGAAGGTGTTCACGCTGACGCTGGCGCTCGGCAATGTCGGCGATGCGCTGTGGAAGCGGGTGGGGCGCGAGCCCTCCGGCAACCCGTTCAACTCGATTGTCCAGCTCGAGCATGAGAACGGCATTCCGCGCAATCCGTTCATCAATGCCGGTGCCATCGTCATTTCCGACATCCTGCTTGCCGGTCACCAGCCGCGCGAGGCGATCGGCGAGATACTGCGCTTCATCCAGTTCCTCGCCGACGACGAGACGATCATCATCGATCGCGAGGTCGCGGCTTCCGAACGTGCCACTGGTTACCGCAATTTCGCGCTCGCCAACTACATGAAATCCTTCGGCAATCTCCATCATGCGCCGGAACTGGCGCTGGGCGTCTACTTCCACCATTGCGCCATTGCCATGAGCTGCCGGCAATTGGCAATGGCCGGCCGCTTCCTCGCCAATGGCGGCAAGAACCCGGCGACCGGGCATTCCGTGGTGTCGGCGGAGCGGGCGCGGCGCATCGGCGCCATGATGCTGACCTGCGGCCACTATGACGGCTCTGGCGATTTCGCTTTCCGCGTCGGCATCCCCGGCAAGAGCGGCGTCGGCGGCGGCATATTGGGCATCGTGCCGGGTGTCGCCTCGCTCGCCGTCTGGTCGCCTGGCCTCAACGCCAACGGCAATTCCAAGCTGGGTTCGATCGCACTGGAAAAGCTCGCCAGGATGATGAACTGGTCGATCTTCGCGCCTTAGAAACGTGACCTGCCGATAAGAAAAATCCCGCGCCGTTCATTTCGATCGGCGCGGGATTTTTTTGTCAAAGATTCAATTCAACGATTTGAAAAGCTTAGAAAAAGCCTTTCCGCTGCCACCAGCCGGCACGCTTCGGCTTTTCTTCGGTCTTGACTTCAGGCTCATCGGCGACGGTCGAGGAAACCACCGGTACGACAGGCGTATCAGCGGCTGCCGCCTTGCGGCGGGATGGCCGAGCCTTCGGCGTCTCCTCGGCGGCCGCTGCCTCGTCCGATGCCGTGGCTGGCGTTTCGGCGGGTGCCTGCACGGCCAGGTCCGCGGTCGGCTCATCGGCGACGGCTTCGGCGGCCGCCTTCTTCGGCTTGGCTGCGCGACGCGGTTTCTTGGGTTTCTCGGTGCTTGGCACCTCGTCGCTCACGGTAGCCGCGGGTTGTTCGACGGCGGTGGCAGCCACCGGCTCGATCGACACAGGCTCGCTTAGCGAAGCGTCCGCTTCGGCGGGCTCGGTCGTTTCGCCGGCTTCCGCCTCGGTCTCGCCTTCACCGTCTTCGCGACGGTTGCGCTTGCCGCCGCGCTTGCCGCGCCGACGCTTCTTGCCCTGGCCATCGTCGGGCGCTTCCGCCGTTTCGACGGTCCCGGTTGCGGCGACCGCAGCCTCGTCGTCCACCTCGGCATCGCCATGGTCCGCAGCGCCTTCCGGCGCGGAGAAACCGTCATCGGACGTGGCGAGGGAAGCGCCGTCGGTCGGGGCGCCATGCTCACGGTCGCGGTCCTTGCCGCCACGCCGCCTGCGGCGTTTGCGGCGTTTGCGATCGCGGCCTTCGCCGTCCTCGCCGGATTTGGGCTGCTGATGCTGTGGCTGCTGGGCGTGGCGCGGCTGTTCGGCCTGGGCCGGCGCCTCGTCCTCCTCCTCGGCGACGACGATCTCGTCCTCGGGCTCTTCCGGCTCGACATAGGCCGGCAGGCTGCGCACCTCGACGAAACCTTCCGGCTTTTCGGCCAGCGCGCCGCGGAAGATCGCGTAGTGCTGGGCACCGACCGCATCGTCTGCCTCGATGGTGATCGTCAGGCCGAAGCGGCTTTCCAGTTCCACCAGCGTGCCGCGCTTGTGGTTGAGCACGTAGAGCGCGGTCGCGGCCGGCGTGCGCACCGTGATGTGGCTTCGCGAATCCTTGAGCAGGAACTCCTCGATCGCCCGTACCACCATCAGCGCCACCGACGAATCGGACCTGACATGGCCGGTGCCGCCGCAATGCGGGCACGGCTTCATGGTCGATTCCAGCACGCTGGCGCGGATGCGCTGACGCGACATCTCCATCAGGCCGAAATGCGAGATGCGGCCGACCTGGATGCGAGCACGATCGTTCTTGAGGTGATCCTTCAGCCGCTTCTCGACGGAGCGGTTGTTGCGGTTCTCCTCCATGTCGATGAAGTCGATGACGATCAGGCCGGCAAGGTCGCGCAGCCTGAGCTGGCGGGCGACTTCCTCGGCCGCTTCCAGATTGGTGTGGAGCGCGGTGTCCTCGATCGAGTGCTCCTTGGTGGAACGGCCCGAATTGACGTCGATGGCGACCAGCGCTTCGGTCTGGTTGATGATGATGTAGCCGCCGCTCTTCAGCGTCACTTGCGGCTGCAGCATGCGGTCGAGCTGCGCCTCGATGCCGTTGCGCACGAAGATCGGCGTCGTGTCGCGGAACGGCTGAACCACCTTGGCGTGGCTCGGCATCAGCATGCGCATGAAATCCTTGGCCTCGCGATAGCCCTCTTCGCCGGAGACGAGAATCTCGTCGATGTCCTTGTTGTAGAGGTCGCGCACCGAGCGCTTGATCAGGCTGCCTTCCTCATAGACGAGGGCAGGGGCCGTGGACTGGAGCGTGAGGTTGCGCACGTTCTCCCACAGCCGCATCAGATATTCGTAGTCGCGCTTGATCTCGGCTTTGGTGCGGCTCTCGCCTGCGGTGCGCAGGATGACGCCCATGCCTTGCGGCACTTCGAGATCGGCGACGACCTCCTTGAGGCGCTTGCGGTCGACCGCGCTGGTGATCTTGCGCGAAATGCCACCGCCGCGCGCCGTGTTCGGCATCAGAACGGAATAGCGGCCGGCGAGCGACAGATAGGTGGTGAGCGCCGCGCCCTTGTTGCCGCGCTCTTCCTTGACGACCTGCACCAGCAGGATCTGCCGGCGCTTGATCACTTCCTGGATCTTGTACTGGCGGCGCACCGGCTTGCGGCGATTGCGCACTTCCTCGAGCGCGTCCTCGGCGCCGACCGATTCGATCTCATGATCGTCCGGATGGGAAGAGGATACTTCCTCCAGCATGCCGCGATCATTGTCGGTGGAGGTGGCTTCGCTGCCCTGTTCGGCATGCGGGATGGGCTCGGAAATCACATCGCCTTCGACGGAGGCGGCGATCGACTTGGGAGGGCCGTCGTTGGTCTCGCCTTTATCCTGTTCGGAAGAAACCTCGTCCTGTTCGGGTGCGTCGGCGTATTCCGAGGCGTCGGATGCGTGTTCCGTGGTCCCGGAAACGTCGGCCATGTTCTCGGCGATAACGTCCGGGCCATTGTCATCCGGGCCATTGTCGTTGTTTTCGTCTGCCTCGCCGGCGGCTTCGCTTGCCTCGCCGGATTCGGCCGTGCCGGCATCGCGCCTGTTTTCACCACGGTCGCGGGGCTTGCCGCCGCGCCGGCGACCGCGCCGTCCACGATCCCGGCTCTGGCGATCGTCGCCTTCGCCGTCCTCGTTCTCTTCGTCCTCGGCCTCCTGCGCTTCCGCGCGCAGCAGTGCCTGACGGTCGGCGACCGGAATCTGGTAGTAATCGGGGTGTATTTCACTGAAGGCGAGAAAACCGTGACGGTTGCCGCCATATTCGACAAAGGCTGCCTGAAGGGAGGGTTCGACGCGCGTTACACGGGCGAGATAGATATTTCCTTTGAGCTGCTTCTTGTCCTGGGATTCAAAGTCGAATTCTTCGATACGGTTACCGCGTACGACGACTACGCGTGTTTCCTCCGGGTGGGAGGCGTCTATCAGCATTTTGTTGGGCATTATTTCGTTTCCTCCCGGCAGCCGTCAGCCGCAGCTTGCAAGGCAAAGCCCGCTGCTGCGTTTCTGGTGTGTGGGTGCCGGATGTCTGAATGTCCGCCGGACGCTGCCTGCGTGTCATGGCGGTGCCGCCCGCAGCCATATTGGCGCGGTTTGATGCGGACCTTTCCATGATTGCGCTTGAAGCCATCGTCACCAGCAGAACCTTTTGAACCAAAGCCCGGAAACCGGACCAGCTTGTTTGCTCATACAGAGCCGGCGCGGGAACAAACCCGGGCCGTTTTCCTCACGCAGGCGATTCCCCCGCCACGGGAGCACACCTGCGAAATTCGTCGCAATCACCTGAAGCCTTTTCGCGTGAAGCGAAAGGAGCCGCCTTTCATCTGACCCTGTAGCAGGAAGCTGCGGAGGAGGGCGGTTCCAGGATTGCAGTGATCCACCATCGCTTTTATGATTTGGCGGGTTGGAAGGCAACCCCGATTTCCGATGCCGGCAAAAAGCAGTTCCGTAGCGTAAGCCTGGCCCCGTCCTTGCGTGAAAAGGCTTGGTTAACCTTCTCTGGATACCAATCGTTAATCGAGCTCGCGGCCTAACCGGCATGTTGACGAAACGAACCGGCGCCTGGCGCCAAACCGGGAGCGACTGGAAGAAAGATGGGACTGGCGGACTTCACAGACAAGGGATGTCGTGTTGGCGGCCAGGTTCTCCGTGCCTTCTGTCTCCTGCTGCTGGTGGCGATTTCCCAAGTCTTTTCCCCTGTAGCCCTTTCCATGGTTGCCAATGCGGCCGACGCTCCGCTCATGGCCAAGGGCTACAAAATGGCCGGCGATGCCACCAAGATGCGCATCGTCATGGATTTCGATCGCGAGCCTGACATCAAATGGTTCCTGCTGCGCGGACCCAATCGCCTTGTCATCGATCTTGCGAACACCCGATTTGCCATCGATGCCAAGGATCTGAAGCCGCGTGGCCTGGTCAAGGGCGTGCGGCTCGGTGAGCTCGGCGAGGGCGTCTCGCGTCTGATCCTCACCGGCAAGGGGCCGTTCGCCGTCGACAAGCTCGATGTGCTCAAGAACGAGGACGGAACCGGCTACCGCCTCGCCGTCGACATGTCGGCGGCCTCCGAACGTGAGTTCGATGCCGCTCTTGCCAATCAGGCGCTGACCACCGGTTCCACGGTTTCGACCGACAAGGGCGGCCGGGTCGGAACCGGGCCTGTCTCCAATCCGGGCCACCGATTCACCATCGTCATCGACCCCGGCCACGGCGGCGTAGACGGCGGTGCCGAAGGTTTGAACGGCACCATCGAGAAGAACGTCACGCTGGCCTTTGCCACGGAGCTGCGCGACAAACTCGCGGCCGCCGGCAGATACGATGTCTTCATGACCCGGGATACCGACGAATATCTGCGCCTCGACGACCGCGTCCGCATCGCCCGCCAGCATGAAGCCGATCTGCTGATTTCGATTCATGCCGACACGATCAGCGTCAAGGGAATCCGCGGCGCCACCGTCTATACCGTTTCCGACAAGGCCTCCGATCCGGAAGCGCAGGCGCTGGCCGACCGTGAAAACCTGTCCGACCAGTTCGCCGGCATGGTCATCAAGAACGACAGCAAGGAAGTGACCGACATCCTGATCGACCTGATCCGGCGCGAGACGCACACCTTCTCGATGAGTTTTGCCCACACATTGGTCGGTCAGCTGTCGACCAGCGTCGGTCTTATCAACAATCCGCAGCGTTCGGCCGGGTTCAAGGTGCTGAAGGCCCCCGACGTGCCGTCCGTGCTGGTCGAGCTCGGCTATCTCTCCAATGCCAAGGACGAGGCGCAACTGCTTGACGCCGAGTGGCGCGGCAAGGCAGCGCAAAGCATCACCAATGCCGTGGCATTGTTCGCTTCCGCGCGTGCCGGGGCTGGAACCGGAGGTTGACAATGCCCGGCGGCCCTGCAACCAGAGGCGGCGTTGCGCGATGACAACACCCTGCGCTTTTATTTCGGGCTTGCGGCTGCGAAATCAGGCCTTGCCGTATTTTGTCCACATGGTGGCGACATGGGTTTTCGATTACGGGTTGGGACCGGCTCGAAAGCTTGCGTGAAAGGCGGCTTCGTTTAGGAAATTCCCGAACCAAGGACTGGAGCGGGTATGATTCGTCTCATTGGCTATTTCTTCGGCATAGGCACGACGCTGGCCCTCCTGGCCGCGGCGGGCGTTGCCCTCTACATCGGCCATGTAGCGAAGGATCTGCCTGACTACGAAGTGCTGGCAAAGTACGAGCCTCCGGTGACCACCCGCATCCATGCCTCGGATGGCGCGCTGATGGCCGAGTACGCGCGGGAACGGCGCCTGTATTTGCCGATCCAGGCTATCCCGGATCGCGTCAAGGCTGCCTTCCTGTCGGCTGAGGACAAGAACTTCTACAGCCACCCCGGTGTCGATATAACGGGATTGGGCAGAGCGGTTATCACTTACGTTTCGGGTGGCCCCATGCAGGGCGGCTCGACGATCACCCAGCAGGTTGCCAAGAACTTCCTGCTCACCAACGAGCGTTCCCTGGAACGCAAGGTCAAGGAGGCCATCCTCTCGTTCCGCATCGAACAGGCCTATTCCAAGGATCGAATCCTCGAGCTCTATCTCAACGAGATTTTCTTTGGCTTCAACGCCTATGGCGTTGCCGGTGCGGCACTGACCTACTTCGATAAATCGGTGAACGAGCTGACCGTGGCCGAGGCCGCCTATCTGGCATCGCTCCCGAAAGGTCCGGCCAACTACAATCCCTTCAAGCACGCCGACCGGGCAATTGAACGGCGAAACTGGGTCATCGGCCAGATGGTCGAGAACGGTTACGTGACGCCTGAAGAGGGCGCAAAGGCGAAGGCCGAGCCGCTTGGCGTTGCTCCGCGCCGCAGCGGCTCCTACCTTTTCGCCGGCGAGTATTTCACGGAAGAGGTCCGTCGGCAGATCATCGCCCGCTATGGCGAGAACGCGCTCTATGAGGGCGGGCTGTCGATTCGCACCACCCTTGACCCGAAGGTCCAGCTCATCGCCCGCAAGGCGATGCAGAATGGATTGATGAAATACGATACTTTGCGTGGCTATCGCGGGCCGTTGAAGACGATCGATGTCTCCGGCGATTGGGGTGTGCCGCTGGGCGCCGTCAAGGGACTGGAAGACGTTCCCGAGTGGTCGCTGGCCGTCGTGCTCGACAGTTCGGCGTCCGGGCTGTCGATCGGCCTGCAGCCCGCACGCCAGGCGTCGGGCGATATCGTGAAGGAACGCGTCGAAGGCACCGTCAGCAAGGAAGACATGGGCTTTGCCATGCGCCATGTGGTCGACGGCAAGACGGTCAAGGCCAAGTCACCGGCCGACGTGCTGAAGCCGGGCGACGTCATCTTCGTCCAGAAGAACGACGGCTCCGACAATACCTACAGCTTGCGCCAGGTTCCCGAGGTGGAAGGCGGACTGATCGCGATGGATCCGCACACCGGCCGCGTGCTGGCCATGGTCGGCGGCTTCTCCTATTCGCAGTCCGAATTCAACCGCGCCACCCAGGCGATGCGCCAGCCGGGTTCGTCATTCAAGCCCATCGTCTATTCGGCCGCACTCGACAATGGCTATACTCCGGCCTCGGTGATCATGGACGGACCGATCACCATCCAGAGCGGCAACACCACCTGGACGCCGAAGAACTATGACGGCACCGTCGCCGGGCCGGCAACGCTCCGCTCCGGCATCGAGAAGTCGCGCAACCTGATGACGGTGCGGCTTGCCAACGACATGGGCATGAAGCTGGTGGTCGAATATGCCGAGCGCTTCGGCGTCTATGATCATCTGGCGCCATATTTGCCGATGGCGCTGGGTTCGGGCGAGACGACCGTCATGCGCATGGTTTCGGCCTATTCGATCATGGCCAATGGCGGCAAGTCGATCAAGCCGTCGCTGATCGATCGTATCCAGGACCGCTACGGCAAGACCGTGTTCAAGCAGGACGAGCGTGGCTGCGAAGGCTGCAACGCTCCTGAATGGAAAAACCAGCCCGAGCCGGAACTGGTCGACAATTCCGAGCAGGTGCTCGATCCGATGACCGCCTACCAGATCACCTCGATGATGGAAGGCGTCGTCCAGCGCGGCACCGGCGCCACAATCGGGGAACTTGGCCGCCACATCGCCGGCAAGACCGGCACCACCAACGATGAGAAGGACGCATGGTTCATCGGCTATACGCCGAACCTCGTGGTTGGGCTCTACATGGGCTACGACACGCCGCGCGGCCTCGGCCACGGCGCCACCGGCGGCGGTCTTGCCGCCCCGATCTTCAAGGACTTCATGCGTGTGGCGCTGGACGGCACGCCCAATGTCGACTTCAAGGTGCCTGACGGCATGAACCTGATCGCCATCAACCGCAAGACCGGCATGCGCTCCTCCTCGGGCGATGCGGGCACCATCATCGAGGCTTTCAAGCCGGGCACCGGCCCCGCCGACAGCTACTGGGTGATCGGCATGGGTGCCGATGGTTCCAACGCCTCGGGCGGCGCGCTGTCGCCGCAGGCCAACCAGGCCATCCAGGACGGCGGCGGCGGCCTTTACTGACGAATTCACGCGTCCAGTTGGGCCAGCCTCCGGCTGGCCCATTTCGCTTTACACATGGCGGCACCGTCCCTATGTATCGCGCCGACCGAAGCGTCATTTCAGCAACAGGACAAAACATCAGGCCATGCGCGCGGAAACGCAGAATATCGTCGACGAGATCAGGCAGGCGATAACCCTGCTGAGGAGGCATCTTTGACTGGGATCAGGCCATAAAGCGGCTTGAATACCTGAACGTGCGGGCCGAGGACGCCAGTCTCTGGAACGAACCGCTGGAAGCGCAGAAGCTGATGCGCGAGCGCCAGGGCCTCGAGGAAGGTATCGCGGCGGTCAAGGGCCTGACCCAGGCGCTGGAAGACAATATCGGTCTCATCGAGCTCGGCGAGGAAGAGGGCGACGAAGGCGTCGTCGCCGAAGCCGAAGCCGCGATCCGTTCGATGCAGGGCGAGGCCAAGGCCCGACAGGTGGAAACGCTGCTCTCGGGCGAAGCGGACGCCAACGACACCTATCTCGAAATCCATGCCGGCGCCGGCGGCACCGAGAGCCAGGATTGGGCCTCGATGCTGTTGCGCATGTACACGCGCTGGGCCGAGCGCCGCCGCTTCAAGGTCGAGGTGCTGGAAGTGCATGACGGCGAAGAGGCGGGCATCAAGTCCGCGACCTTGCTGATCAAGGGCCACAATGCCTATGGCTGGATGAAGACCGAATCCGGCGTCCACCGCCTGGTGCGCATCTCACCCTATGACAGCAATGCGCGCCGTCATACGTCCTTCTCCAGCGTCTGGGTCTATCCTGTCGTCGACGACAGGATAGAGATCGACGTCTCCGAATCCGACGTGCGCATCGACACCTATCGTTCATCGGGTTCGGGCGGCCAGCACGTCAACACCACCGATTCGGCTGTGCGCATCACCCATATCGCCACCGGCATCGCGGTCGCCTGTCAGGCAGAACGCTCGCAGCACAAGAACAAGGCCAAGGCCTGGGAAATGCTGCGCTCGCGCCTCTACGAGGAAGAGCTGAAGAAGCGCGAAGCGGTGGCCAATGCCACTGAGGCATCGAAGAGCGACATCGGCTGGGGTCACCAGATACGCTCCTACGTGCTGCAGCCCTATCAGCTGGTCAAGGATCTGCGCACCGGTGTCGAAAGCACCAGCCCCTCGAGCGTGCTCGACGGCGACCTCGACGACTTCATGGAAGCTTCGCTATCGCAACGCATCGAGGGCGGCGCGGGCGAAGCGGTGGCGGATCTGGATTAGGCTGCTTGCGCGGGCAATGATCGCGAGCCGGTCGCAAAAGCGGACGTATTGTCGTGCGGCGCCCGGTGTTGGTCTCAAGTGTTCGCCGGTGCGGCGCGACAAGTTCGTGGTGATTGGGTCCCGACTCGGCATATCGCTCTGGTGCGGGAAGGGGCTTTTCTTCCTCCCAAAGCGGGCGCGGCGCATGTTCGCCGTTCGGCCGGCTGCTCATACCTTCTTCGGCTGCAGGGTGGCTGATTCTCCTTTGCGGACGATCGTCGGCACTGTCACCGGCAATCAAGAGCATGTGATTGGATTTGAGCGGCTGGAACCACTCCGGGCCAATCCCGTTGTTTGCATGCCCGCCTGCCGGGAACTTACCTGGCTTGAATCTCGTCAGCGGTAGCAGTGTGTTATGGCGTGCGCCCATATCTGGGCGCAGCGGCTTCTTGCGCCGACCAAGGAATCAGCCCAGCATCCAAATGCTGGGAGACAAAAAGCATTTATGGCCGGACGCGGCATATCTGCGACTGATGATCCGGCCACTGGGAAGACACGTTCCGGGAACGGGCAGGCGAAATGCTTGACGCTCGAAAGGAACGTCCCATGTCTGCTGCCACGCCCAGATCGGCCCGAGCCGTTCAACCGGTCGGCCGACTTATGTTTTCTCTGTTTGCCGTCGCGATGTTCGCGCCTGCGGCCTTTGCTCATGATGCCAAGCCCACGGCAGCAAAGCCGCAGGGTTGGAGCTATCCGTTCGCCTGCTGCGCCAACTATGACTGTCGTGCCACGCACACCGGCGAAGTGCTGGAAAAGCCCGAAGGCTACGTGATTGCCGGTACCGGCGAAGTCGTTCCGATGACGGACAAGCGCGTCAAGGACAGCCCTGACGGCGAATTTCACTGGTGCGCGCATCAGGCCGGTCTCGATGCCGGCAAGACTATATGCCTGTTCGTGCCGCCGCGCTCATTTTGAGACGCGCCGACAGTTGAAGTGCATTGGCGCAAAGGCTGCTGACGGCCAGTTGTCAGGATCGCTTCTTTATGGTGCCTTGCCGCTTGGGCGGCGGACAATGGAGAGGTGATATTCATGGCCATCAAGGGAAGCTGCCACTGCAAGGCGACGATGTTCGAGGTGTCGGAAGCGCCGCAGACGGTGACGCAATGCACCTGTTCGTTCTGCTCGAAACGCGGCTCGCTTTGGGCCTACTATACCCCATCGCGGTTCAAGCTCGTCACGCCGCTGAAGAATGTTTCCTTTTATCAGTGGGGCTCAAAAACCGTAAAGCATGGTTTTTGCGCAACCTGCGGCTGCGGCACCTTCACCGAAACGCCGGACTGGTCGACCGGCGAGCCGGATTTCGACAATCCGAAGATCAGCGTCAACGCGCGGCTGTTCGATGATTTCGATCTCGATAAAGTCGAAGTGGTGGTCATTGACGGCAAGAATCTCTGGTAGCCACACCGGGCGGCCAACTGGATAATCGGCAGGCGCTTTTCCCGTTCCGTTTTTCGCCGCATTTCATGCTACAAGTCGCGGCAAGGGCTGATTTGGCGCCATCGTAAGGCGTGACTTGGAGAGGGACCATCCTATGAAGAAGACCGTGCTCGTCGTTATGGCGACGGCTCTGCTCGTGACCGCGTGCACCACCACCGATCCGTATACGGGCGACCAGAAGATTTCGAACACGGCGGCGGGCGCGGGCCTTGGCGCTCTGGCCGGTGCCAGCCTTGGTCTGCTTGCCGGCGGCAATGACCGCCGCAATGCCTTGATCGGCGCCGGCATCGGCGCGCTGGCCGGCGGCGCCATTGGCGCCACTATGGACCAGAACGAGGCGGAACTGCGCCGGCAGCTCGAGGGCACCGGCGTCAGCGTCACCCGCAGCGGCGACCAGATCATCCTCAACATGCCGTCCGACATCACCTTCAACACCGACCAGGACGCGGTGAAGCCCGGCTTCTACCAGGTGCTGAATTCGGTGGCGCTGGTGCTGAAGAAGTTCAAGCAGACCACGGTCGACGTTTTCGGCCACACCGATTCGACCGGTGGCGACCAGCACAATTTCGACCTGTCGCAGCGCCGTGCACTGGCGGTCGCCAATTATCTCTCCGGCCAGGGCGTCGATCAGCGCCGCTTCGCCGTCACCGGATTTGGCAAGACGAGGCCCGTTGCCTCCAACGCCACGGCCGAGGGCCGGGCCCAGAACCGACGCGTCGAGATCCAGCTTTCGCCACTCACCTGAGCAGGACCGTGTTTGTCACGCTAAACGGCCTCCAATGGGGGCCGTTTTCATCCAGGCGTATACTGGCGCTGCCAGCTTCGTGACAGCAGTCAAATAAAATTAGCAATATCTAATAATTTCTTTTCCGCAGCCGTGGAAAGGATTAGCATCGCCGCTGTTCCAAAGGGGATGGGGCGGTTTAATCGGCCGCGCAATCAACGTCTTTGCCGCCGCCTCGGTCTTGCACGGCCAGATCATGAAATCTGGGAGGAATGCATGACAAGAACAGCCAGCCTTGGGCGCTGCGGCGTCCTCGCTTTGACAGGTGTTGTAGGTGCATGGTTGGGCCTCGCCACGGCTCATGCCGAGGACGCCAACAAGGCCGACATCGACGCGTTGAAAAAATCGCTCGCCAAATATCAGGACTACACCGCCGCCGTCCGCGATCTCTATTTGTCGACGGTCGGCTGCGTCTACTACAGCGGAGAAAAGATACCCGGCTCCATGGACTATCCGAAAGGCGCCATGGGCATTCATTTCGTCAATGTTCCAAGCGTCGGCCAGAAACTCGACCCGATGAAGCCCAACGTCCTGATCTACGAGCCGACCAAGAAAGGCCTGAAGTTGGTCGGCGTGGAATGGCTGGTGCCGCTAACCCCGGACATCAAGGCGCCGCCGAAGCTGTTCGGTCAAACCTTTATGGGCCCGATGGAGGGACATTATCCGCTCATCCCGAAGGAGTTCGTCCACTACGATCTTCACGCCTGGCTCGATGACAATCCGAACGGCATGTTCAGTCCGACGAACCCGAAGGTGAAATGCAACAAGGCCGAGTTTCCGATGCTGGAAAAACCGACCAAGATGATGTCCGGGCCGATGTGAACTGGAGCGGATCAGCGTTCGCCTGAATCGCCCCACCTGCTTGTTTCCACGCAATTCGCGACGGAAGAGCGCTACGCGGCTTTTCCTCGAATTGCTGTCGGCTGCAGGGCAAAAAAGAAGGCAAGCCGGCTAGGCGGCTTGCTGGCTGGAATCAGACCTTGGCGACGATGCGCATGAAGGCCGGCATGTCGTCGCCGAAGCCGACCGTGGCGTCGTTGTCTTCCTGATGGTGGCGGGCAGGGCGGTTGTTGCTGCGCTGCGGCCTGGTGTCGCCGCGCTCAGGGGCGCGCGGCTCATTGCGGTCGGACGATTTGCGCTCGGTATTTTCCGAGCGGATTGCATCCTTGCGGGCGCGCCGTTCGACAATATCGGCCGTCTCGGCCACATCGGGCTGCTCCTGCGGCTGAGCAACCACGGCCGAGGCATCTTCCTCGCTGTGTCTGCCGCGACGCTCGCCGCTCTTCTTGCGCCCGCCCCTGTCGTTGCGGTCCTCGTCCTTGCGGCCGGCGCGGCGTGGCGCGCCTTTGCCGCGGCGCGGAGCATCGTCCTCGCCTTCGCTGGCAACCACCGTCGACAGGTCGCCGTCATGCCACTCGATCTTGGTCCCGATCAGCCGTTCGATGGCGTCGATATACTTGGTGTCGGACTTGGTCGCGATGGTGAAGGACTTGCCGGAGCGTCCGGCACGGCCGGTGCGGCCGATGCGGTGGACATAGTCCTCGGCATGGATCGGCACGTCGTAGTTGAAGACATGGCTGACGTCGGGAATGTCGAGGCCGCGCGCGGCGACATCCGAGGCGACGAGATAGCGCAGCTTGCCGTCACGGAAATTGGCCAGCATCTGCATGCGCGCGCGCTGGTCCATGTCGCCATGCAGCGCACCGGCATCGAAATCATATTTCAGCAGCGAGCGGAACAGCTCCGAAACCTCGATCTTGCGGTTGCAGAAGATGATCGCGTTCTTCAGCTCCGCATCCTCGGCCTTGATCAGGTTGCGCAGCGTTTCACGCTTGTCCCAAGGCTTCGAGCCCGATTTGACCAACCGCTGGATGATGTTGGTGGCCGCCGAAGCGGCCTTGGAGACCTCGACGCGCACCGGCGCATGCAGGAATTTTTCCGTCAGCTTGGTGATCTCTGGCGGCATGGTCGCCGAGAAGAACAGCGTCTGCCGGGTGAACGGGATCATCTCGCAGATACGCTCGATATCGGGAATGAAACCCATGTCGAGCATGCGGTCCGCCTCGTCGATGACGAGGATCTCGACGCCGTTGAGCAGCAGCTTGCCGCGCTCGCGATGGTCGAGCAGACGGCCAGGCGTAGCGATCAGCACATCGGCGCCGCGCTCCAGCTTTTTGTCCTGTTCGTCGAACGACACCCCGCCGATCAGCAGCGCGATGTTGAGCTTGTGGTTCTTGCCGTATTTGACGAAGTTTTCCTCGACCTGCGCGGCAAGCTCACGCGTCGGCTCCAGGATCAGCGTGCGCGGCATGCGGGCGCGGGCACGGCCCTTTTCCAGCCGGGTCAGCATCGGCAGCACGAAGGACGCGGTCTTGCCGGTGCCGGTCTGGGCAATGCCCAGCACGTCCTTGCCGAGCAAGGCGTGCGGGATCGCACCAGCCTGGATCGGCGTCGGCTGGAGATAGCCGGCATCGGTGACTGCGGAAAGCACCTTCGGCGACAGGCCGAGGTCTGAAAAGGTCAACGCTTCTTGAGCGATCGTCGTGTCTGAGGACAAGTGTTGCTGTCTTTGGCTGGTTCGGGGAAGCGCAACGTCATTCGTCGCGGCAAGCGCCACGCGCCTGCAAGATTGGTATTGCGATTAGGCGCAAGCCCGCGATTTGTCAACAGAAACGGGTAGGATTGGCGCGATTGTGAAGTTGTAAGCTTAATCGCGATGCTTAATCCGGCCTCCTGTCACTGTGCCGGCTCAGTAACGGAACTGTTCGGCCAGGATGCGTTCGTTCCAGGAGTGGTTGGGATCGAACAGCAAAGTCGCGGTCGCCGTTGGCGATTCCCGCACCGTGACCGAGGTCACCGCTTTGACCTCCGTGTGGTCGGCGGCCGCGTTCACCGGCCGCTTTTCCGACTCCAGAATGTCGAAGCGCACGGTCGCCTTGTTGGAAAGCAATGCGCCGCGCCAGCGTCGCGGACGAAACGGGCTGACCGGCGTGAGCGCCAAAAGCGGCGCGTCGAGAGGCAGGATCGGGCCGTGCGCGGAAAGATTATACGCGGTCGATCCGGCCGGCGTCGCGATCATGACGCCGTCGCAGTTCAGTTCCTCGAGCCGTATTTGGTCATCGATGCTGATGCGGATCTTGGCCGTCTGGTAGGATTGGCGCCACAGCGCCACTTCGTTGATCGCCAGTGCCGTGACGTGTTCGCCATCCGAGGTGGTTGCCAGCATCTCCAGCGGGCGGATCGTTTCGGCGACCGCCGCCGCGATGCGCTCGGTGAGCCCCCCGGACCGGTATTCGTTCATCAGGAAGCCGATGGTGCCACGGTTCATGCCGTAGACCTTTTTTCCCGTACCCATCGTGTCGCGCAATGTTTGCAGCAGAAAGCCGTCGCCGCCCAGCGCCACCACGACGGTCGCCTCGGCGACCGAACATTGGCCATAGCGCGCCGACAGGCTATCCAGCGCCGCCTTGGCGTCTGCTGTGTCGGACGAGACGAAGGCGATGCTGTTGGTGGCTGTGCTCATGGCTCCCCGATCGCGACCGATTGGCGCCGGCAGGTTCTGGCGCCAGCGCCGGGGTAGCATGGGGCAGGCACGTCTGCAAAGAGAGCCTCTGTCAGCCCGTGAGGCGAGGGTGCGGCAGGACCGGCGCACCAGCCGGTCGCGGTTGATGTCACGGCGCGAGCGAATGTGATGGTTAAGGCAGGGCTTAAGCTCTCGTAAAGCCGGGTCGATCATGTTAGCCGGCATGGGGTGGCGTGGGGCGCCCGCAGCACTACCTTGCCACTTCGGGACGCAAAGGACGCTGCGGCAGTTCAGATATGCGTGCATGAACCCGCGGTTCTCGATGCCAGGGGATATGCGCCAGCCAGACGAGGCCGACATATTGCCGGTAGCACGCCTGATCATCGTCTTTCTCATGTTGGGAAGTTTCGCGCTTGTCTTCGCAGAACTGGTGCGCCAGTCGGAAGAAACGAGCGCCAGGCCGATCCCCACGGCGTCGCGTTGCGGCGATGCCGCCGGCATGCCTTGCCCGCAAAGGGCGCTATAGGTCAAACACCGCATCGATCCGCACCAGGGGATCCGGCGTACTTTCGAATGGTTCAGGAAGCGGATAGCCGCCGATGGCAAATCGGCGGCGACGACCTGAAAACCGGAGATTTGCGGCTTCAGAACCCGGCCCGTCATGTCGAACGCGAGACGGAATCGAGCCGACCGGCGAAATAGGGCTCGAGCACGGTTTCGAAGACCTTAAGGGCGGCGCCGATCGCCTGATGCATATCGAGATAGCGGTAGGTTCCCAACCGTCCCCCGAGGTGCAGGTTTTTCTCCGCACCCGCCCGGTCGAGATAGCGGCGATAGACCGCCTGATCCCTGCGCGTGTCGATCGGATAATAAGGCTCGTCGGCGCGGCCTGCGAAACGGGAATACTCACGGCCGATGAGCGTCTTGGCGCTCCCGTGCTGGCGCTCCGGGTTGAAATGCCGGAATTCGACCACGCGGGTATAAGGCACGGCCTCGTCCGCGTAGTTCATGATCGCCGTGCCCTGATGGTCCGGCGTGTCCATGACCTCCAGATCGATATCAATGGTTCGCCAGCCGAGTTCGCCTTCGCTATAGTCGAAGTAGCGGTCGATCGGCCCGGTGTAGACGACCGGCAGGTCCTTCGGCAGCAAGGACTTGATGTCGAAGAAGTCGATGCCAAGCCGTGTTTCGATAAGCTCCTGCGCCAGCATCTTTTCGAAGATCGCCGTGTAGCCGTCCACAGGCTGGCCCTGGAACCGGTCGTTGAAATAGCCGTCCTCGAATGTGTAGCGAACTGGCAGGCGCGCGATGATCTGCGCCGGCAGTTCGCGCGGATCCGTCTGCCATTGCTTGGCGGTGTAACCCTTGATCAAGGCCTCGTAGAGAGGGCGGCCGACCAGGGAGATCGCCTTCTCCTCAAGATTGGCCGGCGGACGGTCGCCAACTTCCGTCGCCTGCTCGGCAATCATGTCGCGTGCCTCGTCCGGACTTAGCCGCCTGCCGAAGAACTGGGACATCGTGGCAAGGTTGATCGGCAGCGGATAGACCTTGTCGCGATATGTCGAGAATGCACGATGGCGATAGGCGGTAAAACCGGTGAAGGCACGCAGGTAATTCCAGACCTCCTCGTTGGATGTATGGAACAGATGCGGTCCGTAGCGATGGATCTCCACACCGGTGACAGGATCTTGTTCGGTGTAGGCATTGCCGCCGATGTGCCGGCGCCGGTCGATTACCAGCACGCGTCGCCCGAGTTGCGTGGCGATGCGCTCGGCAAGCGTTGCACCGTAAAAACCAGCGCCGACAATGAGGATTTCGGCCTTGCCCAGCAGGGTCCTGTCCATTCGCGTATCCGAACCTTAGGGCTTGAGAATTATTTGGGACAGGTCGACGGACTTGGAATACTGCCTGCGCAGAAGGCGCCATAACAATTCCATCAATCGATTCGCCTGGCGAAAGGCTTTCCTGTCCAAGAGATAATCGGCCACCATACGCAGGCCGATCATGGACTTCGACCGCCAGCGCCGGCCTTTTCGATCGACGGCCTCATAGGACAATGGAAAAAGCTCGCCAAATCCATATTGCGACGCCAATTGGCGATATTCCTTGTCGGGCGTTCTTCCTGACTCGAGCATCGCTGTTTTCAGGTGAGCTCCCACCGGCCGGGTGTGGCGGACCGGCAAGGCGTCGAACACGGCAGATGTTCCACGGTTTTCTTCGGCAAGCCTGGTCCACAACAAGTCCAGACCAAAACCGCTCATGGAGTGTTTGAACAGAGGCAGCATCTTGGCCGCTACATCGGCTCTCAGGCAGGGGGCCATGATCTCGATCGTGTCTACCAGGCGAAACTCGAAGCTCCTGCAGTGGAGGAACGGGAGGTGGGAATAATAGCTGTCCAGCGTCAGTGACGGCTGGCCGATATGGAGGCCAAGCCGGCGCATGTTGGCGAACATCGCCTCGATGGTCGCCCGGTCTGCTTCCAGATCGTCGTCCGGCAGCCAGACATACTGGTAGCGGTCAAGAAGTTCGGGCTGTTGGCTCAGCAGAGCATGGATGCCATCCCATTTGCCGCCCTTGTAGTCGACTCGGTTTTCAAGCGGCAGCCGAAACGCAGATGGATCACTTCCGAAGTAGCTGACGATCAAATCAAATTCACAATTGGGATCGTCCGCCCCCCATCCACGATGGAGAGATTTGTCGCCTGCCCTGACTATCACGAGATTGCGGTGTGTGGTGTTCGTCAAAGTCCTGCTTCCGACACTCATACCCTCAATCCGGGTCCTCGGCGAGCCCTACACGAAAGCAAGTTGAATGCGAAGGGCATGAGGAAGATCTCCTGGCGTTACCTGAGCACGATGTCTTGCCGGCATAACGGGTGTATTTAAACGTCATGACGATTCGTCGTGTTTTGAGGCGAATCCAATGGGGCAGGGGCCTGTCATGTCAACAGCTATTGCCCGAACGAGCGTTCTGATAATCAAGATTCGCTTATATACGGGACTCTGATTTTACAGGAACCAGGAATTCTATGAAACTGATCGTTGTCACCCCGGCCGGTCGTGAGAAATATCTGCGTCTGCTTGGCCATCATGTTTTGAAAAACCTCGATGTGCATGAGTGGCACCTCTGGGACAACTGTCGCAACGAGGCTGACCGGGCCTATCTACAAAGATTGGCGGCCTCCGATCCGCGTTGCAAGATCAAGCGGCTTCCACATGCCGATGGCGGGATCAACGTCATCGGCGATTTCTATCGCTTTTGCGACGATCCCGGTGCTTTCTACCTACGCCTCGACGACGATGTAATTTTTGTCGAGGACGGCTTCTTTCGAAAATTCATGGCAAGGGTCATGGCCGAAAGGGGATCGGCCATCTGGTACGCCCCGTTGATCGTCAACAACGCAATCTGCAATTCGCTGATCAAGCAGCTTTCCAGGGTGCGGGTGGATGGCCCGCTTACCTGTCAGGCGTCATGCGAATTCTCCTGGGCGCATGCGACCTTTCCGCAGGCCCTACACCCGGTGTTCATTGAAGCTGTGCGCTCCAATCGGCTCCAGGATTTTCGCGTGCCGGACCGGGAGATCAGGCTGTCACGCTTTTCGATCAACGCAATCGGTTTTTTCGGATCGGACATTGTCGATCTCGGAGAGCACTTTCAACCGCGCGGCGACGAGGAAGAGTGGTTGTCGGCGACGCTTCCGGCCAAGCTGGACCGGCCGGGCAAGATTTTCGGTGACCTGCTCGTCGCGCATTTCAGCTTCTATACACAGGAACGCCAGTTACTGCGCACCAACATTCTCGAAGGTTATTATGAGCTCGCCGGCCTGGCTCCCCCAGTCTACGAAAAACCGCCAGTCGGCTGGAGGGAGCAGCTGAGGCAATGGAGGAGACGCCGCAGGGGATCGGCGCCACCGCGCTATACAATCTCGCTTCCGGCACCCACTCCCGAGTGACGCACTGGCTACGGCCGGTTCGTGTCGCGAGCCGGTCGCCCACTGTGTCACCACCAGCGCACTGCGAAGGGGGGTGACGGGCTCGTGCCGCCCCCAGGCCTTCCCACGCCATTTCGACTTGATGCCGTAACTCAGCCCTCAAGGGCGCTGCCGCAGATGGCAGCCGGCCTGACGTTTCTGTTCGAGATATTCGTCGATCAACTGGCGGTAGCGCACCTTGCCGAAGCTCGGGAAATGGCCGCCATGGACGACCGAGACGTCGAGATCGCGCATGGCGAGCAGCGTCGCCATGTAATCTGGTATGTCCGAGTGGTAGACATCATCGATCAGCGGGCCATCATAGATGATGTCGCCGGACAGCAGGATGCCGGTCTTCTTCTCGTAGAGCGCAATGCCGCCCGGCGAATGGCCTGGCGTGTGGACGACCTCGAAGGCCCGGTCGCCGAGATCGATGATGTCGCCATGCGCGAGCATACGGTCGGCCGGCGCGGGCTGGATGCGATAGCACGCCGTGTCCCAGCCCCGCGGCATGCCATCGAACATTTCTTCTGTCGCATAGGTGCCGGCAGCGGTCCATTCGTTGCGCGGATCGGCCAGGATTGCCGCTTCGGCCGAATGCACGCAGCGATCGGAAAATTCATGGTGGCAGCCGATATGGTCGAAATGCGTGTGGCTGGCAACGCAGGTCAGCTTGCGCTCGCTCACCAGGGACACATGGGCGCGCAGGCTGAAATGACCGAGGCCGGTGTCGAACAGGAGATCGCGGTCGCGTCCGCGCACATGCCACATATTGCAGCGGAAGAACGGTTTTATCCATGGCTCGTGGATCAGCGTGATGCCGTCGGCCATGCGGATTGTTTCGTACCAGTCCGGTGCGTCGATGACCGCAAGCGTGCTCATGTTCAATCCGTCAGCAGGATGATCTGGTCGGTATCACAGGAAATCGCGACCCTGTCGCCCGCATGGACGATGGAGGTCGCCGGCAGCTTGGCGATGAACCGCAGGGAAGGCTCTTCGACGGAGGTCGCCAGCACGCGCTTGAAACTGCCCTGGAAAACGACGTCGCTCACATCAGCCTCGCCGAGCTTCGTGCCAGCCGACGCAGCGCCAAGCACAAGGTGCTCAGGGCGTATCGCCAGTGCGGCAGTAGACCCCAACGGCAAGGCACTGGATAAGGAAACCGGTCCGACCGGTGTCGTGACGGTGCTCGTCCTGTCACTGGTCTCGATGACAGTGCCGGCAAGGATCGTGCTCTCGCCCATGAAGGTCGCGGAAAAACGCGTCGCCGGCCTCGCATAGACGCGCTCGGGCGGCCCCTCGTCCTCGATGCGGCCGTCATTCATCACCACGCAATGGTCGGCCAGCGCCATCGCTTCTTCCTGGTCGTGAGTGACATGGATGAAGGCGGTGCCGACCCGCTTCTGGATCGCCTTCAGTTCGTCCTGCATCTGGCGGCGCAGTTTCAGGTCGAGCGCCCCGAGCGGCTCGTCGAGCAGAAGCACCGCCGGCTCGATCACCAGGGCGCGCGCCAGCGCCACGCGTTGGCGCTGGCCGCCGGAAAGCTGGTGCGGCTTCTTGTCGAAGGCGGCGGCGAGGCCCACCAGGGCCAGCGCATCGCGCGCTTTTGCCGCCCGCGTCGCTCCGTCGACACCTTGCATGCGCAGCCCAAAACCGACATTGCCGCCGACGCTCATATGCGGGAACAGCGCATAATCCTGGAACACCGTCGTCGTCGGGCGTTTGGCCGGCGGCACCGAGGTGCAGTCCTGGCCGCGGATGAGAACCTTGCCTTCGCTCGGATTGACGAAACCGCCGAGAATGGAGAGCAGCGTCGTCTTGCCGGAACCGGATGGTCCAAGCAGGATCGTATAGCTGCCGGCCGCTATCGTCAGCGAGACGTTCTTCAGCACGGGATGCTGGCCGAAGCGGTGCGAGATGTCGCGGATATCGACCAGGGGCGCGTTCATGCCGGTTTCCTCCGCAGCAAGGTCAGTTCGAAGAACACCACCAGCACGATCGAGACGGCAAAGACCAGCGAACCGACCGCATTGGTCTTGGGGTTGAGGCCGGAGCGCAGCAGGTTCCAGATTTCCACCGGCAGCGTGGTATCGAAGCGCGTCAGCAGGAAGGAGATCACGAACTCGTCCCAGGAGAACGTCATCGACAGGAAGAAGCCGGCGAAAATGGCCGGCGCCATGACTGGCACGGTGATCAACAGCAGCACCTTCCATTCCGGCGCGCCGAGGTCGCGCGCGGCGCGCTCGATGTTGATCTGGTGGTCGCCTAACTGGCTGTAGATGATGGCGAAGCACAGCGGCAGGTTGATCACTACATGGCCGATCCCGGCGGCAAGCAGAGATTTCGGCACGCCGGCCCAGTTGAACAGCACCAGCAGCCCCATGCCGATGATGAGATAGCTGACGGTGAGCGGCAAGGTGATCAAACCGCGCAGCAGGCCCGAGCCTGGCAGGACGAAGCGCGCGAACCCCCAGGCCGACAGGAAGCCGAGCATGACGGCTGCGGCCGAGGAAAGAACCGCGACCAGCAGCGAATTGGCCAGCGCCGAAGTCAGCCGGTTATCGGAAAGAACCGCCTCGTACCAGCGCAGCGATGGGCCTGTGAACGGGGGGATGGGGAAGGACGTCGACTGCAGCGAGAACAGCACCAGCACGACGACCGGCAGGAAGATGAAGCCGTAGACGGCAAGCGCGTAAATCCAGGAAGCGATGCGGCCAATGCTGCGCATGATCAGGTCCGCTCGATCTTTAGCCAGCGGGCGCAGGCGAGATAGGCGATGGTCACGACCGCCATCAGGATGATCGACAGCGCCGAGGCCAATGGAAAATCGCCGCGCCGGCCGATCTGCATCATCACCAGCTGCGGCATCAGAAGCTCGTTGTTCCCGCCGAGGATCTGCGGCGTGATGTAGTCGCCGATGCACAGCACGAAAGTGAGAAAAGCGCCGACCATGATGCCGGGCAAGGTCAATGGCAGGATGACATGCAGGAAGGTGCGCACCGGTCCGGCGCCGAGATCGGCGGCGGCCTTGCGGTAACTGGGGCTGAGCTGCTTCAGATTGGCGAAGATGGTCAGCGTCAAAAGCATGACGAAGAAATGCACGAAGCCTGTGACGGTGGCCAGGCGCGTATTGGCGAGCTGCAGCGGTTCGGAGACCACGCCAATGCCAGTCAGTGCCCGGTTGATGACGCCGTTCTGCGCCAGCACCAGCAGCCAGGAGTAGGAGCGCACGACATAGGAGGTCCAGAACGGCAGCACGGCCAGCATCAGCGCCAGCCGCTGCCAGCGTTCAGGAACCTGTTCGGCCAGAATCCAGGCGAAGGGATAGGCAAGCAGCACGGAAACCACGGTGACGATGGCGGTGACCTGCAGCGAGTTCACCATCGCCTGCCAGTAGGCGGGGTTGGTGAAGAATTGGCTGTAGTTGGACAGGGTGCCCCCGCCGCCCTCCTGCGCGGTGAAGCTCGAAAGCCCCATGGCGACGAAGGGCAGCACGAAGAAGAGAAGCGTCCAGCCAAGTGCCGGTGTGACCAGCGCCCAGGGAAGGGCACGGCCTGTCCGCGCGCCCTCACTGTTTCCCGCGGCGCTCATCAGCGTATCGGCTCACTTGGCCTGCAGCATTTCGGTCCACATATCCTGCATCTTCTTGTCGAGGTCGGCGCTCGGCGCCGGATAGGCCTGCGCACGGGCGAGGAAGCCGGGCTGCTCGTCGAAGCGCAGGACCTTTTTCTGGTCGTCGGTCAATGCGGCCTTGGTGTTGGACGGCATGCCCCAGTAACAGGACGAGGTGGCGAGCCGTGCCTGGCCCTCGGGGCTCAGTATGTACTGGATGAATTTCAGCGCCATGTCCTTGTTCCTGGAATCCTTGAACATGGCGAGCGACTGCGACCACAGCACCGCACCTTCTTTTGGAATGGAAAAGTCCAGCGCCGGGTTTTCCTTGGCCAGCCCTGCCGTCACCCATTCGCCGCCGCCGACCAATATGTCGACCTCGCCGGTCGCCAGCGCCGTCTGGCTGGCGGTGACTTCACCGACCAGCTTGGCATTGGCCTTCATCTTGAGCAGCTCTTCCTTGAGCGCGGGCAGGTCGGCTTCCGTGAGATCGGCCGTCTTCTTGCCGATGGCCAATGCCGCCATGCCGATGACGGGGAGATAATAATCGTAGATGGCGACCTTGCCCTTGTACTTGTCTGATGTCAGCGACGCCAAGGATTGCATGTCCGCCGGATCGACCTTTGTCTTGTTGAAGCCGATCGTGTTGTAACCGAACTTTTCGGTGATGCCGTAGCGCTTGCCGCCGACAATGGTCGAGCCGTCCATCTTCACCTGCGGGAAGAGATCGGCGAACGGCAGCTTGTCTTCCGGCAGCGGCTCGAACAGGCCTTTCTCGACGCCGCGCGGCACGTCGATGCTATCGATCACCATCACATCCCAGTCGCCGGGCTGCGACTGCTCGACGATGGCCAGCCCAGCCCCGGTGCCTTCGAATTCCTTGACGTTGACCTTGACGTTGTTGGCCTCCTCGAAAGGCTGCAGCAGCGCCGGATCGGAATGGTCGCACCAGATCAGCGCGTTGAGATCGGCGGCTTCGGCGAGGCTGCCCGCCGCAAGCAGCAATGCCGTGGCGGCACATGCAGCGTGCATCTGGCGCTTCAGGACGGAAAGCGGATTGCCGGATTTGACGGACATCGAGTGTTCTCCCTTGCCTTTGTGGCTTCTTGCAAAAAACTGAACCAATTCTAAAATTGAGTCAATTCTGTTTTTGTGACAAGAGGCTGATATGAGCGGATTGCGGGCAAGGCAAAAGGCGGATCGCCACCGGCGTATCATCGAGGCGGCGGCGGCGCTTTTCCGCGAGGCCGGGTATGAGGGCGCCAAGATCGAGACGATCGCCGCGCAAGCCGAAGTCTCGATCGGCACCATCTACAATTACTACCAGAACAAAGGCGATATTCTCGGCGCCATCGTCTCGATGGAAGTCGACGAGGTGCTCAATGCCGGGCGCGGCGTGGTCGCCCGGCCGCCCGCCAATGTCGGCGACGCCTTGGACACGCTGATCGGCATCTATATCGAGCACTCGCTGCACTATCTCAGCAAGGAGATGTGGCGGCAGGCGATGGCGATCTCGACGCAACTGCCCGACAGCCCGTTCGGCCAGGCTTATACTGGCCTCGACCGCTCGCTCACCGAACAGATCCGCGCGCTGATCGCCCGCCTTCAGGAGATCGGCCTAGTGCGGCAGGATATCGACGGCACGGCACTCGGCGAATTGATCTTCAACAACATGAACATGATGTTCATCGAATTCGTGAAGCGGGATGAAGCCAGGATACCGGAGTTGAGGGCCGCGATACGGCGGCAGAACCGGATATTGGTGGCGGCGATCGGAGTGTGAGGGCGTCAGGAGCAGGCAGGAGAAGTTGTCGCTTCGGCATCGGACGGCGTCTTACGCGATGATTGGCTCTTGAGTTGAGTTTGAAATCTGCTACAACTTATAGGGGTATAAAAAGGGGGAAGGTAAATGGGGACGTTTTCCATCTGGCATTGGGCGATCGTGCTGCTGCTGATCGGCGTGCCTGTTTTCTTTGCTGTCCGGTCAGCCGCGAAGCCGTCGCAGAATCCTGAGTCACTTGTGGGCTTCGGTGGCTGGCTGATGCTGCTGGCTATCGGTCAGACATTGTCACCGCTGCGCACGCTCGCCGATTTCGGCAATTCCGCCGACGGCTACCAGCAACTCATGACCTCCCAAACGGCTCTCTGGCTGTGTATGGCGAGGTTGCCCTCAATCTGGCATTTCTGGCGCTTCAGCTGGTGGTGCTGGTTTCAATGCTGCGGCGAAGCCGTCGATTCCCGCAATTGTTTCTCTGCCAATGGTTTGCGATTCCTGTTGTGTTTATCCTGGATACGATCTGGATTTCGTCAATCCTGGGCGTTCCGGTAAACAAGGTGCTCGCTGGCAACGCGCTGGCGGCCCCCATGGCTTGGTTTGTGGTGACCGGCATCTGGGCCGCTTATGTCTATAAGTCTGTGAGGGTGAGGAATACGTTCACCAGGACGAACGTGTCGGCCCAAATCGCGAGCGCTTCGTAAAGGGGGGTGGCGACGTAATCGCCCTACAAGGGGGTTTTCGGAGGACACTCCTGCGTCCCTACGGGCTTGGGGTGGCCTGCCACCCGGAGCTCGAAGAGCGTAGGGTGGTGCCCCCGGACGGAATCGAACCGCCGACCTTCGGTTTACAAAACCGCTGCTCTACCAGCTGAGCTACAAGGGCACGGCGCTCCGGTTAGCATATTTGTTGCGCCAGTAAAGACAAAACTCCGTTTTTGGGCATCAGCCGTGGTGGAGGATGCCCACGCGTCCGCATGCTGAAATCCGCGAACGCGCTTCCTACATCAGGGTAAGTGCAATGCGCTGAACGGAGTGTCGCATGATCAGGCTTGTCATCATTCTCCCTATCGTCGTCGTGGCGTGGATGCTGCTGGTGAAGCTCATCAGCGATGTGAAGAAGGCCAATGTCGACTGGACAGGCGTCACCACCTTCATCGGCTTTATCGCGCTCGCCTTCTGGCTTCGGCATATCACCGGCATGGGCTGAGTGGGGAGTGGGGAGTGGGGAGTGGTGAGCAATTGCTGCCGGTCATGGCGCGAGCCGGTGCTGCCTACTCAGTTTCGCCAACAGTGCGCCAAAAAAATCTCCAGATCTGTCGAACCTTTCGCCGCGGCGCGCCGACTGATCCTCAGAGGCGAATGGTCGCCTCGATCAGAGATCCAGGAGATCATCATGTTCAAGCGCAGTTTCGTTTCCAGCATCGTCGCCATCGTCGTTGCAACCGGCGCGCTCGCCGGCACCGTTCAGTCTTCGTCGGCTCACGGCATGCATCATCATCATCGTCATTTCGACGACTACCTCTACTACCAGGATTACCCGGACTATCCGGATTACTGGTGGGTCTATGGCCATCACCATCATCGTCATCACCACCACCGCCACATCATCCTCTACTGAGCGCAGCCTGGCGGCTTGATTGAAACCTCCAGCAAAGGGCGGCTTCGGCCGCCCTTTTCTCATCGAACGCGGCGCTTCCAGTCGCCGTCACGGACGATGACCGATCGGCGCAAGGTGCCTGAAGTGCCGGAATGGATGATCAACGTCGGCGAGGGTCGCCACGCCTTTTCAGCCAGCGAATTCCTGCTCTTCGAAAAAAATCAAAACCCCGTCGAACCTTTTTCCTTGCCGCAACGACAGATCATCAAGAGGCGGATGGCTCGCCTCTCCAAACGAAGCAAGGAGATCATCATGTTCAAGCGCACACTCGTTTCCGGCCTCATCGCCACCACCGTCGCCGCCACCGCTTTGGTCGGCACCGTCCAGCCCTCTGCTGCCCACTCGCATCACCACGGCCTCGGCATCGGCATCGCCGCCGGCGTCGGCGGTTTCGTTCTCGGCAGCCTGCTTGCCCAGCAGCAGCCGCGCACCGTCTATGTCGATGAAGATGGCGGTTCCTGGCACGTCCGCCGCTGCTTCGATCGCTACTCCAGCTACGATCCGGACTCCGACACCTATATCGGCCGTGACGGCTACAGCCATTACTGCCGGCTCTGAGTGGCGGCGGGCGACTGGAAAGAGGGGTTGCGAGGCAGCCCCTCTTCGTCGTTTGAAGACCGTCTTTCTAGAGGTGCATCTTCGGGTCGAGGATCGGCAGACCGGCCGCGCGGCAGGTGCCGCCAATCTGAAGCCGGGCAGCCTCGGTCTCGTCGCCCATCGCGACCAGTTCGAAGTGGCTTGCGGCGTCCGGGTAGACCTTGGCGATGAATGGCTTGTCGCCGACGCCGGACGAGGCATTGACGGTGCCGCAAACCACGATCTCCTGGCGGCCATCAAGCATTCGCTCGCCTGCTAACATGGTTCCGAACCTGGCGGAGGCTGAATCCGGCAGCCGCTGGCGGATACCGGCCGTGATGATCTCCTCCAGCGCGAGCGAGATCGGGATGGGATTGACCCGCTGGTCGCCGGTATCGGGTCGTGGTGCCGCCGCCACACATCCGCACAGCGAAACGGCAAGCAGAAGCTGAACCACTTTCCTCATGCGCGCCCTTTCGCATGCATTCGAACGCGACGGCAAGACGGTCAAATCCCATGCAGCCGGCGGCATGCAGCGATTTTCGGCGCGTCTGGTCTATCCCTTGATCAGCCTGCCTTCGAGCCGCCGATCATTTTCGTCACTTCGGCCGCCGCGTCGCGCACCAGCGGGCCGATCTCGGCCAGCCGCTCGGGCGTGACCCGCACCGTCGGCCCGGACACGGAAACGCCACCGATCGGCTCGCCATACTCGTTGAAGATGGCGGCGGCCACGCATCGCATGCCGGGATGGCGCTCCTCATCGTCGACCGACCAGCCGCGATGCTTGATGACGGCCAGATCGTGTGCGAGGGCGGAGATGTCGGAAAGGGTCTTGTCCGTATAGCGCTGCAGGCCCGCCTTGCGCAGGATGGTTCCGACGCGCTCCGGTTCGAGATGCGCCAGCACCGCCTTGCCGATTCCCGAGGCATGGAAAGGGCTGCGCGTGCCCGGCCGGAAGAAGGCGCGGATCGCCTGGTGCGTCTCGACCTGGTTGACGAAGACCACGCAATCGTCTTCCGCGACGCCGAGATTGGCGGTCTCGCCGGTCTTCTCCATCAGTTCCTGCATGACGATACGGGCGCGGTCGACCAGCTTGCGGCGGCGCAGGAACGCCGCGCCCATGCGGTAGGTCTCGACGCCGATCGACCAGAGCTGGTCCGATGTATCGAACTCGACCATGCCGTGGTTTTCGAGTGTCGTCAGCATGCGGTAGGCGGTGGAGGCGGCAAGCCCGCTCTGCGCCGATATCTCGCTCAGCGACAGGCCGCTGCCTTCGGCGACAATGGCCAGGATACGCAAGGCCCGGTCGAGCGACTGCACCGAGGCAGCTTCGGCCGGACCATTGAAGGCGCGCGGGCGGCCACGCTGACGTTTTTCGCTCGTTTCCATGGGCTGGCATTCTCGCCCGTTTCTCCCAAGATGCAATGAAAAAGTTTTTCGTGAAATTCTCGGTGCAAATCCTGGAAAAGAGAAAAGGAAACAAAATCAGTTGGTAAGAGCCGTTTATTAGAAATGAAAAAATATTCTGAAAAAATTGAAAAAGCGCCCGCCCGATGACATCCTTAGCCATCCAACAATCATCTCGTGGAGGCTGGAAATGGCCAGGATGCGCGCTGTCGATGCCGCTGTTCTCGTTCTCGAAAAGGAAGGCATGTCCTGTGCCTTCGGCGTGCCGGGTGCGGCGATCAATCCGCTGTACTCGGCATTGAAGGCGAGGGGCACGATCCGCCATGTCCTTGCCCGCCACGTCGAGGGCGCCTCGCATATGGCCGAAGGCTATACCCGAGCCAAGGCGGGCAATATCGGCCTCTGCATCGGCACATCGGGGCCGGCCGGCACCGATATGATCACCGGGCTCTATTCGGCCGCGGCCGATTCCATTCCGATCCTGTGCATCACCGGCCAGGCGCCGCGCGCGCGGCTGAACAAGGAGGATTTCCAGGCTGTCGACATCGCCGCGATCGCTGCGCCCGTCGCCAAATGGGCGGTGACGGTGATGGAGCCCTATCTGGTGCCGATGGCGCTGCAAAAAGCGTTCCATTTGATGCGCTCGTCGCGGCCGGGTCCGGTGCTGATCGACCTGCCGGTCGACGTCCAACTGGCCGAGATCGAGTTCGACATCGATGCCTATGAGCCGCTGACGCCATTCAAGCCGGCGATGACGCGCGCCCAGGCCGAAAAGGCGCTGGCGATGCTCAACGCGGCCGAGAAGCCGCTGATCGTTGCCGGCGGCGGCATCATCAATGCCGACGCGTCCGACCTGTTGATCGAGTTTGCCGAGATCACGGGCGTTCCGGTCATTCCGACGCTGATGGGCTGGGGCGCGATTCCTGACGACCACCGGCTGATGGCCGGCATGTGCGGGCTGCAGACCTCGCACCGGTACGGCAACGCCACCATGCTGGAAGCCGATTTCGTCTTCGGCATCGGCAACCGCTGGGCCAACCGTCACACCGGTTCGGTGGACGTCTACACCAAGGGCAAGAAATTCATCCATGTCGACATCGAGCCCACACAGATCGGCCGTGTCTTCGCCCCCGATCTCGGCGTCGTTTCGGATGCCGGCGCTGCACTGAAGATGCTGCTCGACGTCGCCACCGAGTGGAAGACGGCGGGCAGGCTGCGCGATTGGTCGGGCTGGGCCAGGGAATGCCAGGGCCGCAAGAAGACGATGAAGCGCAAAACCCACTTCGAACAGGTGCCGCTGAAGCCGCAGCGTGTCTACGAGGAGATGAACAAGGCGTTCGGGCGTGACGTCACCTATGTCACCACCATCGGCCTGTCGCAAATCGCCGGCGCTCAGTTCCTGCATGTCTACAAGCCGCGCAACTGGATCAATTGCGGCCAGGCCGGCCCGCTCGGTTGGACCTTGCCGGCCGCACTCGGCGTGCGCGCCGCCGATCCCGAGCGCACCATAGTGGCGCTGTCGGGCGACTACGACTTCCAGTTCATGATCGAGGAACTGGCGGTCGGTGCGCAGCACAAGCTGCCCTATATCCACGTCGTCGTGAACAATGCCTATCTCGGCCTCATCCGCCAGGCGCAGCGCGGCTTTTCTATGGACTATGAAGTCAGCCTTGCCTTCGAGAACATCAACCGGGCCGACGATCCGGAGGCGGGCTATGGCGTCGACCATGTCGCCGTCGCCGAGGCAATGGGCTGCAAGGCAGTCAGGGTGCGCAAGCCGGAGGAATTCGCCGGCGCCTTCAAGCAAGCGCAGCGGTTGCTGAAGGAACACCAGGTTCCGGTCGTGCTCGAATTCATTCTCGAACGGGTCACCAACATCTCGATGGGGACCGAGATCGACAAGATCACCGAATTCGAAGACCTTGCCGAACATCAGGAAGACGCGCCCACCGCGATCGTGATGCTGGACTAAGCCATGCTGATATTCAGGTGAGGCCGGCCTGCAAACGGTGGCTTCCTGCGCTTCCGGTGCTCATGTACGAAAAGTACGCTCCGCTCCGGTTCTCGGAAACCACGATTTCCGACTCGGCCTGACCTGAACTCAACACGGCTTTGGTTCCAGGCAAGAAAAGGAGAAAAAAGAATGCCGCGTTTTTCAGCCAATCTGTCGATGCTCTTTGGCGAGCATGATTTCCTCGACCGTTTCGATGCCGCCGCCCGCGCCGGCTTCAAGGGGGTCGAATATATCGGCCCTTACGATCATGCGCCCGAGGTGGTCGCCGCGAGGCTGAAGAAGAACGGCCTGACACAAGTGCTGTTCAATCTGCCCGCCGGCGACTGGGCGAAGGGCGAGCGTGGCATCGCCGTGCTGCCGGACCGCGTGCCGGAATTCCGCCAAGGCATTGCCAAGGCGATCGCCTACGCGCAGGCACTTGGCTGCGGGCAGGTCAACTGCCTGGCCGGCATCGCGCCAGCCAACGTCGACCGCAAGGTGCTGGAGGATGTCTTTGCCGAGAACCTGGCTTTCGCGGCGGAGAAACTCGACCAAGCCGGCATCAAGCTGCTGATCGAGCCGATCAACACCCGCGATATCCCGGGCTTCTTCCTCAACTACTCCGACCAGGCGCTGGCGCTGATCGACCGCGTCGGCTCGAAGAACCTGTTCCTGCAATATGACATCTACCACATGCAGATCATGGAGGGGGATCTCGCCCGCAAGATCGAGGCAAACCTCGGCCGCATCGCGCATATCCAGCTTGCGGACAATCCCGGCCGTCACGAGCCGGGGACGGGCGAGATCAACTATCCCTTCCTCTACGAACATATCGACCAGATCGGTTATGCCGGCTGGATTGGCGCGGAGTACAAGCCGAAGGCAGGGACGGAGGCCGGTCTGGGGTGGTTCAGGGAACTGACCGGGCAGGGAAGTGCTGCCGCTTAGCTGTCAAGAATCTTGCAATTCAGGTCGCGTTCTGTTGCGCCCCCTCTGGGCGTGAAGGAACCCGATCTGACAAAAAACGGAGAGAAGCAATGGAAACCATCGGCTTCATCGGGCTGGGCATCATGGGCGCGCCGATGGCGGGGCATCTGCTGGCGGCCGGCTACAGCGTCATCGCCAGCGACCACCGCTCAAAACCGCCGGCCGATCTCGTCGCCAAGGGTCTGAAGTCGGTCGCCGGCCATGCCGCCGTCGCGAGGGCCGCCGAGATCATCATCCTGATGGTTCCCGACACACCGCAGGTGGCCGATGTGCTGTTCGGCGACAACGGAGTCGCGTCCGGCCTGGCCAAGGGCAAGCTGGTGATCGACATGAGTTCGATCTCGCCGATCGAGACAAAGGACTTCGCGAAAAGGATCAACGATCTCGGTTGCGACTATCTCGACGCGCCGGTTTCCGGCGGCGAGGTCGGCGCCAGGGCGGCTTCGCTTACCATCATGGTCGGTGGTGAGGAACCGGCCTTCGAGCGCGCAAAACCCGTGTTCGAGAAAATGGGCAAGAACATCACTTTGGTCGGACCCAATGGTGTCGGCCAGACCACCAAGGTCGCCAACCAGATCGTCGTCGCGCTGACCATTGAAGCGGTCGCCGAAGCGCTTGTTTTTGCCTCAAAAGCTGGGGCCGACCCAGCCAAGGTCAGGCAGGCGCTGATGGGCGGGCTGGCCGCCTCGCGCATTCTCGAAGTACATGGCGAGCGCATGGTCAAGCGCACCTTCGCGCCGGGCTTTCGCATCGAACTGCACCAGAAGGATCTCAACCTGGCGCTGGAGGGTGCGAAGGCGCTTGGTGTGTCGCTGCCCAACACCTCGACCGCCCAGCAACTGTTCAATTCCTGCGCCGCCAATGGCGGCGCGAAGGAAGATCATTCCGCGCTGGTGAGGGCGCTGGAGCGGATGGCGAATTTCGAAATCGGCAAGGAGGCAAGAGAAATCAAAGCGGCATAGGTCGGAAGAGGGCGGCGTAACGTTCCCAGGCCGTCAACTTCCGTCTTAACCCAGCAACGGGTTCCGGCAAGCATCGCCGGGACCCGTTTTGATTTCTGGCGGGAGGCTTGCCGCTTCCAGTCAGCCGCGCTTCAGAAATGCCCGCGCCGCATAAAGGCTCACCGCCGCCGCGTTCGACACATTGAGCGAGCGGATGGCGCCGGGCATGTCGAGCCTGGCCAGCGTCGTCACCGTCTCGCGCGTCTTCTGCCGCAGGCCCTTGCCCTCGGCGCCGAGCACCAAAGCGATCCTGTCGCCAGCAAAGCTGGTTTCGAGCTCAGCCGGCCCGTCCGAATCGAGCCCGATGGTCTGGAAGCCCGCTTCGTGCAACTGGCCGAGCGCATCGGCGAGGTTCTTCACCTCGACCGGGTCGATATGCTCAAGCGCACCGGAGGCGGATTTTGCCAGCACGCCTGATTCCTGCGGGCTGTGGCGCGCCGTGGTGATCAGCGCGCCAGCGCCGAAAGCGACCGCCGAACGCAGGATGGCGCCGACATTGTGCGGGTCGGTGACCTGGTCGAGCACTAGCACCAGCCTTGTGTCGCCAAGTGCGTCGAGGCGCTTGGGCTTCAGCGGCTCGGCCTCGATCAGCACCCCCTGGTGCACAGCGTCCGATCCGGTAATCTTGTCGATGTCCCTGGGTTCGACCAGTTCAGCCTTGAAGGGCAGGGCGGCGAGATCGGCGATCTCGAGCCGTTCGGCCGCATTGCGCGTCACCAGCATTTTCTTGATCCGGCGGCGCGGATTGTCGAGTGCCGCGCGCACCGTATGCAGGCCATAGAGTCGCACCAGCCCGTCGGCTGCGTTTTCGCCTGGTGGCACTGGTTGCCGTGGCTTGAACGCCGGCGCGCCGCCGCTCTTCTCGTCGCGAAAGGCGCGGCGCAGCTTGGCGTAATGGGTGTCTTTGGGGGTGTTGGAATTGTTGCTCATGGCCGGCTTCTATAGCCGTCTCCTCCGGCCAAGGATATGCCCTGTCGCCGCAGCCGGCGAACAACATCGAAAAACCGTGGCCGCGCGGTTGACACCCAATGGCCTTGCCGCCATAAGGCGCTTCGCTGGTTTCGGAGAAGACATCTATCTCGGGTCCGGATCGGCAAGAATGCCTCGTTGCATGGCTCCGGCGGCAGACTGGAGAGGTGCCCGAGTGGTTAAAGGGGACGGACTGTAAATCCGTTAGCTTAGCTTACGTTGGTTCGAATCCAACCCTCTCCACCACTGCCGGCCCGGAAGCCTGAAACGTATAAAGCATCGGACCGAAAAGGCATGGCGCTTTTCGGGTGAATCCGGTACTTCAGTGCCAGGTGCGGGTATAGCTCAGTGGTAGAGCAGCAGCCTTCCAAGCTGAATATGCGGGTTCGATTCCCGCTACCCGCTCCAGATTTTCAACTTTACAACCGGCAAGCCGAAACACTGCGCGGCAGGCGCGCAGCGCTTCAGGCATTGGTGGGCGCCGCGTCAGCTGTTGAAGGCGGAGGCGACCTGGTGCTGTTGCGGTACCTGGCCGTTCGGGGTCAGCTTGTCGACGATGCCGGGCAAGGCGGCCGATAGCTGCTTGAGCAGCTCCTGCTCGTCGAGCCCCGTCCTTTGGGCGATCTCGCGAATGACCTGCGGTCCGATCGCGTTGCCCAACTCATTGGCCCCGATTGACTGGTTCTGCCCGGTGCCGACCCAGGAGTCGGCGACATTGCCATGGCCGGCGTTCTTGAGCTTGTCGAGCAGCCCGCCCAGTCCGCCGAGCAGCCCACCGTCACCGGACGCGGTTCCGACAGGCGTGGGATCGGCGGGCGCCGGCGCCTGAGCCTGGTCCGGCTGTTCGGCGCTTCTGCCGCTCAGCATCTTCCCAACCAGCAGCGCACCGAGCGCGATCATCAGCGGTTTGGTGATATTGCCGCCGGGAACGGCGTTGTCAAAAAGTCCCATAGTGGATCCTCCATTTCAACCAAGCCCAGCCCGTCTTCAACAATGGCGCATTCGGGGGGAATTTCAAGCTGGCTTGAGCTTTTGACAATCATATGAAAATGTCCGGTTGGCGGAGGAATGGAGAGGAAAAAATGGGTATCATCAGCTGGATCATTCTCGGCGTCATTGCCGGGTTCATTGGCAGTAAGATCGTCAACAAGACCGGTCAGGGCATGATCATGGATATCGTGCTCGGCATTGTCGGCGCCATTGTCGGCGGGCTGATCTTCAGCGCCTTCGGTGCTTCGGGTGTGACCGGCCTCAACATCTATAGCCTGATCGTCGCCGTCGTGGGTGCCGTCGTGGTGTTGTGGGCCTATCATCAGTTCGCTGGCAAGCGGACCATCTAGACGCGATCGGCAGATTATCGGCTGCCGAATTCTGAATTGCGATGATCCGCCGTCGGTGCTGACCGCGCTCACGGTGTCGGAAGCTATTATGCCGGTGCGCCGCCGCGGATCAGGCGACCACGGCCAGCCGACGCTTGCGCTGGTCCAGCGACACGATGGTCAGCCCGCTGGCGACAACCAGCAGGATGCCGCAGACCGCCAGTGCATTGGGGAATTGCCCGAACACCAGCAGCCCCGAAATGACGGCCCAGACCGTGAAGCAGTAATAGAACGGCGCCACCGCGCCGGTCGGCCCGACGCGATAGGCCATGAAGATGAAGAAGTGGCCGAAGATCAGGAAGAAACCGGCTCCCGCCATCAGCATCAGGTGGTGCGCCTCCGGCGCCACCCAGCGCTCGGAAACCAGGTGCGCGGCGCCTGCGCCGATCAGGACCACGACGACCGCCGAGATCGCCACGATCATTCCTGGCACTTCGGCGGCGATCTTGCGGCCGGCCAGATCGCGCGCGGCGGCGAACGTCGCGTTGCCGAGCGCCAGCAAGGCATAGATCGAAATGCCTTGCATGGTGGGCTGCGCCACCATCAGCGCGCCGATGAAGCCCAGCCCGATCAGCGCCATGCGTTGGCCGCCGATACGCTCGCCAAACAGGATCGAGGAGCCGACCAGCATCAGCAGCGGCGTGATCTGCCCCAACGCGGTGGAATCGGCGATCTGCATGTTGGCGAGCGCGACGACGTAACAGAGGATCGCCGCCAGTTCGAGGAGGTTCCTGCGCAGCACCCGCCTGTCGAAGATCAGCGGGATTTGCTTGCCGTAGCCGAGCGCAAACAACAGCGGAAGGCCCCACAGCGTTGCCGCGGCACCGCGCAGGAAGAGCACTTCGTAGGAGGGCAAACCCGACGTGGCGAGCTTCATCATCGTGTCGTTGACCAGATAGGACCCGGTCGAGACGATCATGAACAGCGGGCCGCGAACGGCAGTCGGGATGAAATACATCGGCGCAGGAAATCAGACGCGGATCGCCGCCGCAATGGGCCATGAACCGCCGATAAATCCGACAGCGACTGACGTGGAGACCCGAGCAATCCTCGCTTTGCTCCCTCGGTTTTCGCCCATTCCATTTTCAAAGACGGATCCCCATATCAGCGCCACATCCCCGCAATCGGATCATGGGTTCTGGCCGAGTGAGATGGCGCCCGGGCAAAAGACGCTTGTGTTTTTTGGCCTTTGTCGCTAATCGCCCCGCATTCGACTGAACTGAAGGTCCAGGCCGTCCAAGGAAAGAGACTATGGCAAAAGGTAAATTCGAGCGCACCAAGCCTCATGTGAACATCGGCACGATTGGTCACGTCGACCATGGCAAGAC